>DATBBA010000055.1:0-66993 GCA_036271235.1 Gaiellaceae bacterium
GGAGCAGCTCGCGTCGGTCTTCGAACGCTTCTATCGCGCAGACCCGTCGCGCGCCCGCTCGAGCGGCGGCGCGGGGCTCGGGCTCGCGATCGTCTCGGCCGTCGTCGAGGCACACCACGGGAAGGTCGAGGTCGAGTCGACCCCCGGCAGCGGCACCGCGTTCACCGTGCGCCTCCCGCTCGCCGACCGCTGAGCGGTCTCACCGACGGCTCATCCGGGGCCTCTAGCTTCGCCGACCGACCCCGGACAAGGAGCTCCTCTTGAGGAACATCGTGATCGTGGCCGCCGCCGGCGCGGCCCTGGCAAGCATCGCCGGCCCCGCTTGCGCCGCGAGCGGCCCACAGCTCTGGTCGCAGGCCGGCTGCGGAAGCTGCCACACGCTCGAAGCTGCCGGCTCGGCCGGACAGGCCGGCCCGAACCTCGACGGGCTGCGGCCATCGAGCTACACCGTGGCGGCACAGATCGCCTCGGGCGGCGGCGGGATGCCATCGTTCTCGGCGTCGCTCTCGGCCGTCGACATCCAGACGCTCTCTACCTGGGTCTCGACGGTCGCGGGCGGCGGGCCTGCGTCCGCTTCGACCACATCGGGCGGGCTCACGAGCGCTCAGGTGAAACGGCTCCAGGCGCAGCTTCGAAAGCTCGGCTTCTTCCACGGCCCGGTGACAGGCTTCTATGGGCCGCTCACGACCGGAGCGGTGAAGCGCTTCCAGCACGCCGCGGGGCTCCACGCCGACGGCGTCTGGGGCCCGTTGAGCGCGTTCGCTCTCAAGCGCCGCCTCGGCTGAGCCCTCAGGAAACTCTTAGCCCGCCCACATCGGCCTCTCATCGAGACGCTCGAAGATACCGGCATGAAAACGAAGTTCGCAGCCGTCCTGAGCGCGTTTGCGCTCTCGATCCCGGTCGCGCAGGCGGCCGCCGCGACACGGTCTGGGGCGGTCACGACGACCGCCAAGAAGATCGTGACGAAGAAGGTAACCGGGATCAGTGCCACCGCCGACCGCTGGGGCACCGTCCAGGTCGTCGTGACGGCGAAGATCACCACCGTCGGCACCAAGAAGACGATCCGCTACACGGATCTCGGCGGCACCTACAGCTACCACACGGATCGCTCGCAGTACGTGATGTCGGAGTCGCTGCCCACGCTGCGCCAGGAGTTCCTCAGCGTTCAGAGTGCGAACGTCCAGCAGGTGTCCGGAGCGAGCGCGACGAGCCAGGCGTTCGAGCAGTCGCTTCAGTCGGCGCTCGGCAAGCTCTCGAAGTGACGATCGGCGAGCGTCTCGCGCCTGCCGGCCGGTAACGCCATCCAGACATCCGAAGTCCCCGGCAGCGCCGAGACCCCGGCGCTGCCGCCGTGCGCGAGCGCGATCGTCTGGACGATCGCGAGCCCGAGCCCGCTGCCGCGACGCGGGCGTGCCTCGTCGGCGCGGCTGAAGCGGTCGAACGCCCGGGACGCGAAGCCGTCGGGAAAACCCGGGCCCTCGTCGGCAACGTGCAGCTCGACGGTGCAGGAGACCTCCTTCGCCGACAGCGTGACCCTCCCGCTCCCGTGCACGAGCGCGTTCTCGACGAGGTTCCCGAGCGCCTGCTCGACCCGCTTCGGGTCAGCGGCCACGACGAGATCACCGGAGCCCGAGACCTCGAGGGTGCGTCCGAGCCCGCCCGCCCGCGCATCGAAACGGGCGGCGACTCCGGCAAGGAGGTCATCCGCGGGGGTGTCTTCGACATTGAGGGCAAGCGAGCTCTGATCGGAGCTCGCGATCAGCAACAGGTCGGCTGCGAGCGCGGTGAGCCTGTCGGTCTCCTCGGCTGCCGAGCGGATCGCTTCCTCGAGCTCCGCATGCGACCGGGGATGGCGAAGCGCGAGCTCGAGCTCGGTTCGGAGCAGCGCAAGCGGTGTCCGGAGCTCGTGGCTCGCGTCGGCTACGAAGCGGCGCTCGTGCTCGAAGGCGATCTCGAGCCGGTCGAGCATCTGGTTCAGCGTCTCCGCGAGGCGGGAGATCTCGTCGCGCGCCGGCGGCACGGGCAGCCTGCTCCCGGGCGTCGCAGCGGAGATCGCCCCAGCCTTTCGGCGCATCGCCTCGACCGGCCGGAGCGCCGCACCCGCAAGGACATAGCCGGCGAGGATCGCGAGAACGAGCGCCAGGGGCGAGCCGAGCAGGAGCTCGCGCCGAAGGTGCTCGAGCGACTCGTCGCGGGTGTCGAGGGAGCTCCCGAGCACGAGGACGCGCGTCTCCTTCCCGCCCTCGGGAACTGCGAGAAGCCGCCATCGTCCCGGGTGTCCCGGAATCGCGACGGTCGCTCGAGTCTGGCTGCCGAGCACGACCCGCCGCGCCGTTACCGGATCGAGGAGCGCCGGGACCCCGGCGGGATCCGACGAGACCACCACCCCGTCAGGCGCGATCAGCTGCGCGAACGAGATCCCGGTCTCGCCGTCCTTGTCGATCAAGGCCCGACCCTTCTCGATCCTGAGGGTGGTCTGGGCTGCCTGCGCGTTCAGGCTCTGATCGGCCGACCTGAGGAGCAGCGAGCCGACGCGCAGGTAGACGAACGTCCCGAGCGCCGCCAGCACGAGGGCCATCGCGAGCGCGAAGGGCAGGGTGAGCCGGATCCTGATCGGCAGACGGCTCATCGGGCCGGGCGCCGCGTCGTGACGCGAGAGAGCTCGTCGCAAGCGATGTCTGACGCGAGCAGGTACGACCGCGGACCGCGAATGCTCATCCGGCGGCCAGGCGGTAGCCCACGCCGCGCACCGTCTCGAGCGAGCTGCGGCCGAACGGCCGGTCGATCTTCTCCCGCAGGTAGCGGACGTAGACGTCGACGACGTTCGACCTGCTTTCGAAGGCGATGTCCCACGCGGCGTCGAGGAGCTGCACGCGGGAGAGGGCTTCACCCGGCCGGCGCATGAAGACCTCGAGCAGGACGAACTCCTTCGCCGTCAGGTCGAGCTCGGTCTCCTCGCGCCAGGCCCTGTGCCGGGCCGGGTCGAGACGGAGATCGCCCACCCGCAGCTCGCTCGGGCGCTCGGCCGGAGCGCGGCGGGCGAGCGCGCGGAGCCGGGCGAGGAGCTCGCTGAACGAGAACGGCTTGATCAGATAGTCGTCGGCACCGGTATCGAGCCCCTGGATCTTGTCCTCGATCGTGTCCCGGGCCGTCAGCATGAGCACCGGCGTCCAGACATCGCGCGCACGAAGCTCACCGCAGATCGTGAATCCATCGGCGCCGGGAAGCATCACGTCGAGGACGATCGCGTCGTAGGGAGCCGCGCTGGCCATCCAGAGGGCATCCTCGCCCGTCGAGGCGAGGTCAGTGGGATGCCCTTCCTCGACGAGCCCGCGCACGAGGAGCCGGCCGAGCTTCGGTTCGTCCTCGACCACAAGGATGCGCATACCCGGAATGGTCTCTCATCGAGATGAGCTGTGGATGAGCGGATGCGTCTCACCGCCTTCTCATCGGCCTCTGCTCGACTTCGATCGTGCTCACGGACACGGATCTGCGACGCGGCGGGACCGGCACACGCCCGGCACCGAAGCGCCGGGGACAGAGACTCGGCGGTGCCCTCGGCAATGCGCGGTTGACCTCGATCGTCGGTGCGACCCTCCTCGTTCTCCTCGCAATCGAGGGCGCGACGATCCCCGCGATTCAGCCGCTCCTCTCGGTTCACATCTTCGTCGGGATGCTCCTGCTCGGCCCCGTCTCGCTCAAGCTCGCGAGCACCGGCTACCGATTCGTCATGTACTACGCCGGCAGCAGCCAGTACGTCCGGGAGGGTCCGCCGGCCCCGCTGATGCGACTCCTCGTGGCGCCGGTGCTCGTGCTCTCGACTCTCACCCTGTTCGGGACCGGCGTCGTGCTGCTCGCCGTCCCGCATCGCGGGATGATCGTCGGGCTCCACAAGGCGAGCTTCATCGTCTGGTTTGGTGCGACGACGATCCACGTGTTGGCCTACGCCCTGCGGGCAGGCCGACGGATCCTCGCCGAGTGGTCGCGCCCGGCCGGCGGCCGGCAGGCGAGACTCGCCGTCACCGGCATCGCGCTCGCCGTTGGCATCTTCACTGCCCTCGTCACCTATCCCCTCGCCCACCCGTGGTTCCACCACTTCCACGGGCCGCACTGACGAGCCCGAGCGAGAGAGCCCCCGTCCGGCGCCCACCGCTCCTCACCGTTTCGGGGAGATCCTCAGATCGGTCTCAGGAACCTGTGCTCCACTGACGATGAGTTCCTGAAACGACGGACTCACGGGGCAGGACTTCCCTGCTCGCAGCGGGACAGAAAGGTCTTAGGATGCACATGTGTTGGGGCTCGCACGACCTGGGGGCAGCGCAGGGAGAGGCGCACGAAATGGATCGGTACCGGGAGGACATCCTCCCGCGGCCTGCCGACCCGTCGTGCGCCGGATGAGCGCGCGTTCGAGATGAGATGAGCTTCGGCCTCATCGGCGGCCCACTCGGCTGCCTCGGAGTAGCGATGCTCCTCGTCGGCCAGACGCCGCGGATCCGGGTCTCCGGGCTCGCATTCGTCGGTGCCGGCTGCGCCGTGCTCGGTGCCGAGATCGCGCCCGCGGCCCACGAGGGCGCGGTTGCGCTCGCGGTCGCAGGAGTCGTGCTCGCGGCAATCCCCGTCGCGTTCCTGCTTCGCCGGTGGCCGTGGCTGCTCGCGTTCGCGATCCTCCCGGCGCTCCCGGCCCGCGTGCCGCTCGCCGTCGGGGGGACGCACTCCCAGCTCGAGCTTCCGCTGTACCTGCTCGCGGCGGCGGCGGGGTTCCAGATCGTGATCGACACGATCAAGGGCGACCGTCGCACGCGCGAGCTCGGCCCGATGTCCTGGCCGCTCGCGGCCTTCATCCTCTTCACCGGTGTGTCGCTTCTCTGGAGCAACGACGTGCTCGCGGGCTCCTTCGAGCTGATCGCCTACTTCCTGCCGTTCGCCGTGATCTGCGTGGGGATCGCCCGCCTCGAATGGAGCCGTCGCGCGATCTCCTGGCTCGCGGTCGAACTGATCGCCCTCGCCCTCGTCTTCGCCGCGATCGGCGTCGCCCAGTACGCGACGCGGAATCTCTTCTGGAACCCGAAGGTGATCGTCGGCGACGCCTACCTGCCGTTCTACCGCGTGAACTCCGTCTTCTGGGACCCGTCGATCTACGGCCGGTTCCTGATGATCGCGATCCTCGCGGCGCTCGTGCTCGTGATGCGAGGGCCCTCGAAACGGCTCGCGCTCGGCGCCGCGATCGCGATCGTGGGCATCTGGTCGGGGCTCGTCCTCTCGTATTCGCAGTCGAGCTTCGCCGGGCTGATCGCAGCCGTCGTGCTGCTGATGGCGGTCGTCTGGCGCCGCGCCGCCCTGCTGGCGGCGGCATTCGTCGCGGTCGTCCTCGTCTCGACCGGCGTGGCGAATCCGAACATCCAGAACGCGTTCGTCAAGCGGTCGGGGGCGGCGCTCAACCGGGCGACGAGCGACCGGGCCGGGCTGATCTACAACGGGCTGCGGATCGCGGTGCACCATCCGGTGGTCGGCGTCGGCGTCGGCGCTTTCCGCCGCCACTACGCGGACCTGACACATCTCAAGGGCAAGGAGCCGAAGAAGGCCGCCTCACACGACACGCCCGTCACCGTGGCGGCCGAGAGCGGGCTGATCGGCCTTGGCCTCTTCCTCTGGGTGCTCGTCGCGGCGTTCCGGACGCTCGTACGGACTCGCGGCGATCCCTTCACGTGGCGCGTCGTCCTCGCCGTCGCGCTCGGGCTGACGGCGATCACGGTGCACTCGCTCTTCTACGACCACTTCTTCGAGGACCCGACCACCTGGGCTCTGCTCGGGCTCGCGGCACTCGCCTTCAGCGCTTCGCGAAAGCCCGAGCTGGAGCTTCTTACTCCGGCAGTCCGGTAACCCACGCCGCGGCCGTGCCGCGGACGCGCAGCGAGACCCGGCGCCCGGGCTGGGGAGCCTCGGGCCCGGGCAGCCTGACGAGAACCTCGAAGCCGGGGCGTCCCGCGGGATCCGGGCCCCACGCCGGCTCGTCGAGCCGGATCGAGACGAGCACGTCGTGGCCGTGGAACTCGCGGCTGACGACGACGCCTCCGGGAACCCTGTCACCGTCCGACGGGTCGTGGAGATCGATCTGCTCGGGCCGCACGAGCACGCCGACAGCGCACGGCTCGGCCGCCGCCACGCCGAGCCCGATCTCGATCTCACCGAGCACCGACTGGACGACGCCGTTCTCGAGCCTGCCGAGGAGCACGTTGCCGTGGCCGACGAAGCGGGCGACCTCGCCGTTCACCGGGCGCATGTAGAGCACCGCCGGCTCGTCGCACTGAACGATCGAGCCGCGCTGCAGCACCGCGACCCGGTCGGCGATCGAGAGTGCCTCGTCCTGGTCGTGGGTGACGAGGATCACGGTGGCGCCGGACTTGCGGAGCACGTCCACCACCTCGCGCCGCATGCTCGTGCGGAGCTCGACGTCGAGTGACGAGAACGGCTCGTCGAGCAGCACGAGCGCGGGATGCGCGGCGAGCGCTCGCGCGAGCGCGACCCGCTGGCGCTCACCCCCCGACAGGTGGTGGGGCAGCCGCTTCTCGAACCCGCCCAGCCCGACGAGCTCGAGCAGCTCGGCGACCCGGGCGTCGCTCGCCGCGCCACCGCGGCCGACCTTCCGGCCGCGAAGCCCGAAGCCCACATTGCCGGCGACGGTGAGATGAGGGAACAGCGCCCCCTCCTGCGGGACGTATCCGATCCGGCGCCGCTCCGTCGGGACGAAGACCTTCGGCCCGTCGACGAGGCGCCCGCCGAGCTCGATCGTGCCCGAATCGGTGCGCTCGAATCCCGCGATCAGGCGAAGGAGCGTCGTCTTGCCGCTGCCCGAGGCTCCGAGGATGGCCGTGAACGAGCCGGCCTCGACCTCGAGCGAGACGCCGTCGAGCACGGCGCGCTCCCCGAAGGACTTCCGAACGCCGGCCACCGAGACGGAAGCCGAAGCCGAGGCGGCGGCCGGGTCGCTCATGTCGCAGCTCCTGCGATCCGCTCGAACCAGCGCCCGAGCACGAGCCCGGGCAGCGTCGCAACGATCAGCAATGCCAGCGCGTAAGGCGCGGCCGCGCCGTAGGCGAAGTTGTTCGTGAAGGCCCAGAACCCGGTGGCGAGAGTGTTGACACCGGTCGGATGGAGGATCAGCGTCGCCGTGAGCTCGGTCGAGGACGTGATGAAGACGAGCGAGAACCCGGCGACGAGGGCGGGCGCGAGCACGGGAAGCGTGATGCGCATGAGCACCGAGAGCCGGCCGTGGCCGAGCGAGCGGGCGACCTCTTCCAACCCGGGCGGCGCCTGGGCGACTCCCGCCCGGACAGCGACGAGGGCGAGCGGGAAGAACATGATCGCGTAGGCAAAGACGAGCGCGAAGCTCGACTGGTACAGCGTCGGGAGGTAGCGGATCGTGAAGTAGACGAGCGAGAGGGCGACGACAATCCCCGGGATCGCCTGCACGAGGTACGTCGAGCGTTCCATCGTCACGGTGAGCCGGCTGCGGTGCCGCTCGACGAGCAGGGCGATCGGGATCGCTGCGACCGTCGCGAGTGCTGCGGCGGCTGCGCTGTACAGCGCGGTGGAGACCGCCGCCCCGAAGATCGAGATCGAAGGAAGCGTCGAGGACGTCCCCTCCACGAACCAGTAGCCGAGCGCGTAGAGAGGAACACCGATCGCGAGGACGAGCAGCGTCGCGATCCCGGCGATGACGAGCACGGCCCACCAGCCGAGCCTCACGCGGGTCGCGCGCCGGCCGGCCTGTCCTCGGCGGGCAGCGCCGGCCCGGCCCCGCCCGGCTGCCTCGGCGCCGAGCACGAGCAGCCCGAGCAGCACGAGCACGAGCGAGAGCGCGCAGCCGGCCGTCGTCGAGTACCCGATCTGGATCTCCGTGTAGATCTGGGTCGTGAAGGTCTGGAAGCGGAGGATCTCGAAGGTCCCGAACTCGGCGAGCAGGATCAGCGCGACGAGGAGTGAGCCGCCGAAGAGCGCTGGCCGGATCTGGTGCAGCGTCACCCGTGTGAACGTCCGAAAGCGACCCAGGCCGAGGCCGCGCGCGACGTCCTCGAGGCTCGGGTCGGCGGTGCGCAGCGCGGCGGCGACCGGGAGGTACACGAGCGGGTAGCTCCCGAGCGACATCACGAGCACCGATCCCCAGTAGCCCGAGACGCCCGGCGCGATCGAGATCCAGCCGTAGCCGAGCACGAAGTCCGGCATCGCGAGCGGGAGCACGAGGACGACGGCCCAGAACCGGCGCCAGGGCACGTCGGTGCGCTCGATGCACCACGCGGTGGCGACCCCGAGCACCGCGCAGATCACGGTCACGGCAACGGTCAGCCGGACCGTGTTCCAGAGGAGGGTCGCCGTGAGCTCACGGAAGATGAGCGGCTTGATCGTGGCCCAGCCCACCTGTGCCGCCTCGAGGAGCAGGAAGACGAGCGGCACGGCCACCGCCGCGGCAACGAGAATGCCCAGACTCAGGAGACCCGCAGGCGCACGCCGCTTTGCGGGAACGGCGGCAACCGTCATGGAAGTGGCAGTTCGATAAGCAGGGTGCGTGACATGTCGTGATCGGGCAAGCCCGACACGAGCTTGCTACAAGAGGCTCGCCTGGCGCAGGAGAGCGATCGCTTCGCTGCCGTTGCCGAGCTGCTGAACCGTGATCGGATCCGGGCGCAGTGTTGCAAACGGGACGAGCGGCTTGCCGGTCTTCACACCCGATCCGAGCGGGTACTCGTAGCTCTCGTCGTTGGCGAGGATCTGCTGCCCTTGCTTACTGACGAGGAAGGCCAGGAACTGCTGCGCCTCGGCCTTGTGGGAGCTCGATGCGAGCACGCCCGCTCCGGACACGTCGATCACGTAGCCGGGATCGCCCGCCGCGAAGAAATGCTCGGCAGAGTGGGTCTTCGCCGCGCCGACCTCGTCACGGAGCCGGTACCAGTAGTAGTGGTTGATCACGCCGAGCTCGGCCTGCCCGCTGTTGACCTGGGCGACGAGCGTCTCGTTGTCGGGATAGATGTGCTTGCTCGCGTTGCTGCGGATGCCCTCGAGCCACTTGACGGTGCGGGCCTTGCCGTAGCGCGCCTCGACGGCGGTCACGATGGGCTGGAAGTCGGTCTCACCGGGTGAGAGTGCGAGCTTTCCCTTCCACTTCGGGTCGGCGAGCTCGAGCACGGACTTCGGGAGCTGCGACGGCTTCAGGTCGTTCGTGTTGTAGACCATCGTGCTCACCCGGGCCGAGATCCCGGCCCAGTTCTTCTGCGGGGAGCTGTACTTCGCCGAGGTCTTCGCGAGCGTCGACCCGTCGACCGGGGCGAGCAGCCCCTTCTGCCCCAGCTCCATGAGCGGCGGCGAGTTCTCGGTGATGAAGACGTCTGCCGGGGAATGCTTGCCCTCCTGGACGATCTGGGCGGCCAGCACTCCCTCGTCATCCGAGCGGACGGCGACGGGGATCCCGGTCTTCTTCGTGAACGCGGCGACGAGTGCCGAGACGGTCTCCGGATGCTGCCCGCTGTAGACGGTGATCTTCTCGGTGCTCTTCGAGCCGTCCGACTTCGCGAAGGCGGAGAAGGCTGCGACAGCGGCGACGACGATGACGACGGGAGCGATGATGACGAGGAACCGGCGCACGCGCGACCTTCCCTTTCTCGACCCGCGAGGCCCGAGTGGCCGCCGCGTTGTAAGGGACACCTTACACCAGCTTCCGTGGTCACCGCTCGGCGATGTGACGAGGTGGTGAGCTCAGGGTACGCGGCGCTCGGGCCGACGTGTCATCCTCGTGATGTCGATGTACATCTACATCACTCCCGCCACGACGCAGGTGTACCTCTCCGTCGCCCTCCGATGAGGACTGCTCTCGTTCGCCGGCCCGCACGCGATCTCGCGCAGGGGCTCGTGACCCACGTCGAGCGCCGGCCCGTGGAGCTCGAGCTGGCTCGCGCCCAGTGGGCCGGATACGTCGCAGCGCTCGAGTCGGCCGGCTGGAAGGCACTCGAGGTCGAACCCGCCGAGGGCTGTCCCGATTCCGTCTTCGTCGAGGACACGCTCGTCGTCTACCGGGGCCTCGCCGTGGCGACGAGACCGGGCGCCCCATCGCGGCTTGCCGAGGTCGAGGGCGCCGAAGCCGCGTCCCGTTCGCTCGGGCTCCCGATCGCGCGGATCGAGGCGCCCGCGACGCTCGACGGAGGAGATGTGCTCGCAGTAGGCGAGACGGTCTACGTCGGGACAGGCGGAAGGACGAATGCCGGAGGCGTGAGTCAACTCCGGGCGCTGCTCGAACCACGCGGCGCGATCGTGCTCGAGGTGCCCGTTGCGGGCTTCCTGCACCTCAAGTCCGCGGTCACGGCACTGCCGGACGGAACCGTCGTCGGCTACCCACCGCTCGCGCCCGACCCGGACCAGTTCGACGATTTCCTCGCCGTCCCGGAGGAGTCGGGGGCACACGTCGTCGTGCTCGGCCCGCGCGCCGTGCTGCTCGCCGCCGACTGCCCGAGGAGCGCCGAGCTCTACGCGTCGCTCGGATACGACCCCGTCGTCGTCGAGATCGGGGAGTTCCAGAAGCTCGAGGGCTGCGTGACCTGTCTGTCGGTTCTCACGGACGCCGGTTCTTGACGAAGACCAGGTCGAGGAACACGCTCGACCGGCCCTGCATCTCGTCCCGGACGTAGTCGTCGCGCAACTGCACCTGATCGCGCTGGAGGCGCGCGAACAGGGCGTGGAGATCGTCGGTCGACTCGAGCAGCCCGAACTCGGCGAGGAAGACCCCCTGCCCCTTCTCGAATGCCCGGCCGGCGATCGCGATCTGATTCCCGTGAGGGATCGTGAAGAACGCGCCGTACGGCGCGAGGGCAACCGTGATCTCGGCGAAGTTGACGTCGTTCGTGACCTGGACGACGCCCTTCGCCTCGTTCCCGAACACGCGGTAGAAGCTGCGCGGAAACGACTGCTCACCGCCGTCGGCGTACTCGAGCGTCGCGAAGGGCGGCACCAGCCGCGGCACCGCCTCGTACTTGGCGAGGTCGGTGAACGGCTCCGCGAAGCCGTAGTCGTGCACGAACATCATCCCGCCGGGCCCCAGTGCCGCCCGCGCAAGGTCGTGGACGAGCGCCAGCGATTCACGGGACCGTGCGGTCAACGTCTCGGGCGGCATCTCGGGGCGCGCGGAGCCCGTGAGCTCCTCGCGGGCGATGCGCACCGTCCACCGATCGCCTTCGTCGCGACTCAGCGGGAACGCCTCGAACGTCCTCTCGGCGGCGTCCGCGAAGTAGGCGCGATACGGCATGTCGTCGAGCAGCTCGTTCAGGATCACGAAGTCGAAGGGCTCGGTGTTCGAGCGCGCGAACTCGGTTGCCTCGGCGTTGACGAGCGCGAGATTGACCGCGGGAGCCCCGCCCGAGGCGACGAGCGCGACGAGCGACGCTCCGGCGATAGAGGGCCGGCGCACGAGGTAGACCCCCGTCGACTCCTCCCAGGCGGCGACGGCCTCGAGCGAGGCGCGGGCGTACTCGACGGCGACGTAGTCGACCCGCTCGAGCTCGGACTCGCCCTCCCCGCACAGCCGTCGGAGCTCGGTGATCGCCGCTCGGGCGAAGGCACAGTCGTTGGCGCCGAGCTCGAGAACCCGGATCCGGCGAGTGCCCGTATCGCGTGCCCGCGCGACCATCACCTTCGCCAGAGCCTGGGGATGCCAGCCGAGCGACGCCTCCGTCGCGAACACGATCTCCCCCGCGACGGTGTTGTAGTAGTGGGCGTTGACCTCGCCCTTCGTGAGCCACTCGCCCGGCATCGGCGGCGCCATGGTATCCCGCGGAATCAGCCGGCGAGCAGTTTCCGCGCCGCGTTCACGACATCGGACGTCGTGAACGGATAGAGGAAGAGCGCCCGCTCGTGGCCCGTGCCGTCGATCAGATAGGCAGCGCCGGTGTGCGTGATCCGCCGGACGTGAACGCCGGCGATCTTCGCGTTCGCGACCTGGACGCCGACGTAGTAGCTCTTCCAGACGGATGCGAGCTGGGCGTAGCTACCGGTGCCCCAGCGCCAGCCGGGTGCGAGCCGCCAGTGCAGAGCGTCCGCACGGAAGTTCGCCGGCGAGTCGCCCCACGGGTCGACGCTGACCGACACGATCGCCGGCCCGCCGCGCCCGAGTTGGGCCGCAGCCTGGGTCAGGACGGTCGCCTCGCGCGGGCAGAAGTCGCGGCAGAGCGGATCGATGAAGGTGACGATGACCGGGCGGCCGCGATAGGACGAGAGCGTCACCGGCTTCCCGTGTTGATCCGTCAGCGTGAACGCGGGCGCCGGCTGCTCTCCTGCGGCCCACGTCTGCATCGCGGCGCTCGTGATCGCCGGCGCGGCTGAGTGCGAGCTCGGAAGCACGGCGAGGCCGACGCCGACACCGAGCCCGACGACGAGCGCTGCGCCCCACGCGATCCACTTGAAGCGGCTGCCCCCGAAACGGGGCTTCGGCTCGGCGAGCGCCGGCTGGTTCACGGACATGACCCCAACCGGACGATACCGCGCCTACTCGGCTTTGCGTCGCGATGCCCGGCGAGCGGCGATGCTCCACCACACGATCACGCCGACGAGCAGAGCGATCGGAATGAAGAGCGTCAGGAGCGAGCCGGCGAGGAAGTGGGCGGCGATCATGCGAGGAAGAGAACGATCCAGGTCACCACGCCGATGCCCGCGAGGAACGAGAGGTAGAAGGACGTCGCGTCGAGCCCGACCGGTTCGGCATCGCGGTTCCGGACCGCCGTCGCCAGCTGGATCTCGACCCAGACGAGCGCAAGCACGAGGAACGCTGCGTAGAACCCCGTCCAGCCGACGAACACGCTGGCGTAGCCGCCGTCGGCCGGCCCGAACCCGATCAAAGCCCATTCGGCGATCTGCACGAGCAGGGCCACGATCCCGAAGACGAGCCCGCTCCAGAGCCCCCGGATCCGTGCCCCGCCGCCACGCCGTGCGATCCGAACCGCGATCGCGGCAGCGACGACGAGCGCCATCACGATCGTCCCGTGGCCGACCGGAGCGGTGACGCCGTGCGGGCGCCAGAGCGATGCCTTGTCGACCGACCGCAGGTAGACGTAGGCAAAGACGAACGCAAGGAAGAAGAACGCGGTCGAGCCCGCTATGAGCTGCCCGGCCACCGTGAGGTTCCGGCCCACGAGCCCGGGCGCCTCCTTGTACGTCCCGACCGCCGTGTCCGTCATGCGGTCCCCGGCGCCGCGGTCGGCGGCATCACGATCGGCGTGCCCGAGCCGTACGCGTAGAGATCGCCCGTGAAGACCGGCTGGCCCTCGAAGTTCCCGGAAGGCACCGGCGAGGGAAGCTGCCACTCGATCGACCGCGACTCCCACGGGTTCGAGCCCGCCGGCACCCGTGCAAACCCGAGCGACCAGACGAGGTTGTAGAGGAACACGAGCATCGAGATCCCGAGCACGAACGCCGAGATCGAGGCCCAGTCGTTCAGGAACTGGAGGTTCGACGGATAGGTCACCGCGCGCCGCGACTGTCCGAGATACCCGATCGCGAAGAGCGGCGCGAAGGTCGAGTTGAACGCGATGAACATCCCCCAGAAGTGGATCTTCGCGAGCCGCTCGTTGAAGGCCCAACCGGTCATCTTCGGCACCCAGAAGTAGATCGCGGCGAAGAACGCGAACACGAGCCCACCCATGATCGTGTAGTGGAAATGGGCCATCGAGAAGAAGCTGCCGTGGAGCGTCGTATCGCTCGGGACGTCGGAGAGGAACAGCCCGGAGAGCCCGCCGATCAGGAAGTTGAAGAACCATGCGAGGCAGAAGAGCATCGGCACTGCGAGCCGGATCCTCCCGCGCCAGAGGGTCATCAGGCCGCAGAGGAACGTGAAGCCGGTCGGGATCGAGATCAGCTCGGTCGAGAACATGTAGAACGGCCGCGAGTCGCTGTTGATCCCGCTCACGAACAGGTGGTGCTGCCACACGAGCCACGAGAGGAACGTCACCCCGACGAGGCCGGACACGGCGAGCCGGTAGCCCCAGAGCGGCTTGCGGGCGAACACCGGGATCAGCTCGAGGATGATCCCGAAGCCCGGCAGCGCGAGGATGTAGACCTCCGGGTGGCCGAAGATCCAGAAGAGGTTCTCGTAGAGGTACTGGCTCCCGCCGCGGCTCGGAATGAAGAACGTGGTCTGCGCCGTCCGGTCGAGCGCGCCCATCCCGAGCACCGCCACGAGCACCGGCGAGGCGAGGAGCATCAGCACCGCGGTCGTGAGCACGCCCCAGACGAAGATCGGCAGCCGGAACCACGTCAGGCCCGGCCCCCGCATCGTGATCACGGTCACGACGAGGTTCAGGCCGAGCAGGCACATCGAGAGCCCGACGAGCGCGAAGAAGACGATGTAGGAGTCGATGCCGCCGTTTGCCTGGTCGATCAGCGGCGCGTAGCCGGTCCAGCCGGTCGGGAAGCCGCCGAAGAAGATCGTCGTCGTGAGGATCGCGCCTCCGGCCATCAGCAGCCAGAAGCTGAGCGCCTCGATCCGCGGGAACGCCATCCGCTTGGCCCCGAGCATGATCGGCACGAAGTAGTTCGCGAACGGGCCGAGAACCGCGCTCGACATGATCCCCATCATCATCGTCCCGTGGAGGCCGACCACGGTCAGGTACTGCCCGGCCGGGAACACCTGCTGGTTCGGGCTCAGGAGCTCGAAGCGGATGAGCATCGCGTTCAGCCCGCCGATCAGGAAGAAGAGCCCGATGCCCCAGAAATACTGCAGCCCGACGACCTTGTGGTCGGTCGCGAGGCCGAAGTAGCGCTTCGGGCCGCCGGTGGCAGGGAGCGATGCGGGCCGGCCCGCCATCCGCGCGAGCGGGTAGTTGAGGAAGCCGAGCCCACCGAGGAACCCGGCGGTGCCGAACAGGTAGCCGAAGAAGATCGCGATGTCCGACTGGTCGATGTCCTCGAAGTAGTCGATGCTCGGCCCGCTGACCTGATGGCCCAGGTACCAGCCGATGTACCAGCAGACGGCGCCGGCGACGAGCGCCGTGCCGAGGTGGAACCCGATGAGCCTGCGCAGCTTCATCCGGCGCGGTGATCGGGGTCGGGCAGGTAGCTGAGCGCGTAGGGCGGCAGGAACTTCTGGATCGGTGCATAGACCCTTGCCTGCTGTGCGATCCAGGTCTTGAACGCCGCCGCCGTCACGACCTCTCCGGTGTCGAACATGTAGCCGTGCCAGAGGCCGCAGAGCTCGGCGCACCGGAGCTGGAAGCTCCGTGGGCCCTTGACCTTCACGTAGACGATGTTGTCCGTCCCTGGATTGGCGTCGGCCTTGACGCCGAGACCGTAGGCCCAGAACGAGTGGACGACGTCGAGCGAGGTCACGTGCAGCCGGATCAGCGTGTTCGCGGGTAGCACGAGGTGCGGTGTCTCGATCCCGCCGTAGGACGGGTAGCGGTAGGTGAATGCCCACTGCTGCCCGATCACCTGGACGTTCATCGCGGTGGCGGCGCCCGCCGGCAGGAAGGCGGCAGACGGCCCCTGGCCGCTGCCGGCCCCGTCCTTGGCGAGCTCGTAGGTGCCGAACGTCGCGAGTGACATGACCACGATCCCGGTCACAACCGTCCAGACGATCTGGATCCGCGAGCTGCCGCGGTCCGGTGGTCCGTCGCCGTCTACACCCGGCCGCGCCCGGAAGTGGGAGAGCGAGAAACCGACGAAGAGGATCACAAAGAGCAGGATCGGGGTCATCACCGCGACGAGCACGGTGTCGACGAACACCTCCGTCGAGGACTGCACGCTGGCGTTGCCTGGCGGAAGCTGCGGCCCGACGAAGACCACGACGAGGGGGGTGAGGATGACGCTCGCGACGAGCCAGAGAGCCAGGAACCGGCGGCCGTGGGCGACCTCGGGGGCGTTGGCGGCGGGCTCAGCCGACATTCAGGAACCCGTCCATGTAGCCGATCGTCTGCATCGGGCCGCCGAAGCCGTAGACGAAGCCGGCGGCGCACGGGACGAAGCACTGCCACCGGTAGTGGCCGGGAGCGCCGGTCCTGAAGGTGAACGTGATCGTCCGGTGCGCCTTCGACATCGCGCACGGGCCGTCGTCGCACTGGTCAGGCGCGTCGTCTCCGACCGGTGCGATCGGGATCACGATCCCGAGTGCGGGCACGGCGAAGGTGTGCGAGGGGTCGTCCGGCGGCATCGCTTCGAGCGGCTTGCCGTCGACGATCTCGTGTCCCACGATTCCGGTCGGGCGGCCGAAGAACGGGTTGCGGAGGCCGCTCGCGCCGTCGAAGTTGTAGATCGTCACGTGGACGGTGGAGTTCGCCGGGAGGTCCCAGACCGTGCGGCGCTTCCAGGCGCCGTTGTCGTCGCGCACGAGGTAGGAGACCCAGTCGGGATGGTTCGGCGCGAGACCCGGCCCCACCGCGGCGACGGTCTGGATCGTGAGGTTCACCGTCCCGTTCTGCACCGCCGGCTTGAACGACGGCGTATTGCCGACGAGATAGTCCGCGACGTAGAGGCCGATCCCGACGCCTGCCAGGACGAGCGCGGCCACAACCCCGACGAATCTCCAGGTTGTGTTAGGTCGACCTTGCACCTAGGTGCGATCCTAACCTTTGTGCAGGACGGTTGTCCAGCCGGGTCGAGCGGCGGGCTCTGACACCGACGTTCATCCCGCAAGCCCGCTCCCGGTCAGTGATCGTGGCGCAAATGCAACAAGCTGAATTCGGCGTCTGCCCCTGGGTGAGAACCTGCCGCGCCGCGAATCCGGTGTCGGGAGCCCACGCGATGATGACGCCCGACACCGGTCTCCGGCACCCTCGTCAGCCCTCGTTGCGCTGGTACAGCCCGAACTCGTTGCCTTCGGTGTCGGCGCAGACCGAGTACCGGCCGGTGTTCGGAACCTCCTGCGGATCCCCCGCGGTACCGCCTGCGTTCTTGACCTTGGCAATCGAGGCGTCGAGGTCGGACGTCCCGAAGTAGGCCGTGAGGCCTTTCTTCTCGGTCGACGTGTAGATGCCGCCGCCCGCGTCGTTTGTCACCTGGTACTCGCCGGCGGGGTCGAACGACTCGAACGTCCAGCCGAAGACGAGGGAGTAGAAGCCTCGCGCCCTTGCCGAATCCGCGGCGGGCAACTCGAACCACGTGATCTTGCCGTCTGTGTCGCTCATTCCATCTCCTTGTCGGTTGCAGGCTTCAGGCGGGTGCCGGTCTCGACGAGCGTCTTCAGGCCGCTGAGCACGAACATCCACCCCTCGCCGGACACGCGCTCGGCCGTCTTCGGCGCGCCTTCGAGCCGGTCGTGGACGACCGTCACCTTCGTATAGCCACCCTCCTCCGGTTCGAGCTCCCAGGTGACGCGACTCTCGGCCTCGAGCGCGCACTCGTCGTCGTAGAGCGCCTTCCAGGCGTGTACGAGGCGCCTCGGTGGGTCGAACTCGAGGACAGGGCTGTCGATCCAGAGCTTCGTGTGGTCGGGCGACCAGGCACGCCAGCGGCCGCCGGCCGCGATCGCCGTCTCGAGCCGGCACTCGTGGTAGTACTGCCTGACGAGCTCCGGCTCGGTGATCGCGGCCCAGATCGCCTCCGGGGTCGCCTTGATGTAGACCCGGTAGACCTGAGTCGTCTCGATCGTGTTCGCAGTCGTCGTCATGCCGTGTCCTCCAGTCGGGCCTTCAGCTCGAGGAGCGCGGTGACAGCGCCCTCCGTGTATTTGTCGATCCAGCGGTCGTGGATCAGGCGGATCGGGACGGGGTTCAGGAAGTGGTGCTTCTCGCGCCCGACCCGCCGCGCGACGACGAGACCCGCGTCCTCCAGCACCCGCAGGTGCTTCATCACCCCGAAGCGCGTCATCTGAAGGCCCTGCTCGAGCTCGCCGAGCGTGCGCCCGTCGGCTTCGAAGAGCCGGTCGAGCAGATGCCGGCGTGTCGGGTCGGCGAGCGCCTTGAAGACCGCGTCATCGTCCACACGGCGGATAATAGGTGACTAAACGGTCACATGTCAAGCACGGCGATCACGACCTTGCCACGCTTCCCCGGGCCGGCAAGACGCTCGAAGGCTTCGACACCGTTCTCGAGCGGGTACACCGAGTCCACAGCGGGCTTGAGCGCGCCCTCGTCGGCAAGGCGGGCGAGCTCCTCGAGCTGGCCCTGGTTCGGCTCGACGACGAAGTAGCTCGTGACGATCCCACGGTCGGGGTCCGGCGGCGGCTCCTCGGCCACGGAGACGAGCCGGCCGCCGTCGCGGAGCACGGTGGGCGAGCGCCGGAGCGCATCCCCGCCGACGGTGTCGAAGACGAGGTCGACGGGATCGATCTCTTCGAAGTTCGCCGCTTCGCGATCGACGACCTCGTCCGCTCCGAGCGCGCGGGTCGCCGCGACGCCCTCGCCGGTCGCGGTGCCGATCACGTGGGCACCGCGCCAGAGCGCGAGCTGCGTGGCGAACTGCCCTACACCGCCCGAGGCGCCGTGGATCAGCACGCGCTCGCCCGACTCGAGCTTTCCGTGATCGAAGAGCGCCTGCCACGCGCTGAGCCCCGCCAGCGGGAGTGCCGCTGTCTCGATGTGGCTGAGGGACCGTGGCTTGCGAGCGACCAACCCCGCCGCGACGGCGGTGTACTCGGCTGCCGCACCATCGCGATCGAAGCCTGTGAGGGCATAGACCTCCTCCCCCTCCTCGAACCCTTCCACTCCGTCGCCGAGCCCGGCCACGTCACCCGAGACCTCGTACGAGGGGATCGCCGGCAGCCGGTCGGTCGGCCAGTCGAGCTCGTCGCGGGTGAGCGCGGCGGCATGTACCCGGACGAGTAGCTCGCCCGGCCCCGGTTCGGGGACCGCAATCGTCTCCACCTTCAGGCCGTCGGGATGGAGGCGGATCGCACGCATCTCGCTCATCAAGGTTCCTCCTTGCGATTTTATCTTCCTGGGAAGTTACTTCCCAGGAAGTATACTGCTCGCAGATGGATCACATCGACCGGATCGCAGAGCAGTGGCGGCGCGAGCGCCCTGACCTGGACGTCGATGCACTCGAGCTCGCCGGGCGGCTCCTGCGCACCGCCGACCTCGCCGACGACAGGCTCGCCGCGGGGCTTGCGGGCCACGGGCTGCAGCCTGGCTGGTTCGACCTGCTCGCGGCACTCCGGCGAGCCGGACGGCCGTACGAGCTCACCCCGACCGAGCTGATGGGAGCGACGATGCTCACCTCGGGCGGCGTGACCAAGCGCCTCGACCGGCTGGTCGGGGCCGGCTTCGTCGAGCGCCGGCCGGACCCCACCGACCGGCGCGGGACGCGTGTCCGCCTCACGCGCCGCGGCAAAGGCGCGATCGACCGTGCGGTTGCGGCCCACGTCGCGAGCGAGGAGCGCCTCCTCGGCGTGCTCTCTAGGGCGGACAGAAAGGCGCTCGACACGGCGCTCAGGAAGCTCCTCGCCTCCCTCGAGCTCACTTGACCGAGCCGGCGAGGAGGCCCTGGACGAAGTAGCGCTGGAACGCGAAGAACACGGCGAGCGGCACGAGGAGCGAGATGAACGACGCCGGTGCGATCAGGTCGATGTTGGCGCCGAACTGGCGGAGGTTCGAGAAGATCGCGACCGTGATCGGCTGGACGTTCTGGCCGAACGTCAGTGCCACGATCAGGTCGTTCCACGTCCAGAGGAACTGGAAGATCGCGAGCGACGCAATCGCCGGCAGACCAAGCGGGAGGATCAACTTGACGAAGATCCACAGCTCCGAGGCGCCGTCGATCCGGGCGGACTCCATGATGTCCTTCGGGATCCCCACGAAGAAGTTGCGAAGCAGGAAGATCGCGAACGGGAGCCCGAACGCGACGTGGAACAGGATGATCCCGAGCACCGTGTCGTAGAGGTGCAGGTGGTTGTAGAGGGTGAACATCGGGATCAGTGCCATCTGGAGCGGCACGACGAGCAGGCCGATCACGACCACGAAGAGCCAGTCGCGCCCGGGGAAGTCGAGCCACGCGAATGCGTAGCCGGCGAGCGCTCCGACGATCACGAGGATCAGCGTGTTCCCGACCGCGATCTCGAGGGTGACCAAGAGCGAGTGCATGATCGCGTGGTTATGGAACACCTGGCTGTAGTTCGACCAGGTGGCGAGGCTCGGCTTGGAGAAGATCTGCCACCAGCCCTTCACGGTGAACGCCTGGGCAGGCAGGATCGAGGTCAGGAACAGCCCGAGCGTCGGCACGAGCCAGAGCAGGCCGAGCACGATCAGGAGCAGGTTCACGGGCGCGCGGAGCGTGAAGCGGATCACCTTCGCCGGGAAGGTGTCCCGTTGGCTGAGCTTCGGCTTCGCCTGGGGCACAGGCTTTGGAACGGTGACCGCGGTCATGCGTCCCTCTTGAAGCGGCGGATGTTGAGCAGCAGGACCGGCACGACGAGCACGAACAGGAACACGGCGATCGCGGAGCCGACACCGAAGTCGTTGACCCCGCCGAAGGAGGTGCGCCACATCGCGAGGGCGATCACGTTGGCCGCGTTTTGCGAGGAGCCGGGCGCGAGCGTGATCACGAGATCGAAGACCTTGAGGACGTTGATGATCATCGTGATGAAGACCACCGAGAGGACCGGGGCGAGCAGTGGGACGGTCACGCGGCGGAAGACCTGCCACTCGGAGGCGCCGTCGGTGCGCGCCGCCTCGAGCACGTCACGGGGCATCGCCGAGAGCCCGGCGGCGATCACCACCATCGAGAAGCCCGCCCAGATCCAGATGTAGGCGATCAGGAGCGAGGGCGTGATCAGCCCCGTGCCGAGCCAGGCGAATCCTCCCCACGGCTTCGCAAAGGTGCCGGAGGAGATGCCTGAGTGGTAGACGCCGGGCGCCACGACCCCGAAGTCGAAGCTTCCGGCATCGTCGCTCGAGGCCGTCTTCACGACCTTGTCCTCTGCGTTCCGAAGCTGCACCGTGACACCCGGCAGCCCGAGCTCGCCTTTCTCGACCTTGCCGGGCATGCCGCCGCCGGGCTTGAAGTCGCGCCAGACGACGCCGACGATGTGACCGGGCCGCGCCCGAGGATCGACCGCCTGCTTCGCCCCGCTCGGCACGTCCTGCGGCGCGATCCCGGTGAGCCCGAGCCGGGCCACACCGCCCGGGCGGAGAGGCGTCTTCAGCACCATCCCGGTCTGCGGCGTCCCCGTGAGGGTCGGCGTCGAAGGGACCGCGGTCGAGAGCGAGCCGGGTGGGTTGAAGACCTGCACCACCGAACGTCCGAGCGCGTTCACGGCGCCGAGGTTCGGATCCTGGACGTACATGATCCGCCAGGTCACGCCGGTCGCGAAGGCCGAGATCGCCATGGGCAGGAAGACGACCGTCTTGAACGCGACCGACCAGCGAACACGCTCGGTCAGCACCGCGAAGATGAGCCCGATCGCCGTCACGAACGCCGGCACGACGGCGACCCAGATCAGGTTGTTCTTGATCGCTGTCGTCAGCGTCGCGGTGGTGAACAGCGAGCGGTAGTTGTCGATCCCGACGAAGTGGTTGAACCCGGAGAGCCCGAAGAAGCTACGGACGATCGTGTAGATCGTCGGGTAGACGATCCAGACGGCGAGGATCACGAGCGCCGGCGCGAGGAACATCGTCCCCGCGCCGTACCGCCGGAGCCCGGGCCCCGAGTCCGCAGGCGGAGCCGCCTCGACAGGCGGCTCCGCGGTGATGGCTCCCGAGCTCACGAGCCTTTCTTGTATGCCGCCGTCGCGGCCGACTCGAGGGCGCTCTGGATCCCGCTGACGTTCGTCGGATGGCGCAGGAAGCTCTGGAAGAGCCCCCATTCGCCCTGCCCGACGGTTGCCCCGAACGAGGCGGGCTGCTGGTCGGACATGTCGAAGGCCACGTTCTTCGCCGCCGCGATCGCAGAGGCCGTGGCACGTGTCGTCGCGTCCGGATAGAAGCTCGCCGGCATGTTGCGGTTGCCTGTCGCGAACCCGCCCTTCTGGGCCCAGGCCTCAGCGGCCTGCGGCGTTGCCAGGAACTCCATGAACGCCTCGATCGCCGGGTTGTCCCTGAACGTGACGATCGTGTCGCCGCCGATCACGACCGACGGCGCCGATGCTCCGATCGTGGGGAACGTGAACTCGGCGTAGTCCGTGCCGGGCTTCGCCTTGACCGTCGCCACCCCCGGAACGAAGTCGCCCTCGAGCACGATCGCCGCCTTGGGCGGGTTCTCGAAGACGTTGTTGACCGAGGTCGGGAAGTCGGTCTGGAGGGCGCCTGAGGTACCGCCGGCCATGTTCGCCGACGTTCCGATCACCTGCGACATCGTGTTCAGGGCCGTCGCAACCGACGGATCGGTCCACGGGAGCTTGTGGGCGGTGAGCTGCGCGTACTTCGCGGGGCCCGCCTGGCGGATGTAGATGTTCTCGAAGAGGTCGGTGAGCGTCCAGCCGTCCGCTCCGCCGATCGAGTACGGCGCCACGCCCGAGGACTTCAGTGTGTCGGCGGTCGAGAGCAGCTGCGGCCAGGTGGTCGGCGGCTTCACTCCCGCGTCCTTGAAGGCGTGGACGTTGTACCAGACCGTCGATTTGTTGCTCGCCTTGAAGACGAGCCCGTAGACCTTCTGATTGAACGTCCCGAGCGCGAGCCAGGACGAGTTGAAGTTCGCCACGAGCACCTTGCGCGCGTAGGTGATCGGCTTGAGAGCGCCTTTCGCGACGAACTGCTTCACCGTTCCCGGCTGTGCGATGTCGGCCATGTCGGGCGGTTTACCGCCGGCAACCGCGGTCGAGAGCACCGTGGGAAGGTTGTCGCCGAGCGACTTGTAGTGCACCTTGACGTTCGGGTACTGCTTGTTGAAGGCCGCGATCACCGCCTGGAAGGCGTTCGCCTCGGCCCCCGACCACACGCCGTCGAAGCTGACGCTTCCGGAGACCTGCGACTGGGTTGTCGAGGTCGTGGCAGCCGTAGTCGTCGTCGTGCCGCTCGTCGTCGAGTTGCTCGAGCCGCCACAGGAGGCGGCCAGGAGCGTGATCGGGACGAGGGCAGCCAACGCCGCGGTTCCATGGATCGAGCGACGTCTCACGTTGTTGCTCCTTTCTGTTCGGCCTGGTCGTAGATCCCCAGGCCCGTGTTCGGATCAAAGAAGTGCAGCGTCCGGGTGTCGACGGCCACCTCGACGGGTTCGCCCTCGGCAACCTGCGCGCGCGGGCCGAAGCGGCCGACGAGGTGCGCCCCCTCGGATTCGAGGCCACCCTCCACGCTCGATTCGCGGGCGAGCTCCTCGGTCTCCTCGGTTCTCGCGAGCGTGCTCTCGGGCAGGGAGAAATGGACGACGAGCTCGGACCCGAGCGCTTCGCGGAGCTCGACGAGGCCCCTCAGCCGCCGCTCGGGCGGGGTGTCGGGCGCAAGGCTGATCTCCTCGAGCGCCTCCGGTCTGACACCGAGGATCACCGGCCGGCCGTCGTAGCCCGCGATCGCCGGGCTCGCCGCGATGTCTTCGGCTCCGAGCGCGAGCTTCTGGGAGCCGCCGACGTCGAGCTCGACGCCGCCGTTTTGCCGGTGGACGGTCGCCTCGAGCATGTTCATCGCCGGCGAGCCGATGAACCCGCCGACGAAGAGATTGAGCGGCCGGTCGTAGAGCTCCTGGGGCGAGGCGACCTGCTGGAGCTGTCCCTTGCGCATGACCGCGACGCGATCGCCCATCGTCATCGCCTCGACCTGGTCGTGGGTGACGTAGAGCGTCGTCGTCCCTAGCTCGCGCTGGAGGCGCGAGATCTCGGCGCGCATCTGCACCCGGAGCTTCGCGTCGAGGTTCGAGAGGGGCTCGTCCATCAGGAACGCGGCGGGCTCCCGGACGATCGCGCGGCCCATCGCGACCCGCTGACGCTGGCCGCCGGAGAGGTTCCGGGGCTTCCGCTTCAGGAGGTCGTCCAGCCCGAGCGTCGCTGCGGCCTTCTGGACGCGAGTCTCGATCTCCCGTTTGGGCAGCTTCTTCAGCCGGAGCCCGAACGCGATGTTCTCGTACACCGAAAGGTGCGGGTAGAGCGCGTAGCTCTGGAAGACCATCGCGATGTCGCGGTCTCGCGCGGGGACGTAGTTCACGACCCGCTCGCCGATCCTCATCACGCCTTCGGTGATGTCCTCGAGGCCGGCGAGCATCCGCAGCGCGGTCGTCTTCCCGCAGCCGGATGGCCCGACGAGGACGACGAACTCGCCGTCGTCGATCGCGAGGCTGAGCGATTCGACCGCGCGGGTGCCGTCGGGATAGACCTTGCCGACGTGGTCGAAGCCCACGGCGGCTATCCCGACCACCCCCAGTCGTCTTTCCCGCCGAGCCGTCCGCCCGGTGCAGTCATGGCTCTCGACCGCGTTTGCGCAGCGAGGGCGCAAATGGTGTCGGGGGTCTTTCGGGGGACTCCGTCTCGATGGACAACAAGTTGGAACTACCCCTGGGCGAGGCGATTCGAAACCTTCAAGACAGGGATCTTCCGGTGGATTTGCTATCTCTCGCCCTCGTGTCGTCGTCCCGTCCAAGAACTCGTCGAAGCCTGGGCCGCAAAACGGCCGACGGCCCGATGCGGCTGATCGAGGACTACGCCCTGGTCGGCGACCTTCACACCGCTGCCCTCGTGGGACGGGACGGATCGATCGACTGGTGCTGCCTCCCGCGATTCGACTCGGATGCCTGCCTGGCCGCGATTCTCGGGACGGCCGAGCACGGCCGCTGGCAGCTCGGGCCGACGGCGAAGGTGAGGCGGAGAAGCAGGGGCTACAGGCCGGAGACGCTCGTGCTCGAGTCGACCGTGGTGACGGGAAGCGGCTCGGTGCGCGTGATCGACTTCATGCCGCCACGGCGCGAACGGCCGCATATCGTCAGGCTTGTCGAGGGGCTCAGCGGGCGGGTAGCGATGCGGTCGGAGCTCCTCGTGAGGCCCGATTTCGGGCGGATCGTGCCGTGGGTTCGCGAGGTCGACGAGCACACGGTGACTGCGATTGCGGGCCCCGATGCCGTCGGCCTGCGTTCGACTGTCAGGCTCGAGCGGACGGACGGAACCGCGATCGCGTCGAACTTCACCGTCACCGAGGGAGATCGCGTGCCGTTCGTGCTCGCGTGGTTCCCGTCGCACGAGGACCCTCCAGCCGAGATCGATCCGTGGGCAGCGCTCGAGGAGACCGAGGCGTACTGGTGCGAATGGGCGAGCCGGTGCACGCATCACGGCATCTACCGGGACGAGGTCATCCATTCGCTGATCGTCCTGAAGGCACTGACCTATGCGCCGACCGGCGGGATCGCGGCCGCTGCGACGACCTCGCTTCCGGAGCAGATCGGCGGCAGCCGCAACTGGGACTACCGCTTCTGCTGGCTGCGCGACGCGACACAGACGCTGCTCGCGATGCTCGACTCGGGCTATCAGGAGGAGGCGACGGTCTGGCGCCATTGGCTCCTGCGCGCGGTCGCGGGCGACCCGACCGACGTCCAGATCATGTACGGCCTCGCGGGCGAGCGGCGCCTCGACGAGCGCGAGCTCGAGTGGCTTCCGGGCTTCGAGGGCTCACGGCCGGTGCGGGTCGGCAATGCCGCCTCGACTCAGCTCCAGCTCGACACCTACGGAGAGCTCGTCGACGCCCTCTACGAGACCGAGATCGCCGGCGCGCCCTCGGACGACGCGGTCTGGGAACTCGTCAAGCGCTTCCTGAGCTGGCTCGAGGAGGGATGGCGCCAGAAGGACGCCGGGATCTGGGAGGTTCGCGGCGAGCTGCGCCACTTCACCCACTCGAAGGTGATGGCGTGGGTCGCCTTCGACCGCGGTGTGCGCTTCTGCGAGGAGTGCGGCCACTCGGGCGACGTCGAGCGGTGGCGGCAGATCCGCGACGAGATCCATGCCGAGGTGCTCCAGCATGGCTTCAGCGAGGCAAAGCAGTCGTTCACGCAGGCCTTCGACTCGGAGGAGCTCGACGCAAGCCTCCTCCAGATGCCACTCGTTGGCTTTCTCCCGGCCACCGACCCGCGCGTCGTCTCCACCGTCGCCGCGATCCGCCGCGAGCTCGAGGTCGGAGGCCTGCTCCTCCGCTACCGCACCGACCCGGGCCTCGAATCGGACGGCCTCCCCGCGGGCGAAGGCGTGTTCCTCGCCTGCTCCTTCTGGCTCGTCTCGGTGCTGGCCCTCCAGGGCCAGATCTTCGACGCCCACGAGCTCTTCAACAACCTCCTCGACCTCCGAAGCGACATCGGCCTCCTCGCCGAGGAGTACGACCCGGCCGAGGGCCGTCAGCTCGGCAACTTCCCCCAGGCGCTCACCCATCTCGCCCTCGTCGACGCAGCGCTGATCCTCGACCGCCAGACCGAGCGCTTCAACCCCTGAGCCCGGTTCTGCCCGCTCGCAGCCGGTTGCGCTCAACCCGGACGCCACCGCTGACGATGAGGAGAGAGCGGCTACAGTTACGGCGCTTCGCCCTCTTAGCTCAGTTGGTAGAGCACCTCCATGGTAAGGAGGGGGTCAACGGTTCGAGTCCGTTAGAGGGCTTCCTAGAAATACCTGCAAATCACGATTTTTCTCGACGCTTTTTCGTGAGGCCGAGCGATAGAGACATTCCTGACGTACCCGTGAGGTACCTGCAGGAGTGTCTGCCACGAGCTTGTTTGGCTTGTTCAAGGGGTTTCAAGCCTTGTTGACCCCCTCCCATAAAAGAGAGGGATTCCGGCCGCGAGAGAATTGCGTCGAGTCTTCGGCCTCGTTGGGCCGGTTAGTCCTTGACGACCGCTGCTCCGCCGAGGAGGATGAGGATGCTTCCGACGAGGAGGAGAAGCACTGCCAGCACGACGGGCCACTGGTGTTGCAGCCAGGCAGCCATCTTCGCGAGAGGCTTGTCGGCCTGCTTGCCCGCGACGAGGAGGATCACGATTATTGCCAACAGCGGCACGACGACGGCCACGTTGTAAACGAGCAGCAAGACGATCTCCTGCGGAATGGACGCGCTCGAGGCCACGATCCCCGCGATCACCGCCAGGTAGGGCACTGCGGTCGGCATTCCTATCGCAGTGATCGTTGCGCCCGCGACGAACGACGATCCGCCGCCGGCACCGGATGTCGGCAGCTCCCGGCGTCCGAGTTGACGGCGACCCAGCCACAGCGCCGCACCGCAACCGACAAGCACGACTCCGACCACGATCTCGATCACGTGCCGCACGGTGCCCTGGGGATTCGGCACGAGTCCGATCAGCCACCTGCCGGGGCCGGTCAGCAGCACGACACCCACTGCGAAGTACACGACGAACACCCCGAGCGTGAACTGCGTCACCCGCCAGATCCGCTTCGGGCCGGTCGCAAGGAAGAGCGCGGGTCCGACGGATTCAGGGCTGAGCGAATCGGCCAGGCCTACCGAGAGCGAGACAATGGCAAGGCGAACCAGGACTCCCATCGCGGGTCACCCCCTCTCATTCCGAAAGGGTGCGGGAGCAGGTAACTCGAAGCGAACTGCTCAAGCCATACGGGAACTCGCGACCCGGCCGGGCAGCTGGTTACTGCTCGATTCCGTGATGGTCGCTGCTCGGGCCGCGAGGAGCCCGCGGACGCCGGCGAGGTACTGCGCCGGGTCGGTGCCGGGGATCAGGAGCCGCTGCAACGCAAAAGCGTGCACGATTCCAAGCAGCACGGATCCGACGTTTTCGGGGTCGGCATCGGCGTCGATCAGCCCAGCGGTCTGCCAGCGACGCGCGACCTCTTCGTAATGCTCTCGGAGACGGCGCAGCTTGAGCTCGATTCGCTCGGCGATCTCAGGATCGCGTAGCGCCTCGGCCCAGGCATGGAGGGCGACCCGGCTCATGTCGACTCCGAACACGGGATTGTTGACGGCGTGTTCCATCACGGCGTCGAGCATGAAGGCCACGGTCTGCTCCGGCGAGGGGACAGCGTCGTCGGCAAGGAGTTCCGCGAACAGTTCGTCGGCTGTCGAGAGCGTCATCTCGACGACGGCCGCGATCAGCTCCTGCTTGCTCTTGAAGTACAGGTAGACCGCGCCGGCGGAGAGGCCGGACTCGCTGATGATGTCGGCGATCGAGGTGGCGTGGAACCCGTCACGGGCAAAGCAACGACAGGCAGCGGCCAGGATCTCTAACCGGCGCGTCGCGCGGTGTTCCTCGGTGACCTTCGGCATCGCGGAAACAGTAAAGCGAGCATTCGCTCTTGACAACCTGTCGGGCTGAAGCGAGCATCTGCCTCCAGAACCGAGGCCCAAAAGAAACGTTCGCTCTCGTGACATCGGCCCTGCATCGCCGACAACACTCGCCCCCAAGCGCAGTCAAGGAAGGCCAGCCATGACGTCCACGTCGGCGCCGACAGATCGGCCAGCGATCCGGATCCAGGGTCTGGTGAAGAAGTTCGGCTCGTTCGCCGCGCTCGACGGACTCGACCTCCAAGTCGCAGACGGCGAGGTGCACGGCTTCCTCGGCCCCAACGGCGCGGGGAAGTCCACAGCGATCCGGGTGCTCCTGGGGCTGCTCCGCGCGAACGGTGGATCGGCGGAGCTACTGGGCGGCGATCCGTGGCGTGATGTCGTCGAGCTCCACCGGCGTCTGGCCTACGTGCCCGGTGATGTGGTCCTTTGGCCGGGCCTGTCCGGTGGGGAGGCGATTGACCTGCTCGGGAACCTGCGTGGCGGCCTCGACAAGACACGGCGCGCGGAACTAATCGAGCGATTCGAGCTCGATCCGAAGAAGCGCGGGCGTCAGTACTCGAAGGGAAACCGGCAGAAGGTCGCAATCGTCGCCGCCCTCGCCGCCGACGTGGAGCTGCTCATCCTCGATGAGCCAACCTCCGGCCTCGACCCGCTGATGGAGGCGGTCTTCCAGGACGAGATTCTGAAGGAGAAGGCCAAGGGCCGCACCATCCTCCTGTCCAGCCACATCATGAGCGAGGTCGAGGCCCTCGCCGACCGCGTCAGCATCATCCGCCAGGGCAAGATCGTGCAGACGGGCACGCTGGACGACCTCCGCGGCCAGACCCGCGTCACCGTCAACGCCACCCTGACCCATCCACCCGCAGACCTCTCGGGCCTCTCGGTCATCCACGACGCCCACCTCGACGAACACCAGCGACTGACCGGCACGGTCGATCGCGATCAACTCAACGCCGCGATGGCCGCACTCGTCCCACTCGAGATGTCGGCGCTGACCGTGTCCCCCGCGTCGCTGGAGGATCTGTTCCTTCAGCACTACTCGACCGACGGGGGCCCGCCAGAAGAGCGTCAGTCGTGAGCGCGACCGCAGCGAGCAACCTGAACAACGGCGTGAGGAAGACAGACGGTCGAGGGTCCGGCGTGCTCACAGGAACGCCTCCGCTGCTGAAGGTGTCTCTGCGCCAGGACCTCCGGAACATCGCACCTTGGGTCGGACTGATCTCGGTGCTCTCGGCCTCCTCGATTCTCGCGTACACGTGGATCTTCACCGACCCCGCCCAGCGTCAAGCACTCGCCACCACGCTCGGCGCCAACCCGGCACTGTCGCTGATCTTTGGCCCTGCCCGCGACCTGACAACCGCCGATGGATTCAACGCCTGGCGGGCCGGGATGCTCGGTGCCTTGTTCGCCGGGCTGATGGCGATCCTGATCGTCGTCCGTAACAGCCGCGCCAACGAGGACTCCGGGCAGGCCGAGTTGATCGCCTCCGGTGTGATCGCGCGCCAATCCCGACTCGCGGTCGCCGTGCTGATGGCCGCCATCGCGTCGCTCGCGCTCGGCGTCGTCTGCTTCCTGATCACGATCGCCTGCGGCGGCGGAATCACGTCGACCTTGATCCTCTCCGCCACGTTCACCGCCTCGGGACTGATGTTCGCCGGGGTCGCCGCGATCGCCGCGCAGCTTGGCCCCGACTCGCGGACGGCCTCGAGCATCGCCATCGGCACCCTCGGTGTTCTCTACGTCGTTCGCGGCTACATCGATACCCGCGGCGGGTCGACCTGGGCCACGTGGCTCACCCCGTTTGGCTGGCTCGAAGAGACTCGGCCGGCGACCGGCAACGACGCCTGGCCGCTCCTGCTTTGCGTCCTGCTCACGATGGCCCTCGTCGCGGGTGCGTTCGTCCTTCAGGGGCACCGCGACTTCGGGCAGGGAATGTTCGCCCAGCGGCCCGGCCCGGCCGGAGCCGGGATCGCCGGGAACGTCTGGGGCCTCGGATTCAAGCTGAACCGGGGATCGCTGATCACCTGGCTGATCGCGTTCGCCGGTCTCGGGCTGATCTTCGGCAACCTCGCGACCTCGATCGGAGGGATCCTCGCAAAGAACCCCGCGATGGCCGAGATCCTCGCCTCCGGAGCGGCCAACGCGTCCGACCTGACGTTCGCGTTCATCGTCACGATCCTCCAGATCGTCGCGATCATCGTCGCCGTGATGGGCGTCCAGATCGTCCTGCACGTCTACTCCGAAGAGATCGAGTACCGCGTCGAACCACTCTTGGCCGGATCGCTTCGACGATCCACCTACCTCGCGAGCAACACACTCATCGCCCTGCTCGGAACCGCCCTCGCGCTCCTCATAGCCGGCGTCGCGACCGGCCTCGTCGCCGGCGCCAAGGACAAGTCGATCTCCACCTCCGACGTGATCTTCCAGTCCCTCGTGACAGTCCCGGCCGTGTGGGCCCTCGTCGGGATCGCCCTTGCCGCAGTCGGCGCCGCACCACGACTCCGGCTGGTGGCGTGGCTCGGAATCGTCGCGACGTTCGGCCTCACGATCCTCGGACCGACGTTCAAGCTCCCCGCCTGGGCACTCGACATCAGCCCGCTGCGGCACGTCCCGAACGTCACCGCCGCCTCACCCGACTGGGCCGGCCTCGCCTGGCTCATCGCCTTCGCCGCCCTGTTCCTGACCATCGGCTTCGTCGGCTACCGCCGCCGGGACATCGTCTGATGTCGAATCCCGCTTCGGGCCTGACCCTCGACGAACGGGTCGCATAGGGCGGGCCGCGTAGGACATTCACGTAAGCAACCCGATTGGAGGTGTTGAGATGAGGCTCGAGAACAAGGTCGCACTGATCACCGGCGGATACGGCGGAATGGGACGCGCCTCCGCCCGGCTATTCGCCAAAGAAGGAGCAACCGTCGCCATTGCCGGCCGCAACCACGAACGCGGCGAGGCGCTAGCGAAGGAGATCATCGACGGTGGCGGCAAGGCGTTCTTCGTCGAACTCGAGGTCACCGACCAGACGCAGTGGGACGCCGCCGTCGAGACCGTTCGTGCTCAGGCCGGCGCCCTGCACATCCTGATGAACATCGTCGGCTCGAACGCGATGGTCATGCTGCCCAAGGTCGACATCGACGAATGGAACCAGATGTACAACATCAACGTCGTCGGGACACTTCGAGGGATCCAGACGTGCGCGCCGCTGATCAAGGAATCCGGCGGCGGCTCGATCGTCAACATCGGCTCCGTCGCCGGCATCACCGGCAACTTCGGAACCGGCTACTCCTCCTCCAAATGGGCGCTCGAAGGACTCTCACGATCAGCCGCCTACGTTTATGCCGACTGGGGGATCCGCTGCAACGTCATCCAGCCAGGCTGGATCGAAACCGACCTCACCGCAGCCATGAGCAGCAACCCCGTGATGAAGAAGTTCACCGAGCACACCATGAACAACACCGTGCTGCTCCGCCGCGGCGGCAAAGCCGAAGAGATCGGCTATACCGCGCTGTTCCTGGCCAGCGACGAGTCCTCCTACATCACCGGAACCGACATCGTCGTCGACGGAGGCTGGTTCTCCTCGGCCCCCTACCTCGGCAACGAGCGCTCACATCACATGCTCAGCCTTCTGAATACGAAAGACGAGCTCATGGAGAAGAAGGACGAGGTCGAGGCGTTCTTCAAACGGTACTTCTGAATCGGCGCGCAGGAAGATGACGAAGCCGTCCTGAGCCGGGTCTCCGGCCTCCCGAAATACCTCAACCCAGTTCTACGGCCAACCGCGCGCCGGGCTCCGCCCATGGCAGTCATCCATCACCGGAGACGCAAAAGCGGGAAACCGTTCGACACCCCAGTCCAGGCTGGCTGTCCGTAGCGGCTGTTTTAGGAGCGTGCCGGCAGACGGTTCCGATCGCGCCCGCGTGTGCCGTCTTCAGTTCCGTGCGGGCGACAGCTGAGCCGCCCCCCGTCGAGGCTGCGCGGCGCCTATGGGCACCCGTGTATTCCGCCCGAGAATCGCTTATGCGCCTGCCCCAAAGCCATCGACCCGCTCTGGAACGATCTGAATGATCACCCGCTTCTCCCCTGGGCCGAGGTAGGGATATTTGTCCTCGCCGAGATACTTCTTCGCGAGCATGTTGATGTGCTCGAGTGCGCCTTCCTCGACGATCGTGGCAGGGCCGCTCACCATCACGTAGCCAGCCTGCTGGTCAGCGGCGGGTAGGACAGTGACCGTCGCTCTCGGATCGCGTTCGATGTTCCTGACCTTCGTTCTCCCTTGAGCGCTGTTGACGAGCACCTTCTCGCCGTCGTAGTCGATCCACACCGGCGTCGCTTGCGGTGATCCGTCCTCGCGGACAGTCGCGATCACACCCCAATTTCGATCGGTGAAAAGCTTCGCCTGATTCTCGTTCAGAGTCGCCATCAGTCACTCCTCCTGTTCACCCGCTTGGATCGATACCTGCGCGCGCAAGTATCGACGGTTAGGCTAGCGCAGAAACCCCCTGATGCGGCTCTCGATCGTCCGGATCCCGGGGCTCGCCGACGCCAGCGCCACGACGTCGAAGCACTGAGGCGGAAATCAGGCGATTTGGCGGTTCCCGAGCTGGCTGACCATCGCTGGGTCTCGGTGGTCGAAGAACAGCGACTCGCCACGGTCCAACGCGGCGATTCGTGTCATTTCGTCGTTCGTGAGCTCGAACTCGAAGATGTCGATGTTCTCGCGCATGCGCCCCGGCTGCACCGACTTCTGCACGACGACCACTTCACGCTGCACGAGCCAACGCAGGACGACCTGCGCGACCGACTTGCCGTGGGCGGCGCCGATCTCGGACAGCGTCGGATCGGAGAACAGGTTGTTTCTTCCCTCCGCGAATGGCCCCCATGCCTCGATCTGCACGCCGCGATCGCGCATCAGCTGCTGCTCGCCGGCGCGCTGGAAGAAGGGATGGCATTCGACCTGGTCGATCGCCGGCGTGACCTCGTTGTGGTCGATCAGGTCGACCAGCCGGTCGGGATAGAAGTTCGAGACACCGATCGCCCGCGCAAGCCCCTGCCGGTTCATCTCCGACATCGCTCGCCAGGAGCCGTAATAGTCGCCGAAGGGCTGGTGAATCAGGTACAGGTCGAGGTAGTCGAGGCCGAGGCGCTCGAGCGACCTTTCGAAAGCTCGCTTCGCCTGCTCCTCCCCTTCCTCGATCCACATCTTCGTCGTGACGAACAACTCCTCGCGGGGGACCCCACTCGCCTTGATCGCCCGACCGACCGCCTCCTCGTTTCCGTAAGAGGCGGCGGTGTCGAGGGAGCGGTAACCGGCCGCGAGGGCCTCGGTGACGGCCTCTTCGGTCTGGTCGGACGGGATCTGGAAGACGCCGAATCCGAGGACGGGCATCTCGACCCCGTTGTTCAGCGCCACTGTTGGGATGGGTGGGTTGGTCATCGTTCTCCTTCGTCGTCGGCGGTCTCTGCACATCAGAGCCGCCGGCGCCCCGAGTCGAAAGGACCTGCTGGGACGCGTACTCGCAGTACGTGCTTCCCGCGGCCGCAGCGGCGTATCGTGGCCGGAGATGGCGAGCCGCAGTGATGTCAGCGAGTTCCTCAAGACGCGCAGAGCGCGGATCACTCCTGCGCAGGCGGGGATCCGCGAGTTCGGCCGCGCCCGCCGTGTTCCCGGGCTCAAACGGGAGGAGGTTGCGCTGCTCGCCGGCGTAAGCACCGAGTACTACGCGCGGCTCGAACGCGGTGACACGCGCGGCGTCTCCGACTCGGTTTTGAGCGCACTCGCGCGCGCGCTCCAGCTCGACGACGCCGAACGCGTCCACCTCTTCGACCTCGCGAAAGCCACCAGCCCGGCAGGGCCAGTCACCAACCGCGTGGCCCGGCCAACCGTGAGGCCGAGCATCGCCAGGCTGCTCGACAGCATGAGCGCGACACCCGCATACCTGAGGAACGCCCGCTTCGACATCGTGATGGCCAACGGACCCTGCTTCGCCCTCTACGCGGGAGTTCTAACGCCAGACGCGCTCCCTCTCAATCTCGCCCGCTTCCTCTTCCTTGACCCTCGCGCCAGGGAGTTCTTCATCGACTGGGGACGCATGGCCGACGACATCACGTCAGCTCTACGTGTCGAAGCAGGCAAGAGCCCAGGCGACCAGGCACTCAGCCGTCTCGTCGGTGAGCTCGCAACGGGAAGCGCGCCGTTCGCCACACGATGGGCGCGCCATGACGTTCGGTTTCACGTCACGAGCACGAAGCGCCTCCGCACCTCGCTCGTCGGCGAAATCGAACTGACCGGAGACGCCCTCGATCTGGCCGGGGACGGGCTCACACTGATCGCCTACACCGCAGAGCCAGCGAGCCGAGCCCAGGAACAGCTCGACCTGCTGATCAGCTGGGCCCTCAATCACGCCGAGACAGAGCCCCACGAGCGCATCCCTCGCTAACTCACTGCTTCCTATACTGGATTTCATGACGCTGACGGTTGAACTCTCCGAGAGCACGCTCGCGCGCTTCCAGGCCGAGGCCGCGCGGCGTGGCGTCGGCATCGACGTCGTGATCGCCGAACTGGCCGAGACACTCCCGCCCGAAACCGCAGGTGAGGAGCGGAAGCTCTCGTTCATCGGGCTGGGAGCCTCGACCTCCGGACGTCACGGCCGCGACGCCGACGACCTCCTCGCAGACGGCTTCGGCCGAAACTGACGCTCATCGTCGACACGAGCGTGCTGCTCGCAGCCGCCGATAACGCCGACCCCGATCACCAAACCTGCGTCGATGCGATCGAGAACGTCGCCCCGCTCGTAACCACTGCGCTTGTCGTCCCCGAGACCGCCTACCTGATCGGGCGCCAACTCGGTGCAGTTGCAGAAGCGAGATTCTTCCGCGCCGTCGCCGATGGCGAACTCCCGATCGGGACGCTCACGCCCGCAGACTCGCGCCGGATCGCCGAGCTGATCGAAACCTACGCCGACCTCGGCCTCGGCGGGACCGACGCCAGCCTCATCGTCATCGCGGAACGCATGAACGTCAGCACGCTCGCCACGCTCGACACCGACACTTCAGCGTCGTGCGGCCGGCTCACGTAACCGCCTTCGAGCTCGTTCCCTAGGCTCCATATGGCAGCGAACGGCGGAGCCGCTTGTCTTCTCCGTTTTGGCAACAGGCAACGACCCGCGGGTACGAGACGGGTACATCAGCCAGGGCACGGGCGGGCACGCGCACACACTGGCGGCACGCGGAAGAGGCCGGATTTGCAGGACAAACGACGTCCGGAATGATCGCGCGTGCACGCCGTTACCACCGCAAAACTTCCATGGTAAGGAGGGGGTCAACGGTTCGAGTCCGTTAGAGGGCGCTAAAAGCCCCGCAAATGCGGGTTTGTGTTGTCCAAAGAGATATTGAAGAGCACCTCCTTCGAAGGGAGGGGCGCCGTCGCCAAATCAGGAGTCGAGCTCATCTAGGTTCGGCTTGAACAAGGGGGTTCGCGGAGACCGAGGACGTGCTTCATCTCGGGCAGCGGTTCCTGGGGACAGAATTTGGGGACAGTTCCGTGTCCCGCGTGGCCGCCCTCGACGCCTGATCGGTTGTCGTCACGACCGCGAAAGTCGACCTGAGCCGCAACGCCTATCTCGTGAAGATCACGTTTCCGGGTGAGCAGGGGACGACCGGGGCGCTCAAGATCACTGTCGTCTCCGACGGGACAGGCAAGTGATCGTCACCTGGACGGACCCGTAAATCCCGGGAGCGTCAAACCTCGTGGGCCTTCCCGGTGCCGATCATCGCCACTGGGGAGGCCCACACCTGCATGTCCGCCTGGTGAGCCGTCCTCGACCACACGCCGTCCGGCCGAGAGACTGCCGAGGTGGGCCACGCATAGACACGCCGCGAGCGCAGGCACTCTCCGGCGAGAAGCCTCACCTCGCTCGGGAGCCGAGCTCATCCCGTGTCAATCAGGTTCGCGATCTCTCTGCGGTCGCTGACACCGAGCTTTTGCATCGCGCGGAAGAGGTGCGACTCGACCGTGCGTACCGAGAGAACGAGCCGTTCGGCGATCTCCCCATTCGAGAATCCACGCGCAGCGAGCTCTGCGATTTGCCGTTCGCGGCGGGTGAGGGCAATCGCACGGCCTTCGAGTTCGGGGATCGGCGGAGGTACACCGCCTTGTCCGTCGGGGACGAGCATTCGCGATCGCGCGGCGGCCCGCCGCGCGGAGTCCTGAAGTCCGTCACGGGCTAACAACGAGGCTGCATGGGCCGCCGCCTCCGCGGCGTAACGGAACACACCGATCGCCTCGAACTCCTGCGAGGCCGTGATCAGCGCCTCTCCATCCCCGGCAGCGAGCGCCGCTGCATGAGCCGCACACGCCAACGTGAGCCTTGAATCGGTCCGGCTCGCGTGCCGCTCGATGAGAGGCGCGACTTCGCCTGCGGGCGCTCCGGCCCGTAACGCTTCGTAGGCGGCACGGGTTGCCTGGATCGGGATCGGGGCGAGCTGCTCGGCTCCCTCGATGAGTAGCTGCCGGGCCCCGTCGGCGTTTCCGTCGGCAAGCAGCGCCCAGGCTTCGGCCTGAAGCGCGAGCGGCCTTTGACTCGGGAGTGGCCCGTTCGGCCCCAGTGCCTCCCGGAAGCGCTCGAGCGTCGAGGCTGCTGCCTCGGCATCACCTGTGAAGCAGCCGACGCCGACAAGTAGCGACCGCGCCGCGGCGAGAAGCCCGATCGAGTCACGGCGCTCGAACTGCAACTCCGCCTCGGCAAGCCGGCGCTGCGCATCGCGGAACCGTCCTTCCCAGAAGCCAAGCGCGCCGAGGGTGAGCGCGCCCCGAGCGAGCGCCGACTCGTCGCCGAGGCGCGCACCGCTCCTCAGCAGGTCATCCCCCCAGTCGCGCAGCTCGTCCCAGCGTTCGCCGGTCTCGAGCGAGATCCATAGATACATGGCCGACGCGAAGTCGTCTGCGTGGTCGCGTAAGGGAGGGGATGGCCGGATTCCAGCTGCGACGCGCCAGGCCTCGGTTCCGCGCCCGCTAAAGAGCAGTCGTGCGGCTCGCAGCGGCTCCACCTGTCTCGCGGACTCTGGCCCGAGCGGGTCGGCGAGCAGCGAGTCGATCTGCTCCCCGCGTCCTTCCAGCCGGAGGGCGTGCACGGTTCGTATCCGTAGAGGAACAAGTCGCGCGCGCCACTCCTCCGAGCTCCACCATCCTTCTGCGCGTTCGAGCAGGTTCCGTAGGCCGTCCACGTCGTTGAGGCCCCAGTAAAGGGCGTCGGTCTGCTGGTCGAGCAGATCGACCGCCTGCTCCTGGCTCTCGATCTCTCCCTCTGCTCTGGCAAGGACCTCAGCGGCCTGCGAGGGGCGATCGCGAAGCGTGTGCGCGCGAGCGAGAAGCAGCGCAGCCCGGATTCCGATCCCGCTGTCGAGCGCGCGCTGCGCGAGATCAGCAGCGAGCGCGGCACGCCCCGAGAGGTTCGCGATTCGCGCCGCATCCAGCATCGTCTCGGGGTCCAATGCCTCGCCCGCGGCGAGCTTCCACTCCGTAGCGCGGAGCAGATCGCGCGGCTCGATCGTCCCACGACGCTCGAGGATTCGCGCCGCCTGCGCGCCAAGCAGCCGAGCCCGGAAGACGGGCATCCTCGTCCGGACCGTCTCTGTGTAGAGCGGATGCGAGAGCATCACGTCCCCCTGCTCGTCTGCCGCGACCAGCCCGGCTTCTTCGACACGTTCGAGTGTTCCGGCACCGTGGTGCTCGACGAGCTCGCCGATCCTCAGCGAATCCGCGACCGCGAGGAGCTCGACCAGGTCGCGCTCGGCGGCGTCGAGTACGGCGAGCCGGGAATCGACGAGGTCGGCCAGCGTCGCGTTGATCGGGGGCTGCCCGTCGAGCCGCCAGTAGCCGCGCTCGTTGCGTAGCCTGCCTGCCGAGACGGCACCCAGTACGAGCTCGCGCGCATAAAGGGCGTTGCCGAGGCTGGTGCTGAACACCCAGTCGGCGGCCTTCTCCTCGATCGGCCCCCCGACGAGCGACTCCGCAAGCATCCGCGTCTCGGCGGCCGAGAACGGTTCAAGCTCGATCCGCGTGGCGCCGGCGTCCTTCCAGAGCGCGCTCACGGCATCGGGGCAGGGCGTGTCGGCACGGATCGTTGCCAGCACGAAGACCGTTCGGTCCGAGGCGAGGTTGAGAACGACGGCCGCAGAGGGCGGGTCAAGGAGATGCGCGTCCTCGACGCTGAGGGCGAGGCGGCCGCCTCCGGCTCTTCGACGAATCACCTCCGCGGCCAGGTGCATCCGATCGAAGGGATCCTCGAGGCCGTGCGGGAGCTCGACCACCGACGCGAACGCGCCGAGCGGGACGGTTGCGGCGCTCGCCGTGGCCTGAACCGCGACCGTGTCGGAGCCGCGCGCCTTGATCGAATCCCGACCCGCTCGCGCCACGCGGCTCTTACCGACACCCACGGGACCGGAGAGGACGAGGCCGGCGGCGCGGCGAGCCCACGCCTCGTCGATCGCGGAGATCTCGACGCGACGCCCCACCAGAGGCTCATCCAGTACCGACTGTCCCACCGGCATCACCCCGGAAATCTACGTATCTCGGTACTGAGGCTTCGCGAGGCGCCGCGGGCGACATTCAGCGCACACAAACACCGCGGCCGCAAGCCGCCGAATCAGGAGGAGAAATGTCCGCCATGTCACCCACAGCGACTACCGACAGCAAGAAGCAGCCCGGCGGCGCCGGCATCTTCATCGCCCTCGTCCCGTGGGTCGTGTTCTCCCTCCTGGCCGCGCACGTCTCCGTCGAGGCCGCGGCAGTCACGGCGCTGCTCGCATCGATCGCGATCGCTGTGCCGTCGCTTCGGCGCCGCCGCCCCAAGACGCTGGAACTCGCAGCGATCGCCGCCTTCGCCGGGATCACCATCGCCGCCTTCCTCGGTAGCTCCGGAAGCGGCGACTGGCTCGCCGAGTACGCCCGGGCGATCGCCGCAGGGCTCCTCGGGCTGATCGCATTCGGCTCGCTGCTCTTCACACCGTTCACCGAGCAGTACGCGCGCGAATCGGTTCCGCGCTCAGCCTGGGGCTCCTCGACGTTCAAAGCGGTCAATCGCAAGCTGACCATCACCTGGGGCCTCGTCTTCGTCGGGATGATCCCCGGCCACATCGCCGCCGGCGCGATCGACACGCGCGCGGCGAACCTCGTCCTGAACTGGGCGCTCCCGGTCGCGCTCGTCGTCTGGGGCATCAAGCGCACATCCGCCCTCAGCGACAACGCGTCGTCCCGGGCCTAGGCGCCGACCGACCGGAGGGCAGAGGCCGAGATGACCACTCAAATCGCAACCCCCGCCACCTCCGCCCATGTCGCGGAATCGTCCAGCCGCCGCTGGTGGCTGCTCGCCACGATGACCGGGGCGCTGTCGATGATCATGATCGACCAGACCGTCGTCAGCGTCGCGCTCCCCACCATGCAACGCGACCTCGGCCTCTCGACGTCGGGTGTGCAGTGGGTCGTCAACGCCTACCTGCTGGTTCTTGCCGTCCTGGTCGCGTTCGGCGGCCGCGTCGCAGACCTCATCGGTGCCGAGCGCACCTTCAGGTTCGGCGCGGTCGTCTTCGTGCTCGCCTCCGCGCTCTGCGGCCTCTCACAAGGCGAGACGACGATCATCCTCGCCCGCGGGCTCCAGGGAATCGGTGGCGCGATGATGATCCCTTCGACCGGCGCGCTGATCATCAACGCCTTCGGACGCAGCGAGCGAGGCAAGGCGATGGGCATCTACTCCGGCGTCTCAATGGTGTTCCTCGCTCTCGGCCCACTCGTCGGCGGGCTGCTCACGCAAGCCGTGAGCTGGCGCGCGGTGTTCTTCATCAACCTCCCAGTCGGCCTCCTGATCGTCGTTGCCGCCCGCTTCACACTTCCTCGTCGGCCAAGGCCCGCCATTGCGCGCGGCGCGATCGACTGGATCGGGATACCGCTGCTCGTCGGCGGACTCGGCTCTCTCGTCCTCGCGCTGATGCAGGGCCAGATCTGGGGCTGGAACTCCCGCGCCATCATCGCCCTTCTGATCGCCTCGGCCGTGCTCAGCCCAGCCTTCCTGATCTGGGAGAGGCGCGCACCCGCACCTCTCATCCGCCTCTCGCTCTACCGGCTCCAGAACTTCGGGCCCGACTCCGTGATCCTCGCGGGCGTGCAGTTCGCACTCGTCGGCGCCTCCGTGTTCGGTGCCGTCTGGTCGCAGCAAGTCCTCGGATTCAGCGCCATCCACGCGGGCGTCGCGATGCTCCCACTCACGCTCCCGCTGCTCGTCGTCGCGCCGCTCGCCGGACGGCTCTACGACCGCATCGGCCCCCGCCCGATCCTCACCGCGGGGTCAGCCCTGGTCAGCCTCGGGCTCGGATGGCTCGCGCTCAAGCTCCCCGGCCAGAACTACGCACAGCTGATCCCCGGCTACATCGCGATGGGGGCCGGGATCGGACTGACGATCTCACCGGCAACGACCGACGCCCTCGGCGTGGCTGCCCCGAGCGAGCGGAGCCAGGCCAGCGGCATCACTCAGACCGTACGTCAGGTCGGAGGCGCGGTCGGCATCGCGATCCTCGGCGCGATCGTCGCGCACGTCGCCGTCGCCGCCCCGCAGACCGGGCTCGCCGCCCACCAAGCAGCGGCAACCCGCGGCGTCGCCGCCGCCTACTGGGCCGGCGCGGCCGTGACCGCACTGATGGCGCTCACCGCCCTCATCTTCATCAAACGGCGACCCAACTGACCGCCGCAAATGTCCACCACTCGGAGAGAGGTCTCTGTCATGACAACAGAACTGCGTTCAAGATCATTCGCGGGATACGCCTGGGGCTACAACAACGCCGGCGGATTAGGCATCGGCAATGTCGCACGGGCAACGGCGCCCGTGCCCGTCGAGTTCCCCCGGGACACGGTGAACCTGCAGGGTGGCACCGATTTCACGGTGGCACTCACCTCGACCGGCCAGGTATGGACCTGGGGCGGCAACGGCTACGGGCAACTCGGCGATGGATCGAACCGACTGCGGCTCACGCCCTACCACGTGCAACCGGACGTGTTCAATCACGTAGCGCCGACATCAGGGGTGCCATGGGGACAGGTTTTGGGGACTCGGCGAGGCATGAAGTCGGTGGGACTGAGCACACCGCGCTGGTCAGGATGAAGTCACGCCCGAGACTGAGGGTTGCCTCGGTTGCCACGGCGGGCGGCGGCCGGCGGCGGCGCGGCAGCTGGGTCGGGCCGACCGCGACCGGGATGACCGAGAGCTGCGATGACGATCTCAGGGGCCGGCGATCGGTGATGCCACGCAAGAGTGGCTCATCAGGACGGGTGATGGCGCCTGGCTTGAGCTTCTGTAGGTTGGCTGTGGTCGGCCAGCGGCAGGCGACCCTGACGAAAGGTGTTTCGTGGGGGTACGAGGGGAGCTGGTGGAGTCCTGAGACGTACTGGGGCCCAATGGAGTCGAATCGCTCTGGCTGCCGCGTTGGTGTGCTCGGTCGGGGCGAGCGCTGGTCATTCGCGCGAGGCGTCAGGTGCGTCCAGCGCAACGCTCTCGGTGGGCAGCAGCGGGTCTGTTGGTGCAGCCGCGGTACATGCCGATCAGGCGCAACAGGTCGTAAGTCAGCTTGTCGCCCGCAGCCGAGCCACGCCTCCGACGCCAACGACGACCCCTGCGACGACCACGACGCCTACCGTTCCGACGACGACGGTCGGTGCTCCGCCGACGAAGGTCGACATCTGCCATCGAACGAGCTCGACGAAGAACCCGTATTCGTCGATCTCAGTGGGGATCGCGAACAACGGTGACCTTCAGGGCGGGCATCTCGACCACACGGGGCCGGTGTATGGGCCCGGCGTTACGGGTTGGGGCGACATCATCCCGCCGTACACGTACGTGGACGGCAACGGTGTCACGAGGACCTTTCCCGGCTACAACTGGACGGACGACGGCCAGGCGATCTGGAACAACGGGTGCTCGCCGGCCCCGCCGCCGAACGTCAAGCTGCTGACGGTCGCGGCTCGTGTCTGTCCTTCCTACCAAGACGTCACGGCGAACCTGGCCCGTAACGACATCCAGGAAAGCCTCGAGGACCTCGGTCCGAACACGCCGTACACGAGCGGCCAGCCGATCGATCCGTCGATCGAGGCGGCGAACCAGCCGAACTGCGAGCCGCTTTCGAACTGGACGTTCACGCTCGGAACCGGCTACAAGTCGCAGGCGGTCACGGGGAGCTGGGGATCGCTCTCGATCGTCACCGGCGCCTACTCGACCTCGATCGTCACGAAGGACGCGACGCCGCTCCTGAACGACCAGGGGCAGTCGACCGGGGACGAGATCGATGGCGCCATCACGGTCCAGCTGACGAAGGGCCAGGCGGACCTCGCCTCGAACTCGAGCTCGCTCTGGATCCAGGGTGGCACGCCCGACGATCCGGTGCTCAACAGGACTTACCCCGGCCGGTACGGGTTCGCAGCCCTGCGCTGCGCGGTCGACAACCTGAACGGGGACAACGTCGAATGGATCGGCTACCCCTCCGGCGCCAGTCACGAGTTCTGCTTCGCCTATTACGTCTCACCCCCGCCGAGCAGCGGAACGATCGTGATCGAGAAGAAGATCTCCTCGCCGGCCGGAGCGACGCAGACGTTCTCATTCGGCGGCAACGTCTCCTACAACCCGGGCGGCACCTTCCAGCTCGCCGTCCAGAACGGAGCTCCCGCATCGGAGACGTTCTTCCGCGCCGAGACGGAGTCCGGTCAGGCTCCCTGGTCGGTGAACGAGATGGTGCCGCCGGGCTGGTTCCTCGCCGATCTCACCTGTGCGTCGCAGTCGGGCAAGAGCACGACCAACATTGCGAAGGCGACGGCGACGATCACGCTCGCGGCGGGGGACACCGTCACGTGCACCTACTCCGACTCCCAGACACCGCCAACGGGCGGTCTGAGCCTGAGCAAGACCACGATCGGAGGCACCGGCACGTTCGGTTATACCGTGAGCTCGTCGAGCGGCGGAAGCGTCGCGACCGCGACCGCGACAACGACCAAGCCCGGTGTCGAGGTCGCGGCGACCCCGGCAACGCTCCAGCTCGCACCCGGCTCGTACAAGATCGCCGAGTCGATGCCGAAGGTCGACGGCGGCACATGGACGCTGACCGCGGTCTCCTGCGACGGGAAAAGCCTGCCCGCCTCGAGCCCGGTCACCGTCACGATCACGTCTGGGACCGGCGCGGCGTGCAGCTTCGAGAACACCTTCGTCCCCGCCGGCGCGATCACGATCCGGAAGAAGACCATCGGCGACACCGGCACCGCCGGGTTCACGATCTTCCCGCAGACCAAGCCGGCGTCGGATGTCATCTACTCGCAGAAGGCCAAGGTCACCAGGCAGGGTGTGCCGGTGCTCGCAACGGGTGACGACACAACCCACATTCCGCTCGGCAGCTACAAGATCCAGGAGTTCGCCGCCACGGGCACGAACCCGACCGGCTGGGCGCTCACGTCGGTCACCTGCAACGGCAAGCTGATCGGCTCGGGCCAGGGAGCGGCCACGGTCACCCTGACGACCAAGACGCCGAAGGCCGACTGCACCTTCACGAATACCTACACGCCGCCAACCGGGAACCTCACCCTGGACAAGACGACGCTCGGCGGCACCGGCACGTTCGGCTACACGATCACCCCATCGGGCGGAGGGACCGCCTCGACGGCCGCCGCGACGACGACCACAGCCGGGGTCGAGGTCGAGGCCACTCCGGGAACGATCCAGCTCGCGCCCGGCAGCTACAAGATCGACGAGACGGCGCCGGCGGGCGTCGGCGGGACATGGGAGCTGACGGCGGCCTCGTGCGGGGGCAAGAACCTTCCGGCCACGACGCCGGTCACCGTCACCATCACCGTGAGCACGACCACCGTCTGCAGCTTCGAGAACACCTTCGTCCCGGCCGGCGCGATCACGCTCCGGAAGAAGGCCGTCGGCAACACCGGCACGGTCGGCTTCACGATCACCCCCCAGTCGAAGTCAGCGTCAGGCCCGGTCGAGACACAGAAGGCCAAGGTCACCAAGCAAGGAGTTGCCGTGCTCGCCACCGGTGACGACACGAGCCACATCCCGCTCGGCACGTACGAGATCCAGGAGTACGCGACCGGGGGCACGTCCTCGAGCCACTGGCACCTGACCTCTGTCTTCTGCAACGACAAATCGGTCGGCTCCAAGAACGGCAACACGATCGACGTCACGCTCACGACGAACTCGCCGACAGCCGACTGCACCTTCACGAACACGTACGCAACCAATCCGCCCACACCGCCGCCTCACCCCATTCCGCCACCGCCACCACTGCCACCCACCGGCGCGATCACGCTCCGGAAAGAGACCGTCGGCAACACCGGCACCGTCGGGTTCACGATCACCCCGGAGACCACCGGCGCGCCGAACGTCACCTACTCGCAGACGGTCAACGTCACGAAGACCGGCGTTCCGGTGCGCGCGACCGGCGACGACACCAGCCACCTGGCCCTGGGCACGTACGAGATCAAGGAGTACGCCGCCGGGGACAGCACGGGGAGCCACTGGCACCTGACCAAGGTCGTCTGCAACGGCCAGTCGATCGGCTCGAAGAACGGCAACACGATCGAGGTCAGGCTCACGTCCGGGTCGCTCAAAGAAGACTGCACCTTCACGAACACGTATGCGACCACACCGCCCACCCCGCCCCTCCCGCCCGCCCCGCCGACACCGCCCACGCCCGGACCCACACCAACCCCGACCCCGACGCCTACGCCACAGCCGGCTCCGAACCCGGACCCGATCCCAACCACGAGCCTCGAGATGACGAAGACCGCCGACAGGAAGGTGGTCGAGGTCGGCGGAACGGTCAACTACACGATCAAGATCACGAATACCGGCCACGCGCCCGCCCAGAACGTCAATGTCGCCGAAGAGACGCCGGTGCTCGACGACAAGGTCCTGTCGATCATCCCGAGCCAGGGCACCTGCACCTACGCGCACAAGCCCGCCTCCTGCAGCCTCGGCACCATCAACCCCGGACAGACCGTCACCATCCTCGCCACGGTCGAAGCGACCAAGCCGGGCCTCCTACCGAATAACGTCGCCGCCAACTCCGGCACCCAGGTGCCCGACCCGCCCACAGCCCACACCCTCTCGGTCATCGTCCACCGCCGTCACCCCACGCCCACACCCGCTCCGCCCAAGCCGACCCCTGCCAAACCGAGCAAGCCCGCGACGACGACGCCGTCGCCCAGGCACAAGTCGAAGCCGACGTCGACCGCACCGCCCTTTACCGGCTGACTGCCGGTGGCAGTGACCTCCGCGAGATACCTCGTCAGCGCTCGACGATCACGGGCGTGCCGTCGACGACCCGGTGCGCAATCCACGTGATCGCAGCCACCGAGAGGCGAATGCAGCCATGGGAGGCGAACGTCCCAAGCGGATCCGCGAACCCGACCGTCCCGTGAAGGGCAATCTGTCCCGGACCACCGCCGAACTGCTGAAGGACGTCGGAGTAGGCAGATGTGGCCAATGCCCATGGCCCCTCGGTAACGCCGGGAGCGATCGACAGCTTCTCCGTCACAAAGAAGCGTCCCAGCGGGGTTGGGGTGGATCGCTTACCGAGTACGACCGGAAAGCGCGCCTCCACCCGGCCTGCCCTGAGAACCACCGCCCGCCGATCCGCGCGCCGAATCACGATCGTCCAAGGGGTCTCTGCCTCGATCCCGGCGGCTGCCCGAACCCAGCCCGTCGTCCCGTTCGGCCGCGCCGGCACGCCAACACGCAGCCACTTCGCACCCGCCGGGCCAGTCGCCTCCCCGATGATCGGAAGCACCGTCCTCGACCGAGTGAGCGGCGTCCACATCGCGATCCGGGCGACCGCTGTGGCCACGGGCGATGGAGCCGAGCGGACGATCACAGCGTGACGCAGGACCAACAGGTGATTGAGTCCGACGTCCGTGCCGCTCATTGAAGGCGCAGCCGAAGAGAGGCTCCCGGAGGCACCGACCACGGCGGCCGCTGCCACCCAGATCGCGAAGAGCCGCCAGATCATCCAGCGCTTATACCTGTCCGTGTCCATCGCCGCACGGGTCCGAAATCCTGGCCACAGGTCGACAGACGTGTAGTCGACGGGCCATCGGAAAAACCTGGTCCTCGAGGACAGCAGCTCAGGGCGTGACGATGTTGAACCAGAACTCGAACGGGTCAAGCAGTCCGACGAACCGTTCGAGAACGGCGGAGTCGCCACTCACCTGAGCTTTCCCGCTCGACGCGAGCTCGGCGATCGTGTTCTCGCCCAGGATGACACTGTCGAGGGTTTCCCGGCTGATCGAGACGGTCGCTTGCGCGTCGTCTGCGATCCCGGTGCGATGGCTGAGAGCTCCGTTGCGGACGAGGAGCGTCGCCGACTTGTTTTCGTCGGTGAGCTCGAGTCCGATCGTCAGGTCCTGCTCTGCGGCCTTGGGGCCGTTCAGTCGGACGCCGAGGTAGTCGAGGAACAGGTCGAGGCTCATCGCCCGCACCGCGTCCGGGCTGGCCGTGTTCGGGGTCGGGAGGACGACGACGCCGTCGCGGAGCTCCTTCGCGGCGGTGAGATAGAAGTTCCGCCACGGGCCCGACTCGGCCTGATAGCCGAGCTGCTCGAGCGCATCTGCCTGCAGATTGCGCGCATCAGTGTTGTCGGGGTCGGCGAAGACCACGTGGTTTACGAGCTCGGCGACCCAGCGATAGTCGCCGAGCTCGAATGCCGCACGGCCTTTCGCGAGCGCCGCCTCGGCCCCGCCCATTGCGTCCACGTAACGAGTCGCCGCCTGCTCCGGCGGGAGAGTATGGAGGTTGGCGGGGTTGCCGTCGAACCAGCCCAGGTAGTTGACGTAGGTCGCGCGGACGTTGTGGTTGAGCGAGCCGTAGTAGCCGCGCATCGCCCAGTGACGACCGAGCTTCCCCGGGAACTCGATCTGCTCTGCGATCTCGGACGGGGTGAAGCCGTGATTTGCGAGCCGGAGGGTCTCGTCGTTGATGTACCGGTAGCCATCCCGGGCAAGCTCGAGCATCTCGAGGACGCGCTCCTTGCCCCAGACCGGCCAGTGGTGCATCCCGTACATCACCTCGACGCGGTCACCCCAGATCTCGACTGTCTGCTCGAGATACTTCGACCAGGCGAGTGGATCCCGGATCTTCGTTCCCCTGATCGAGTAGGTGTTGTGCAGCGTGTGACAGCAGTTCTCCGCGGCGGTTACCGCCTTGAACTGCTCGATGAACCAGTGCATCTCGGCCGGAGCTTCAGTATCGGGCGCCAGCATGAACTCGAAGTCGAGCCCCGCGATCTGCATCTTCTGGCCCGTCCGCTCCACGTGGTCGGTCGGCGGGATCAGGGTCACTGTTCCCGACGACGTCGTCACCCCCAGGCCCGCCCCGACCTGCCCTTTCGGATCGGCCGGAAGCAAGTTGCCGTACATGTAGCTCGCGCGCCTGCTCATCACGTTCCCTGCCAGGACATTCTCGGCGACCGCCGCCTCGAGGAACCCGATCGGCGCGACGATCTTCACCTTGCCGGACTTCACATCTGCCTCGTCGACGATCCCGCGGATGCCGCCGTAATGATCGACATGGCTATGGGAATGCACCACCGCGACGACCGGCTTCCGCGGCCGATGCGCGTAGTACAGCTCGAGCGCAGCGCGGGCGGTCTCGACCGAGATCAACGGATCGAACACCACCAGCCCTTCGTCGCCCTCGGCAAGGGTGATATTCGACAAGTCAGCCGTCCGAACCTGATACAGACCCGGCACGACCTCGTACAGGCCGCCCTGAACCACAAGCTGGCTCTGACGCCACAAGCTCGGATTCACCGTCTCGGGCGCCGGGGCGTCCTGCTCGATGAACGCAAACCTCGACAAGTCCCAGACCGGCTTGCCGTCGTCGCCCAGAATCACGCCGCCGTCAGGAAGGGGAGCGATCAACCCGCGTCCCGCCTCCTCGAAGTCGCGACGATCCTCGAACGGCAGCCCCGCCGCCATCTGGGCGTTCGCGGTCCGGGTCGCCTCCGAGGCTTCACGACGATGGTCGCCGGCCGGACTGGACACAAAACCGAGGCTATCAGCCGAACGAACGGGGTAGCAACAGCGGGCCTATCCGACACTGGCTGTTCGAGATCGCCAAGATGGAGGTTCGCGTGAACGCCCACAGAGAAACCGGAACCGCCGGCAGCACGCGGGACCCGGACGACCAAACATTGGCGGAGCTGATCGCCGAACTGGCCAACCAACCTGTCGGTGACTCGCGGATCGACCGAGCGCGTGTCCAACTCCTCGAGCGAGCGCGTCGGTGGACGACTCGCGGCCCACTCTCCGCGCCGGCGGAGATCGGTTGGGGCACCTATAACCGACTCCAGCGAGCCGGATCGAGCGCTCTACCCGCACTGTTTGCATACCGGATTTTCGTCTTCGCGCTTCCGCTCGCGCTCACAGGCGTCCTGATCCTCGGTATCGCGACGTCGGTGGCCGACGTCAACCAGAATCGCGCGGTCGAGCGCTTCGGGCTCGCCGGCTCGATGGCCTCCTCCATCGCCAATGCGGCCCCGCAGCACGTGACCTTCGGAACATACGTCGCGCTCGTAGGCGCCGTCCTGGTCACGCTCTATGCGACGTACTCCCTGACCCGGGCCGTGCGCGCCATCCACGCGATGGCCTGGGGCCTGCCATTCAGAGTCGCACGCACACCTCTCACGGCCGTTCTTCTCGGACTTGGCGCGCTCGTCGCGATCATCGGCCTTGGAAGCGTCATTCGAGGCGCCGCGGATAGCTTGCCCCTCTCGCTCGCAATCGTCGTCGTGCCTCTGCTGAACGCGCTCTACGTCGCCGCGTGGCTCGCGATCAGTGCCTGGCTCCCGAACCGCGCAGAACACTGGACGCAACTGCTTCCGGGCGCCATCGTCGTGGGAATCGCACTGGCCGCAATCCACGCCTTCGTCGGGATCGCACTCGTCAACTACCTCAAGACCAAAGAAGAGACCTACGGCGTGCTCGGACTCGCCGCAGGCCTGCTCCTCACCCTCTACGCGCTCGGATGGGCGATCGCAGCCGGCGCAACACTCAACGCCGAACTGGTCGCACGCAAAGCTATCGGCCGCACGGACGTCACCAGTACGTAAGAGCCGCACCATGCCCTCCACAGCGCGGAGGCCGCAACGAACTCCACCGCTAAGGTTCTTGGGGACCGACCGATGATCAGCGCGCTCACCGACCTACCGGAAGGCGTGATCGGATTCGAGGCGAGTGGGAAGATCGCCGCCGAGGACTACCGCGACGTGGTCGTGCCCGCCCTCGAGCATGCCGCCACGGCAGGTGACGTCCGCTTCGTCATCGTGATGCGCGACTTCGACGGGATCTCCGGAGGCGCGATCTGGCAAGACCTGAAGATGGGCATCGAGCACCTCCGTTCGTGGAAACGGATCGCGCTCGTCACCGACATAGACTGGATGAGCCACCTCACCGACCTCTTCGGTTGGATGACGCCCGGCGAGACCAAGACGTTCCTCCTCGATCAGCGGGACGAGGCGATCCAATGGGTGGCGGCAGAATAATGACCTCGCAGCTAGAGGCGCGCGGGCTGATCGAACGCCGCCCGAACGCCGCCAACCCCAAGCTTCCGCTCAGGTTGTCGCCTCCGTCGGCGAATCTTCAGTGGAGGCCAGGTACCGGTAGCTCAAGACCACCATGCCGGACTTGAGGACGTGCGTGTCGATCAGATCGAATGTTGTCGTCGGGCAGCCTCGGTAGAGCAAGCTCTCCCCGCCCCCTTGCCCGACGAAGAACGGGTGAACCCACAGCCGAAGCTCGTCGAGCAGCCCCTGTTCCATCAGCGCAAACGAGAGCCGGCCAAAACCGTACTGAACGATGTCCTTGCCGGGCTGCTCCTTCAACTGCCTGATCGCTTCGATCGAGTCTTCGCTGATCACCTTCGTGTTGTTCCACTCGGGCCCACGCAGCGTCGAGGAGACGACGTACTTCGTCATCGTGTTGATGTGGTCGCTGTAGGGGTCGCCAGACCGCGTCGGCCACACCGGAGCGAATCCGTCATACGTCGCGCGGCCCATCAGTAGCGCATCGCAGCTGAGCAGAAGCTCGCTCTGGAGCGCGTAGCTTCCCTCGGAATCCCCTTCGACCGAAGGCCAGTTCTCCATGTGCTGAATAACCCCGTCGATCGAGATGTACGTCGAATTGATGATCTTGCGCATACGCCCCCTGCTTTCGTTTGACCCGATCTTGCCGCCTCACCGACGAGGAAGCAGTCGCGAAGAATGGCCTGCCGAACCAGATGAGTCAAACAAGTTTCGTTCGACCTATCATGAGCACCACTCATGAGGATCAACCTCGCACAGCTCCGAGCGTTCGTGGCCATCGTCGACGAGGCCAGCTTCGGCGCCGCCGCTGAGACGCTCGGGATCACACAGTCGGCGGTCTCACACGCGATCTCCTCACTCGAGCGCACAGCCGCCACACCCGTCATCGTGCGTGGAACCAGCGGCCCGATCTTGACGTCATTCGGCACCGAGCTCCTCAAGCATGCGCGCGTAGCGGTCGCCGCGGCCGAAGCGATCACGGATCTCGCAGCCGCACAGGCGGGCTCCCCCCACGGCGTCGTGCGGCTCGCCGCGCCTCCAACCGTCTGCATAGGGATGCTCCCCGACCTCGTTGCCTACTGGCACACCGAGTTCCCAAGGGTGACCGTCCGGATCTTCGAAGGCGAGCACGACGAGGTCGAAGAGTGGCTCGACGCCCGCAGTGTCGAAGCCGCCATCCTCGTCGACCCTCCACCCTCGACGCGCGCAAGACTCGTCGGCACGGACACGTTCCATGCGCTGCTCCGCCACGACCACCCACTGGCGAACGAGACAGCAATCAACCTCCACGACCTCGAAGATGACCCACTGCTCTTCTCCGGTGCGGGATGTGAGCAGCCGATTCAGGATCTCTACCGGCGTGCCGGCGTCAAACTCATTCCGACTCACCGGGTTCGCGAGCTCGGCACCCTGTTCGCGATGATCCGCTGCGGGCTCGGCGTCGCGATCGTCCCAAGCCTTGTCAGATCGATGCTCGACCGGAGCCTCATCCTGGTGCCGCTGTGCCTGACCCATCAGCGTCGCCTCGCGCTCACAGGCCCACCCGACGGCCTCTGGCATCCCGCCGTCAGCGCACTCATCGCGAGCGTAGAGCCCCGCGACTACTGATCACCGGAGCCTGTTGGCGTGGTTAGCTCGGTTCCAAGCCTGCGCGTCTCGGGAGCAACACCCGCATACCATGACGTTCGCTTTCACGTCACGAGCGCGAAGCGCCTGCGCAACTCGCTCGTCGGCGACATCGAACCGACCGGAGACGCGCTCCATCTGGCCGGTGACGGACTGACACTGATCGCCTACACTGCGGAGCCGGCGAGCCGAGCCCAGGAAACAGTTCGACCTACTGATCAGCTGGGCCCTCAACCACGCGGAAGCAGAGCGCTTGCAGGCCGAGGCGGCGCGCCGCGGCGTCGGCATCGACGTGGTGATCGCCGAACTGGCCGAGACACTCCCGTCCGAGACCGTAGATGAGGAGCGGAGGCTTCGTTCATCGGGTTGGGAGCCTCGACCTCCGGACGTCACGCCCGCGACGCCGACGACCTCCTCGCAGACGGCTTCGGCCGAAACTGACGCTTGCTCATCGTCGACACGAGCGTGCTGCTGGCTGCCGCCGATAACGCCGACCTCGGCCTCGGGGGCACCGACGCCAGCCTCATCGTCGTCGCGGAACGCATGAACGTCAGCGCGCTCGCGACGCTCGACCGCCCTTCAGTGTGGTGCGACCGGCTCACACGGGCGCCTTCGAACTCGTCCCCACGGCAGACGCCCGATCGAGGCGCACCTCGAACCCTGTCAGACCGACCCGACCCTCAAGCAACCCGAGCCCGAAACCTCGCCATTTCCTTGAAGCAGGACACTTCGACCTCCGCGGCAGGTGGGCTCAGACGGGAGACGCAAAGGTGGGCGGCGGTCGTCCAGCCTTCCACCGAGACTGACCGCTCCGATGAGGAGGCCAATCGGTGACGCTGCGCGAGCCTCCTGCCAAGGCTGTCGACAAACCCACCTCCGCCGCGGAAGCCCCGGCTTCTTAGACCGTCTTTAGACGGTAAGAATTATGATGTGAATGACTGGTTACGTTGTTCGGCGAGTAGGCGCCGGCAGGCTGACATGGGGGGAAGCGATGGTAAACGGCAGAGTAGTCGAGGCGCTTCCCTGGCCTTCTGAGCGAGAGGTGGCGGCAGCTGTGCCGATCGAGATCGCGGCAGAGAGGGCGAACGCGGTGCTCGCCTCGGTGCCGTTCTGGGTCCACACCTTCGCGCTCAACCGGGAGCTCGAGCTCTACACGCCGGGAGAGGCCCGCGACCACGGCTACCGGCTCGCCTCGATCCCGGATTCCTTCGATGGCCTGAACGTGCTCGATGTCGGGGCCTTCGACGGCTTCTACAGCTTCCTCGCGGAGACGCGCGGCGCGAGACGGGTACTTGCCGTAGACAACGAGCAGTACGTTCACTGGGTGCGAAGCCGTTGGGGCATCGAGCTCGAAGGCGGTGAGGGCCTCGCTGCGGTCCACGGACTGCTGAACTCCAAGGTTGAGTACCGACACACAGACGCTTTCGCGATCGGCGAGATCAACGAACGCTTCGATTTCATCTTCTGCTTCGGCATCCTCCACCGGGTCGAGAATCCGCTCGGGCTACTTCAGATCCTCACCCAACGGCTCACGAACGGTGGCCGCCTGCTGCTCGAGACCTACGGCCTGATCGACGACAACACTGCCAACGATGGGACGCTTTACGCGCCGGCTCCAGGCACGATCTACCCGAACGACAGCTTCGTCTACTGGCAGTTCTCAAGCAGCGCGCTCCGCAACCTCGCCGCGTTCACAGGCTCAACCTTCGAACTTCACGCCACACCACTGATCGACGGACATCCACGCATCATCGGCACCATCACCCGGACCAAAGTCTGAAAGACCACTCCCTCCCATCCGGGCGCAGAGACGACGAGCACCGTGGCTCCCGACCTCCATGTGCGCGGGGGCAGGATTCGATCCTGTAGTGACCTCGTGATCCCGCTCGAGCGCGAGCTTCCTTGGAGTCGCTCGTCTCGTTGAGCCCTCGTTGAGGATCCAGACGTACCCGTAGGCTCTTTTCGCACACGAGAGGCATCCGCGGGCAGTTCAGCGCGAGACACCTAGACAGAGGAGGGCAGTGCCGGATGGGGACTCGGACAGCGGCGTTTCACTGGAGCGGCGGCAAGGACTCAGCACTCGCACTGAGCACGTTGCTCGCGCAAGACGACGTCTTGGTGGATCGACTCGTGACAACCACCCACCCTGAGCGTCGCGCGTCTACGGTTCACGGGCTACCGGTGGAGTTGCTCGAAGCCCAGGCTCGCAGTATCGGGATCGGGTTGCAGACGATCCCGCTGCCCGGAGCCGGCCTGGACGGGTACATCGAGGTGATGCGGGCGGCGGCGATACACATGCGCCGCGAAGGCATCGACGCGTTCGCCTTCGGAGATCTGACCTGCTCCGATGTGCGTCGCCATAAAGAGGAACAGTTCGGCCCGCTGGGCATCGCGGTCCTCGAGCCGCTCTGGGGAATGACGTCGCGCGAGTGCATCGAGAGGTTCTTGCAGTCAGGCATCAGGGCGGTCACCGTGGTCGTTGACGCGAGCGTCCTCGAAAAAGATGACGTCGGAGCTCAACTGGACCGACAGTTCATCGACCGGCTACCTGCAGGCACCGACCCGTGCGGCGAGTTCGGCGAATACCACTCGTTCGCGTATGACGGACCGCTGTTCCACTGGCCGATCGAGTTCTCCCAATCTGCACCCCGCCGTCTCGAGCGTGAGATCAGAACCACCGAGGGCATGCGTCGTTACCGCTACTGGCTCGCGACGCCGCAGCCAGCCGAGGCCGCAGCACTGGCCTGACCCCCCGATCCGGTTCACGTCCGCTACAGCGGCCACACCGGAGTCCCGCCAGAAACGAGTCGAACCGACCCGCTACCGTTGACGCGGGTAAACGATTCGTCGGCCATCGGGTAGAGCAGCGCACTCCGACGCGCGGATGGGCTCAACCTCGGACGTCCAAAGTTCGGCCTGTTCGTAGCGTCTGAGCGAGAGCAGGAGAAACGCCGCGGAGTCGTTAGCCGCGATCGTGCCTTGCCGGATCAATCGTTCGACGTCGGTCAGCCTGACTTTCTCAAGACTGATCTCCTCACTCGGGTCAAGCTGCGGCTCGCAGACTTTGTGCGCTCCCAGGTCTCAGGCGAGAAGACGAAGACGAACGGGGCTTCTCTCAAATCCCTGAGGCAGTACGCATCGAACGCGACGGCGACCATGAGGAAGCAGACGAGGCCGAAGAGAGCGACGACTTGCGAACTCATGCCGCTGCTGTGAACTGACCGCCGTCGAGCGGCTGCGTAGCACCCGGCTGGTTCGATGAATTTGATCTCATATTCAAGAACATTATCTCTATGGAGAATGATCGTGTAAGGTGAGGTGTCGTGACCAACGCCGACCTGCTTCTGCATCCGGTGCGTTTACGCATCGTGAAGGCATTTCTCGGCGATCGGGCGTTGACGACGAACCAGCTCTCGTTGGAGCTCGACGACGTGCCGGCGGCCAGCCTCTACCGGCACGTCGCACGGTTGACGAGCGCCGGCGTGCTTCAGGTGGTCGCCGAGCGACGCGTGCGCGGAACGGTCGAACGGACCTACACGCTGCGGGCCGCAGCCGCGCGGATCGGCCCCCGCCAGGTCGCCTCGATGACCCCAGAGGAGCACCTGGCCGCGTTCACAGCCTATGTCGCGGGCATGCTCACCGACGCCGAGCATTACCTCACGACCGGCACCCCCAATCCGCTCGCCGACGGCGCCGACTACCGGGCAGGAGCGATGTGGCTCACAGATGGCGAGTTCGCCGCTTTCCTGCGCGACCTCGCCGCCGTCTTCCAACCCCGGCTCGCCAACGCACCAGGCAAACGCCGGACCCGCCGCATGATCTACACCGTCTTCCTGCCCGCACCGGAACGGCCCGCAAGGTCCGTGCGGTCCGGAGCGGCAACGCCTCGGCGGCGAGGATCGTCCTGACCGTTCAGTTCGCACAGCTCGTCCTCGGAGCGCTCGAGCTCGCGCGCGCGGGCCGCTTCTCGGAGATCCCCGACCTGTTCGCGCCGAAGCTGCAACCATTCGTGGTTCCCGACGCGCTCGAGCAGGCGTGGACGAGCGAGCTCGAGCGGCAGGGCCCGATCACCTCGGTCGGGGAGCCGCTGACCGAAGCAGCCCCTCCGGCCGGGACGACGGTGAAGGTCCCCGTGAGCTGCGCTCGCGGCGGTTTCACGCTGCTCGCGACCGTGACCGATACCGGACAGCTCCTCGCCCTCCAGCTCGCATCACCGGAAGCCGCCCAGCCGCTCGCGGCTTGGCAGCCACCCAGCTACGCCGACCCGGCGCGCTTCGCCGAGTATGAGATCACGCTCGAGACCGGGCCGCGCTCGGTCCCCGGCACGCTCAGCCTGCCGGACGAACCGATCCGAGCAGCCGTCGTGCTTCTCGCCGGTTCGGGATCGCTCGACCGCGACGAGACGATCGGCCGCAACAAGCCGCTCAAAGACATCGCCTGGGGCCTCGCGAGCCAGGGGTTCGCAGTCGTGCGCTTCGACAAGGTCACCTACACCCACGCACACGACCTCAAAAATGCACAGAACTTCACCCTCACCGACGAATACCTCCCGCAAGCGGCCGCCGCAATTGAGCTCCTCATCCGGCATCCCGCCACCGCGACCGCGCCCGTGTTCCTGCTCGGCCACAGCCTCGGCGGCACCGTCGCCCCACGCATCGCGGCGGAACAACCGTCAGTCGCCGGGCTGATCCTTCTCGCCGCCGGCGCCCACCCGCTTCACTGGACGATCGTCAGGCAGACCCGCTACCTCGCCAACCTCAACCCGCAGACCCAGACCGCAGCAAAGCCCATAATCGAGTCGCTGACCGAGAAGGCAAAACGCGTCGATAGCACAAGCCTCTCCCCCACGACGCCCGCCGACGAGCTCCCGCTCGGCGCGCCCGCCTCCTACTGGCTCGACCTCCGCAACTACGACCCCGCGCAGCTCGCGGCCACCCTCGACAGACCGATCCTCATCCTCCAAGGCGGCCGCGACTACCAAGCCACGGTCGACGACGACCTCACCCGCTGGCAAACGGCCCTCGCCGGCCGCGAAGACGTGAGGATCCGCGTCTACCCATCCCTCAACCACCTCTTCACACCGGGCCAAGGCCCATCATCCCCCGCCGAATACGAACCCGAACAACACGTCGACCAGACCGTCATCAGCGACATCACCGACTGGCTCGACACGACCGACAACCACTGACGCCTCGCACCCCTCATAGCAACGGACCGGCCAGAGCCCATCGCAGGCGGTGAGGTGCGACGGTCAGACCACACCGGTTACACAAAGTTTCCCAGTGTCATTCTGAGCGGGTCTTGCGGGCTCGCTCCACATTGTTATGTGCCTTCGGGACAGCCCCGGGGGTCAACGGTTCGAGTCCGTTAGAGGGCTCTAAAAGCCCCGCATATGCGGGGCTTTGTTGCCTAGGATGGCACAACAGAGCACCTCTTTTTGGATAGAGGGCCTCGACTGCGGCGGCACCGCTCACCACTGTGAAGACTGGCTTGAATCCAAGGGACGGGCACGCTCGATCATATGGCCCCGGAATTATGCGTCTCCGCGGAGATCGGTTTTCGGGACAACTCGAGCCGTGAGAGCAGAGGCCTGGGTTGGCATCACCGATCTGAGCGACGGGACAAAGAGTCGGCCGTGGTCGCGTGAAGCGCGAGAGCGAGACAACCGCAACTCGACGACAAATTCGACCGCCCAGTCACCTGCCTCGACGAGCGCTACCCGCGATTGGCGAACCTGCTGGTTCTTGCGCCGGTGGGTCGTCCAGGCTCAGGTCGGGAGTTCTGCCGGGAGTACACCGCTCGCGGACGTGGCGGCGGCCTCGTGCTCCCGGACGAGCGCATCAAAGTAGACGTAGGTGGTCGCGATACCCACGACCGGCATGAAGATCGCGTAGACGATCCCTGCGACGAGGTTCACAAAGGCGAAGGAGGCACTCGTCGCGAGCAGGACGAGGCCGCCCACAATCGGCCCGATGACCAAGACGAGCGCCGCACCACCGACGACGAGTGTGAGTACCTTGAACGGACACCTGAGAACGAGACTGCCGCTGCGGCGGAGCACCGCGAGTCCGGGCCGGGTTTCGAGCTCGGCGCACGGAACGATCAGAGCCCAGGTTGTCGCGAGCACCAGCGCGACCGGTATGAGGACGAGCGAGGCAGTGAAGACGGTCACGATCGGGACGGCGACCGCAAGCGCGCCCAGGAGCGCGCGGGCGTTGCGGAGTGCGAGTCGGTAGGCCTGGAGCACGCCGACCGGGCGGCCGGCGTCGAGCTCGACCATCGCGCGCGCCGCGGCCGCCTGCACGAGCGTCATCCCGGCGAGTGTGAGCAGTGTTCCGATCACGAGCAGAATCCAGCCACGATCGGCTCCCCCCTCGCCCGCCTTCGAGAGCCCGACGAAGGTCGAGGCGTTGAGGATCGCCGCCTGGAGCAGCGTGACGACGATCGAGATCGGGATCGTCGCGAGCCCGATCCCGAGAAAGAGCAGTGGGCGCCGCGCGTACATCCGCCACGACGCGGCGACGGTCTGCCCCCACGACCGGCGGCGGGCGATGTGGAGCGGCGCGGTTGGGCGCCACGACGTCCGCGACGCGAGCCAGGTGAGGAGCACGGTCAGCCCGACGAGGATCAGCAGGATGCGGAACGGGTGATGGACGAGGCGGCGCAGTAGGTTCGAGCTCCTTGCGACCGCGCCACAGAAGTAGTCGGTGGTGCTCGTGCCGAGCGCGCCGCCGGCCGGGATCGCGTAGCTGTGCGCACGCCAGCCCTGCGACCAGGTGATGGGCCAGGTCCATTGATTCTTGTCGTTTGGCCCGGTCGGGCCGTTGAAGAATGCCGGCTGCAGCTCGCCCCAGCGCCCCTCGAACGCGATCCAGGGGAAGACCTCACGGGCTAAAACGGGGTTCATGGGAATCGTCCGCACGGCCGGCGTGATCTCCGTGTGTGGGCCACGGGTGTCGTCGCACCCGACCCCTTCGCTCGCTGACCGGCCTAGGAAGAGCGCCGGATCGTAGAAGTTCGCGTGCGAGCCGGAGGCGACGTAGACGACGGGATGGGTGCCGTCGAGGAGCTCGAGCTTCGGGTCGCCCCACTTCGCGCGCTCGGCGCTCTCGTGCTGTGAGTAGCCGACCTCGGTCGGGTTCTCCGCGAGGGCCTGCTTCGGCGTCGCGGCATCGAAGTTCAGCTGGATCATCTCCCAGTCGCCCTCGTGCGTGTTGTTGAAGTCGTTGAAGACGTAGAAGAACCAGTACTGGAGCGCGAGTGAGTTCGGGAACGTTCGCTGCTTCGCGATGTGGCCGTAGATCGTCGGCTTCGTCCCCCTCGTGATCCGCCGCTCCCACAGCTCATAGCCGCAGCCCGGGGCGAGTGGGCTCCCGGGGAAGTCGAGGTGGTAGCCGGGAAGCCCCGCGCCGAGATCCTTCCTGGTCGGGCCGATCTTCACCAGATCGTTGGTGTTCCATGGCCCGCGAAGGGCCACGGTGTCCTGACCGAAGAGAGTGCTCACGTCGATCGGGCGGTACGGCTCGCCGGCGCCGCAGACATGCTTCTGCTCGACGAGACGCGTGATCGGTGCGTACTTCGCAATCAGCTGCTCCTCGGGACTCGCGGCCGCCGCAGCACCGGCCGCGACGAGAAAGCAGAGGGCGGCAACGGCAACGGCGCAGCATCGGCCCATGGGGATGAGCCTAGTTGCTTCCGTTTCGGGTCAGGCAACCCGAGCTCGGTTACCCTCAGCCTCGATCGCCGAGCATCTCGTCTCCCGGAGACCTGCCGCCGCTCGACGTCGTCGGCTCGCTCGTGGCCGATGCCCATGAGCGCTTCCGCTCGAATCAGGATGGAGCGGTCTCGAACGTCCACCCCGCGCTCGAGCGGGTCGATCCGGGCCTGTTCGGGATCTGCGTGGCGGGTGCCCGCGGCTCCATCAAGGGCGCGGGGGACGCTCGCCACCCATCCACGATCATGAGCGCCTCGAGCCATTCGTCCTCGCGCTCGTCTACGAGGCGATCGGACCCGCGCCGGCGTATGACCTTGCGCGTGCGGAGCGGCGCCCGGGAAGTGGGCGGCGCCCCGCACGCGGGTCGTGTCAGGCCTCGCAGGTGCCGACGAGCTCTGCGGCCTGCGGCTTGTCCTTGTGCCCGGCTGCGGCCATGATCGGGGGGACGTCCGGGTCGGACACGAAGCTCTGCCAGCCCTGGGCATCCCAGTCGAAGATCGCCCAGACGCGGTCGCTCTCGGACGGGTCGCGGAAGACGACCGCACCCTTCGAGCCGTGCTTCTTGCGCTTCTCCGCTCCACTGGTCGAGAAGACCTCCATGAAGCGGTCGATGTTCTCGACCTGCGTGGTTGCGAGCAGCATCTCGTTCTCCTTTCTCTGTCGTTGGTCAGGCGGTGAGGGCCGGTGAAGCGACGAGGCGTTCCTGCGGGTCGATGGCGCCGAGGCTCTCGACAACCTCGAAGCGGCCGCCGCGCGCCTGGCCGATGTACATGTGCATCCGCGCGTGGTGCTGGCCCGGCACCATCGCCGCAGGCCCACCGGGGCCCTCGACGATCCGGGCGTGGTCCAGAGCAGCGAGTACGTCACCCTGATCGAGCGAGCCGGCCTCCGTCAGGGCGGCCGCCCAGAGGCGCAGGCCGCGGTAGAGGCCCGAGCACCCGCTGCCGCCGGTGAACTTCGGAGCCCCGGGATAAAGGGCGTCGTACTGGGCGAGGAGCCTCTGGCTGAACGGGTCCCCGACGGTCTGGTAGTAATCGAGGCAGCCGTACAGCCCCTCGACATGAGCCGCGGGGACTGCGCCGAGCAGGTTCTCCTCGAAGTAGGTGCAAACCAACTGCCCGCCGCGGCTCGCGAAGCCGGAGTCGTGCAGCTGCGCCAGGAACGGCACGACCCCCGGAGGCACGGTGGTATTGAAGACGACGTCCGCGCCCGCTCGGTGGATCCGCTCGACGGTCGCCTTGTAGTCCTCGTGCTCGAGCGGGAAGCACTCCTCGCCCACGATCTCGCCGCCGTTCGCCGTGACGAGCTCCCGCACACGCGCGTTCAGCACGTGCGGCCAGACGTAGTCGGCAGACGGCAGGTAGAAGCTCTTCGCCCCTGTCTCCCGCATCAGCCACGGGATGAACAGGTCGACCTGCTGCGCCGGCACCGGGCCCGTGCAGAAGATCAGCGGATCGGACTCCTGCCCCTCGTACTGCTCGGGGTAGATGTAGAGCCGCTTGGCTTCCACCACAACCGGGCCCTTGATCGCCTGGCGCGTGGAGCTGTAGATGCCGCCGAGGACGACGTCGACGTCATCCTGCTCGACGAGCTTTCTGGCGACCTCGGCCGCGACCTCGTCGTCGGTGGCGCTGTCTTCGAGGTGCAGCTCGACCGCGCGGCCGAGCAGCCCGCCCTTCGCGTTGATATCGCCCACGACCATCCTGGCGACGTTGGCGTGCCCGAGCCCCATGATCGAGAGCGGGCCCGTCTGATCGGCGATGACTCCCACCTTGATGGGATCGCCGGAAAGCGATGCGGTCATGATCTCTCCCTTGCTGTAGCGTTGGCAGTCGCCCCGGAGCGAGAACTGCGACGCGTCTTGGGGCCTATTCTGTTCGCCGGGGGGCAACGAAACATCGGGAGGTCCCCCCATCTTCGACCCGTCTCTTCGTCTCGGTGAGCTGATCGCGACGCTCACGCTCGCCCAGGACAACGCGTTCGGGCAGCCCCTCGAGTCACAACTCCGTTCGTGCCTGCTCGCGAGCTGGATGTGCGACGCGGCCGGGCTCGACGAGGAACTACGCGCGACGGTCTACTGGGTGGCGCTGCTCCGGTTCATCGGCTGCACCGGCCACGCCCACGAGGTCTCGACCATGTTCGGCGACGAGATCGCGATCCGCGGGCAAACGCTCATCCACGACTCAGGCAATCCCGCGGAGGTGATGCAAGACATCGTCGCCTTCGCGACCGCCGGCCGGGACGCGGAGGAGCGCGATGAGATCGTTCGGAAGATCCAGGAGACGATCCGCGAGTGGGCCTTCCTCAACTTCTCGTCGGGCTGCGAGGTGGCCGACCGGCTCGTCGAGAGGCTGGACTTCGGCCCCGATGTCCGTGCGGCGCTCGGGTGCACGTTCGAGTGCTGGAACGGGAAGGGGCACCCCAACCACCTGCAAGGGGAGGCGATCCCGCTCCCGATGCGGATCGTCCACGTCACGCATGACATGGAGGCGATCGGCCGCCTCTTCTCGCCCGAGCGGGCGCTCGAAGCCGCGCACGAGCGCCGCGACGCGACGTACGACCCGGCGGTGGCCGACGTCTTCCTCGACCATGGGCGCGACTGGTTCGACCGGCTCGCCGGAATCGACCCATGGGACGCGGTGCTTGCCCTCGAGCCCGAACCTCACCGGCTGCTGGCGGGCGCCGACCTCGACGAGGCACTCAGCGTCGTCGCGGACTTCATCGACCTCAAGTCTCCCTACTGGGGCGGCCACAGCCGCCGCTGCGCGAAGCTCGCCGGGGACGCGGCCGGCGTGCTCGGGCTCGCCGAGGCGGAGGTGACTGTCCTCCGGCGCGCTGCACTGCTGCACGATTTCGGAACCACGGTCGTTCCCAACTCGATCTGGGACAAGCCGGGCCCGCTTACACGGTCGGAGTTCGACCGCGTGGAGCTTCACCCGCTGCTCACCGAGCAGATGCTGCGCCGCTCGCCGGCGCTCGCCGCCCTGAACCAGGTCGCCTGCGCGCATCACGAGAGATGCGACGGCTCGGGATACCACAAGCGGGTGCAGGCTGCGGACGACCACCTCGGGGCGTGCGTCCTCGCAGCGACGGAGGTGTACGTGGGGTTGACCGCCGAGAGAGCGGACCGCCCGCCATTCTCCCCCGACGACGCAGCCGCCGAACTGCGCCGGCTCGAGTCGGCCGGCATGCTCGAGCCCCGGGCGAGCCGTGCCGTACAGCTGGCTGCAGGGCACGGCGAGCCGAAGAGGCCCATGGGGAAGCGGCAGCAGAACCCTGGCGGGCTCACGCGCCGCGAAGTCGAGGTGCTCCGACTCGCCGCGAGGGGCCTCACCACGCACGACATCGCCGGCCGCCTCTACATTTCGCCCAAGACCGCCGACCACCACATCCAGCACATCTACGGCAAGATCGGCGTGTCGACGCGGGCTGCGGCAGCTCTCTGGGCGATGCAGCACACCGTGGTTTCATGACCAGTCAAGGCGACGGCTCGGGACAGGTCTCGGGGGACTACGACTGAAGGGGCTTGCGCCCGACGAGCACGGCGCGGTCTGCGTACAGGTGCAGGCAGGACGCATCGAGGCCGGCACCTTCCAGCCAGTCGAGATGGTCGCGCAGGGAGGACGGTCGATCCCCACCCACTGCAAGCTCGTCGAGGTACTCGGCATACGTCGGGGCCGGTTCCTGCTCGAGCCGCCGCCAGAGAATCGACCACTCCCCGTAGAGCGCCTCGGGGATCTTCATGCGGTCGACGATCACGAGCACGCCTCTCGACGAGAGGGTCCCCGTCGCCCAGTCGATCGCCGCGCACTTCTCCACGTCCGAGAGGTGATGCAGTGCCTGGACGCTGAACGCGGCGGCGTACTCGAACTGCGGCAGGGGGATCCTCGGCGCAGCAGCCAGATCGTGATGCACGAGGGTGACCCGAGACCCGAACCGTTCCAATCGCTCCCGCGCGCGCTCGAGCATCGCGTCCGAGAAATCGACTCCGACGAGGTGGGCATCCGGCAGCTCGTCGAGCACGATCTCGGCAACGAGCCCCGATCCGCATCCGAGATCGAGTACAGCACGCTCGCCTATCGAAGCGTTCGAGAGCACCGCCAGCAGAACGTCGTTCTGCTCAGCGCGGGTCGGCAGGTGCTCCTGCGCGGAGGTGTCCCAGCCAATCGCCGACTGTCGCGCGTGCCAGTCATGCATGCTCTCGATCATAGGCTCGACGAGGAGCGCCATCAGATACGCCCCTCGCGGTGAGCCTGTCGCACCTCGTTGCGGTGCGTGCGGGATGCGAGCAGCGAGAGGATCGCGATGCCGCCGCGGTGGACGCGTACCTCCGCGTCGCGCATCTCGCCGGTGAGCTTGATCGTGCGCCCGCCGGCGGCGGCTGAGCCGGTCCAGTCCTTGACGCGGCCCCTGCCGATCCGGCGCAGCTCGTCGTCGTCGATGTTCGCCCCGTCAGGGACGAGCAGCTTCACGGCCGCGTGGTCGATGTCGAGCGCCACTTCGATCTCGCCGGCGTCGATTTCCGGCAGGAACAGGTCGAGAACGACGAGGCCTCGTGAGGCGCGGACGTCGAACCGGCGGGCTGTCGTCCAGGCGCCAAGTTGTTTGACGACGCGCCCATGAGCTCGAATCCGGACTGTTTCGGTGTGTGCAGACGGCATGGTGTTCTCCTTTCGTATGGCGACTGACTCAGCCGCGGCGGTACCGGGCTACGGCGAGCGGGACAGACACGGCGAGGATCGCGGCTGTCCAGATGAGCGCTCGAACGACGTAGTAGGACGCTGGATGGCCGAGCTCGATCTGTGCCCGTCCTCCAAGGGTGAGAGCCCGGACGGAGTCGACCGTGGCGGTGAGGGGCTGGTGCTCCGCAAACAGAGAAGCCCGCTCCGACCGGAAAGCGCAAACGATGACCCTCAACGGAGCCCGAACCACGACGGAACGCCAAGCGAAGACGATGCCACACGGGGCCACGTCTAACCTCACCGGGGTTCTCTAGCGAGAGGATCACGGGAGTGAGAGCAAAAACCGCGCTCGTAACGGGCGGAGCGTCGGGAATTGGCCGTGCCACTTCGGAACGGCTTGCTGATGCTGGGTATCGCGTTGTCGTGACCGATGCAGATCCGGGCGGGCGCGACGTCGCCCAAGCCATCGATGGAGCCGTATTCGTCGAGCACGATGTCACCAGTGAGACGGCCTGGGAGCGGACCATCGAAACAGCGCTGCAGTCACATGGACGACTCGACGTGCTCGTGAACAATGCCGGCGTCGCGCTCGTCCGCGCCGTGACCGACACCACCCTCGAGGAGTGGCGATCGCTCCAGGCCGTCAATCTCGACGCCGTCTTCCTCGGGACCAAACATGCGGTACGGGCGATGCGCCTTCACGGCGAGGGCGGCTCGATCGTAAACGTCTCCTCCGCGTCGGGCCTCGTCGGAGCACCCCTCTCGAGCGCCTACTGCGCGAGCAAGGGAGGCGTCCGCCTGTTCACGAAGGCAGTCGCGCTCGAATGCGCCGCCGAAGGAATCCGCGTCAACTCCCTCCACCCCGGCGCCGTTCGCACCCCGATCTGGGCGAAGGTTGGCTTGTCCCTCGAAGACGAGGCCGCACTCGCCGGAGCCTCCCCGCTCCGGCGGATGGCAGAGCCCGAGGAGATCGCCGACGCGGTTGTCTACCTCGCCTCCGACGCCTCCCGCTTCGTCACCGGCTCCGAGCTTGTGATCGACGGTGGGTATACCGCAGGCTGAGCCACCACGATGTCACCTTTTCCGTCGCGTGTGCACTGCCGGACAACGCCACGCGTGCCGCCCCCTGATATCAGCGCAACCACCCGCTCGAACCAGAAAGGAAACGAGGTGACAGTCACACTCGGACTGCTGGCCCTCCTCGAAGCAAAGCCCGACAAGGGAGCCGACCTCGCATCGTTCCTCGTCGCAGGACGCGAGTTCGCCCTTCGGGAAGAAGGGACAGTCACCTGGTACGCCTTCAAGATCAGCGACACGACCTACGGCATCTTCGACACCTTCGAAACCGCCGAAGCCCGCCAGGCCCACATCGACGGCGAGATCCCGAAAGCACTCGGCGCAGTCCGCGCCGACCTCCTGGCCGCCGATCCCGACATTCGCGCCATCGACATCCTCGCCGTGAAGTAAGTCCCATCCCGAGCCACGCTCAGCTGAAGTCCCGCGAGTCGGTGAGGGCCTGATCACCGAGCTCAGAGCGTCCCCTGGGGATGACCGGGACGGGCGGCATCGTTGAGTGAGGGATGAATGACCTCACCCGTCGCGTGCAGCGCGTCTATCTGACACTCACGCTCGGGAATACGCTCGCTGCTTCTTTCATCTGGGGCATCAACACGCTGTTTCTGCTCGACGCGGGGTTGAGCAACCTGGAGGCGTTCGCGGCGAACGCGTTCTTCACCGCGGGGATGGTCCTCTGCGACATCCCGACCGGTGTTGTCGCAGACGTCTGGGGCAGGAGGACGTCGTACCTCCTCGGCACCCTGACCCTCTCGGGATCGACCTTCCTGTACTGGGTGCTCTGGGATCTGCGCGGGCCGTTCTGGGCGTGGGCGATCGTCTCGATGCTCCTCGGGCTCGGCTTCACGTTCTTCTCGGGGGCGGTCGAGGCGTGGCTGGTCGATGCGCTCCACTACGCCGGGTACGACGGCGCGCTCGAGGTCGTGATGGGACGAGGCCAGATGGTCGGCGGCGTGGCAATGCTCGCCGGGTCGATCGCGGGCGGCGCGATCGCGCAGGTCACGAACCTCGGGGTGCCGTTCCTGATCCGGGTCGTTGTGCTCGCGGCGATGTTCGTCGTCGCGAGCCGCCTGATGAGAGACCTGGGCTTCACACCTGACCGCTCCAAGAGCGTGCTGGGCGCGACGCGCGAGGTGCTCGACGCTTCACTCGAGTACGGGCTGAAGAACCCGCCGGTCCGGTGGGTGATGCTCTCTGCGCCGTTCTCTGCCGGAGTCGGGATCTACACGTTCTACGCGCTCCAGCCCTACCTACTCGGCTTGTACGGCGACCCGAAGGCCTACACCGTGGCCGGGCTCGCAGCGGCGATCGTCGCCGGGGCGCAGATCGTCGGCGGCTACCTTGCTCCGCGAATCCGACGCGTCTTTCGCAGGCGAACGACATCGCTGATCCTCGGCGCGCTCCTGAACGCCGCCATCCTCGGCGCACTCGGGTTCGCGCACACGTTCTGGCTCGCGCTCCTGCTGCTCGTCGTCTGGGCACTCGTCTTCGCCGCCGAGATGCCGATCCGCCAGGCGTACCTCAACAACATGATCCCATCACGCCAACGCGCCACCGTGCTCTCCTTCGAGTCGTCGATGGGCTCGATCGGCGGTGTGATCATCCAACCCACCCTCGGAAAGGTGGCCGACACCTACAGCTACGCCGCCTCGCTCGTCGTCGGCGGCGCGATCCAACTGGTCAGCGCCCCGTTCCTCTACCTCAGCCGCCGCGAACACGCCACGGCCGACATCGCGAGCGGCACAGTCGTGCCGGCCGTTCCTCCGGCAGACGACGCGGGGTCCACGCCTATGCAGGCCTGAGGGTAGCCCGTTCGGTCTGGCTCTCGGACTCGGTGGGAGGTTCGGCCGTGCCCATGTATTCTCGGTCGTCGTGAGCAGAGGAGATGCCGCGGCAGATGCGCGGATGCGGTTCGCGCACCGTGCGCTCGGCGCGCTGTCGAACGTGGCGATCGTGAGCCTGGCCGTCGCCGGCGTCTACCTGATGGTCGCCCCTGGTTCGTCGGCCGCCGTGCACACGTCCGGGACGGCGTCGGTCAGGTTTGCGACTGTCGCGGCGAATCCGAGTGGGCCGCCGGCCGACAAGACGAGCTCGTCTGTCACGGCGACTCCGACCGCACTCCTCGCCGGCACCCCGGCGCAGCCCGCGACGGTCACGGTGACGGTAACTCTGAGAAACGCCGCCC
>DATBBA010000056.1:0-93040 GCA_036271235.1 Gaiellaceae bacterium
CGTTGCCGTGGGCGGAGCGAATCGAGCTCGACCTCTGGTACGTCGCGCATCGCTCCGCGCGGCTCGATGCGAAGATCATCATGCGCACACCGCTCGCACTCTTCGGCGGCACCTACAAGGGCGAGACCGGTGGCTGGAAGCAGGCTGACTAGCTTCGGCCGCGGCCGCGGGCCGCTCGTCGCGATCTGCGTCTTCGTCGCGTGCCTCGGGCTCTGGAACGCTGCGAACTACCCGACCGGTGCCGGCTACGACGCCGGTAGCCATATGCAGTATGCGGACGGGTTGATCCCGGGCTGGAAGTTGCCGCAGGGCACGGGCGAGTACTACACGCCGCCGGGGTTCTACCTCCTTGCGGGCTCGGCCGACTGGATCGCGAAGCAACTCGGCTCGGGCGATCCCGATCGCGCAGCGCAGGTGCTGAACATCGCGTACTGGCTCGGGACGATCCTGCTCGTCGCCGCCGTTGCCCGCGAGCTCTGGCCGGGGCGTCGGCGGATCGAGCTCGGCGCCGCCGCGTTCGTCGCGCTGCTGCCCGTGGTGGTCGAGACCGAGGCGATGTTCCATCCGGATCCGCTCTCGCTGCTCCTCTCGACGCTCGCGCTCTGGCTGTGCGTGCGGACGTTCTCGAACCCGCGCTACATGGTCGCGCTCGGGGTCACGCTCGGCGCTGCCCAGCTCGTCCGCGCCTTCGCACTCTGGACGGTGGCCGCGGTCTTCCTGGGGCTCCTCGCCGGCCGCCGCTGGCGTGAGCTCGCGGTCGTGGTCGCGCTCGCGATCGTGATCCCGGCGCCCTGGTACATCCACCAGCGGGTGACCTACGGGGGCCAGCCGGAGTTCTCGCAGCCGGCCCAGCCGACGCCGCTCCCCCACAGGTTCTATGTCGGTCTCGGGATCCCGGGCGTGATCACCAAGCCCTACCGCTCACACCATCTTCAGTGGATCCCGGTCGCCTACGACGGCCTGTTCGGCGACTACTTCGGCGCCTGGATCTGGCATAGCGGCACGCCGGTGGGGAAGACGGCGAGCGTGACCACGCCGACCGCCGGGCAACGCCACCGGCTCGTCCTCCAGGGGCTCCTCGGGATCTTCCCGACGCTGGTCGCTCTCGCCGGCTGGGTGCTGATGGCGCGCGCGGCGCTGCGCCGCCCGCAGGCGCTCGCGGTCGCGCTGCTCCCCGCGATCGCGATCCTCGGCTACATCTACTTCGCGGCGACCTACTGGACGAGCGACGGCGACCTGCTGAAGACGTCGTACATGCTCTCGGCCGCCGGAGCCTGGGCTCTGGCTTTCGGCTTCGCCCTCGACCGCCTCCGCGGCCGCGCGTGGCCGGTGGTGCTGGCGCTGCTCGCGGTCTGCGCCGTCGTAGGGCTCCCGTTCCTCGTCTACTGAGCGCCCGCCCGGTCGAAATATGATCGAGCGAGCGTGGAGGACCTCGAACGCTACGCCTGGATCGACGACCCCGAGGCCTTCGACTGCGGCCGTCACCGAGTTCATCTACGCCGAGCGGGGCGTGGTGGTTCGGAGCTTCGAGCCGTTGCTCTACGGCAACGACGGTGAGGCGGCGAGGGCGCTTCCCGCCGAGGAGGGGCTTCCGTTCGACGAGTTCACGGGCCGCTCGTGTCTTGGGCTGATCGACCGCCTGACGGGTGTCCAGATCGAGCGCGAGCTCTTGGCAGCCCCGCAGCTGACGTACTGGCGGCCCGTGGAAGGCTTCTGAGCACGGCTCGCTCGCGGACCTTCGAGCGAAGGGTGGTCAGGCTCTGGATCCGAGAGCCGTCCTGGATGCAATCGCGGTTCCGCGGAACCGCGGGGCCGGCCGACTCCTCGGCAAACAGCTCGTGGAGAGGGCAGTGCAACGAGCGGCTCCAGGCCGTGGTCGAAGCTGCATACAGTTGCCGTAGCTGCATACATTGTCTCAGACTAGCGAGTGGCTCGGATGCGGTCGGCCTCCCATTTCGGCCCTGAGGGCGTTTGCGTGCTGCGCGCGAAACGCCCGGCACGAGCGCGCAGCACGCAAGCCCATGCCGCCGCTGGGCTCAGGCGGGGATCATCTCGTGAACAGGGAACTCCTTGACATCGGGCGGGCTCTCGAGCTGGACTCCCGCGGCCTGCATCCCGGCGGCGATCCTCTCGGAGAAGGCGTCGAAGTCCGCGCGCGATTCCCAGAAGTCGATGATCCCCCAGCCGCCCTCGATCGGGCCGGACGCGTGGAAGATGAGCCCGTTCGGGAGAGAACGATCCGGGTTGATGTGGTCGTGGCCCATGTCGAACTGCTCCTGGGTGAGCCCCATGAGCTTGATCCGGATGCCAATCGCCACTCGCCCCTCCTCGCTTTCGGTCGGTGAAGAGGACTCTACGCCGGGCGGGCCGTCGCGACCTCCTCGCGGAACCGGCGCGAGCGACGAGCCCCGTCGTTGATGGCCGCAAAGAGCCCGCCCGCTAGGGAGACGGCGACGCTCCGGGTACGCTCAGCAACAGTGGTCTGTACCTCGGTTCCGCGATGAGAACGGAGCGCCCGCCAGGTCGCCGCCCGCGGCGTGGAGGCCTGAGGCCCCGGTCGGCGCCGGCCGCGATCGGAGTGGCCCTGTCGGTGGCTTTGGTCTGCTGCCTCGGCGCCGCGACGGCCGGGACTGCGGGATCGGGGTCGCTATCGCAGGCCCCGGGCTTCGGCTCCAGCTGGACGACCTATCACGGGAACGCCGAGGCAACCGGGGTCGATGCGGCGAAGACGAAGCTGTTGCCCCCGCGGCGCGCCTGGACTTCGGCGGCGCTCGACGGGCAGCTCTACGGCGAGCCGCTCGTCGCCGATGGGCGTGTTATCGCGGCGACCGAGCACAACACGGTCTACGCGATCGCCGCGAACAGCGGGCACATCCTCTGGTCACGTCACCTGGCGACTCCCTTGCCGTCGAACGACCTGCCATGCGGTGACATCGCGCCCGAGGTCGGGATCACGGGCACTCCCGTGATCGACGTGGCGCGCCACGAGATCTTCGTGGATGCGGACACGCTGATCCGCGGACCGGCCGCGTCCGGCGGTGTCGAGGCCTCGCATCGCCTGTTCGGGCTCGACCTCTTCACCGGGAAGGTCGAGCTGAACGAGCGGGCGATGCCGACCGCCGGCGAGGACGAGCTCGCGCAGCTGCAGCGGCCGGGCTTGGCGCTCAGCCACGGGTTCGTGGTCATCGCCTACGGTCAGAACTCCGGCGACTGTCCGGGCCCCAACGGACCTGCGCACGGCTACGTCGTCTCGATCCCCGAGACGGGCGGGCCGCTGCACTACTACCAGGTCGGCAGCGGCAAGGATCGAGGCGCGGTGTGGATGGGCGGCAGCTCTCCGGTCGTCGATCCGAAAGGGAACGTCTACGTCGCGACCGGTGACGGCTACGACCTCGGCGCCGGCCAACGCTACGACGACAGCGACGCGGTGCTCGAGCTGTCGCCGACGATGCAGCGCGAGTCACGCTTCTACCGCGACAACTGGCGGACGCTGAGCGGCGAGGACCTCGACCTCGGAACCGGAGATCCGGTGCTCGTCGACGGCTTCGTTCTCCAGATCGGCAAGACGGATATCGCGTACCTCCTTCGCCAGGGGCATCTCGGCGGCGAGGACGGCGAGGTCGCATCGCTCCCGATGTGCAGCGGGAACCCCGACGGCGGTCGCGCGGTGAAGGGCTCGGTCGTCTACATCCCGTGTCCGAACGGCGTGACGGCGGTGAAGGTCTCCACGAAGGCACCGCAGCTGAAGGTGCTGTGGACCGCTAGCACCGGCGTTTCCGGAGGGCCGATCGTCGCCGATGGACTCGTCTGGTCGATCGGCGGCGACAACGCGGTTCACGCCCTCAACCCGGCGAACGGCAAGGAGGTTCTCTCGATCCCCTTCGGCGCCTATGCGAACCACTTCGCGACGCCGTCGGTCGGCGATGGTCTCCTGCTCCTTGCAGGCACCGACCAGATCTTCGCCTTCATGGGCCCGGCCGGCCGTCCGCCACCCCCGCCCACCAGGTGAGACGCGCGTTGATCGTCGACGCCGATGACCTGAAGCTCGTAGACCGCCGCCTGCGCAGCAGCGAAATCGGATCAGGACGTCCGTCCGCGCGGATGTCGCCGAATCTTCCCTGAGCGTGGTTGAGGTCGCCACAGTCGGCGACCTGTGTTTACGGTCGGCGCCCGCGCTTTGGGGTCGTCGAGCGCGCGGTGCGGCCATCTTCGAAGGCCAGAGCGGCGACGGTGTCGTCAGCCTCGCGATAGGTGTACACGATCACGAGCCACCGCCATGGTCCGAGCAGGAATCGCAGTTCGGGGAACGTGCCGTCGAGAGCCGGGCCGAAGTGGGGAAACCGCTCGAGCGGCGCGAGAGTCCGCCGGATCCGCTCGGTGGTGCTGTCGGGGAGGCTATGCGAGTCGATGAGCTCGGCCAGCGACCGGGCCGCTGCTTCGGTCACGACGACTCGTGCCATCGGGATTCCTAGAGCTGGTCGAGCGGAATCGTGCGTCCAGCATCGAGCTCAGCCAATCCCGCTTCGATCCGCTCACGGGCGCCCGGGATCCGTTCGAGCAGGTCGGCGATCTGTCGCGGTTCCGGCGCAAGGTCGTCCAGGGCTTGCATGAGAAGCGATCGGGCGACGGTCCCTTCCTGGACGTGGAGTCGCGCCGCGAGTTCGCTGAGCCGCAACGCGTGGCTGTCGTCAAGTGAGACGTTGATGCGGTTGGAGGACACTCACTTGGAGAGTACACACACTGTGTAATCGTGTGCAGTTCGGAGCGAGAACGCACGAATGCGCCAGCGTGCGCGAAGACACTCAGAAGGTTCGGCGGTGTTCATCATCTCCGAACAGCCGTCTGCTGTAGTTCCTGGATTAGCGCTTGGCCGCTACGCGGGTTCCTCTTGTTGGCGGCGTTGGCAGTGGTCGCTGGCTGTGGACAGGTCCCGGCAGCGAAGACCACGGGGGCCGGAGCGGGTCAAGTCGCGCCCGCTCAGTGGAAAGCAGCGATACGAGATTCCTACGATGGACGGATCGACCACACCTACTCGTGCGCGGTCGTGACCGCCGCGATCGGACACCTCGCGGTCGGCAAGATCTACTGCGCACCGTGCCTCGCGCTTCAGCGGTACGAGCGGCGGATCTGCTGATCAGGCGAGTCGATAGTCCGCTGCGTGAGCGTTACGGAGTGACGCCCGAGTTACGGGGGGCCGACTCCGCTACTTCCTGACTCGGAAGCGCTAGCGCAGCCCCTGCTGACCCCTGCGGCGGCTGCGGTCGCTGGGGTTCTCGCACACCTGGCTGGTCAGGGCCGTCGATCGGGGGTGCCGGTGGTGGTTGAAGGCCACGTACGAACTCTGCGCTCCTCAGGGCGTCAATGTTCTCGTGAACCAGAGCTGCCTCCTCCTCGCCTAGTTCGTCGGCCACCGTCCTCCCCATTCGACCGAAGTGGACCAGTAGCCGCTGGACGGCGATGGTCGGTACGTCAAGCTCGTCAGACAGCTCACGAAGCGTCACCACGTTCACATAGTGACCGGTCCGGCGTAGCGCGGCTCGGCTGCGCCAGCGTTCCGGGATGACGCCTGATCGATCAGCCCGAGACGAGCATCCCGACGCCAAGCGCAAATGCCTCTCAGTACGGCGACGATCGCAACCGGCCGTAAGACACTAGGGCTGGTGATTAGCTGATTGGTTCGAACTCGTTGAGCTTCCAGGTCTGGTCGAACCATGGCTGGAGCGGTCCGTAGAGACGGAGGATCGTGAACCAGGCCTTGCCGGGGAGCGTCTCGACCCAGTTCGATTCCTTGCCGTCGGGCGGTGCCGGGCCGAAGTAGAGGTCGTAGGACCCGTCGTCGTTTTCGCTTATGTCGCCGTTGGTGCTTGTGATCGATGGCCAGATCGTCGATGGGACCTGGAGCAGGGAGCGGGTCTGGGTGTCGTACACATCGATCGACCAGAAGTTCTTGGCGGGCGGGTCGGGCTCGACGTGTAGGCGGTAATTGCGTGCGCCGTCGAGGACATTCCCGTTGGCGTCGTGGACTGTGTAGGCGTAGGCGGAGCCGGCGCCGACCTGGGCGTGCGCCATCGCTGGAGTGATCACCGTCGCGAAATAGTGGAACTGCGCCCGTGCGTCGAGAAGGCGTGCGCCGTCGCGGACGAACTCGTAGCTGCCGCCGATGAACCCTTGCTTCCACGAGCCCATGATCGTCGCGGCCGGGTCGCGGCCGGCGTAGGTGAGTGTCCGGGCCATCCCGGCGGCGACCCGAGCCGCCTCGTCGAGGATGCGGCGCAGGCGTTCGTCGGGGGCAAACGGCTTCCCCTTCACGATCCCGAGCGCCGCCAACTGTCCGGCTCGCTCTGGGTCGAGCGCCTCGGTCGGCTCTTCCTGCACGAGCTCGTTGATCTCCTCGAAGAACCCGAAGTCGTTCGCATGAACCGTGTTGAACGCGGACTCGCCCCAGTTGACCCACTCGTTCTCCTTCGGGGCCGCGGCCTCCGACAAAGGGTAGATCCGTGTCTTGCGGAGATCGTCGATCCCGCCGAGCGCCCGCAGAATGACCCAGTTCGTGTACGTCGGCGACCGGAACGTGAAATAACCGTCCGGCTCCTCACCCTGGAAGCCGGGCGGCAAGAACAGATAGTTCCCGCCTTCTCCCCGGTCGGGGCCAGCGATTCCCATGTCGGCCACATAACGGAACCAAAAATCGTCGACCACACAGAGCGATCCCGGAGGCGCCTCGACCACCGTCGGCCCCCATGCCTTCAGATCGAGGAACGTCGTCCCGTATGTCGTCTCCGTGTTCGCGGTCAGAAAGAGCGCACGCGAGTTGGCCCTCGGGTCCGTGAACGCGATCTTCGCCGGCGAGGTCAGACCGACCTCACGGACCCCTCGCCGCATCGCCACGAGCGATGCCCCCGGCACGCAGTTCAGGAACACATCAATGCCGCGCACGAGGTCGAGCGCGTCGTACATCTTCGAGACCGTGTCGGCCTTCGGCACACCGTCGAAGAACTCCATCCGACCAAACGGCGTCTCCAAGACATCCGGCGCCCCCAGACTGGCGATCTCCACCCGCATCTGCTCCGCAGACAGCCCCTGTGACGACACCGTCCCTCCCCTCTGTACTGCCTAGATGGTCAGATCCCGCGAATCCTATGCGCGTTCCACACCGAGCAGCCGCGATCGACAGCGCAGCACGCACGATCTCCATCGCCTGCGCCAGCGGGCTTACGCCCGACCCCAAACGCCCCGGCCCGCTCAGACCGAGCGCAGCTTGAACTTCGTCGGCGCCTCGAGCATGTCCGTGAGGAAGCGATCCAACCCGGGCTGCGGCGTCCAGCCGAGCTCCGACTCGATCCGGCTCGGGTTCGCGGCGATTGCCTTCGGGTCCGAGGGGCGGATGAATGCGGGATCGACGACGACCGCCGTCTTCCCCGAGGACGCGAACCGTGCCGTCCAGGCGAGTGGGTCGTCGCCGTCGAGCTCCCATTCGAGCTCGAAGCCGCCGAGCGCGAACGCGCGGTCGGCAAGCTCCCAGACCGAGTGGAGCTCACCCGTGCCGAGCACGTAGTCGCGGTAGGACTCGGCCCGGTCGGGGATGCCGCGAACCTCGGCCTGGCGGAGGATCGAGAGCATCCCGTCGACGTAGTCGGGGGCGAACCCCCAGTCGCGTTGCGCTTTGAGGTTCCCGAGGGTCAGGGGCCAGTCGGCGACGCCGTCCCGGAGGTCCTTCACGTGGTCGACGACCTTCCTCGAGAGGAACTTCTCACCGCGGCGCTGCGACTCGTGGTTGAAGAGGATCCCGCACGCGATCCGGATCCCGTACGACTCGCGATAGCTGCGGCACAGCATGTGGGCTGCCGCCTTGGCGGCGGCGTAGGGGCTCTGCGGGTTCAGGGGCGCGGTCTCGTCGTGGACGACGCTCTCGCCCGGCACGGAGCCGAACATCTCGCCGGACGAGGCCTGGTAGAAGCGCGTCGCCGGGCTGTCGAGCCTGACGGCGTCGAGCAGGTGGACGACCACGTGCGCGTTCGACTCCCAGGTCGCCTGCGGATCCTCGAACGAGGCGCTGACGCTGCTCTCGCCGGCGAGGTTGTAGAGCTCCTCGGGCCGGACGTCGCCGACAAGGGCGCGCAGCGGGCCGGGGTCGCGGATGTCGCGGCGCAGCAGGTGCAGCCGCTTGTCCATCCCGAACACGGCATCGGCCGCGTCGAGGTCGCGGACGGCCGCGTGAACGGTCCAGCCGTCGTCGATCAGGCGCCGGACGAGGTAGTAGCCGTCCTGCCCGGTCGCGCCCGTGACGATGGCAGTGTGTGGCTCGACCGGACGGCGCATGGTGCGGAGTGTAGGTTCCGCCCGTGCCTGTGGTGCTTTTCACATGCGCCGGCCAGCGCGTCGACATCGTCTCGGCCTTCGCGGCCGCCGGCGCCACGACGCTTGCAGTCGACCTGAACGAGCTCGCGCCGGCGCTCTATGCCGCCGACATCCACACGACCGTTCCCGCCGTCGAGGATCCCGGCTACGCGCCCGCGCTGCTCTCGCTCGTCGAGAAGCACGGCGTCGAGCTGATCGTTCCGCTCGCCGACCTCGACCACCGCGTGCTCGCCGCCCACCGCGACGAGCTGGGCGCGCTCGTGCTCCTCGCCGGCCCCGAGACGATCGCGCTCTGCGAGGACAAGTACGCGGCACACCGCTTCTTCGACGCCCACGGCGTGCCGAGCCCGCCCACCTGGCTGCCGGACGAGCTTCCGGACGCGCCCGGCTTCCCGGTGCTCGTGAAGGCTCGGCGCGGCTTCGGCTCCCGGCACATCTACCGCGCGAACGACCGCGAGGAGCTCGACTTCTACCTCCGGCGCACGCCCGCCGAGTCGATGATCCAGCAGGTCTGCTCGGGCGAGGAGTTCTCGATCGACATCTTCTCCGACCTCGACGGACGCTGCGTTGCCGCCGTCCCGCGGACGATGATCGAGTCGAAAGGCGGCGAGTCGATCAAGGGGATGACGATCAAGGATGCCGACCTGATCGAGCACGGGCGGTTCGTCGCCGAGACGATGGGGATCGCCGGCCCGGCGAACATCCAGTGCTTCCGGCAGCCCGACGGCTCGCTACCCGTGACCGACGTCAATCCACGCTTCGGCGGCGGCTTCCCGCTCCCGACCGCGGCCGGTTCGGGCTACCCCGAGCTTGCGCTCGCCCTGGCCCGCGGCGAGAGCCTCGAGCCGCGGTTCGGCCAGTTCCGCGAGGGCGTGATCATGACCAGGTTCTTCTCGCAGGTGATCCTCGAGCGCTCCGCCGGAGAGCTCGAGCCGATCCCCGGCCGTGACGCCTGACGGCGCCGTTACCCTGCTTTGTGCATGAGGTACCTCGTTACCGGCGCGGCCGGCTTCATCGGGTCGCACCTGGCTGAGACGCTTGCCGCCCGGGGCAACGAGGTCACCGGGATCGACTGCTTCACGGACTACTACGACGTCGCCCTCAAGGAGGAGAACGCGCGCGGGCTCGAGATCCAGACGCGCGACCTCGCCGAGGACGAGCTCGAGTTCGCGGGATACGACGCGGTCTTCCACCTCGCAGGCCAGCCGGGAGTTCGCAGCTTCGGAGACGTCTTCCCGACCTATCTCCGCCGGAACGTACTTGCCTCCCAGCGGGTGTTCGAGGCGGCTGCGCGCGACGGCGTCCGCGTCGTCTTCGCCTCCTCGTCGTCGGTCTACGGCGCCGCCGAGCGCTTCCCGACGGCCGAGGACACACGGCCCCAGCCGCTCTCGCCCTACGGGATCACGAAGCTCGCGTGCGAGCAGCTCGCGTCCGCCTATGCCCGCGAGTTCGGTCTCGAGTGTGTCGTCCTCCGTTACTTCAACGCGTTCGGGCCGAGGCAACGGCCCGACATGGCGTTCACCCGCGTCGTGAACGCGCTCGCGGCCGGCACGCAGTTCGAGCTCTACGGCGACGGCGACCAGTCGCGCGGTTGGACGTACGTGTCGGACATCGTCGACGCGACCGTCGCCGCCGGCACCACGGGCGCCGGCACCTACAACGTCGGCGGTGCGCTCGAGGCCTCGCTGAACGCGGCGATCACCCTCCTCGAGGGGATCTCCGGCCGCACGCTCGAGGTCGTGCGCAGTCCGGCGGTCGCCGGCGACCAGCGCCGCACGAGCGCGGATACGACGCGCGTCCGGGCCGAGCTCGGCTGGTCGCCGTCGGTCTCGCTCGAAGACGGTCTCAGAGCCCAGTGGGAATGGGCGTCGTCTAGACTGGCAGCGGCATGAACGCGGCCCCGGAGGATGTCGGAGCAGAACGCGACATCGATCTCCGCGGATGGTGGCATGCGTTCCTCTCACGCTGGTGGATCGCTGCTGCGGGTCTCGTCGTCGGCGCGCTGATCGGGGGAGTCTGGTCGCTCAGCGGCGGCAGCACCTACACCGCCACGGCGCTGATCGCCCCCGGCCAGGCCTTCGGGCTGAACGGCAGCCCGATCCAGACCTATCTGACGAGTGCCTCGGCGATCAACACGATCGTGACATCGAACAGCACGCTCGTGGACGTGGCCGCGAAGACAGGCATCCCGATCGGCCAGCTCCGGGGGCACGTCTCGACGGCTGCCGTCGACGTGAACACCGGGGCGACCTCCTCGGCGGCCTCGACGCGGAACGCGGTCCTCGTCCAGATCACCGTCGAGCACGCGAAGCGCACCAAAGCCGAGGATGCGGCAAACGCACTCGCGACCATCGTGCAGGCAACGACCACCTCGCAGTACGTGAAACGGTCGATCGCGATCATCAACAGCGAGATCGCCAACTTCAAGCGGCGCAAGATCACCGAGCAGGCCCGGATCGACGCGACCAATCGCGCGCTCGCGCAGCCGAACCTGAGCCTCACAGACAGCCTGCTGCTCCAGAGCGCCGCCGATACCGCGCTCGCGAACTTCGACCAGACCCAGCAGGAGCTGCTGACGAGCCAGCAGCAGCTCTACCTGGCAGAGCAGGTGCAGCAGACGCAGATCATCCAGATGGCCAAGGCCGCGAAGACCGTTGCGCGCTCCCGCCGGAACTCGGTGCTGATCGGCGCTGTGATCGGCCTCCTGATCGGCGCGATCATCGCCACGGTGCTCGGCCTGCGCTCCGCCCGCCCGGCCGTCGCCTGAAGTCGGCGCCGCTCCGGGCGAACACCCGAGTACGATCGCCCGCGTGAAGGTCTCATTTCTCATCCCGGCCTACAACGAACAGGCCACGATCGGCGAGGTCCTGACCCGGATCGCCGCGCTCGGCCTCGACGCGCAGGTGATCGTCGTCGACGACGGCTCGACCGACGCGACCGCCGCGATCGCGGAGGCTTCCGGTGCGACCGTGATCCGGCAGGCGAACCAGGGCAAAGGTGCTGCGATCCGGGCCGCGATCGCCGCAGCCGACGGCGAGATCGCCGTGATCCAGGACGCCGACATGGAGTACGACCCGGCCGACGTCCCGGAGCTGATCGATCCGATCGTCCGAGGCGTGGCCGACGTCGTCTTCGGCTCACGCCTGCGCGGCGGCCGGCCGCAGCGGGCGTTCCTGTTCTGGCATCTCGTCGGGAACCGGTTCCTCTCGCTCCTCACCTGCATCCTCTTCAACACGACCCTTTCGGACATGGAGACGGGCTACAAGGCCTTCCGGCTCGAGGTGCTGCGTTCCCTGGATCTCCGGGAGAACAGCTTCGGGCTCGAGCCGGAGATCACCGGCAAGGTCTGCCGCCGCAAGCTCCGGATCTACGAGCTGCCGATCTCCTACTACGGTCGAACGCACGACGAGGGCAAGAAGATCACGTGGCGCGACGGCTTCCGCGCGATCTGGGTGCTGTTCCGCGTGCGCCTCTCGGGATGATCGACGGGAAGACGGTCGCGGTCGTCGTGCCGGCCTTCGACGAGGAGGCGCTGATCGCCGCGACGATCTCCGGCATCCCCGAGGTCGTCGACCGCATCGTCGTCGTCGACGATGCCTCCCGCGACGCGACGGCCGAGCGGGCTCGCGCCACCGGCGACAAGCGCGTCGAGGTGGTCACGCACGAGCGGAACCTCGGCGTCGGCGCTGCGATCGTCACCGGCTACAAGGCCGCGATCGCCGAGAAGTTGGACGTCACCGTCGTGATGGCCGGCGACAACCAGATGGATCCCGCCGAGCTCGAGACGATCGCGGACCCGGTCGCTCGCGGCGAGGTCGACTACGCGAAGGCGAACCGCCTGATCAGCGGCCGCGCCTGGGAGCTCATCCCGCGCAGCCGCTACCTCGGAAACGCGGTGCTCTCGCTACTCACGAAGATCGCCTCCGGCTACTGGCACGTCGCCGACTCCCAGGCCGGCTACACCGCGATCGGCCTCGACACGCTCGAGCGCCTCGATCTCGACCGCGTCTACACGCGCTACGGCTTCCCGAACGACCTGCTCGTGCACCTGAACGTGATCAACGCGCGCGTCCGCGACATCCCGAGCCGACCGATCTACAACGTCGGCGAGCGCTCCGGCATCCGCATCCGCAAGGTCGTCCCGCGCATCTCGTGGCTGCTCCTGAAGGGCTTCTTCTGGCGGATGCGCGAGAAGTACGTGATCCGCGACTTCCACCCGCTCGTCTTCTTCTACCTCCTGGGGATCCTGATGACCGCGGTCGGGCTTGTCCTCGGAATCACGGAGACGGTGCTACGGATCCTCGGCAACCCGATCCCGGCCGCAACGATCGTCCTCGTGGCGCTGCTGCTCGTCTCGGGCAGCCAGTTCACGCTGTTTGCGATGTGGTTCGACATGGAGTCGAACAAGGACCTGCGCTAGACCCCGCTCGGGACGGGGCTCGCGGCCCCTCTGGAACCCGAGTGAATCCATTCGTGAATCCGGTCGATGACGCCGACAGGACCCGTGGCTACCCTGGCGGCATGACCGACGAGACGAGAATCACAAGCAAGGAGCAGCAGCCCGAGGTCGTCAGGGGCAGCGGCGCCATGATGCTCGCTGACGCCGCGGTGAGCGGAGTAGTCGGAGCAGTGGCCGGGCAGGTCACCAACAAGCTGATGAACCGCCCACAGTCGCCGCCGCCGCCCGACCCGCCGAAGGTCGAGCTGCCGCCTGGAGTAGATCGGGAGTAACCGGGCGAGCAGCGGGCAGGGTCGGAGGGCAACTCTTCCCTACCTGCGCTCGACCCCGACCCAGACCGCCGTACGCGGAGCGGCCAAGGCCATCGACCTCGTCGCGTCGGCCGGGACGCTAGGAGGCCGATCCTTCGACCGGAGAGACGCCAGGCGGCCCAGCAGGCGCCCCGGCCCCCAGAGAGTCAGGAGAAGACCGCGCCGCGTCCAGCTCGGCCATGCGGCGAGCGGCCGAACTAGCCCGCCTATCCCACGACCGGTCCCGCTCATAGTCCGGATCGAGCAGATGCCGCACCCGAGACTGCGACACACCCATCTCCGCCGCAACCTGGCGGAAGCTCAGCCCCGACGCGCGAAGCTCCGCCGCCCGTTCACGCTTGGTCATGGCCTACAGCCGTACCTGCACGAGACCGACGAGCCGGAGATCGTCGCCGCGTATCTCTACGGAGCGCTGGTGCTCGGCCTCGGCTGAGTCTGGCTGGCTGAGCCGACGAGACCCGCCCGAACTCTGGGCGGCAGTGGGGCAGTGCGGCTTTCGGCGCCTGCGATTGGAGCGCCGAGCGCCGTGCTGTAGTTTGGCTAATCTAGGTGTCAGCAATGGGTATTGACCCCGACAGTTGAGACCGACTTGCTACCCGTATGATTTGCGGCTACTCTGCGCTCCACATGGCAAGCAGACGACAGACGATTCTCGCTCAGCTCGACGCCAACCGGCGTCGTCGTGCTGCCGCGGCGGCCGAGATCTTCGCGGCACGCGACGAGCTGGAGACGTTGCTTCGCGACGGGCATGCGGCCGAGTTGTCGGCCGCCGATCTCGCGGACGCGGCCGGGCTGAGCCGAGACACCGTCTACCGAACAATCAAGGAGGAATCACAGATGACGTGGAAGGACAGACAAGCCTGGGCGACCGCACTACTGCGGGAGATCCGTCGAGGCGACTTCGAAGACAACCAGTACCGCATGATCGTGAACGGGATGCTGATGAAGGCGTTGGGCAAAGACCCGGGAGATGTCCCGCGCTCAGTGGCCGGGATTCTCGATGAGGCGACCCGGATGATGCGTGAGCTGGGCAAGCCGGGGTTCGAGCCGCGCTACGACCAGGCGATTCGAGCCACTCCCTGGCCGGTGTGAGTCCGCTGCCGGATGCGCCTCGTGAATCCGCCGATGAATCCAGGACTATGGAGCAGAGGGGTACACGGGGCGCATCCGAGAGCAGACGAGCCGCGTAGGAGAGCCAAGGAGCGCACAGTGCGATACCCGGAAATCGCCATGGAGTCGAACAAGGACTTACGGTGAAGGCCCAGCAACTGGCCGAATCGCTGTTGGTTGCACCTTCCGTCGGTTCGGTACAGATAGCAGCGCTGGGGAGATTCCGTCGTTGGCGGATTAGACAGCTGCTCGCCGGGAATTACGCCCGCACGGTAGATCCCACGTCGGCGATCGCGGACCTAAGTATCTTTTTTTGAATGACGATTTTGATCAGATCGACAGTCCGTCGTTCCGGCGACCGGTCAGCATTGTTCGAGCATGCGGATCGTCCGGCGTAGCCGGATGGAATGAATCAGCCCCGTCGGTTTCGCTGCCCTTAGTTCAGGAATAGCGTCAGTCGATCGGAGTTCCACAAGACGAGAGAGAGCCCATTTACGAGTACGACGTCTTGTGCGTCGACCGAAGGTTCGCCCAAATGGAAGATCTATATTTCGGACTGCTGATTCCAAGAGGCGGTTCGGTTCGATACCTAACTGTGCAAGCATAAGGATCCCGTCGGGATCGTTGAGCATCGCAAGAGAATTGATGGCGTTCACGCGAATTGCTGCCGCCGGGTCGTCATGGGCGACCTCAACTAGAGCACGCGAGGCCGAAGGATCTCCGATCTGACCGAGAGCCACGACAGCAGCGCTACGATCGAGATCGTTCGAAACCCGCAGATTACGCACGAGAGCGGGAACCGCCTCTTGAGCTCTCATCTGCCCGAGGTGCCCTGCCGCGACGACTCGCCTACTGGGATCGGACAGAGACCAAATGAGGTCTTCCACTTCGCCAGCACTCGCCTCGTCGTTCACGGTGCGGTTCGGTTTCTTCTAGACGAATGCGACCTTAGCTCCACAATCTAGTGGATTTTACCGGCTACCTTTCCCAACGCATTGCTGATCGCCGTCCGAAGTTCAGGGATGATGCGCTGGCTACTGCGCTAGGCCCCTGGCGTCATCAACACCCCTAGTCTCTAGCGTTGATCAACGGCACAAATTCTTGCAGATTTGATAGCGCTCGCGAACTCCCTTCGTGAACCCTAAGTGGGAGCGAGTACTACTGCGTTGGACCCGTGATACCGCTACCACGCGGGCTACTCGGCAGGCTTCGTTGAACAAGTTCTGAAGAAGTCGAACGAGTCGGCAGGCCTCGTGCTCGACCCCTGGAACGGGACCGCTACGACCACGGTCGTCGCGGCGAGCAAGCGTGTCCCCGCGCCCGGTAATCCGACGGATATGACGGAAGCTACACCTGATAACAGGTTCGCTGATGCTGATGATGCCCGGAAGGCAACGATTATCCAAGCAATGGTTAATCTGTGGGTGGGGGCGAGACGCCCATCCAATAGCTCTGCAGGGGCGGAGGGGAGCAGCTTGGGAACTTGGGGTGAGGGGGTCTTTGAAGACGATATGGCCCTCGACGCAAAAGAACTCTGGGATGCGGCACGGGAAAAGAAGGCCTCGCCCGCTGATGCGACCGCGTTCGTAGTGGAAAAATTAGGATCCGCGATCCCGTCTGAAGGCGACGTGATCTTCTTCGCCCTTGCGAGCCTTCAACTCGACGCAGGAGTCCTCGACGACGAAATCAGTCGCTATGTCATTGACGCGATACCGATATCGCTTGAGGCGTGGCGCGCCCAAGGTGTCGCTGAAGATGTTTACGCGAGGCGAGTTGCCGCCCTTTCGGATCTTCGTTCTCGCATCGAGGACTACAATAAGAATCGATGAGAGCGGTGACGTTCGAAACCCTTCTTGGGAGTCTGACGAGGGTCTTCCCCGCAGACGGCCTACGCAACAGACAGGGGCTCGCGGCGATCGCGCTAGTACCGAACACTTGCAACCATCGTGCAACCGAACGTGGCACAACGACACGGCACGGAGCGTCACGAAAAGTCGGTGGAGCAGGTCTCACGCCCCCTTCCGCGCGTACGCGACGATATCCCCTGGCATAGAACGTCACGGATGCTGATCGACATGGAGTCGAACAAGGACTTGCGGTGAAGCGGCTTCCTGAGCAGTCCCGTGGCTCTGGGAGGCCTGCTTGTAACGGCGGCGTGACTTGGACCCTCGAGGTCTGAGCTCGTCGTGATGGTGAGCTGAGTTTCAGAGCGGCCCGATCGCGGCCCGATCTGGCGCCAGTCGCCCCGTCAATCGCCGTCAGGGGACGAGATCGTCTATCGATAGCGACGACGCACCGAAGCGACGACAAAGACGCCACGGACGCGCAGCAGAAGGCCGGAGCTCCACGCGCGCCGGCTCCATCCGGGTCTTGGGAGTGCATGACGAATGCGTTCGACGCCGCGCAGCGGGTCCCAATCGATCACGCCGCGATCACCGATCTCGGACGGCACGTGCGAGTCGCTCCTCGCAATCGGTGGGTGGATCGCGCGGATCGCCACGAAGCGGCTGAACGCGAACCAATCGTCGGACACCGTCCGGATCGGCGACCCGAAGTTCGTGTACAGCGCCCGCGCAGCTGCAGCCGTCAACACGTATGCGCCGCTGCACAACGGAAACCGCCGACAGACGTACGACAGCCGCCGCGAGGGGCTGATCGCGATACGTCGCTGAGGCACCGGGGCGACAGTTCCGCAGTACTGGAGCAGAACGACATCACCCTGGTGGACATGCGCCGCGAGCGCCGCGAGCACCGACGAGGTGTCGTCGTCGAGCAGCATGTCGTCTTCGAGGACAACCGCGATGGGAAGATCGCGTTCGATAACCGCCTGCCAGACCTTCGCATGGGCGAGCGCACAACCGATCTCGCCGGGAAGCGCGGGACGATGCTTTCGCTTCCGGAACTGCGCAGCGTCATGGTGCGCGTCCATCGCCTCGCGCTCGATGACCACCCCATCGCAGAACTCGAAAGCGAGTCCGAGCGAACGCAGACGGCTTGCGATCCCGTCGCGGCGCGGGCTACCCGGAACGCTGACGACGAACACCGGCGGGAGGCGAGGCCCGTGGTCGCGCGAGACATCCGAGGCGCCGCGACCGACCTCCCCGGAAAGATTGTGCCCATCGGCCGCCACTCCGACTGAGTATCGCGAGTTCGGTGGTATCGCAGAGGGCGACCAACATCCGGGCGAAGACTTCTGCCGGCAAAACTGATCGACCGGGCGCCCGATGTGAGAGCGGTGGACAAAACCGACCTTCCTTGACGAACGGCGCGCCCCAGGCGCGCCGTACACGAGACCCTTCCCGGGCACGAAACAGCGCTCGACCTGTACGGGCTGAGCGATGCGAACCCCGCCAAGATCCAGATCACAGTGCCCAAGACCCACCGTGTGACCCGGACAATCCCGGTGACATACGAGATCCATCACGCCGACCTCAAGCCGGAGGAGATCACCTGGCGCGAAGGTTTGCCCGTCACCACCGTCGAGACGACGATTCGAGACGCCCATCAAGCCCACCTGCGGCGCGGTCTCATCGAACAAGCACTCGAACAAGCGCGCTCGCGAGGACTCCTTACCTTGTCCGAGGAACGCAGACTGCGCAGGGAGATCGCCACCCCACAGCTCGCCGGTCGAGGAGTCAGGTGAGTCCGAACTACCCGCGCGACAAACGGCCGTCGAACCTTCAGCACCTCCAAAGGGTCGTGAGCCAAGCGGCAAACGCCAAGGGTGTCATCGAGCCGCGCCTGGCCCTCCGATTCTGACGTGGGTCGTAGAGAGCGAGCGCCGCGCCTCAAATGCGGGACGCCGAGCTTCCCGTGGTTCGGCTCAAGTGCGTTGGACTGCGTAGCGATCGTCGATCGCCGCGCGGCGGAGTCGCCTCGTCAGTCGTACGAACGCCGTAGGACAGGAGCCCCGTTCCTGGTCGCCAGCGCAAGGAAACGAGCCAGCGTCTTCACCTCCGCAACGGTGAGGAGCTTGGAGACGCGTTCGTGTCCCTCGGACGCTCCGAGGATCTCGGCGATCGTGAGGCTGTACGGGACCCGGACGTCATGGAAGCTCGGCCCGCCCCAGGGGCCAAGGCTCGCGTCCCTACCGAAGCCTGCGCAGAGGCAGTTCTCGAGCTGGTGGCACGCTCCGCAATACAGCCGGTAGAGCTGCTTCCCGGTTGCGAGCGGGCTCGGTTTCGCCGTGGTCCTCGCACCGACGCTTGGCGCGGTCAGAAGCACTACGGCGACGAGTGAAAGCACGGTGAGGTTCGAGCGCGAGGGCACGAGCTGCGGAAGTCTAGGCCGCTCGGGGCGTTCACACGGAACGCCGGCGCGTGTTCGCGTACCCTTCGCCCTGTCGTTCTGGTACGTCAGGGGTCGAGATGAGAGCCGGATTGGTTCGGAGGGGTCTGTCTTTCTGTGTTGTCGCCGCGGTTGCCGTCGCCGTGGGCGCTCCGGTGGCCGGCGCGTCGCAGTCGCTCGACTCGGGGGCGACGGGCATCTCGCTGAGCGTGAACTCGAAGGGTGAGGCGCTCATCACCTACACCGCTCACGGGAAGGTCAAGCACGTCCTCGCCTGGGGCGCCGTCAACGCCAGCCCTCCCTCGGCAAGCGGCAAGCAGGTCGCATTCTCGCTCGACTACGCCGGCGGCTACGGCAAGTACCACAAGATGTACTGGAAGACCTTCGGCGGCAGTTGCGGCCACTACGACGGGCCGGCGCTCGCCTGGGAGGTCGCGGCCTGCAAGGCACCCGACGGCTCGTACTGGGCGCTCCAGTCCTGGCAGCGCGGGCTTCCCGACTACGGCGTCGCCGCGAGCGGGCGCTCGGACGAGATGGAGCTGCACCTGTCTCACTGGACGGGAGCACTTCCGGTGCTGACCGTCAAGACCGATCACGTGCCCGGCGGAGACGACAAGCTCTTCGGCGCCTTCACCTACAGCGGCGGCGGGGTGTACGGCTTCAAGGCATCCGGCTCGGGAGTGCCGCTCGACACGTTCGGACGCAACCTCTATCTCGATACCTTCGGCTCGGCCTACGGCAGCGGCTGGAAGCGTGAGAACAGCTTCCTCAGCCACTCCCCCGGCGGAACCTTCTGCTACTCGCTCACCCGGCACGGAAGCCATCCGAGCGGCACCGGAACGAAGTACCGGATCACCGTGGAGGGACCTGGGGTCACGCCCGACGTGGAATGGGCGGGCACTGCATCCGGCAAGCTCAGCGCCTCTGCGCACGCCGCCGTGTTGAGCGCGCTGAAGGCACTGCACGACTCGCAGTGCACGTCCGGCTGATCGCGAAACCGTTCTCGGCGCGTCGAGGCAAGCGGCCGGCTTTCGCCGAACCGTTCGTTCTGAGGCCAAGAACCCACTACGATCCGACGTGGAATGGGTGCGCACAAGAAGAAGCTGCACAAGCAGAAGAAGAAGGCCGAGCGGCGGGTGCTCGCGAACGCCATCGAGAAGAACGGCCACCACGAGAAAGAGAAGGGCAAGAAGAAGCGCTAGCCCCGCTGCGCGCCAACCGGCTCGACCGGTCGCGCAGCGCATAAGCTGCCCCCGTGGCGGAGACGGAGCTCCAGGTCGGTTGGGTCGGGACGGGTGTGATGGGCTCGCCGATGTGCGGGCACCTGCTCGCCGCCGGCTACCCCGTGCGGGTCTTCACGAGGACGCGCGCATCGGCCGACGCGGTCGTCGAGGCCGGAGCGACGTGGTGCGACTCGCCTGCCGAGGTGGCGGCCGGATCCGACGTGATCTTCACGATCGTCGGCTTCCCCGACGACGTGCGCGCGGTGACGCTCGGCGCTGACGGCGTGCTCGGGGCGGCGAAGCCCGGATCGGTGATCGTCGACATGACAACGAGCGAGCCGACGCTCGCCGAGGAGATCTCCGCCGCTGCGCTCGAGCGCGGGGTCGATGCGCTCGACGCGCCGGTCTCGGGCGGCGACGTCGGGGCGCGGAACGCGACCCTCGTCGTGATGGTCGGCGGCAGCGAGGCCGCGTTCGCGCGCGTGCTGCCGCTCTTCGAGAAGCTCGGGAAGACGATCGTCCACGAGGGCGGGCCCGGCGCGGGCCAGCACACGAAGATGATGAACCAGATCGCGATCGCCTCCAAGATGATCGGCGTCTGCGAGGCGCTGCTCTACGCCTACCGGGCGGGGCTCGACCTCGAGCGCGCGCTCGAGACGATCTCGGGCGGTGCCGCCGGCTCGTGGGCGCTTTCGAACCTGGCCCCGCGGATCCTGAAGGGCGACCTCGAGCCGGGCTTCAAGATCGACCACTTCCTGAAGGATCTCGGGATCGCGCTCGCGGAGGCCCGCCGGATGAACCTCGCGCTTCCCGGGCTCGCGCTCGCCGAGCAGCTCTACATCGCCGCCCGCGCCCAGGGATACGGCGCCAAGGGCACCCACGCCCTCATCGCGCCGCTCGCGCGCCTGAGCGGCGTGGACGCAGGCCTCGGCCGCAGCTGACCGAGCCACCCGAAAGACGAGCGGCCGCGAACGCGGTGCCGGGCGTCGGGCTCACGGTGCGGCGGCGACCGGCCGATACCGTCAACGGCCATGCAGGTTCGAGCCGCACTCGGAGCGATCGCGCTCGCCTCGGCGCTGTCTGCGGCCGCCGTCGCGGCGGCGCCTCCTGCGAACGAGAGCGACAACTGGTCGGGGTACGCGGCGACCGGCGCCTCGTTCAAGTCGGTGCGGGCCAGCTGGGTGCAGCCCGTCGCGCAGTGCTTCGGGCGCTCGGCGGGCCAGACGAGCTCGTCGTTCTGGGTCGGGCTCGGCGGCGACCTCCGGCGCTCGTACAAGATCGAGCAGATCGGAACCTCGGCCGACTGCTACGCGGACGGCTCCGTGGACGACTTCGCGTGGTTCGAGCTGTGGCCCGCCGGCAACGTTCCGCTCGAGCTCCGCGTCCTCCCGGGCGACCGGATCGCGGCGGCGGTCACGCTCGGCCGGGCGAGCGTCCACTTCTCGCTCGTCGACGCGACCCGACACGAGTACTTCTCGCGGACGCTCGCGATTCACGCGCCCGACGGCAGTTCCGCCGAATGGATTGCCGAGGGGCCCGCTCGCGTCGTTCACGGCCACCACGAGGTCGAATCGATGACCGACTTCGGATCGATCAGGTTCACGAACGCCTCGGCGACCTCGAACCGCGGGGCCGGCTCGATCTCGAGCCGGAAGTGGCGGGCGCAGAAGATCGACTTCCGCAGTGACGGGGTCGATCCGGGGAGTGGGTTCTCGGGCCTCCTCGAGACCGCCGACGCCGCTCACGGCTTCCCGAGCAGGCTCAGCCGCGGCGGCGCCTCGTTCGAGGTCGTCTGGCGCCGTGGGCTCGCTGGTGGAAAGAGCGCACCGCCCGGCTCGGCCTGAGGCAGAGGCCACGCGTCGGGGAGCGGCCTCACACGGGTACCGTTCTCCGCGTGAGCGATCAGGCGATCGACCCCGAGATCCATCCGAGTAGCACCGGCTGTGTCGAGTGCCTCGCCGGTGAGGGCGACGGCTGGTGGTTCCACCTGCGCCGCTGCGCCCAGTGCGGCCACGTCGGCTGCTGCGACTCGTCGCCGAGCCGGCACGCCAGGGCGCACGCTGCGGCGACGGGGCATCCGATCGTCCAGAGCTTCGAGCCCGGCGAGGACTGGTTCTGGTCGTTTCCCGAGGAGAGCTACTACGAGGGGCCGGAGCTCGCCGCGCCCGACTCGCATCCGGCCGACCAGCCGGTTCCCGGCCCGGCGGGCAAGGTCCCGCAGGACTGGATGCGCCGGCTGAACTGATCCGGGCTGAGCCCGAGCACGAGTCCCGCGTGGCGCCGTAGGCCGCCGCGTTAGGGTTGGCCGCTGTGGTGAGCTGGCGACCCGACCGGACGGCCGTAGTCGCCTCGGGCCTCTTCGTGCTGTCGTGCGCGGTGGCATACGGCGGCCTCTTCAGCCACGCCTACCCCGGCGATGTCGGCACGTATGCCGGTTACGGACGGGCGCTCGTCCTCCACGGCCGGATCCCCTACCGCGACTTCTACGTCGAGTATCCGCCGGGCGCGATCCCGGTGTTCGCGCTCCCGGTCCTGATCTGGAACGCCCACTACGTCCTCGTCTTCAAGCTGTTGATGACGGCCTGCGGCCTCGGCTTCACGCTCTGCTCCGCCTCGATCGTCACCCGCCTCGGGCTCAGCCCCTGGCGCCTTGCGCCGATCGTGCTCGCGCCCGTCTGCATGGGCCCGGTGTTCCTGAACCGCTACGACCCGGTCGCAGCGCTTCTCACGAGCCTCGCCCTCGTGATGCTCCTGCGCGGCTCCGACCGGACGACCGGCGCGCTGCTCGGCGCGGCGACCGCGATCAAGATCTACCCCGCCGTCCTCGTGCCGATCGCAGCGCGCCGCGTCCGCTCGCTGGTCGGTGCCGGGGCCGCCTACGTGATCGCGGCCGCCGTGCTCGTCCTGCCGTTCTTCCTGCTCGCGCCGGGGGGCGTCGGCTACAGCTTCTGGACACAGCTTCGCCGGCACCTTCAGATCGAGAGCCTCGGCGCCTCGATCCTGCTCGCCGTCTCGAAGCTCGGCATCCACCACGAGGGCTGGATCGACGGGAAGCCGGGGTCGATCGACCTCGGCGGGTTCACGGCGGATGCGGTCGGGCTCGTGAGCTCGATCGTCGCCGTCGTGCTCGTCCTCGTGGTCGCCTGGGTCTACTGGCGCGGCCCCGACGACGACGCACGCCTCGTCACCGCCTGGGCCGCCGCGGTCACCGGCTTCGTCGTCTTCGGGAAGGTGCTCTCACCGCAGTACCTCACCTGGCTCGTCCCGCTCGTCCCGCTCGCAGCGGGCCGCCGTGGGATGTACGCGACCCTGGTGTTCCTCGCCGCCCTCGCCCTGAGCCAGCTCGAATACCTCGCCGACCGCTTCGGGCTCCGCCGCCAGGACTGGAGCGTGTGGGTGCTCCTCGTCCGGAACCTGGGCCTCGTGGCGACGTTCTGCTTCCTGCTCGCCGCCCTCCGCTCTCAGGGGCAGGGGGCTGCGGAACCGGCGACCCGGTAGTAGACGACGCCGCCCACCGTGTGCGGGGTGGCGATCCTGTCCAGGAGCGGGGCCCACGTGGAGAGGTGGCGCTTGTCGACGATCACCGCGCTCACGCCCTTCACCCGGAAGTAGTTCCGCAGCAGCGAAACCTGGTTTCGGGCCATCGGCAGCCCGATCGAGACGACGGCGATCTCGGGAGGGTGGAGGAACTTGCTCGGGGGCGAGGTCGCCAGTCGGCCGCCTGCCATCCGGAAGCGAAAGCCGTCGACAGCCTGCCAGAGCGTCGCCTGCCCTCCCGAGCCCACGGGCTCAGGCAGCACGATCTCGTTCGGCGAGAGGCAGTTGCGGAAGGCGGCGCTCGCGAAGAACGGGGGCACCGAGTACGACGTCGCCCACACACCCGCGCCCGGATTCGGGACGAGCAGGACCACCGCGAGTGCCGGAAGCATGACCGCCGCGAGGCGCGACCGCGCCGTCGACATCCAGATCGCGACGATCACCGAGCTTGCGAGCGAGGCGAAGAGCGCGAAGCGGACCGGCAGGACGTTGTCGAAGAGCGGCACGACCTTCGTGCCGACCCCCGGCACGGTGAGCGTCTCGTGCCCGAGGAGCGTCGGGAGCGGGATCAGCCGGTGCCCGGCGACCTCGAGGCTCGGCCCGAGGGAGAGGTACCCCGCCAGAGCGAGCGCTGCGAGCAGGAACCGGCTGCGCGGCGTCCGCCACGTGCGGAACGCGAAGAGAGCGACGATCGCGAGCACCGGCAGGCCGAGATACACGCTCTGCTCGGTCGTGTTGCCACGGAAGTGACGCGCGATCGAATGCGCCCACCCGGCGCCGGCGGCCTCGAGGTGGGTCGGGATCAGGAAGTTCAGGAGGTCGCCCGTGTAGTTCTGCGGCGGCGTGAACCCCGACAGACGGACGTCTGTCAGGACGTAGTAGAGGAGCGGCGCGGCAAGCAGTGCGGCGACGGCGTAGGCGCCCGCCAACGGAAGGAGCAGGCCGATCACCCGCCGGCGCCCCTCCGGAACGAGGATCAGGGCGAGCACGAGCGCGAGCACGAGCGAGATCGTGGCGGTGAGCGCGATCTCCGTCGAGAGGTAGATCTGGAGTGCGAGCAGCGGCCCGAGCCGGACGATCAGGCCGCGCGGCCGAAGCTCGCCTTCGAACCCGCGCACGATCACGAGCGCGATCAGCGGGATTGCGAAGACGGAGGTCAGGTGCGCCTCGCCCAGCATGTGCCCGAGCTCGTAGCTCGAGAAGCCGAACAGGTAGCCGCCGACCGCCGCCGGCCAGAACCGTCCGACGAGATGGCGGCAGAGGAGGTAGGCCGTCCACGCGGAGAGCGCCGGCATCAGCACGACCGCCACGTCGTAGGACGCCACAGGGCCGATGAGCGCGGTCAAGGGGGCGAACGCCACGGCCAGGGCCGGCACCGTCGTCGCCCAGGCGAGGTTGACGCCGCTCGGGGCCCAGATCGCGTGCGTCACGAACGGGTTCACGCCGTGCTCGATCGCGTGGAGCCACCAGCCGAACGACCAGATGAAGATCTGCGGGTCGTCGAAGACGCCGACGTACTGGTGTCCCGGCTCGATCAGGATCCGGAGCCCGAAGAAGAGGAAGGCGAGGACGCAGAACCCGCCGAGCACACAGAGGTTCGCCCATTTCCGGCCCCCCTCAGGCTCGCTCGCCGCGACTGAGGTCACCGCTCAACCCTAACCAGGGAGGCCCGACGACGCCGACTCCAGCGGTTATCGGTTCGTGAGGATCTCATGTGCGTTCCGGGGCCGTCAGTACGATGGGGCGCATGACGACCTCCGTTGTCACCGGCGGTGCCGGCTTTCTCGGTTCCCATCTGTGCGATTTCCTGATCGAGAAGGGACATCGCGTGATCTGCGTCGACAACCTCGAGACGGGCTCGCTCGAGAACATCGAGCACCTTCGCGATCCAGGGTTCACCTTCGTCTACCAGGACGTGGTCGACGGGATCTGGATCGACGAGCCGGTCGACTTCGTGTTCCACCTTGCGAGCCCGGCGAGCCCGATCGACTACCTCCGGCTGCCCCTGCAGACGCTGAAGGTCGGCTCGCACGGCACCCACAACGCGCTCGGGCTCGCGAAGTGGAAGCGCGCCCGGTTCCTGATCAGCTCCACGAGCGAGGTCTACGGCGACCCGCAGGTACACCCGCAGCCGGAGACCTACTGGGGCAACGTCAACCCGATCGGCCCGCGGGGGGTCTACGACGAGGCGAAGCGCTACGCCGAGGCGCTGACGATGGCCTACCACAACCAGCAGGGTGTGAATACGGCGATCGCTCGGATTTTCAATACCTATGGTCCGAAAATGAGAAAGAACGACGGCCGCGCCACCGTGACGTTTCTCCATCAGGCGATCGAAGGCAAGCCGATCACCGTGTTCGGCGACGGCGGGCAGACGCGTTCGCTCTGTTACGTCGACGACCTGATCCGCGGGCTCTACCTGCTCGCGACCTCCGAGGAGCATCTGCCGGTCAACATCGGCAACCCGTACCACGAGGTGACGATGCTCGAGCTCGCGCAGGCATGCATCCGACTGACCGGCTCTTCCAGCGAGATCGTCTTCCAGGCGCTGCCGATCGACGATCCGAAGGAGCGCCGCCCCGACATCACGAAGGCCTCCCAGATTCTCGGCTGGGAGCCGGAGATCGATCTCGACGAAGGGCTCCGGCGCTGGCTGCGGTCTCTCGGCCGCGAGCCCATCGAAGCCTGATGCGCACCTACATCGCGGTCGCAGCGGTCGTGCTGGCCGCGGCACTCGTGCCCGGCGCGGCGCGGCCCGCCACCGCCTCGCGTTCCTTCCAGGTCGGGATCTACGACGACGCGCAGCTCCGGTACGGCCCCACGGCCGACACCGTCGCGATGTACAAGAAGCTGCACGTCAAGGTCGCGCGGATGACGCTCTTCTGGGGCGGCAAGCTCGGCGTCGCGCGCCGCCGCCCCGCGCATCCGAGCAACCCCGCCGATCCGGCCTACAACTGGGCGGCCTACGACTCGGTCGTCCAGCAGCTGAGCGCCGCCGGCATCCAGGTCGTGTTCTCGATCTACGGCACGCCCGCGTTCGCGAACAAGGACAAGGGCCAGAACGTCGCGCCGATCGACCCCTCGGCGCTGCGCTCGTTCGCATATGCCGCCGCCTTGCGCTACAGCGGCACCTTCGTCTCGGGAAACACGAAGCTGCCGAAGGTGCGCGACTGGCTCGCCTGGAACGAGCCCAACAACCCCGTCTTCCTGAAGCCCCAGTACAAGCGCGACGGCAGGAAGTGGGTGATGCTGAGCGCGATCAACTACGCGAAGATCTGCAACTCGATCTACGCCGGCGTCCACGGCACCGGCCTGACCCAGGAGCGGGTCGCCTGCGGGGCGACGGCGCCGCGTGGCAACAACAACCCCTCGAGCAGCCGTCCGTCGGTCTCACCGATCTCGTTCCTGAAGGCGGTGAAGGCCGACGGCCTCGTCACCTTCGACGCGTGGGCGCATCACCCGTACTACGGGAAGCCCTCCGAGACGCCGGCGACGCCCGACGGCGCCGGCGAGTCGGTCGAGCTCGGCAACCTCAACACGCTGATCAAGCTCGTCACGCAGCTCTACGGCAACAAGCGGATCTGGATCACGGAGTACGGCTACGAGACGAACCCGCCGGACGATCTCTTCGGGGTCTCCTACGCGAAGCAGGCGCTCTACCTGAAGCAGGCCTTCGCGATCGCACGCGCGAACCCGCGCGTCGACATGATGCTCTGGTTCCTGTTGAAGGACGACACGAACATCAACGGCTGGCAGTCGGGCCTGATCACCGCAGGCGGGAAGAAGAAGCCGTCGTTCAACGCGTTCGCGGCGATGGCGGCGAACGACTGAGGTTTTGGTCAGCCGGCGACGGACTTGCCGGGGGCGAACACGACGAACGGGCCGACGAAGATCCTGCGGTATCCGTGGTTCATGAGCGCGCCGACGATGGGGATCTGTCGGTAGGTCCGGGTCCAGAAGACGAAACCGTGCCGGGCCGCCTGCACCTCGGTCTGGTAGGGCTTGTAGCGCACGAAGGGGTCGGGCGGCGGTGTCGCCTGGCCGTCCCGGTAGGAGAGCGAGCCGAACCGGTTCTCGACCGCGATGATCCGCTCCTTCGTGTCGAAATCGAGGTCGTAGGCGATCCAGTAGTCGGCGTAGACCCGGTCGAGGCCGAGCCGGTCGAGCTCGTCGACCAGGGGCGTGAAGTTGCGCGGTGCCGCCGGTAGCGGCTGGAGAACCTTGCTCGCGACGTCCATCCGATGGATCGTCACGCCGGTCACGAGCGCGGCAATGACGAGCAGCGCGACCGCGCGCCAGTAGGTCGTCGCGAGCTGCGCGAGCATCAGCGCGATGATCGGCATGAGCACCACGGTGTACTCGGGCCAGCCCTCGATGTAGGAGGTCTTGCTCGGGAGGGCGTAGAGGAACGGGAAGACGGCCGCGACGACGTAGAGGAGCGAGACGTTCCGGCCCCGTGACCTGTAGGCGCCGTAGACGAAGAGCAGGAGCAGGCATCCGTAGATCGCGTCGATCACCGCGGCCGACGGCAGGAGCGGCACGGCGGAGAACGGGGAGCGGAGGCCGAGCGTCATCGGGCCGAGCGGCGTCGCGAGCAGCCGCAGGCTGCGCAGGTAGGTGCCGAAGCCCGCGTTCTGGCTGCTCAGCGAGAGCCAGCCGTGGCGCGCGTTCCAGACGATCCAGGGCAGCGCGCCGAGCGCGAAGAACGGGAACCCGATCCACGAGAGCCGCAGCGTCCGCGGCGCCTTCCACACGATCCACGCGATCGTCACGATTGCGATCGGGATGATCTGCGAGGTCTGCCAGAAGGCAAGCCCGAGCACGAAGCCGAACGATGCGACGCGGAAGCGGTCGGGCTTCTCGACGATCCGGAGCGCCAGCAGGAGCAGCCCGCAGCCGTAGACGAGGTTGCTCGAGTAGAAGCCCTCGGCCCGGATGACCTCGAGGATCATGAACGGCGGCCAGATCCAGAAGAGCCCGGCGGCGACGGCGGCGGCGGGCTTCCCGATCGTCCGCAGGCCGACTCGCCAGAGCAGGATCACCGCGACGAACGAAAGGACGTCCGGGACGATCCGCAGCGCGAACCAGCTGCTCCCGAAGAGCGCGAACCCGGGAACCGCGAGGAGCAGCTCCTGGGTTCCGCCGTACGAGCGGTCCCAGACGAACACGGCGAGGTGCCCGTGCAGGAAGTGGCGGACCATCAGGCCGTCCACGGCCTCGTCCGAGTTCGGGATCGCCGTCGCGGAGCGGTAACAGAAGATCCGGAGCGCGAGCCCGGTCACGCCGGTCAGCGCGAAGACGATCGTCCAGCGATAGCGGGAGACCCGCTCGGCGAGCGAGGACGTCGCCTGGCCGCCGAGGCTCGAGGCGGAAAGGCTCCGCGTCATTCTCGGACCGTAGCGTCTTCCGCGGCGGCCGCCGGCAGCGGCAGGCCCTGCTCGGCGAGCAGAACGCGGTAGAGCGTGTCGACGTCGTCGACGAGGCGCTCGACCCTGTATCGCGGAAGCGTCCGCTCCCGGCCCGCCCGGCCCAGCTCCGCCCGGAGCTCCGGGTTGCGCGCAAGGCGCTCGAGGGCGGCCGTGATCGCCTCGATGTCGCCGACCGGGACGAGGAAGCCGTCCGTCCCGTGCTCGACCACGTCGGGAACCCCTCCGACGCGCGTTGCGACGACCGGCGTGCCGGCGGCGAGCGACTCGATCGCCACCACCGGGGTGCCCTCGTTCCCGGACGGAAGGAGCAGGGCGTCGAACATGCCGTAATAGGGTGCGACGTCGCGCTGGTAGCCGACAAACAGCGTGTGCCGCGCGATGTCGAGCTCGTAGGCGAGCTGCTCGATCGCCTCGCGGTCGGGGCCGTCACCCACCAGGCAGAGCGTTGCCTCGATGCCTCGAGTCCGGAGGCGCGCGAACGAGGCGAGCACGTCCGGGAGGTGCTTGATCGCCGTCATCCGGCCGATCCAGCCGACGACGAACGCGTCGTCCGATACCCCGAAGAGACGGCGGAGCGGCGAACCGTCCTGGCCTCCGGCGGCGATCCGCCCGTCGAGATCGATCCCGAGCCGGATCACGCTGAACTTCTCGGCGGGTGCAACGCCCAGCTCGACCAGGTCGTCGCGCACCTCGGGGCTCACGGCCACGAGGCGCGTCGTCACGCGCGCGAGGCTCCGTTCGACCTGCCGGAACACCCCCGCGCGCACCGGGTCGAAGTAGCCCCGGAGGACATGTCCGTGGAAGGTGTGCAGCACGATCGGCGGTCTGGCATCGCCCGCGAGCACCGCCGCAGTCCGGCCGACCGCTCCCGCCTTGGCGGTGTGCGTGTGCAGGATGTGCGGCCGCACCTCGCGGATCAGCTCCACGACGCGCCGGACCGACAGCGGGTCGAGCACCGGCGAGACCTCGCGATGGAGATGCTGGACGTGCCGCACGTCGACCCCGAGCTCCTCGGCGACGAAGGACATCGAGCCCTCGCCCCGCGCGAGCGAGCCGGCGCCGAGAACCGTGTGGTAGCCGCGCGACTCGAGGCCGCGGGTGAGGTAGGAGACATGCAGCGCCGGCCCGCCCATGTTCAGGCGCGCGATCAACCGGAGCACGCGGACCGGTTCAGCCAAGCAGCGCGTCGGCCGTCCGGCGAAGGCCGTCCTCGAGGGAGATCGACGGCTCGTACCCGAGCACCTCACGGGCCGCCGAGAGGTCGGCCCACGAGTCGCGGATGTCTCCGGGCCGCGACGCCGTGAAGTCCTTCTCGACCGGCCTCCCGAGGATCGCGCCGATCGTGTCGGCGACCCGGTTGACGCTTGCCGGGTCGCCGCCCGCCACGTTGAATGCCCGGCCGCTCGCGCCCGGCGCCCCGGCCGCCGCGATCGTCGCCGCGACTACGTTGTCGACGAAGGTGAAGTCGCGCGACTGCTCGCCGTCTCCGTGGATCGTCACCGGCCGGCCCTCCGCGATCGCCGTGATGAAGAGCGGCACGACCGCGGCGTACTGGGACGACGGGCTCTGGCGCGGCCCGAAGACGTTGAAGTAGCGCAGCACGACCGTCTCGAATGCGTCGTAGACGCGCGAGAAGGCGCTGCAGTAGCGCTCTGCCGCCAGCTTCGCGACGCCGTAGGGCGAGATCGGGTCGAGCGGCGAGTCCTCGCGGGTGGGGCGGGCGGCGCTCGTCCCGTAGACCGAGGTCGACGACGAGAAGACGACACGCCGGACGCCCTCGTCCCGCGCGGCGAGCAGCACGTTCAACGTGCCCTCGATGTTGACCGCGCTCGAGGTCAGCGGGTCCTGGACGGAGCGGGGAACCGAGCCGAGCGCACCGAGGTGATAGACGACCTCGACACCGCGGACGGCGTTGTGGACGCGCTCGTAGCTGCGCAGCTCGCCCTCGACGATCTCCACCCCGAGCCCGTCGAGGTTCGCCCTCGAGCCGGTCGAGAAGTTGTCGAGGACGCGGACCTCGTCTCCGGCCTCGCGCAGCGCCTTCGCGAGGTTCGAGCCGATGAAGCCGGCGCCTCCGGTGACGAGCACCTTCGTCACGTCGCCCTCGCCCTCGCCCGCTGGGCCGCGATCAGCCCGAGCCCGAAGAAGGGCAGTGCCGCAAAGCCGGTTCCGGCCACGAGCCCCTGGCCCGCCCAGATCCCGATCGTCACGAGCAGCCACAGGAGCCCCATCAGCGCGAGCTCGGCGCTCTCGGGCGGCGCCCGCAGCGCGCCGCGGATCCCCATCCCGACACCGGTCGCGAGAAACGCGAGGAGCACGGCCGTGCCCACGATCCCGAGCTCCGCGAGCGACTGGACGTAGGCGTTGTCGACGCCCCAGCGATGCTCGGCCGACGGGAAGGCCTCTTCGGGCTGGTTCGGGAAGCGGCGGTGGGCGGCGGCGAGGAACGGCGAGTAGACCCGAGGCTCGCGAATCGACTCCCAGCCGGAGCCGAAGAGCGGGTGCGCCTCCCAGATCCGCAGGCCGATGTAGAGCATCAGCGTGCGCTGCGAGTAGGTGTTCACGTTCTCCGCCTTGGCCTTCTTGTCGATCGTGCTCGTGAACTGGGAGATGTCTCCGCTCCTGATCGTGAGCATCCCGACCGCGCAGGCGAGCGTGACGCCGATCACGACCGCTGCCTGCCGGGCCGTGACCCGTCGTCGGACGCGTACCAGCAACAGCGAGGCGACCGTGATCAGGGCGATCGAGATCCCGGCCGCCGCCTCCCCCGAGAAGATCGCCGAGACCGAGCCGCCCACGAGCCCCGCCGCGATCACGCGCCGCGAGAGCGTGCCGGGCCAGAGAACCCCGACGAAGCCGACGGCGATCGCAGCCGCGCCGAGCGTCCCGAGCACCGAGATGCCAGTGAACGCCGGCTGGCGTGTGCCGGTCTCGGCCGCCTGGAAGATCTGGACGCCGAAGAACTGGAGCACGGCGATCACGCCGGCGACCGCTGCGGTCAGGGCGACGACGGTCCAGAGGCGCCGCGCGGCCTTCTCGTCGCGGATCAGGACGGCGGTCACCGGCACGAGCACCGCGTACTCCGCGAACTTCAGAGCCGTTCCGAGGTGTGTCTTCCAGGCGTAGTCGGGGTCGGAGAGCGTCGGGTAGAGGGACGCGGCGACGAGGTAGGCGAGGAGAGCGAGGATCGCGCTCCAGAGCCAGAGCGAGCCGCGCAGCGCTCCGAAGCCCTCTCGCCTGACGCGGACGATCGCCCAGATCGTCAACGCCGCCAGCGCCGCGTCTGCGAGGTTCACCGTCGAGCTGCCCGACGTGACGCCGGGCATGAACTTCACCGCGACGAAGAGGAGCACGAAGACGGTCGGAAGCGCCCAGCCTGCGAGCCGCCTCCCGAGCCGCTTCCCGAGCCGCTTCAAGAGGGGCGCCGCCAGCGGCTCGTCACCCACGACCGGGCTTGCAAGTGACCCGTCGGACAAGGCACGGGAAATCATACTCGGGCCGTTCCCCGGTACGCCGCAGCCACCGGAATCGCCGTCGTTCCGAGCCCGAGTCCGATCCAGGTGAGCGCATCGAGCGGGACGCCCGAGACGATCCCGAGGGCGTTCCAGGTTCCGGCCGCCACGAGGATGAAGCCCGTCGCGACGAGCGCGAAGAACGGGTTCACGCGGACCGCCCCGAAAGCCAGCACGAGACCGATGAGGAAAGCCGACACGCCGAGGACGAACCCCGCGATCCCCATGTCGGAGGCCAGCTCGAGCCAGTAGTTCTGGACACCCCATGGATTCTGCTTCGACGGATACGCCTCGGCGGGCTGCCCTGGAAACCGCCGTTTCAGGGCGGCGAGGTAGGGCTGAAAGCCCGTGTTCGAGCGGTCGATGCCGAGCCCGAGCACGGGGTGGTCCTTCCACATCTGCCAGCCCATCCAGAGGAGGAGCGTCCTCTGCTGGCCGGTCTCGACGTGGCCGGTCGTCGCCTTGTTCGGCTCGGTGACTCCGAGGAAGCCGAGGTAGTTCGTCACGTCCGACCCGCGGAGGACCGAGACGCCGCTACCGACGACCACGAGGATCGCGCAGACCGCGAGCAGGCGAGCGAGGCTCAGCGTCCGGAGCCGCCAGGTCACGAGCACGACGGCGACGGCGGCGAGCAGCGTCCCCAGGAAGGCAAAGACCGACGCGTCGACGATCACGCCGAGGCCGCCTCCGACGACGGCGACGGCGGCGAGCCGGCGGTGGGTACCGAGCGCGATCGCGGCGAACCCGATCGCCACGGCTGCGCCCGTGAACGAGCCCAGGAGCTGATGGCCGAGGAACGACACCTCGCGCTGGCCGGGCCGCGGCCCGTCGGGATCGTCGACGACCCCGAGGAACATCAGCCCGCCCCAGAGCCCCGCTGCCGCCGCCCAGACCACGAAGACCCAGAGGAAGCGGTCGAGGTCGACCGGCCGGCGGAAGAGCAGCGCGACCGCCGGTGCGAGCAACGCGTACTCCGCGTACTTGGCGACCGTCGTCAGATGCGTCGTGAGGTCGCCGAGCGGGCGCCAGAAGCACGACGCGAACATCAGCCCGACGAAGAGGGCCGAGACGAGCCAGAGCCAGCGGCCGCGTCGGAGCGGCTCCCAGCCGAACTTCACCCCGGCGGCGGCGCCGGCGGCCAGCACGACGACGATCGCCACGTCGGACCCGTAGATGTCGACGCTGCCGAACGCCGCGTGAGCCTGGTAGCGGACGTGCAGGAAGACGAGAGGAATGGCGGCCGCAGCGACGAGCGGGAGTGCGTCCGCGGCGCGCAGGCGGAGGGTCAAGAGGCGCCACTATACTGGCTCACCCGTGCGTTCCCGTGTCATCTGGCGCCGTTCGGCGACCGCGATCGGGGTGTACACGGCGGCGGTTCTGGGGTTCCTGACAACGGTCGTTTCGACCCGCGAGCTCGGCACCGACGCGTACGCCCGATTCGCCGCCGTCTTCGCGGCGACGACGTTCTTCCAGCAGCTCCTCGACCTCACGATCGAGGAGGCGCTCGTCAAGTTCGGCTTCCGCTACGTCGAGGGCGCCCAGTGGGGGCGGTTGCGCCGCCTGTTCGAGATCGCGCTCGCGTTCAAGCTCCTCGGCGGCGTGGTCGCGGGGCTCGTGATCTGCATCCTCGCGCCGTTCTCGAAGGTCGTCTGGGGAACGGGAGGGGTGGTCGTGCCGATGCTGATCGCCTCGCTGATCGCCGTCGTACAATCGCCCGAGAACGTCGCCGCCGGCGCGATCATCCTGCGCGGACGCTATGACGTGCGCGGTGCCTTCCTCGCGTTGTCCATGGCCCTCCGCCTCGTCGGGCTCGCGATCGGTTGCCAGTACGGCGTGGTCGGCGCCGTGATCGGGCTGGTGATCGCCCAGCTGATCGCGACCACGGCGATCTGCGTCGCGGGATACGCCGCCTACCGGCGGTTCCCGTACGCGGCGACCGAGCCGATCGGCGACGACTTCAAGCGCGTGCGCGGCTTCCTCGTCTCCTCGTCGCTCGCCTCGTCGCTCGACTCCGCCCGGGCGACGCTCGGCACCTCGCTCGTGCCGACCGTGGCGCCGATCGTCGAGGCCGGCTACTTCCGCAACGCGCAGGCACCCGCAACCGGTCTCGCCGCGCTCTCGGCCCCGGCCCGGCTCGTGATGCTCACCGAGCAGACCCGCGACTTCGAGGCGGGCAAGCACGACCGCGTGCTCGCGATGCACCGCCGCTACGTCCGCAGCACGGGTGCGCTGATGATCCTCGTCGTTCCGATCTTCTGGATCCTGATGCCCTTCCTGATCGGAATCGCCTACGGCCCCGACTTCCGCGCGCACGCGAGCGAGGCCGCGCGGCTCGTGCTCGTCGCGGCGGCGCTCCAGCTCGTCTGGGGCTGGACGAAGTCGTTCCCGGTGTCGATCGGGCGGCCGAACCTTCGCGTGATCACGCAGGCGATCGAGATCTCGGTCTTCATCCCGCTGCTCCTGATCTTCGCCTCGAAGTGGGGCGCCACCGGCGCCGCGGGCGCGATGCTCATCTCGACGGTCGTCTTCTGCAGTGCGTGGTCGGTCGTGCTGCACCGGGTGAAGTCGAGCTGGGCGGCGGAGGTCGCTGTTTCATGAAGGTTCTCGTCGTCTCCGGGATCTGGCCGCCCGACGTGGGCGGCCCTGCTTCGCACGCGCCCGAGGTGGCGGCGTTCCTGCAGGGGCGCGGCCACGAGGTGACGGCGGCGATCACCGCCGCTGCTGCGCCGGCACCCGAGGGCTACCCGGTGCACTGGGTGAGCCGCTCGCGTCCGCCCGGCGTCCGCCATCTCGAGACGGTGCGCCTGCTGCGCTCGCTTGCCCGCAGCTCCGACGTCGTCTACACGACCGGGATGCTCGGACGCTCCTCGCTCGGCTCGCTGCTTGCCCGGACGCCCTTCGTGACGAAGCTCACGGCCGATCCCGCCTACGAGCGCGCCCGCCGGTGGGGCCTCAGCAAGGGCTCGCTCGAGGAGTTCCAGACGAGCCCGGGCGGCCGGACGGCTCCGCTGCGGCTCACCCGCGACGCCGACGTGCGCCGGGCGGCCCATGTCGTGACGCCGTCGGCCTACCTGCGGGAGCTGGCGGTCGGCTGGGGCGTCGATCCCTCGCGGGTCTCGCTGCTCCCGAACCCAGCGCCGACACTGCCGGAGCTTGCGCCGCGGTCGGAGCTGCGAGAGCGATTCGGGTTCGACGGCCCAACGCTCGTCTTCGCGGGGCGGCTCACGGCCCAGAAGTCGCTCGGGGTCGGGATCGAGGCCGCCCGCCGTGCCGGCGTCGCGCTCGCGATCGCAGGCGACGGACCCGATCGGGAGGCGCTCGAGGCGCTCGGCTACGGCCGCTTCCTCGGCCCGCTTCCTCGCCGCGAGGTGCTGGAGCTCTTCAGCGCCGGAGACGCCTCGCTGCTCTCGTCGGCCTGGGAGAACTTCCCGCACACCGTCGTCGAGTCGCTCGCGGTCGGAACGCCGGTGATCGCCACGCGCACGGGCGGGGTCGCCGAGGTGCTCGAAGACGGCGTCAACGGCCTCGTGGTCGAGCCCGGCGACGTCGATGCGCTCGCCGCCGCGATCGAGCGGTTCCTGGAGGAGCCGGAGCTCGCCGATCGCCTGCGCGAGGGCTCCGTGCCTTCGGTCGCGGACTATGCTCCCGACCGCGTGTACGGGCGGCTCGAGCAGATCCTGATCTCGGCGGCGCGATGAATCCCAGGGTGCTGTTCGTGGGCCGGACGCGCTACCGGCTGCCGCTCGGCCCCGGCCTGGCCCGGAAGTGGGACGCGCTCTCGGAGCTGATGGAGGTGCGCGTCGTCGCGAGTGGAGCGGGGCGCGACCCCCGGTTCCATCTCGTCCCGCCGCGGCCGCTCGACGGCCCCAGCTTCTACACGGCGCTCCCGTGGGTCGTCGCCGTGGAGCTTCGCTCGTTCCGGCCCGACGTCGTGATCGCCGAGAGCGTGTTCGAGGCGGCCGCGGTCGAGGTGGCGGTGCGCCTCGCCCGTTCGCGGGCGCTCGTCGTCGCCGAGGTTCACGGCGACTGGCGGGTGTGGTCGAGCCACTACGGCTCCCGGGCGCGGACGTTGCTCCGCCCGGCGAGCAACGCCGTTGCGGCGTTCGGAGTGGATCACGCCGACGCTCACCGTGCGGTCTCCGGCTTCACGGCCTCCATGCTCGAGTCGCGCGGCCGGACTCCGGTCGGCGTGTTCACGACCTACTCCGATCTCACCGCGTTCGGCGAGCCGCTCGTGCCGGTGCCCGAGGAGCCATGCGTGCTGTTCGTGGGCGTGCTCGAGCGGTACAAGAACGTCGAGGGGCTCGCCGCCGCATGGCGGCTCGTTGCGAAGGCGGTGCCCGGAGCGGAACTGCACCTCGTCGGCCAGGGCACGCTGACCGAGGTCGCCGAGGGGCTCTCGCGGGCCGGAGCGAGCTGGGACCGGCGGCTCGAGCCGCCCGAGCTCGCGCGGGCGCTCGACGAGGCCCGGGCGCTCGTGCTGCCGTCGGCGTCGGAAGGCCTTCCGAGGGTCGCGATCGAGGCCTTCGCGCGGGGACGCGCCGTGATCGGCACGCGCGCGGGTGGGATCCCGGACATCGTCGAGAACGAGGTGAACGGTTTGCTCATCGAGTTCGGAGACGCCGCCGGCCTCGCGCATGCGATCGAGCGGATCGTGACCGACCACGAGCTCGCCGTGAGGCTCGGCGCTGCGGCGGGTGACGCGTCGGCGCGCTGGGTCTCGACGCCCGAGGAGTACGCGGGGCGTGTGCGGGCGGTGGTCGATGCGACGATGGCGAAGGGCCGCCGGTGACAGAGAAGCCGGTGACGGGGAAGCCGCGCGTCCTGATGGTCGCGAGGACGCGCTATATGCTCCCGCTGCCTCCGGGGCGAGCCCGGAAGTTCGCGGCACTCGGGGAGCTGCTCGACCTCCGCGTGCTCGCTACCTCGGCCGAGGGGAGCGCCCGTGACGACGGGGTCTTCCATCTCGTCGGGCGGGCGCCGTTTCTCGACGGGCCGCTCTTCTGGCTGCTCCTTCCGCTCCGGGTCCGGCGGCTCGCGCGAGCGCACCGGGCAGAGGTGATCCTCGCGCAGAGCCCGTACGAGGCGCTGCTCGCGGGCCTGATGCCGGCGGGGGCGCGCGTCGTCGTCGAGATCCACGGCGACTGGCGCACCGCGACGCGCCTCTACGGCTCTCCGCTTCGACGCCTGCTCTCGCCTGCGACCGACGCGCTCGGACGCCTCGGCCTGCGACGGGCCGCCGCGGTTCGCACGCTCTCGCCCTACACCTCGGGCCTCGTCCGCGAAGCCGGCGTCGAGCCGGTCGCCGAGTTCGAGGCCTTCGTCGATCTCGGCGCATTCGTCGAGCGGCCCCGCGAACCGGTGCCGGCCTCGCCCGGCGTCGTCTTCGTCGGGGTGCTCGAGCGCTACAAGAACGTCGAGGGCCTCGCCGCGGCCTGGCGGCTCGTCGCCGGTCGTGTACCGGGGGCGCGGCTGCACCTGATCGGCACCGGGACGCTCACGGAGCTCGCAGAACAGCTCGAACGAGAGGGCTGCACCTGGGACCGCCGGCTCGAGCCGGCGGGCGTCGCCGCCGCGATCGACGGTGCGCGTGCCTTGCTCCTGCCGTCGGCGTCCGAGGGGCTGCCCCGGGTCGCGATCGAGGCCTTCGTCCGGGGGCGCGCTGTCGTCGGGACGCGTGCGGGCGGCATTCCCGACATCGTCGAGGACGGCGTCACTGGGCTGCTCGTCGCCCCGGGCGACACTGCGGGGCTCGCCGCGGCGATCGAGAGGATCGTGAGCGACGAGGAGCTCGCGGCGAGGCTCGGTGCCGCAGCCGCCGGGGCGGCGGCGAAGTGGATCACGACCCCGGAGGATCACGCGGCCCGCGTCCGGGACGTCGTCGACAAGGCGCTCGCGCGGTGACCCGGCGGCTGCTCTTTGCGACGCAGGTCGTCGATCCGTCGGATCCGGTTCTCGGAGCGACGGTGGCGAAGCTGCAGGCACTCGCCGAGCGCGTCGACGAGCTCGTCGTGCTCGCCGACCGAGCGGTCGAGGGCGCCCTGCCCGAGAACTGCCGTGTCCACGTCTTCGGCTCGCCGTCGCAGGCAGGCCGCGTCCGGCTGTTTCTCTCGGCCCTCGAACGCGAGCTCTCGCCGCGCCCGCTCGCGTTCGTCGCGCACATGGTCCCGCGCTACGTCCTGCTCGGGGCGCCGCTCGCCCGCCCGCGGCGCGTGCCGGTCCTGCTCTGGTTCACCCACTGGAAGCGAAGCCGCACGCTCGTCGTCGCCGAGCGGCTCTCCACGGCGATCCTCAGCGTCGACCGCCGCTCGTTCCCTGTCCCCTCGGGCAAGGTCGCGGCGATCGGCCACGGGATCGACACCGCTGCGTTCGCCTACGTGGAGCGCCCGGCCTCGAGCCCCCTCCGTGCCGTCGCGCTCGGCCGCACCTCGCCGGCGAAGGGCTACGAGACGATCGCCCAGGCAACCCGGCTTGCCGGAGTCGAGTTCGAGGTGCGCGGGACGTCGGGGACGGCCGAGGAGCGAGGCGAGCGCGACCGGCTGCGCGAGCTCGGCGTCCAGGTGCTCGACCCGGTGCCCTACACCGAGGTTCCCGCGCTGCTCGCCGGCCGGGACGTGCTCGTGAACAACATGCGCGAGGGCGCGCTCGACAAGATCGTCTACGAGGCCGCCTCGACCGGGATGCCGGTGCTCGCCTCGAACTCCGGGTTCGACGATCTCCTGCCGCCGGAGCTCAGATTCGGTCGCGAGGACGCGGCGGGGCTCGCGGACCGCCTCCGGCAGCTCGCCGGGGTCGATCGCAACGCCCTCGGGCTCGAGCTACGCCGCGTTGTCGAGGCCCGTCACTCCGCCGGCCACTGGGCCGACGGCCTGCTTGCGGCCGCGGAACCAGGTCCACGCGCGGTCGAGCGCCGCAGCGGCGAGTAGCGCGAGCACGAAGTCCCACGGCACCCGGTAGCGCGTCGTGCCCGCGAAGACCCAGGCGGCTGCGGTCTCGTAGAGCAGGAAGACGATCGCGAGCACCCGGAAGGTGAAGGGCACGCAGAAGAGGCCGGCGATCGCGAGCAGGAACAGCGGCACGGTGTAGAGCGGCTCGCCCCACCTGCGCAGCGGATCGACGCCGGCCTCCTGGGCGCCCTCGAGCCCGGCTCGCGGGCTCCAGAGCATCTGCGTCGCCTGGCCGGCGAGCTTCACCTTCTCGCCGGGATGGTGTTCCCAGAACTTGAACACGAGGTGCTCGTACGCCGACTGCTGGGCGCATTCGGGAACGTCGATCACCCGGTGGTTCTGCACCCACTCGGCGCCGGCCGTCTCGGGTGTCACCCACATCGGCGGGATCGGCCTGACGAGCCGCTGTGGCAGATCGGGCACCTGGTCGAGCCACAGCCCCGAGGAGAGCGTCTTGTAGGTGTTCACGTTGTTCGCCTTCCAGAGCGCGCGGCCGTCGGTCGTGATCGCGTAACAGCCGAGCTCGACCTTGTTGCGAACGACCCAGGGGCTGACGGTGACGGCTGCGACGAGGGGGACCGCTACCGCGACGGCCCAGCCCGCGCCCCGCCAGAGGATGAAGCCTGCGAGGACGAGCGGAAGCACCGTGAGCCGCGCGTTCGAGAGCACTCCGAGCCCCGCGACCACACCGAGCCCGACGCCCGTCCACACCGAGCGCCGGCTCGCCGCGAGGAGGGTGAGCCCGAAGAGCGCGGCCCCGATCAGCTGGTCGAGGATCTCCCGGTTCCCGTGGATGTCGTGCCAGAGGAGGTAGGGCTGAAGCGTCGCGATCACGGCCCCGAGCACGCCGATCCGCAGCGAGAGGAAGCGGCGGCCGGTCTCGAGCACGCAGATCGAGGTGGCAACCGCGACCAGGATCTGGGCGGTGCCGAACGACCACCAGTGAAAGCCGGCGATCCAGAAGATCGGGATCAGGAAGTAGCCGTAGAGCGGCTGGGTGTACGCGGTCGGATGGCCGGGGACATAGCCGAACGTCCCGTTCGCGACGTACATCTGCGCGAGCAGCTTCGACTTCTCGAAGTTCTGGGTCACGCCGACCCGCTCGTGGACGAGGAGCACGATCCGCGGCAGCGCGCAGACCGCGATCACCACCGCATAGGCACGTGTGCGTGTCACTCGATGGTGTGTACGATCGCCGCGTTCATGCGCTTGGCCGGTTCGATGCCGGGCGCTCAATCGCCGAGGAGTCCGCCCAATCTCGCACCATGCCCGGTACTCAAGGCTACGCGGTCGTGTCGTGTCACGTCGAGCGTCCGCTCGACGACCTGGTCTGGGACCGCTACCGGCGCCTGCTCGAGGCGCGGCCCGGCGGCTTCCGGATCGCATCCCTGATGCGGCCTCCGGCCGAAGGCGAGAACCTCGGCTCATTCGTCGGGCGTGCCCGGCAGGCCTGCGCCCACGGGCCCTTCGGGCACCACGTCCACTGGACGTCGCCGACGCACGCACGGCCGACCGGCCCCGATCCGGCGGCTTCGGTACTGCGCGAGGGTGAGTGGCTGCGCGAGCAGGGCCTCGAGCCGCGGTTCTTCTGCGGCGGCGGCTGGTACACCGATGCAGAGGTGATGGCTGCGGTTGCCGACCTCGGCTACGTCGACTGCACCGCCACCTCCTGGCGTCCGTCGTACCTGGCTGCCGATGCGCCGCGTGCAGAGCTCGACCAGCCCGCCTGGGTGCGGCTCGTCGACGGGCGCCGTCTGCTCGAGCTGCCGACGACGCATTCGCTCGGCGCGATCGCCCGCGCGCTCCACAGGGAGCTGCCCCCGGTCGTGCACGTGCACTTCCACGACTACGAGCTGCTCGAGGGACGCCGCCGCGCCGCGCTCGTCGGCGTCCTGCGCCTCCTCGCCCGCCGCCGCCGGCCCGCAGGGCTCGACGAGCTGACGGCCGAGCGCGAGGTCCCCTGGCACACCATATGCAGGCCCTAAGCCCTGAGCCACCGATCTGCGCGGGCGGTGCGCCCGTCTGGACTCGCCAGGCCGAACGCCCCGCGATCACGCATCTCGGCGGATCCGGGCTTTGAAGCTGCGCCCGCTGATCCTCGTCGCGGCGCTGGCGGCGCTCGCGGGCTGTGGCGGCTCCCACGACGCCGCCCCGGGAATCACGATTCACGTAGACACGAGCCCGTTCCGGATCTCGGTCCTCCGCGACGGGAAGACGGTCGTGACCGAGGACAAGGACGCAAGGCTCCGCTACCAGCTCACCTCGACTGGAGACCAGTACTTCCTGACGAAGGTGATCTCGCACGACGGCGACACCTACCGGGTTGCGACAAACGAGCCGGGCGGCCACCGCACGGCGACCGTGAAGGTCACGCAGACCGCGACCGGCGCCGACATCGACCTCGCCCTGCACCCCGCGACCGGCATCCAGCAGGTCTACGACGCCTTCGACTCCGCCCCGAACGAGCACTTCCTCGGAGGCGGCGAGAACGACGAGGCGGTCGACCTCCGCGGTCAGATCCTCGGCGTCGAGGTCGGCTACCAGTGCTCCTACACGCCGATCCCGTACTTCGCGAGCTCGGCCGGATGGGCCCTCCGGCTCGCGAGCCAGAACCCGGCGGCGATGGCCTTCGCCGGCTCGCCCGGCGGCGAGGGCTGCCAGATCGCCCATGATCCGCCGTGCACGTTCCCGGCGCTTCCGACCCGCACCGAGGTGTGCCTGCAGGGCACCGAGCTCCACGAGAACCTGTACGTCGGCTCGTTCGCGCAGACCCTCCACGACTACCAGGCCGAGACCGGCGAGCCGGTCGTGCCGCCTCCGTCCGAGCTCGAGCTGATCAAGTGGCGAGACGAGGTCGACGGTCCCGCGGACATCCTCCAGGACATCTCACGCTTCCAGGCGGCCGGGATCCCGCTCGGCTGGGTGCTGCTCGACAATCCCTGGGAGCAGTGCAACGGAGTGCTCACGTTCGACAAGTCGAGGATTCCCGACCCCGCCGGCCTGATCGACAAGGTGCACGCGCGCGGTGTCCTCTTCATGCTCTGGGTCTCGCCGCGTGCGACCTGTCCAGAGGGCTACCCGGGCAAGCCGCTCGGCGCGCCCGGATCTCAGATCCTCGATCTCCGCGACCCGGGTGTGGTGGCCGAGTTCCAGCGGCGCATCCGCGCCCTCGTCGCGCTCGGGGTCGACGGCGTCAAGGCCGACCGGGGCGACGAGAACGACCTACGGACCATCAGCCTTTCGCTGACGAACGACTACCCGCTGCTCTACCAGCGAGCGGTGATGGATGCGCTGCCGGAGGGCTCGGCCGCGATCTTCCGCGCCGGGACGGTCGGCTCGCAGGCCGTCGCCCCGGGGATGTGGTCGGGCGACCTGCCAGAGGAGTGGGTGGGGCTGCAGCGCGCGATCGTGGCGGGACAGACGATCGGGATGAGCGGCTTCCCGACCTGGGGCTCCGACATCGGTGGCTACCAGGGGCCGCCGTTCGTGACGGCGGAGCTACTCGTCCGCTGGGCCCAGTTCGGCGCGGTCTCGCCGGTGATGGAGATCGGCGGCGTCGGGGCCAACTCGACGCCGTGGACGCTCGGCCCGGCGGCGATGTCCGGGCTGAAGGCGGCCGCGATCCTCCACTACGAGCTCTTCCCGTACCTCTACGGCCTGCTCCAGCGCCACCAGCCGGTGCTGCGGCCGCTTGCGTTCGAGTTTCCGGACACCGCCAAGGCCTGGGATGCGAACTTCGAGACCCTCGTCGGCCCGGATCTGCTCGCGGCGCCGGTGGCCGGGCCGGGCGTCACACCCACCGTCTACCTCCCGCCCGGGTCGTGGGTCGATCTCTACACGGGCACCCATGTCGCCGGCGGCCGCTCGTTCACGCGGCCGACGCCGCTCGACCAGTTCCCGCTCTACGTGCGGGCAGGCGCTGTCGTGCCCTTCAACCTGCGCACCGCGACCGGATCCTGGTGGGGCGTGAACGAGCTCTCGCATCCCGGCCGCGCCGGATTCCTGGCGACGAACGGAACCTCGCTCGCCCTGACCGGCCAGCCCGGCGACGTCCAGCTGTTCGTCCCTGCGCCGAGGCGTCCCCGAACGGTGACGTTCGCCGGCAAACGGGTCGCCTGGAGCTGGAACGCGGGGCCGCTCCCGGGCGTCGTCATCCACCTTCACGGGCCGACGGTCAGGGGCGCAGTCGTCCTTTCGTCGTAATCTTTCGCCATGAGCGTGCCGGTCAAGATGCAACAGCCCTCCCCGCCGGAGGACGCCCGCGCGATCAGGCCGTTCCGGTTGCAGCGAAACCCGCTCCGAGCCTTCTTCCGCCGGGCCGGAAGCATCCTCGTCCTCGCCGCGATCGACATCAGCGGGCTCACCGTCGGCCTCTACCTCGCGCTCGCCCTCCGCTCGTGGATCCGGGACCCGAGCCCGATCTTCTGGAATCTCCTCTGGGATCTCGAGACCGACTGGCTCGCGTTCCTGATCCTCCTCGTGCTGCTCGTGTTCTGGCGCAACGGGCTCTACGGCCCGCGTGAGCTACGCGAGGGCTCGGGCAAGGTCGTTGCCTCCGTTGCTCTTGTCGCCTTGCTGACGCTCGCGTTCGCGATCGGAACGGGGCAGCACTTCACCACGTTCGGCCTCTACGTCGTGGGCGGGATCTGCGTCGCGATGACGATCAGCCTGCTCCGGTGGAGCTACGAGACCGTCAGCGGTGCGGTCCTGCGGTCGCGCGGGGTGCGCCGGCGCGTGCTGCTCGTCGGCTCTCCGGGCCAGGTTGCCCATCTCCGCGCGACGCTCGGCGCGAGCCGCGGCGGCATCGACTACGAGTTCGCGGGCGGAGTCGAGCCCGGGCCGGCAGTGGCGGCGGCGCTCGTCGAGAGTGCGCTCGACGAGCTGATCGTCGCCGACGACGGCCTCTCGGAGACGGAGCTGCTCGAGATCGTCGACTCCTCGCACCGGCGCGGGGTCCGAGTACGGATCGCGCCGCGCACCACCGAGCTCCTGATCGAGCGCGGCGAGTACGTACCGGGCCAGGCCGTGCCGCTCTTCGACGTACGCCCACCCGCGTTCGCCGGCGCCGATTTCGCGCTCAAGCGCTCGTTCGACATCGTCGTCTCGGCGTTCATCGTCGTGATCGGCCTCCCGGTCTGGCTCGTGATCGCGGCGCTCGTCAAGCTCACCTCACGCGGCCCGGTGTTCTTCGCCGACGAGCGCGTCGGCCTCGGCGAGGAGAACTTCCGGATGCTGAAGTTCCGCACGATGGTCGCCGGCGCCGCGGGCCGCCAGGCCGCGCTCGAGGAAGCCAACGAGGCGAGTGGCGCGCTCTTCAAGATCCGCGACGATCCGAGGGTCACCGGTGTCGGGCGCGTGCTGAGGCGGTTCTCGATCGACGAGATCCCGAACGTCGTGAACGTCCTCCGCGGGAACATGTCGCTCGTCGGCCCCCGCCCGCTGCCGCTCCGCGACTATGCGAAGCTCGAGCCCTGGCACCGCCGCCGCTCGAACGTCCTGCCCGGCATGACCGGCCTCTGGCAGATCGCGGGCCGCAGCGACCTGTCGTTCGACGACCTCGTGCGCCTCGATTTCTACTACCTCGAGAACTGGTCGCTCTGGCTCGACATCACGATCCTCGGCAAGACCCTGCCGGCAGTCGTCGCCCGCCGTGGCGCCTACTAGCGGGCGCCGATAGGATCATTGCGTGCTGATCCTCCAGCTTTTCGACACGAAGGGCGCCAGCGTCGGCCAGGTCACGATCGAGGAGGACGACTGGTCGCCTCTCGTCGGCGACTCGGTTCCCGGCACCGAGCATGAGATCGTCGACGTGATCGACCGGGCAGTCGAAGAGCCCGGTTACCGTCTGATCGTCCAGCCGATCACGTACTAGACAGCTCGCGTTTACGCGTGCACGACGACCGGCAGCAGCCGGGGTGTCGCGTCGCCCGTCACGACGACGCGGAGCCGGTCACGTCCAGCGTGCCGGGCCTGTGGCGGCAGCGCCAGCGAATAGACGTTCTTCCCGGAGTGCGCGTGTTTCGTCCACCCGGCGAGCTTGTGCCCCTTGGAATTCAGCAGCGTGATCTTCAGGAGGCCCGGCTTGGAGACCTTGGCCGTGAAGCTGAGTGCTGGATGCTTCGCGTGGAGGGAGATCCGTTTCAGGCCGAGGAGCGACAACGTCTCGGGCACCGGCTTTGGTTTCGGCTTTGGCGTCGCGGAGCCGTTCGAGAGCGTCAGGGCCGGTGGAGGCACGGACGTCGTGGTCGCGCCGAGCGTGATCGTGTTCGTGGCGATGCCGTTGGCCGGAGTGAGCTCGGCGGGCGAGGAGGACGTCGACGTCGTCAACACGATCGTTCCGAGAGCGGCGACCTGCACGTCGACCTCGACGATGCTCGTCAAGCCGCTCGGGAAGAAGTCGAGAAAGCAGCTGACGGTCTGCCCGGACGGGGCACAACCCGGGCCACGATCGACCTTGGTGCCTCGGAGCGTGACCTGCGAGGAGAAATTGACGGTGAGGGTCGTCCCGTTCGAGTTCGCGCCCTGGTTGACGACGGTGATGAGATAGGCGAACTGGTCGCCGACCGCGTGCGGTGTCGGTCCGGCTGCGACCGACACGTGAATATCCGGCGCGGGCCCGCCGCCCCCGCCCCCGCCGCCACCTCCTCCTCCGCCTCCGCCTCCGGCCGGTGCGGTTGGTGTGACCGCCGTCGAGGGGGCCGAGGCGAGCCCGGTGCCGACCGCGTTCGTCGCTGTCACGGTGAAGGTGTACGCCTGCCCGTTTGTGAGCCCGACGACGTCGATCGGGCTCGAGCTGCCGCTTGCCGTGATGCCCCCGGGAGACGCCGTGACCGTGTAGGAGGTGACCCCCGAGCCGCCGTTCGACAGCGGAGGAACGAAGCTCACCGTGGCCCGTCCGTTACCGGCGGCCGCCGTTACCGCGGTGGGCGCGCCGGGGAGGTCCGCGTGCACGTAGGGCCAGACCGCACCGACCTCGTCCGCGTCGAGGCGTCCCGCGATGACGGCCGTCGTACCGTCTGATGAGAGCGCCGCCGCCGACCCGAAGTCAGTGCCGAAGGCTCCCCCGACCGCATCCGCAGGCGCCGGGAGCTTCTGCAGTTCGCTCCAGCTTCCGCCCGAGCTCCCGTAGACCCAGGCCGCGCCGTTGGTGGTGTCGGTTTCTCCGCCGATCAGCGCCGCTGACCCGTCCGCAGTGACCGCGAGGGGCGCGCCGAACTCCGACTGGGCACTCGCATCCGATGGCGCAGGGACCACCTGGGTGGCGCTCCACGACCCGGCCGAGACCGTGTACACGGTGAACCCGTTCGAGCCGCCGTTCGGGAGCAGGGCGGACTGGCCGTCGGGGAGTACGATCCCTCCGCGGGTTGGAAGCTCTTGCTGCTCTGTCCACACGGCTCCTGACCGGGTGAAGATCCAGTCGTGCTGCTCGCTACCCAAGAGCGCAGTGTTCCCATCGGACGACATCGAGAGCGTGAGACCGAACTGCGTGTCCGTGGCGTCGATGGACGAGACGGTCAGCTTCTGCTGTTCCGTCCAGGTCCCGCCGCTCTGGGTGTAGGCCCAGACCGCGCCCTTGCTGGAGTTGTCGAACTCGCCGCCGATCAGCGCCGTCGAGCCGTCGGTCGAGAGCGCAACCGTGATCCCGAACTCGCCGTGACCGGTCTCGTCTCCCGGAGCGGTGATCTTCTGGGCTTCGGTCCACGTCGTGCCCGACCGGCGGTACACCCACACGGCTCCGTCTCCGGTTGTATCGCCAAGTCCGCCGATCAGCGCCGTGTTCCCGTCGGCAGACAGCGCGACCGCCATGCCGAAGCCCAGGATCGCAACAGGGTTGGCCTCGTCCGAGGGAACGATCTTCGCCTGCTCCGTCCAGGTCGAACCGGACCGGACGTACACCCAGGCAGCGCCGAGCTGGCCGTCGTCATGTTCGGCGCCGACGAGCATGGTGTCACCATCGGCTGCCAGGGCAACTCCGAGCCCGAACTGGGTGTCGGGGAGCTCGTCTGGCGGGGCGGTCAGCGTCCCCTGCTCTGTCCACGTACCCGAGAACGAGAACGACCACGCCTGGCCCCGAACGTCCTGTGACGTCGACCCGGTGACCACCGACCCGACGAGAAGCGTAGAACCGCCTCCCGAGAGTGCAAGGCTGCCGCCGAGTCCGGATGCACCGGAGGCGTCGCCGGGAGTGTTCAGCTGCTGTACCTGGCTCCAGGTTGCGGCCGAGAAGGTGTACTCGAACGCATCTTTCGCCGAGCCAGCGACGTAGGCCGTCGTGTCGCTCGGCAGCACGATCGAGCCGCCCAGGCCGACTCCGGAGCTGCCGAGGAGCTTTTGCTGCTCGCTCCAGACGGTGGACGCGACGGTGAAGACCCACACCGCCCCTTTCCCACTGTCGTCGGCCGACCCGCCCACGAGGGCGGTCGTGCCATCGGGAGAGAGCGCGACGCTTCCGCCGAAACGTACGCCGATCCCACCGGACACCTCATCCGCGGGCGATGAGAGCTTCTGCTGCTCGGTCCAGGTGCCACCCGATTGGGTGTAGATCCAGGCCGCGCCCTTCGAGCTGTTGTCCGACGAGCCGGCGATCAGCGCGACGGTCGAGTTCGAGGAGAGGGCGACGCTCGAGCCGAACTTGCTCGAACCGGTCTCGTCGGCCGGCGCCGCAAGCTTCACCTGCTCGGTCCAGGTGCCACCAGAAAGGGTGTAGACCCACACGGCGCCCGCGTTCGACGCGTCGCCGACTCCGCCGATCAGCGCGGTAGAGCCGTCGGAGGACAGAGCGAGGCTCGTCCCGAACTTGACGCCGGTTCCCGTGGTATCGGGCGGGGCGAGCTGCTGGCCCTGCGTCCAGGTCGTGCCTGAACGGATGTAGACGAAGACTGCGCCCTGCTGCGAGCCGTTCTGCGTCGTCTGAGGAGCCCCGACGAGCGCCATGTTGCCGTCGGGCGAGAGCGCGACGCTGGCGCCGAGGAGGGAGAGCGGCTCGGAGTCCGGTGGCGTGAGCTTCGCCTGTTCGCTCCAGTTCGAGCCCGACCGGACCATGACCCATGCGGCGCCGAGGTTGCCACCGTCGGCGGAGCCGCCGATCAGAGCGGTTGTGCCGTCGCTCGAGATCGCAACTACGGATCCGAACTTCGACGCACCGATCACGTCGGTGGCTGCGATCTTCGCGCCCTGCTGCACGAGCCCTCCCGAGGCGGCAGCCGATGCCGCTTCTGTCCGCGTCGCGCTTCCTGTGGCCGTCAGGGCGAACGTAGCCGCTGCCGTCAGCACAGCCAGACACATCGCACGGCTCCCCCCGGTGCCCACGGAGGCGACCATAAAGGACTCGCGTCGATCGTGCACGAAGTGTCGAAAGGACGTGCTCCCGTCGGGACACTGCTCCTATTTGCGGGCGTGCGACAATCGGCGCGATGCGCGTGCTGCTCGGACTGGTCGTCGTGCTCGCCCTCTTCCCCTCGGCGGCGGAGGCGAAGACGATCCCCGGCTTCCGCTCGCCGTCGAAGAACATCACGTGCCTGCTCGTGTCAGACAAGCCGGAGCTCGTCAACTGTGAGATCGCTCAGGCCGACTACAAGGCGAAGCTCACCCACTACTGCGGTTCGGCTCCGTTCGGAGTCGACTGGGGCGGATTCTCGCTCGGACGGAGCGGCAAGGGCGGGGTCGTGTGCACGGGCGGCACGCTCTACGACCCGGGCACCGAGCATCCCCATTACGTCGTCCTCGCGTACGGGACGAAGTGGAAGCAGGGCACGCTGAGCTGCGATTCCGAGACCATTGGCGTCACGTGTACGAACGGCCATGGGCACGGGATCTTCGTGTCGCGGGCTTCGTACAAGCTGTGGTGAGTCTCAGCTCGCGAGGTCGCGGATGCGCGTAACAGCCCGCGACAGAGCCGGCTCGTCGAAGAGGTAGGGCGTCGCGTTCGGCGTCTCGCGGAACGGCGCGTCGAACTCGTCGCTGCCGGCCGCCGCGTTGACGGCGTAACGCACCGGGTACTCGTGGCAGACGACGAGGGTGACCGGCTCGGGGCGTGCGAGCAGGCGCTCGAAGGCATCGGCGTAGCGGCGCGCGGCGTCGTTCAGGCTCTCCCCGTCCGGAAAGGGCAGGTTGCGGTCGGCGCGTGCCGCCGAGTGGTGATAGTCGTCGAGGGTCACCCCGTCGAGCGAGCCGATCCGGATGTCGCCGAGATCCTCGTCGAGCATCCGCGGGATGTCGCGCCCCTCGAGTGCCGCGTCCACGGTCTGAACGGCCCGCGGGAACTGCGAGCTGACCGCGAGGTCGACCGGGATCGCGGAGAGCTGCCGGCCGAGCTCCTGCGCCTCCTCGATTCCCTGTGGGGCGAGGCCGAGGTCGTGCAGCGGGTCGCCGTTGACGATCCTCTTCAGGTTCAGCACGGACCGGCCGTGCCGGGCAAGGACGAAGAGCCGCATGCGTGGAGCCTACGGGCGCGCCCCGGCTCCGAAGAACCGGGCCGCGCCCATCGCTCACACGCTAGACAAGCGTGACGGACTTGGCCTGCGGGCCCTTCGGACCCTCTTCGGTCTCGAACTCGACGTTCGCACCTTCGGCGAGTGACTTGAAGCCGTCGCCGCTGACGGCGCTGAAATGCACGAACACATCCTTGCCGCCGTCGCTCGGGCTGATGAACCCGAAACCCTTAGCGTCGTTGAACCACTTGACGGTTCCAGTTGCCATAGAAAAACACCTCCTCTGCCTAACTCAAGAACGGGCAGTGGAGGCGCAGATTGCGCAACCGATACTCGCTCGCTTCACCGCTCGATCATAGCTATGCAGCGGTGGAGGGCCGAGCGCCGCGGAACTCGACGGCGACGACGGCGTCGACGACACCTCGTCCCTCCTGAAGGACGTCGAGGCGGTCGTCAGCGCCACCTTCCGCGTCGATCGCCGACGTTTGCCTTCCGGACCGCCCGCCGCGGCGGAAAGAGGGTGCTCGAGGGCTTCCCCTTACGGCGCCGTAACCGCCTCCTGCGACACTTAGCGCATGCGCGCGCCCAAGTTGCTCTGTGTGGCCTCGGCGGTCGATCTCGACTTCCGCTACGGCTGTACGCCCGCGTGGTGGCAGCTCTGGAAGGGCCTGCACGACGAGGGCGCCGAGCTGGTCGTCGCGCCGTACCGCGGTAGGCCGATCGAGACGCCGTGGTGGCGGAGCGCGGCCAACCCGACCTATCGCGAAGGGGAGTCGTATGCATGGGCGCGCGATCTCGCGGCGCGGGTCAAGGGCGACAGGCACCTCCGCCGCGCGGAGGACTCGCCGGACGACTCCCTCGGCGACCGCCTGACGCGCGAGACGATCTGGCGCGTCGTCACACCCAGGTGGCGCAAGCACCTCGAGCGCCTCGTCGAGCAGGAGAAGCCCGACGCGGTGATCGTCTTCACCGTGCCGATGGCGCACTTCCGCGGGATCCCGGAGGCGCTCAGAGCCCGCTTCGGGATCCCGGTCGTCTTCTACGACGGCGACGTGCCGATGAGCCTGCCCGAGTTCGGCGGCATGGACACCGGGTTCAACTACTACCACGGCGCTGACCCCGGCGAATACGACCTCGTCCTCTCGAACTCCGAGGGCGGGCTCGAGAGCCTGCTCGCGCTCGGGGCCCGGCGGGCCGAGGCCGTCTTCTGGGGCGCCGACCCCGAGTTCTTCTCCCCGCAGCCGGTCGAGAAGGAGGCAGACGTCTTCTTCTACGGCTACGGCGACAAGTTCCGGCGCGACTGGATGAAGGCGCTCGTCGGCGAGCCCTCGCGGGCGCTTCCCGAGCTCGACTTCGCACTCGGCGGCCAGGACTTCCTCGGCGACACGGGAAACGCACGGCTTCTCGGCGACATCCCGTTCCCCGCCTTCCCACGGGCGATCGCGGCTGCCCGGGTCAACCTCTGCCTCACCCGCCGCTCGCATGCCTCGGTCTATGCCTCGTCCTCGTGCCGGCCGTTCGAGCTCGCCGCTGCGGGTGCCGCGATCGTCGCGAACCCGTACGACGGGATCGAGCGCTGGTTCGAGCCCGGCTCGGAGCTGATCGTCGCGGCCGACACCGACGAGGCCGTGGCCGCCTACCGCGCGCTCCTCGACGATCCGGGCCAGGCCGAGGAGATGGGCCGCCGCGCGCGCGAGCGCGTGCTCGACGAGCACACCTACCGCCATCGTGCGCGCCGGGTTCTCGATCTGCTCGACCTCGACGTGAAGGCACATGTCGGCTGAGCTCCAGCCGGCTCCGGCCGTCGGGGCAGCTCCGCTCGCCGCCGTGCGGCGGATCGCGATCGTGCCGGCCTACAACGAGGAGCACAACATCGGGCGGCTCCTCTCCGAGCTGAAGGCACTCGACCCGGAGCTCGAGGTCGTGGTCGTCTCGGACGGCTCGACCGACCGCACCGCGGAGCGTGCGGCCGAGGCCGGTGCGCATGTCGTCAGGCTTCCGTTCAACCTCGGGATCGGCGGCGCTGTCCAGACCGGCTTCCGCTATGCCTGGGAGGGCGGTTACGAGCTCGTCGTCCGGCTCGACGGCGACGGCCAGCACGACCCCGCGCAGCTCCGGGAGCTCGTCGCCCCGGTCACCGCCGGGGAGGCCGATCTCGCGATCGGCTCCCGCTTCATCGGCAATACCGGCTATCGCTCGTCGGCGGCCCGCCGGATCGGGATCCGAGTGCTTGCACGCGTCGTCTCGTGGATCGCCCACGAGCGCCTCACCGACACGACGTCGGGCTTCCAGGCGTTGAACCGGCGTACGGTCGCGCTGTTCGCGGCCGATCTGCCCCGCGACTATCCGGAGGTCGAAGGGCTCGTAATGGCGCTCCGGCGTGGAATCCGCGTGCGCGAGGTGCCGGTGACGATGCGCGAGCGCGAGCACGGCCGCTCCTCGATCGGGACGCTCGCCTCCGTCTACTACATGGTCAAGGTGCTGCTGGCGGTGTTCGTCGACCTGTTCCGGCGCGATGTCGCGCCGCTCGAGGAGGGAAGCTGACCCCGCTTCGCACCTCGATCGTCGCGACGGCAGTCTCGGTGCTGCTCCTGCTCGTCGTGTTCGAGCTGATCCGCTCCCGGAGACTGCGAGAGCGGTACGCGATCCTCTGGCTCGCGACCGGCCTCGTTCTCGTCGCGCTCTCGGCCTGGCGCGGCGGCCTCGACACGATCGCGGGCTGGTTCGGTGTCTCGACCTACCCGCCCGCCGTCCTGTTCGCCGTCGGGCTGCTGTTCGTGATCCTCGTGCTCCTCCACTACTCGACGGTCATCTCCAAGCTCTCCGACCAGAACACGATCCTCGCCCAGCGTCTCGCCCTGCTCGAGTCGCGAATCGGCGAGCCCGACTAGCCGCCCTACCCGGCCGCCGCGGGTACCGACACGGTCGCGGGCCGGCTGAGCAGGACGAGGTCGCCGGACGGGGCCGGAACGCTCGCGATCACCTCGACGCGGTAGACCCACGGTCCCGGACGCGGCAGGTCGGTGAACGTGGTCTTGTGTGTCCTCGCGATGAGGCCTCCAGGCGGAAGACCGCAGGTCATCGAGCCGCCCGATGGCCGCTCACAGGCGAGCGGATCTCGCCGGAGGCGGAGGATCCCGTATCTGACGACCGCGCCGCGGGCGCTCTGCGACGGCCAGCTCAGCGTCACCGCCGGGCCGTGGACGGTCGCGGCGAGCGGAAAGGTGTTCGCCGGCATCAGGAACGAGCTCGTGAAGAAGTCCGCGGTGGACGCACCCGCCTGCTGGCTGAACGCGAGGATCGGGACGATCGGGGCGATCGCCAGGAACGCGCAGAAACCCGCGGCCGTGCGCCTCGAGCGCCTCGAGACGGGCCAGGTGACCATGTCGCCATGGGTCGCGAGCCGCCGGCCCAGGATCGGGATCAGGAACGGGATCGAGAGGACGAGCAGGAATGCCGCCGGGATCGCGGGCGCGAGGTAGCGGAAGAAGCTGCCGCCGTAGAAGTTCGCGACCGACGTTCCCTTGATCAACATGTAGGAGGCGAGCCAGCCCCCGATCAGCACGGCCACCGGGACCGAGCGGCGGAAGAGCCCGATCAGCCCGGCGACCACGGTCCACTCGACGAGGCGCCTGCTCCACGTGAACTCGCGAAACCCGTCGAGGTTGTGCTGCAGGTGCTGCCATGAGCCGTGAAGGTACTGCCCGACGTCCAGCCCACCCACGAGCTGGGGTGGTCCGGGCCCGTCGGCCAGGGCCACCTGGTGGCCGTGGAACAGCGGGATATAGCCGAGCCCACGGTATTTCCAGAGCGTGAGGCAGATGACCGAGGGCACGAGGCCGGCGGTGAAGACGAGGAGCGCACGCGGTCTTCGCGCGACGATGAGCGCGAGGGCGGGAGCGGGCAGGAACGCGGCATTTGCAGGCTTCACCGCCAGCGCGAGACCGGCGGCGAGACCCGCAGTGAGCGCGTCGAGGTCGTCTCCACTCGTGAGCGCGCGAAACGCGAAGTACGCCGCGACGAGAACGGCGACCATCGAGGGGAAGTCACCGAGCGTCGTGAGGCCGAGGTCAGCCGGGAGCTGAAGACCGACATAGGGGCGGTGGTACCTCGCGAGGAAGTAGGGGATCGCGATCACCGGCCCGATCACCCAGAGCGCCGAGGCGATGTAGGCGAACCGCCGACCGGCGATCGCCTTCGCGAGCCCGTACATGCAGACGAGCGCGATCGGTCCGAGCACGACGACGTTGAAGAAGATCGCGTAGGGGAGCCCCGACAGTATGTTCGGGCCCCCGATTCGCGCCAGCGGCGCGATCAGGAGCGGGTAGCCGTATCCGATCGAGCTGATCGGAATCAGCCCGTGACCGAGCATCCATGCGGTCGTGTAGTACCAGGTGCCGTCGCCGCCGTTGTAGTAGAGCCAGCCCGTGTGGACGGCCTTCGAGCCGACCCAGGCCGCGACGCCGTAGCCGAGGATTGCGAGCGGGACGAGCACCATCCACGGCCGGATTCGCGCGGTCAGCGCATCGAGCCGTCCGAGCAGCCGCCCCGTTCCCTCGGCGACGCGGGCAACACGGGTGAGCGGCGCCTCTGCGCTAGCCGCCGACATGGAGGGGCGCCTGCTCGCGGTACCAGGCGATCGTGCGCGCGAGACCCTCGCGGAGCGGGGTCGCGGCCTGCCAGCCCAGGAGAGCCTCCGCGCGGCTCGTGTCGAGGCGGCGGCGGGGCTGGCCGTTCGGCATCGAGCTGTCCCACACGACCTCGCCGTCGAACCCGGTCAGCTCCGCGATCGTCGCCGCGAGCTCCGCGATCGAGATCTCCGCCCCGGTGCCGACGTTCAGGGGCTCCGGGCCCGAGTAGCTCGCGGCTGCGCGGACGAACGCGTCTGCGGCGTCCTCGACGTAGAGGAACTCGCGGGTCGGCGACCCGTCGCCCCACAGCACGACCTGGTCGGTGCCGGCGACCATCTTCCGGATCAGCGCCGGCACGACGTGCGAGGTCTCGAGGTCGAAGTTGTCGCGAGGCCCGTAGAGGTTCGCCGGCAGCAGGTAGATGCTGTCGAGCCCGTACTGCTCGCGGTAGGCCTGAGCGCCGACGAGGAGCGACTTCTTCGCCACGCCGTAGGGCGCGTTCGTCTCCTCGGGGTAGCCGTTCCAGAGGTCGTCCTCGCTGAACGGCGTCGGCGTGTGCTTCGGATAGGCACACACGGTGCCGGCCAGGATGAGCTTGGTGACCTCGTGCTGTCGCGAGAGCTCGAGCACGTTCGTGCCCATCGTCAGGTTCGCGAACCAGTAGCGGCCGGGATTCGCGCGGTTCGCTCCGATGCCGCCGACCTCCGCAGCCAGGTGGAAGACGACCTCGGGTCGCGCGTCCGCGAACAGCCGCTCGCTGTCGTCCCAACGAGTCAGGTCGTACTCGGTACTCCGCGGGACGAACACCTCGTCGCCCCGCTCCCGCAGGCGCTCGACGAGGAACGAGCCGAGGAAGCCGGCGCCGCCGGTGACGAGCGCTCGCATGGTTACCGGCGGGTCATCCAGTCGACGCGGCCCACCCAGCGGTCGCGGTTCGCCGCGTACCAGGCGATCGTGCGCCGGACGCCCTCTTCCCAGCTTACGGTCGGCATCCAGCCGGTCTCGGACTTCAGCTTCTCGTAGCCGACACGGAGCGCCATCACCTCGCTGGCGCCCGGACGGAAGCGCGCCTCGCTCGTCACGACCTCGCGCCCGGCGGGCCAGAATCCGTTCTCCTCGCCGACGCGCAGGATCATCCCCGCCCAGTCGGCCATCGAGATGTTCTCGCCCTGGCCGTAGACGTAGACGTCGCCCGGCTTGCCGCGCGCCGCGACCGTGAGATGGCCCCGCACGCCGTCGGTGCAGAAGCAGAAGTCGCGCAGCGGGTCGAGTTGGCCGAGCTCGATCTGGGCGCGTTCGAGGGCCTGGGTGATGATCGTGCCGGTGATGTAGCGGGGGTTCTGCCGCGGGCCGTAGTTGTTGAACATCCTCGTCACGACTCCCGGCACGCCGTAGGCGTCGTGGTAGTTCATCGTGAGGAAGTCGGCAGCGACCTTCGCGGTCGCGTAGATGGACTTCGGGTTGATCGGCGAGCGCTCGTGCAGGATCAGGCTGCCGCTCTCGTCGAAGTCGTGGTGGTCGGAGACGGACTCGCGCACGTTGCCGTACTCCTCCGAGGTTCCGGCCGTGTCGAACTTCTCGAGCTCGAGATCGTGATCGACGATCGACTGCAGCAGGTTGAGCGTGCCGACCGTGTTGGCCATCACCGTCTCGTAGGGGCGGTGCCAGGACTCGCCGACGTGGGCCTGCGCGCCGAGGTGGAACACGTAGGGCCTGTCGGCTGACTTCTTCAGGTCGCGCATCAGGTAGTCGATCGAGGTCTTGTCGGTCAGGTCGGCGAAGACGACGCGGGCGAGGCGCTCGCGCTGGGCGCCGATGTTGTTGAGCGCGCCCGAGGAGGTCGCGCGGACGAAGGCGACGACGTCGGCCCCGAGTTCGACGAGGGCGTCGGTGAGGTGCGAGCCCATGAACCCGTCGGCGCCGGTGACGAGACAGGTCCGGCCCTTGTAGGCGTCTCCGAGGTCGTGCCGGAGCGTCTCGAGCTCACCGGCCGACCAGATGACGCTATCGTCGCCCGGCATCGATGCAGGGTAGTCATTCAGGCCGTCGGAGCGCGGTACGAAGCGGCCTGCTGACAGGTCTCTCGACCGCAGCGGTCAGCGCGTCCGCCGGCCTGGCAGGGGCGCTGCTCGCCCGGAAGTTCGGGCACGGCGCGAAGACGGACGGTTTCTTCGCTGCATACGCGGTGTATCTGGCGATCGTGCTCGTAGCGAGCGCACTTCGCGTCGTCGTATTGCCAGAGTTCGCCCGGGCGCGGGCGGCGGGCGCGCTCGGAAGGGAGGTCGGCTCGTGGTCGGCCGCCCTGGCGGTGCCTCTGGTGCCGGCGATGGTGGTCGCGATCGCGGCGCCCCACTGGGTCGCCGGGCTCTTGACGGGCGGCAGCGAGGCCCGTTCGAGTGCTGCCGAGCTCGTGCCGTGGCTCATCCCGGCTGCCGTCGCCCAGGTGTATGCAGGGATCGCCGCGAGCGCCCTGGCCGCCCTCGACGACTACGGCACGGCCGCGCTCGGCTATGCGGCGGGAGGGCTGGCCGGGCTGCTTGCGATCGTGGCCCTCGTCAGCCACGGAGTGCAGGCGTTCGGCTGGGGGCTCGCGCTGAACGGTGCCGTCTCGCTCTCGATCCCGCTGGCGGTCGTCCTCTCGCGCGGCGGCCTCGGGCTTCCGGGCGGCGCCGTACTGCGACGCTTGCGGATGCTCGTCGAGGGCGTGTCGCTTCCGTTTGCCCTGCAGGGCCTCTACGTGATCGGCACCCGGTTCGCGAGCGGCCTCGGCTCCGGCCGGACGACGACGTTCTCCTACGCCTACCTCATCGCCTCGCTGCTCGTCGCCGTCACCGCAACCTCGATCGCGCTCGTTTCCTCGGTGCCGCTCTCGCGCGGGGAGCTCACGCCGGAACGGACCGCCCGGCATGTCATCTCGGCCTCCTGGGTCTCCTTCGCGATCGTGGCGGGCGCGGCCGGGGTCTTCGCGCTCGCGGGCGCTCCGGTCGCGAAGCTCGCGCTCGGCTCGAGCTACGGCGGCGGGACGGGAACCGAGCTCGGGCGGCTCGTCGCCTACCTCTCACCCTGGATGATCTGCTCGATTGCCCTCTCGGTCGCCTTCCCGCTCCTGTTCGTGCGCGGCCGAGCGCGGTGGCTGCCGCTGCTCGCCATCGGTGCCCTCGTCGCCCACGTGCTCATCGAATGGGGCGGCTCGGCCTGGCTCGGGCTGGCCGGGATCGCGGCAGGGATGGCGGTGACGACGCTTCTCGTCCTTCTCGTCCTGCTCGCCTCGCTCGGGGCGCTGCCGGCGACCTCGCGCGGCGTGCTCGGGGCGGCCGCGGCCTGCGCGGCGCCTGCGCTGCTCGGCTTCGGAGTGGCCGGGCTCGTACTCGATGCCGCGCCCGCGGCCGTCCTCGGATTCGTCATCTACGCCGCCGCCCTGGCTCTGTGGAGGCCCCGGGGCCTGCTCGTGTCATGGCACTACCTCCGGCACCTCGGGGCGGCGGATGCCTGACAGCGCCGTCACCGCCGTCGTCCTCTCCTGGAACCGACGCGAGGACACCCTGGCCTGCCTGCGCTCGCTGGCGGCGGTGACCGAGCCGGAGCTGAAGACGATCGTCGTCGACAACGCCTCGGATGACGGAACCGTCGAGGCCGTTCGCGTGGAGTTCCCGGGGGTGGAGCTCGTCGTCAACGACGCGAACCTGGGCTTCGCCGAGGGGAACAACGTCGGCATCCGCAGGGCCCTCGAGGCCGGGGCGGAGTGGGTCCTGATCCTGAACAACGACGTCGAGGTCGATCCGGGGTTCCTCTCGCCGCTGCTCGAGGAAGCGGCGCGGCGCCCGGACGTTGGTGCGCTCGGTCCCCTGATCCTGTTCGGGCCGCCATCGGAGACGATCTGGTTCGCCGGCGCCCGCTTCGACCCCCGCAAGGGCTACAACGGGCGGCAGCGGGGGTACGGCGAGGTGGCCGACACACGCTTCGACGAGGTCTGGGAGACCGACCGGATCTGCGGCGCCGCCATGCTCGTGCCGCGTGCCGTCCTCGAGGAGGTCGGCGACTTCGACACGGAGCTCTTCGCCTACTACGAGGACACCGACTGGTCGCTGCGTGCGCGGACGGCGGGCCACGGGCTCTACGTCGTCCCCGCGGGGCGCATCTGGCACAAGGTGTCGCAGTCCTCGGGCGGCGAGAGCTCGCCGGCCACGCTCTACTACGGGACCCGGAACGCGCTCGTCGTGTGCGAGCGAGCCGCCCCGCTCGGGCCGGTTGGCACCTGGCGTCGGCGCGGCGTCCTGCTCTCCGCGCACCTCGTCCAGGCGCTGCTCTCGGGCCGGCGCCGTGAGGCGGTCGGCGCGGTGCTCGCGGGCTGGCGGGACTTCCGGGCCGGGCGCCTCGGGCGCCGCGAATAGAATGGCCCCGTGACTGCCCAGCAGGCAAAGCAGGTCGTGAAGAACGCGCTCTACCGCACGATCGGCGAGACCTCGACCGCGCTCCGGCTTCAGCCCGACGCGCAGAAGACGCTGAGCATCCTCATGTACCACAAGATCAACGACTTTCCGGACAACCCGACGACGGTGCCGGTGAGGAAGTTCGACGAGCAGCTGACCCGTCTCGGGGAGCTCGGCTACAACGTCGTCGATCTCGAGGCGGTTCTCGACCACTACACCCTCGGGGCGCCGCTGCCGGAGAAGGCCGTGTTGATCACGTTCGACGACGGCTATCGCGACACGCTCGAGAACGCGCTGCCGGTGCTCACGAAGCACGGGTACACCGCCGTGATCTTCATCCCGGTCGCCTACATGGAGGACGAGACGCCGCTGCCGCACGAGACGCATCTCGTCGAGCGCGGGATGCGCAACCCGACGCTCGACTGGGGGCTCATGCGCGAGCTCGACGCGAGCGGGGTGCGGGTCGAGTCGCACGGGATCGCGCACCGGCCGCTCGCGGAGGTGACGCTCGACGAGTCCGTGCGCGAGATCGCGGTCTCGAAGCTGAAGCTCGAGGAACAGCTCGGCCGTCCCGTTCGCGCCTACGCCTACGTCAAGGGCTCCGAGGCCCACTTCCACCCGGTGCACGAGTCGATCCTCAAGCAGGCCGGATACGAGATCGCGTTCACGTCGATCTCGCGCGCGAACGGCACCGGCACGAACCCGTTCCGGCTCGGCCGTTACAACGTCGAGCCCTACCCCGACAGGACGTTCGATCTCGTGCTGTCGGGCGCGTGCGACCTGATCTCGCTGAAGGACACGGTCGCGGGCACGCACGCCCGCCGCCTGTTCAACCAGGCGCTCGGCACCTCCACCCGGTAGCCGGGTGCAGGTCGTCGAGTACGACCCGTCGCGCCGGGCGGACATCGCCGGTCTCATGGAGCGCGTCTGGGGCGCGCGACCCGAGGAGTCCGAGCTCGAGTGGTTCTTCGAGCAAAACCCGGTGCGGCCGGCGTCGGTGCTCCTGGCCGAGGAGGACGGTCGGACGGTGGGGACGGCCTCGATCAGCTTCGTGTCGATGTCGATCGGCGGCGAGCGGCTCGAGGTGGGCATGCCGCTGCGGGTCGCGACCGACCCCGACTATCGAGGGCGCGGCATCTTCGGCAAGCTCGAAGCGGCCAACGAGGAGCGCGTGTCGGGTCTCGGCGTGCGGCTGCTTCTCACCGTCCCGAACGCCGCCTCGGCGCCCGTGTTCCTCGGCCGGCTCGGCTGGACGCCCCTGCCCTCGCTCCGGGTGTGGTCGCGGTGGAGGCTCTGGAGCGGGAAGCCGCGGGCGCAGAGTGTCGAGCGCTTCTCGGCCGTTCCGGCTCCCGAGGCCGGAGGGCCCGACCGCGTGCTGCGAGACGAAGCGTGGCTCAACTGGCGCTTCGCAGACTCGCCGACGCCGTATGCGCTGCTTCAGGGGGATGGCTACGCCGTCGTGCGAGGCCGCGGCCGGCTCGGGGTGCTGGCGGCTGTCGAGGGGGAGCTCATCGCGGACGCAGGCAAGGCCGCGGGAGGGAACGCTCTCATCGCGGCACCCCCGCCGTGGCTGCGAAACCGGTATCTGCGTGCGGGCTACCTGCCGACGCACCGGCATTTCACCCTCCTCGGCAAGTCGCTCGATCCTGACCTCGACCTCCCGCCGGCCCCTCACTTCGAGCTCGGCGACCTCGACTTCCTGTAGCCACGTGCACGAGACCCGGGCCGACCTCGCGGCAATGCAGGCGCTCCTCGATCGCAGCTATGCCGGTGCGGGTCGGCACCTCCTCAGCATCCACACGCCCGACCGGAGACCCGACGCCGCCCGGATCGTCGAGCGGCTCGAGGGCATGTGCCTGCTCGTCCTCACGACGGTGACGGCTGACGGACGCCCGATCGGCGGCCCGGTCGACGGCATCTTCTTCCGCGGTTCCTTCCACTTCGGCTCGAGCCCCGACTCCCTGCGGTTCCGCCACATCCGCAGCCGACCGCACGTGACCGCAACCCATCTGCCGCGCGAGGAGTTCGCCGTGACGGTGCACGGTTGCGCCGTTCCGCTCGACCTCCACGAGGCCGCGAATGCCGGCTTCAGGCAGACGCTGCTCGACGTCTATGTCCCCCGCTACGGCCCGGGCTGGGAGGAGTTCCTCGACTCGGGGCCCGTCTACGCACGCATCGACGCCGACCGCATGTTCGCCTTCGCGGCCGAGGCCTGAGCCGGCCGTCTGTCCACAGCCGGGCGCGCGTCTCCGTGGGTGCGAAAAACCGGTGCCTGGCACCGGACGTTGCCGTTGTCCACAGAGGCAGCGCCTGTAGCTCGGCGTTTTGTCCGGGGCCGGAACGATCCAGGGACGTACGCTTAGGCCATGTCCGTTCTCCACGTCCAGAAGGTCGCCGGCATCTCCGGCTCGGAGGCGCACCTGCTGCAGCTCCTGCCGGCGCTCGTGCAGCGCGGCTGGGACATCCGCTTCCTGATGCTCCACGAGCAGGAGCCGGGGGCCTGGGAGTTCGCGCGGGCGCTCGAGGCCGGCGGTGTCCCGGTGGACGGGATCGAGATGAAGACGGACGTCGATCCGAGCACGTTCTTCCAGGTGCTCTCCTATCTCGTGAACCACCGGCCGACGATCCTGCACACACACCTCGTTCACGCCGACGCGTACGGACAGACGGCGGGGACGGTGGCCGGCGTGCCGATCCGGCTCTCCACCAAGCACGGGTTCAACGAGTTTCGCGAGGGGCGGATCTTCGCACTCGGCGACCGCACGATCGGCGCGCTCGCCCACCGGCAGATCGCGATCTCGCGCGGCCTCGCGCGGTACCTGTCGGAGACCGAGGGCTTCCCCGAGCCCGACTTCGAGATCGTGCACTACGGGATTGCGGCCGGCCCCGAGCCTCAGCCCTACGCCGGCGACGCGCCGCGCTTCCTCTGCATCGGCCGCCTGATCCCGATCAAGGGCCACGTCGTACTGCTGCGTGCGTTCCGGCAGGTCGTCGACGAGCGGCCCGACGCGACGCTCGACATCGCCGGCCGCGGGGTGCTCGAGCACGGGCTGAAGGACCTTTCGCGCGAGCTCGGGCTGAACGGCTCGGTTCGCTTCCTAGGCCATGTGACGCCGGTGCAGCAGGCGGTCGAGGACTCGATGGCGGTCGTCGTCCCGTCGCTCGGCGAGGGCTTCGGCATGGTCGCGCTCGAGGCAATGGAGCGTGCCCGGCCTGTGATCGCAGCCTCGATCGGCGGGCTCGAGGACCTCGTCCGCGACGGCGAGACAGGGCTCCTGGTGCCGCCCGGCGACGCCGACTCGCTCGCCGCGGCCATGCTTGCGATCGCCGCCGACCCCGCACATGCCGCAGCGATGGGGCTCGAGGCGCGTCGCCGGGCGATCGAGCGCTTTCCGGAGCTGCGCTGCACCGAGCGAACCGAAGAGGTCTACCGCCACTGGCTCGAGGTGCGGCAGAGCACGGCCCTCGAGTCGCCGCTCGCCGTGGCGTCAGCCTAGGAAGACCCGGCGCCTCCCGCGGCCATCTCGCTCACGGCTTCGGTTCGTGAGACGAGCACCGTTCCGACCGCCGCGAGCGCGATCCCGGCGAGCGTCGGCGCGCCGTCCACCGCGCTCGAGCCCCATCCCTCCCGCAGGAAGAGCGGCGCGAGAATCACCGGCAGGAACGTCTGCACCGCGGTCGACACGGGCACGACCGTGGTGGCCGGACTGCGCTGGAACGCCGACATCCCCGTCAGGGTGGCGGCGGCCCCGGTCGCGAGGCCATAGGCCGCCCAGGCAACGGCGTTCGCGTAGTGCTGGAGGTCGATGTCGTCGCTCAGGAGCTTCGTCGCGATGTTCGCCGCCGCGAACCCGCAGCCCGAGGCGATGATCGAGACCATCGCGAGATCCGCGCGAGTGCCGCGCACCGCGAACGGGGCGAGCGACGCGACGGCGAGCCCGGCAGCGACCGCGAAGACGACCGCCCCTCCGCGATGCGTCTCGCTATGGGCGGGCGCACCCCACGACACGAGCGCCACCCCGACCACGATCGCGGCCACGCCCGCCACCTCCAGCGCCCCCACGCGCTCGCCCAGCAGACGTACTCCGAGCGCGAGCAGCAGGAAGAGCCCCGCCACGAGGCACGTCTGCACGACGACGAACGGGGCGAGCTCGTACGCGACCGCCTGCGGCGCGATCCCGACGAGCCCGAGCGCCAGCCCGACGAGCCACAGTGGACGGCGCAGGAGCCGCCGGAGCAGCGAGACGCGCAGCCCGAGCGACCGCGGCGCCTTCCGCGCCTCGACTGCCTGAAGAGCCACCCCCACGTTGAAGAGCGCCGAGGCAAGCAGTGCCGCGATGAGCCCGAGCGCGAACACCTCCCGTTGTCATACCCAGGAACTCCGGGCCCACCCGCGGTGCAGGTGCGGTGCGTCAGGCGGCGGCCGGCACCGGGACTGCAGTGTCGAGGTAGCGGCGCTGCCAGAGCTCGAGCGTGCAGAGGCACCAGAGGCGGTGGCCATGGTCGGCGCGGCGTTCGGCGTGCTCGCGGAGGAGCCGCTCGAGCTCGGCGCGGCGGAAGAGGCCACGGTCGGGCCCGCCGAGCAGAAGCTCCTCGGCGCGATCGCGCAGCTCCGCCCTGAACCAGGAGTCGAGCGGTACGCCGAAGCCGGTCTTGCCGCGCGAGGCGATCTCGGGCGGCAGGTCGGCCGCGAACGCCTGCTTCAGCACGGCCTTCCCGCGCGCGAGCTCCGGAGGCAGCGCGAGCCCGAGCTCGATCACGCGGTGATCGAGAAACGGCGAGCGAAGCTCGAGCGAGACGGCCATCGAGGCCAGGTCGCTTTTCGGCAAGAGGTCGCCCGGGAGGTAGGACTCCATGTCGACGATCCGCAGGTCGGGGTCGTGCGGAAGCAGCGACGACGCGGCCTGTGCGAGCGCCTCGTCGGTCCAGAGCCGGCGGCGCAGCTCGAGCGGGAACACCTCGACGAGCCGGGCGTAGCGCTCGGCCCGCGGCTGGGCGGCAACGTCGAGGAAGCGCCGCGTGCGGAAGAGGGTCGAACGCGGCTGCCGGCGCGCCGTAGGAATCAGGCCGAGCCCCGCGCTCCCCACGATGCCGGCAACGCGCGGCACGCGCGAGGCCAGGACGTGCGCGCGGTAGCGCTCGTAGCCGCCGAACGCCTCGTCGCCGCCGTCGCCGACGAGCGCGACCGTCACGTGCGCCCGTGTCGCCTCGCACACGAGCAGCATCGGTAGGGCCGCCTCGTCGCCGAACGGCTCGTCGAACGCCTCGGCCAGCCGGTCGAGGAGCTCGGGCGAGGGATCGACCTCGAGCTCCTCGTGCCGGGTGCCGTACCGCTCGGCCACCGCCTGGGCGTAGGGGCGCTCGTCGTAGGCGCGATCCGGAAAGCCGATCGTGAACGTCCGGACCGGCTCGGGCGTTGCGGCGGCCATCGCCGAGACGACGACCGACGAGTCGAGTCCGCCCGAGAGGAGCGCACCGAGCGGCACATCCGAGACGAGCCGGCGGCGGACCGCTCCCGTGACCTCGTCCCGCACGCGCTCGACCCAGTCGCCCCCGCCTTCTGCCGGCTCAGGGCGCCAGTACCGCGTCGTGCGCACGCCTCCGCCCTCGGCGACGACGAGCGATCCCGGCGGCACCTTGTCCACCGCCTTCAGCCCGGATCGCGGCACGTACTGGAGTGCGAGGTACGCGTCGAGCTGCTCGAGGTCGAGCTCCCGCGGCAAGGATGGCAGCCGCAGGAGCGCCTTTGTCTCCGACGCGAAGGCCAGCGAGCCGTCGGGCAGCCGCGCGTAGAGCAGCGGCTTCTTCCCGAGCCGGTCGCGCGCCAGCACGAGCCGTTCCTGCGCCCTGTCCCACAGCGCGATCGCGAACATCCCCTCGAGGTGCCGGGCGAACTCGAGGCCCCACTCCTCGTACGCGTGGGGGATCAGCGGCGAGTCGCCCGTGCCCCGGATCTCGTGCCCTCGGGCCTCGAGCTCGCGTCGGAGCTCGCGGAAGTTGTAGATCTCCCCGTTGAACACCGCTGCGACGGCGCCGTTCTCGCTCTCGATCGGCTGGTCGCCCGTGACGAGGTCGATGATCGACAGACGCCGGTAGCCGAGAACGCACCGGCCGTAGGAGGCCACCGCTCCGTGGTCGGGCCCGCGGTGGACGATCGCGTCGGTCATTCCCTCGACGAGCGAGGGGTCGACCGCATCGCGACCGAGGATTCCGCAGATCCCGCACATGGCGTCAGGCTACGCCGAGCAGCTCGCGATACACCGTCTCGTGGTCCGCCGCGGCCCGCTCCCAGGTGAACTCGGCCGCCCGCGCCAGGCCGCGCTCGATCCATTCCGACGGGGCGTCGAGCACGTCCGAGACCGCTGCGGCCAGCTCCTCGGGATCGTCCGGGGAGAAGTAGCGGGCCGCGTTTCCGCACACCTCGGGGAGCGAGGCCGCCGCCGAGCTGGCGACAGGGCAGCCGCACGCCATCGCCTCGAGCGGCGGGAGCCCGAAGCCCTCGTAGAGCGAGGGGAACACGAGCGCCGAGGCGCGGCGGTAGAGCGAGACGAGCTCGTCGAGCGACACGTTGCCGAGCGCCTCGACGCCCTCGGGCGTCTCACCGGAGTGGCCGCCGCCCGTGAGCACGAGCCGCAGCTCGGGCCGCTCGCGCCGCAGCAACGCGAACGCCTCGTAGAGCCGGGTGTGGTTCTTGTGCTGCCAGGGCCGCGCGGGGTAGAGCAGGAACGGCTCACGCGGGGGTGGGTCGGCGCCCGGGTTGAACCGCTCGTGGTCGATCCCGTGATGAATCACCCGGATCTTTCCGCGGTCGAGCCCGAGCCGCTCCGCCGCGCGGTCGCGCACGAACGCGCTCGGGACGATCACGATGCGCGCCGACCGCGCCGAGCGGTGGTACGCAAGCGAGCGGAACGCCCGCTCACCCCGGGAGAAGAGCTGTGGCAGATCGAGGTGCTGAACGTCGTGCAGGGTGATCGCGCTCGGTACGCGGACGGGCGGGATCCGGATCGTCAGCGGGTAGTGGACGGCGTCGGTTTCCGCGAGCTGACTGGCCAGAGGGCCAGGACGAGCTGCCGCGAGGCTCATCGCGGCGAGCCGGCCCGGAATCGAGTGCGCCCGCCGGTAGGCCTCGACGACGGTCGAGGGCAGCCCTTCGCCCGCGTCGGGTGCAACGGGCGGCAGGTAGACCCGGTAGGGCAGCGTGCCGCCGCGGGCGAGCGCCGCGAGCAGCTCACGGGCTGCGGACTCGCTTCCGCCGAGCTCGCCCGGCACGAGCGTGAGCAGGGCGATCCCGAGCACCGCGCTGTCAGGCACCGGAGCGCTAGCTCGCGGGCCCGCCGGGCCCCGATGCCGTCCGCGCCGCAGCCGCCTCGAGCAGCCGCTTGCGCTCCGCGTCGGCGTGCTCCTCATGCTCTCTGGACGAACGCCAGACGAGGTAGACGATGAACCCCGCGACCGGCCAGCAGAGCGTCGCGGGGATCAGGATGACCCAGGTGAGTGCGGTGAGCCCGACGAGCATTCCCGTCAATCGTAGGGCGAGCGGCCCTCGCGGGCGATGCTCTACTGCCCGGTGGTCGTGCTCGTCGTGGTCGTGGTCGTGGTCGTCGTCTTCGCAGCCGGCGGCGCCGGGCATGCGACCCCGGAGCCCGACTTGACCACGAGGCAGCTCTTCACGAGCACCTTGTTGCCCGTGCGGGCGCGAACGAGGTCGAGGTAGACGCTCGCGACCTGCCCGTAGTAGGTCTTGCCGTCGGTCGAGGCGTTCACCGAGGCCACGATCCCCTGGCTGAAGGCCTTCCCGAGCGCGTGGTCGAGCGCCAGCAGGTCGGCGACGTTCGAGGTGTAGTCGCCGTGCGCCGAGCGGAACGCGACCTCTGCCTTGTCGACGTTGTTCATCGTCGCGATCGTCTGGTTCGAGAGATCCTCGCTCGACGGGCCCTTCGAGGAGGAGTGCTTGTGGAGGAGCGACGGCACGACGAAGAGCAGGAAGAAGGCGAGCAGGATGATCGGCAGGAAACGCTGGAGGTTCGCGGGCATCGGGCTAGCCTATTGCCCGCGTCTCGGCGGCGTGCCCCGTACCGCTACCAGGCGCTGAAGCCCGAGAGCCCCTCGGGCTCCTCGACGATCACCTGCACGCTCTCGACGACCGCCTCACGCGGGCCGCGGCGGCACCACTCGATCATCGAGACGACCGCGTCGCCCGGCCCCTCGAGGACCACCTCGACGGACCCGTCAGGCATGTTCGCCGCGGATCCCGCGACCCCGCGCTGACCCGCCGCTCGCGCCGCCGAGAACCGGTAGCCGACGCCCTGCACGACCCCTCGCACCACGAGGCGCCGCCGGATCGTCGCGTCGTTCATCTAGATCGAGTGCCAGCTCGCGTGGCTCAGGAAGAAACCATGGCCGGCGCCGTTCTTGCACGTGACCCCGCTTGTGGCCGAGCTGCAGGTGAAGGCTCCCATGTGCCAGGTGTGCCCGTAGGCGAGCACCGGTGCGATCCCGACCTTCGCGAACACCCCGGCATCGCCCGAGCAGAACCCGGCGGCCCGCCCGGCCGGCGACAGCCCGAGCCGGTTGCTCGCCGGGTCGATTCCATGGCAGCCGCCCTTCGGCTTCGGCGCGGGCGGATGGAGCCCGCTCACGACGCCGCACTGCAGTTCGCTCTGGCCGCCGCCTGACACGTACCCGCAGACGATGTTCTTCGACGGCGACTCGAAATACGACGAGGCTCCGGCCGCGCGGGTAGCGGCGGTCGACAAGAGAGCGATCGAGACAGCCAGGGCAACGGAGGTCGGGCGACTTGCTTCCACTACTGGCTCAGGGCGCGATGGCGATCTGGCTTCGTGAGTCCGCGATGATTTCCAGGACGCCGTCGTAGCTGCTGACCAGCCCGCGGACACAAATCGTTCTACCGCGATACCTCACCTCCGGTCGGCCGAAGGTAGCTCGACTCTCGATCCAGATAACGACCTGAACACGATGCGCGTCAGGATAGCTGCGCCCTATGTCGAGAAACGTCGGTGATCCGGTACTGGAAGCGGCGAAATAGGTTTCGACAACCGGTCCCTTGATTGTGACGTTTCGCCCGATGAGTGACCCGGCAACAAGCCAGCTTCTGGCTCCCACGCATGCGCTACGCGCACCGGCGTGGTGTGCGACTGTTCCGCTTGCCTTCAAAGCGGCAAGCGACGCGACGATCGTAAGCATCGCGACCGTCAAGGCAATCCGCCTTGCGGCAGTGCCCCAGGGCGTGATGCACTCGACTCTCACGCGTCGGCTTTGTGAAGAACTGCGTAGTTGGTGGTCTGCTTGGAAAGTCCTAGGCAGCCGGTGACTTGCACCGGGAAAACCTGGACGAGCGTCCATCCTTCCTTCTCGCGTGCGCTCAACATCGTCGCGAGTTGCTGATGTCCCTTACCCGTGAACTGGGCCCCGATGGGCACGACGTCATACACGACTGCTTGCTCCCTTCGTCGGTGGATGGTCGACAACGCCGGCGTTGGCCCCGTGGCATCGCAGCAATCGCTTGACGGTCAACCCGACGCCTTCCACGAGACCGCGTGCTTCGATCGCGGCGTATGCGTACTCCGAACATGTCGGCGTGAATACGCAGCGCCCCACCTCGCGCCTTCGGCTGGAGCGGTAGCGACGGATTGCGTTGAGCGTGAGTCGTTGAGCCAGCATCTTGAGGACTAGTTATCCCAGATCGACAACCACAAAGTCCAGTCCGCGCCGTAACCAGGTCGTGAGACCTCTGGAAATATGGGCTGCCATCCCGGGTTGCCGCCCGGCTCAACGACAGAGCGAGGAGCCATCGCGTCCGCTCTGCTTACCGCGCCGTAACCAGCCCCGCCTACACTTCGGACCTATGGCCGAGGAGCGGACAGACGTGGCCGCGATGTTCGCGCGGCTTCAGGAGGAGATTCGCGCGTCCGGACCGCGGGCGAGCGACGTCACACCGGCACAGGTGCGACTCTCGACGCGGGACCAGGCCGAGCGGCTGTGGGCCGTTTCGGCCGAGCGGCCGCTCGTCGGCAAGGGTGGGCCCATCAAGCTCATCCTGCGCCGGTTGATGCGGTGGTATGTCGAGCCGGCGTTTGCCGATCAGCGGGCGTTCAACGACGCCGTCCTGAAGCTGATCGACGATCTCGACGAGCGGATCGCCCGGCTCGAGCATCCATGAGAATTGCGGTTTGCCGGCCTCAGGTCCCGTTCGTCTACGGAGGAGCGGAGGTCGTGGCCGACCAGCTCGCGGACGAGCTGCGCCTTCGCGGTCACGAGGTCGAGCTCGTGATGGTCCCGTTCGCCTGGGACGGCGGCGCGCACGTGCTCGACCAGGCGTTCCTCTGGCGGCTCGTAGACGTGAACGGGAACCATGCGAAGCCCGTCGAGCTCGTGATCGCGACGAAGTTCCCCTCGTACGGGATCCGCCACCCGAACAAGGTCGTGTGGCTCGTGCATCAGTTCCGGCAGGCCTACGACTTCGATCGCACCGAGTTCCGCCAGTTCTCCGAGGCGCCCCCCGACCGCGCGACGAAGCTCGCCGTGGAGCGGTTCGACAAGGTCGCGCTGGGAGAGGCGCGGAAGATCTTCACCATCTCGGGCAACGTCGCCGACCGGCTGAAGCGGTACTCGGGGCTCGATGGCACCGTGCTGCCGCCGCCGCCGCAGAAGCTCGCCTACCGCACCGACAGCTACGACGACTTCGTGCTCTCGGTGAACCGCCTCGACCGCTACAAGCGCATCGACCTGCTGATCGACGCGGCCAAATCCGATCCGGCGCTGAAGATCGTGATCGTGGGCGACGGCCCCGACCGCGGCCGGCTGGAAGGGCTCGCGTCCGGCCTGAACGGGCAGGTCGAGTTCAAGGGGCGGGTCGACGCCGACGCGCTGGCCGGCCTCTACGCCCGCTGCCTCGCCGTCTACTACGCACCGGTCGACGAGGACTACGGGATGGTGCCGTACGAAGCCTTTCTCTCCGGGAAGCCGGTCGTGACGACCGTCGATGCCGGCGGCCCGCTCGAGGTCGTGCACGACCGGGAGACAGGGCTCGTCGTCGCGCCCGAGCCGCCCGCGCTCGCCGGGGCGTGCGCCTATCTCGCGGGGCACCTCGACGAGGCGAAGGCGCTCGGCGAAGCGGGGAAGACGCTCGCCGAGAAGATCACGTGGGACGCGTGCATCGACCAGCTGCTCTCATGACGGGCGTCGCCGTATGAAGGTCGCCTACTTCTCGCCGATGCCCCCCTCGCACTCGGGGATCGCCGACTACTCGGCGCTCCTCCTGCCTGCTCTGCGCGAGCGGATCGAGGAGATTGCGATCGCCGAGCCGGGGAAGCGCGCGCCGAGCGCCGACGTGGCGCTCTACCAGATCGGGAACAGCCCGGATGCGCACGGCTGGATCGTCGATGCGCTCCGCAAGCGGCCCGGGGTCGTGGTGCTCCACGAGCTCGTGCTCCACCACCTGATCTCCGGGATCACGCTCGGTCGCGGAAACGGGAGGGCCTACCTCGACGCGATGGAGCGCGACTTCGGCGTTACGGGCCGGCTGATCGGGCTCGGCGTGCTCGACAACCTGCTCCCGTTGATCTGGGAGACCCAACCGGAGCGTTTCCCGCTCACCGGGACGATCCTCGACCTCGCGACCGGAATCATCGTCCACTCCGAGTACGTGGAGCGCGGGGCGCGTGAGGCCGGATACGGCGGCCCCGTGTGGCGGATCCCGCATCCGGCGTGGCCTGAGACCGAGGTCGTGCCCGAGCCCCTCTCCGGCGAGCCGCTGATCGGCTGTTTTGGCCACCTGAACATCAACAAGCGCATTCCCGCGCTGCTCCAGGCCTTCTCCCTGCTCCGCAAGAAGAAGCCGGGCGCCCGGCTTCTGCTCGTAGGCGAGGCGACGGAGCGCTTCGACCTCGATCGCCGGCTCGAGCGGCTCGGGATCGGCGGCGAGGCGCTGATCCGCGAGCACCGCGTCTCCGAGGAGCGGTTCGAGTCGCTGATGGCCGCCTGCGACGTGCTCGTGAACCTGCGCTCCCCGACGATGGGCGAGACGTCGGGCTCGGTGATCCGCGGCCTCGCGCTCGGGAAGCCGATGCTCGTCTCCGACGTCGGCTGGTTCTCCGAGCTTCCCGACGGCGTCGCGCTGAAGATCCCCGTCGACGACTACGAGGTCCCGACGATCGCAGCCGCGCTCGAGCTCGCTGTCTCCCATGCGGCCGAGCTCGGGAGTGCCGCCCGGGAGTACATCCGCACGGGGCACGACCTCGACGCGAGCGCCGACGCGTACACGAAGGCGCTCGAGGAGGCAGCCGGCGGTGCTGTCGTTCGAGATGCCGTCCTCATGCGGATCGCCGAGGCAGCTTCGGAGATCGGCTACGACGATCCGGCCACGCTCGCTCGACTGGCCCGCGAGGCGGGCCTCGTATGAGCCCGCGCGCGGAGACTCGCGAGCCGATTCGCGTCTCGTGCCGGGCGCGCTCCGGGGCGCGAAAACCGGTGTCTGACCCCGGCCTTCGCGCCGCGTGGCCCGTTTGGGGATGTATGCCAGGTCATGTCCGGTCGAGCCGGCTCCGCCTCTTCGCACACCCGAGACGCCACGCGGTTGGGCGGGTTCGGCACCTCCGCTCAACCGTCGTTTCCCCTGCGGGGAACGGGAATGGCGCTCACGCGCGCTCTCGTCTTCGTCGATCGAGGCTCGGACCCAGCTCGACGTGGCATGTGGCCGGCTCGGGCTCTCGGTTGGAGGGCTTTCCAGTTCGGTCGCAATCTCGTCTCATTTCTGTGACGGCGTCTGACCCCGGTTTTGACTTCGCGACCCGCCGGTTCCGCTCGTGGGCGGAGCCGGTGTGAGCGCCGTGACCGCGGTGCGGGCGCGAGCGGTCGCGGTTCCGGTCTGGGTGTGGCTCACGGGGATCGTGATCGTGGCGTCTGCGCTCTGGATCGGGGTCGGCCGGGCGAACGCGGCGCCCTGGATCATGATCGACGAGATCGTCTACTCGGAGCTCGCCAAGAGCCTCGCCGCGCACGGCCATTTCCTCGTCCGCGGCGTGCCGTCGACCGGATACGGGTTCGTCTATCCCGTCGTGATCGCTCCGGCGTGGTGGCTCTTCGCGTCGATCCCCGACGCCTACCGGGTCGCGAAGGTCATCGACTCGGTCGTGATGTCGCTCACCGCGATCCCGGCGTACTTCCTCGCCCGCCGGCTGCTCCCGTCGGGGCTGTCGCTGGCCGCCGCGGCGCTGACCGTGCTCGTCCCCTCGATGCTCTACACGGGGATGCTGATGACGGAGAACGCGTTCTACCCGCTGTTCGTGCTCGCGGCGTTCCTCTTCGTCCGCATGCTCGAGACGCCGACCTGGCGGCGCCAGATCGTGCTGCTCGCGGTCTGCTTCGTCGCGTTCGAGACGCGCGCCCAGGCGGTCGCGCTGATCCCGGCTATCGTCACCGCCCCGGTGCTCCTCGTCCTGGTCGAGCGCCGTCCGCTGAAGACGGCGCTCCGGCCGTTCGCGACGCTCTATGCGATCCTCGGCGGCGGCGCGCTGCTCGCGCTCGCCGGCACGGTCGCGATGGGCCGCTCGCCGCTCAGCCTGCTCGGCGCCTACCGCGCCGCCACCACGAGCAGCTACACGCTCGGCGGCTTCCTGCACTACCTCCTCTACCACGTCGCCGAGTTCAGCCTCTACGTCGGCGTCGTCCCCTTCGCCGCACTGCTCGCGCTCTGGCTCGCCCCGAGGGCCTCGACCCCGGCCGGCCGGGCGTTTGCGGTCGCGACGCTCACGATCTCCGTCTTCCTCACCGCCGAGGTCGCGCTCTTCGCCTCGCAGACCTCGGTCGACCGGATCGAGGAGCGAAACCTCTTCTACCTCGCGCCCTTCGCGCTGATCGCCCTGCTCGCGCTCGGCGTCGACGGCGTGATCACCCGCAGGCGCGGGGTGCTGGTCGCCGCCGCCGCGGTCGCGGGCGTCCTTCCCGTCTTCATCCCGTTCACGCGCACGATCACGACGAGCGCCGTCTCCGACACCTTCGCGATGCTTCCGTGGTGGTGGGTTCAGGACCACCTCGTCTCGCTCGGTGACGTGAAATGGGCGGCGCTCGCCGCATGTCTCGTCGCCGCGGCACTCTTCGCGTTCCTGCCGCGCCGCTTCGCACTCGTGCTTCCGATGCTCGTCGCCGGCTATTTCCTGCTCACGGCATATGTCGTCGAGTACGGCGTCCACGGGATCGAGAAGACCTCGCTCGGGTCATCCTGGGCCGGTACCCACAACGCGCATTCCGACTGGATCGACCGGACGGTCGGCCGCAACGCCAACGTCTCGCTGCTCTGGACGTCGTCGATGCCCACCGCCTATCCGATCTGGGAGAACGAGTTCTTCAACCGCAGCGTCGGCACCGTCTACGACGTCGACGGCGTCCGCACCCCGGACCCGCTCCCGGAAACGGTTGCGAACCGGGTCGCGAGCGGCGACCTCGTCGCCGACGGCCACCCCGTGAAGGCCCAGTACGTGCTCGCAAATAGCGCCGTGGCGGTCGGTGGAAAGGAGATCAAGCACGACTCGCTCGGGATGGATCTCTACCGTGTGAACGGCCCGGTCGTCATCCTCAGCCATGTCGGAGGCCTCTACGAAGGGGACACGTGGTCGGGGAAGACGGCCACCTACCAGCGCGTCGAGTGCGCCGGCGGCTCGCTCACGGTCACGCTCCAGGGCGACGACCAGCTCTTCGAGCGCCCACAGACCGTCGTCGCCACCGAGGCGGGACGGGTCGTCGGACGTACCGCGATCCCGGTGAGCAAGGAGACGACGATGACCGTGCCGCTCGCGCCGGCCGCGAATCATCGCTGCACCGTTCGCTTCACCGTCGGGCGGACGCTCGTTCCGGCGCGGGTGCATCCGGGCTCGACCGACAAGCGGCCGCTCGGGGCGCATTTCCTCGTCTGGAACTACAAGCCGCCGCGGTGAGGATCGCGTTCGACGTCTCTCCGCTCTCGCACGAACGGACGGGCGTGAACAACTACATCCGGGGCTCCCTGACCGGCCTCGCCGAGGCGGCCGCGCGCGCGGGCGACGAGGTCGTCGCCTTCGCTCCCACCTCGCCCGCCGGCCGTCGCGTGATTCCCGAGGCGCTCGAGGGGATCCCGGTCGAGCTGAGCCTCCGCACGCTGCCCTTCGCGCACGCGTGGCGCACCGCGTGGTCGCGGCTCGGGTACCCGCCGGCGGAGCGCTTCCTCGGCGCGTTCGATGTCCTCCACTTCACCGACTGGATGTATCCGCCCCAGCGTGACGGGCTGCGCGCGACCACCATCCACGACCTCGTTCCGCTGCACTTTCCCGAGTGGGTCACCGGCCGCACGCGTGCGATGCACGGCCGGAAATACGCGAATGCCGCGCGTTCCTGCGGCGTGATCTTCGCCAACTCCGCCTTCACGGCCGACGACACGGCAGCCACCCTCGGCTACCCGCGTGAACAGATCGTGGTCGCACATCCGGGCGTCGGTGCCGAGTTCACCGCCGACGGCCCGAGCGCCGAGCGGGAGAAGCCGTACCTGCTCACGGTGGCGACGCTCGAGCCGCGGAAGAACCTCGGCACGCTCGTCGAGGCTTTTGCGCTGCTCGACGACCTCGGCCTCGAGCTCGCCGTCGTGGGCGGGACGGGCTGGGGTGAGCAGCCACAGCTCGACCGGCCGGGCGTCGTCGCGCTCGGGCGGGTCGGCGACGAGGAGCTCGCAGCGCTCTATCGCGGCGCCGCGGCCGTCGTCTATCCGTCGCGGTTCGAGGGGTTCGGGATGCCGATCACCGAGGCGATGGCCTGCGGTGCGCCGGTCGTCGCCTCGTCGCATGCGTCGCTCGACGAGGCATCGGGCAGCGCCGCCGTCCGCAGCGATCCGGAGAGCCCCGAGCAGATGGCGAGCGCGATCCGCGAGGCGCTCGAACGCCGCGACGAGCTTCGCGCGCTCGGCCTCGCGCACGCCTCGACCTTCTCGTGGCGGCGCACGGGCGAGCTCTTCCTGGAGGGATACCGGCGATTCTCGTAGGGATCGACACGACCCCGCTCCGCCAGACGCGCGCCGGAACCGCGCGCTATCTCCGCGGCCTCCTGGCCCATCTGGACGTGCCGGTGAAGGAGGCGTCGTTTCCGGCGAGCTCGCGCCTGCGGAGCGTCGCGGCCGACGCGCTCTGGTACCCGCGCCTGCGCGTACCGGGCGCCGACGTCGTCCACTGCCCGACGTTCCGGGGGCCCTTCCGTTCGAAGACACCGCTCGTGGTCACCGTTCACGACCTCGCCGTCCTCCGCCACCCCGAGTGGTTCAACCGCTGGACGCGGAGCTACTCGCGCCTCGCCGTTCCGCGCGTCGTCCGGGCCGCATCGCGGCTCATCGCCGTCTCGGAGTTCACCGCCCGGGAGCTCTCCGATCTGCTCGGCGTCCCCGAGGCGAAGATCCGGGTCGTGCCGAATGCGGTCGAAGACGTCTTCACGCCTGACGGGCCCGCCGCCGAGGGCGACTACGCGCTCGCCGTCGGCACCCTCGAGCCCCGGAAGAACCTCGCCCGGATCGCCGCCGCCGTCGACGGCGAGCTGCGGATCGTCGGCGCCCGCGGCTGGGGAAACGTGGAGCCTCCCGCAAACGTCACCTGGCTCGGCGAGGTCCCCGACGAGGAGCTCGCGGCGCTCTATCGAGGTGCCCGCTGCCTCGTCTACGCCTCGCTCTACGAAGGCTTCGGGATCCCCGTGGCCGAGGCGCTCGCCTGCGGCTGCCCTGTGGTGACGAGCCGGGCTTCGCCGATGGCTGCGCTCGCGGGTGAAGATGCCGTGCTGGTCGATCCGCTCGACGTCGGCTCGATCCGCGACGGGATCGGGCGTGCGTTCAGGCCGGTGCCCCGCCAGGGCGCGTCCTGGGTCGAGGTGGCGGCGGCCACGCGTGCGGTCTACGAGGAGCTCCTGTGATCCTGATCGACGCCGACGTCCTCGGCCGCCGGCGCACCGGAGACGAGACCTACGTCACGAATCTGCTCCGTGAGCTCCCTGCGGCGGCGCCGGATCTGCAGTTCGCCGCCGTGACGAGGCGTCCCGACCTGGTTCCGGCCGGCGTCGAGCCGGTCGAGCTCTCGGCGCGGCTCCAGGAGGCAAGGATGGCGGTCTCCCTCCCGCGACTCCTTCGCCGCCTCCAGCCGGAGCTCGCGCATTTCCAGTACGCGCTGCCGCTTGGCTGGCCCGGGCCGTCCGTCGTGACCGTGCACGACCTGTCGTTCGAGGCGAAGGACACCTCGATGGGGCGGCTCGACCGGCTCACGTTCCGTAAGGTGGTCCCGCGCGCCGTTCGCCGGTCCGACCACGTGCTCACGGTCTCGGAGCGGACGAAGGCCGACATCGTCGCGCGCTACGGCGTCGCCGCTGCGAAGGTGACCGTGACGCCCAATGCCGTCGATCCGAGCTTCTCGCCGGGCGGCGCCCACGACGGTTACCTGCTCTTCGTCGGGGCGATCCAGGGGCGAAAGGATCCGCTTGCAGCCCTTGCCGCCGCCCAGGCGCTAGGCCTGCCGCTCGTCGTCGCGGGCCCCGAGAAGGACGCCGAGCTCGCCCGCAGCCTGCGCGCCGGCGGCGCCGAGCTGCGCGGCTACGTGGAGAAGAGCGAGCTCGCCGAGCTCTACCGTGGGGCGGCGGCGCTCGTGCTCCCGTCTCGCTTCGAGGGGTTCGGCCTGCCGGTGCTCGAGGCGATGGCGAGCGGAACGCCGGTCGTCGCCGCCGACGAGCCCGCGCTCCGCGAGGTGGGGGGCGATGCCGCCGTGTACGCGGAGAACGGCGACTTCGGCGCGGCGGCCCAAAGGGCGCTCGAGGGTCGCGAGGGGCTTGCCGCCGCGGGGATCGCCCGCGCCGCGCTCTTCTCCTGGGCAGAGACCGCGCGCCGCACGGCCGAGGCCTACCGGCAGGTGCTCGCATGAAGGTGTCCGCGATCGTCGTCTCCCACGGGAACGCGGTCGAGCTCGCCGAGTCGCTACCGGCGCTCGTACCGCAGGTCGACGAGCTCCTCGTGATCGCGAACGTCCCGGGCTCGGTGCCGCCGGGCCTCGAGGCGCTCGAGAACGACCGGCCGCTCGGCTTCGCCGCGAACGTGAACCTCGGCGTCTCGCGCACGCACGGCGACGCGGTGCTGATCTCGAACCCGGACGCCGTCGCCGAGCCGGGAGCGGTGGCGGCCCTGCGCGAGTTCATGGAGGCGCATACGCGCTGTGGCGTCGCCGGCCCGCAGATGCTCTATCCGGACGGAAGCCCGCAGCCCTCGCGCCGCCGTTTCCCGACGGTTCGCGGGACGATCGTCCGCCGAACGCCGCTGCGGAAGGTCGTCGGTCAGGGGCACCACCTCCATCAGGACGAGGCCGCGCCCGGCGGACCGGTCGAGGCCGACTGGATGCTCGGCGGCTTCCTGCTTCTGCGCCGCGAGATGCTGCAGGAGCTCGGCGGCCTCGACGAGGGGTTCAGGCTCTACGGCGAGGACATCGACCTCCAGTACCGGGCGAAGCTCGCCGGCTGGGAGCGGTGGTACGTTCCCGGGGCGGTTGTGCGGCACGAGCACAAGGCCGAAACGGACCGTCGCTTCCTCACCCGGCGCACGGTGTGGCACTGGAAAGGCATTCTCCGGTTCGTGCGCAAACATCCTGAAAGACTTAGGGCACTGTGAGCTCCAACGAGAAATACGACAGGCTCGCCCCCGGGTTCTCGGAGCGGGAATACGCGGACCCGGCCGGCTACTCGACACGGCGGGCCCAGATGATCGTCGACCTCGGGCCGGCGCTCGACAAGGGCGACACGATCGTCGACCTCGGGTGCGGCGACGGGATCATGGCCGGCCCGCTCACCGCCCACGGCTTCGGCTACGTCGGCGTCGACTCCAGCGAGCAGATGGTGGTCGAGGCGAAGCGCCGGCACCCCGACCTGGAGTTCGTCGCCGCTCGCTCCGAGGACTACACGCCGGCCGAGCCGGTGGACGCGACCGTCTGCCTGCGGGCGTTCTACTACCCGGAGGACCGCGTCGCGTTCTTCAAGCACGTCGCCTCCTACACGCGAAAGAAGTTCGTGTTCGACTTCCGGCAGGCCGAGAACTCGGCCGAGTCCGTCCTCGCGGATCTCCGCGAGGCGGGCTTCGCGAAGATCGAGCTGAGGCCGTTCTTCTCGCCGCAGCGCAAGGCGCTACCCGGCCTCGCAGTGCCGCTGCTCGGGGTCGTCGAGCGGACGGGACCGCTCGCGATGGCGCTCTCGCACCGCGCGGGCCGCGTGTTCTGCAGCGCGAGCAATTAGCCATTTCCCCCTGGTTAAGCCGCTGCGGCACCCTGTCACCGATCCGAGGGGGAAATGGCTAGCTTGAACCGCCGTCGGCTCGCGGCGTTCGCCGGCGTCTACGCGTCGGTCGGGCTCGGGGTGCTCGCCTCACTCGTCGTGCTGCGCGTGCTCGGCCCGGTGCGGGCGGGCCGGTTCACGATCGTGATCGGCGCGGCGGACTTCCTCGCGCTCATCGTCTGGCTCACGAGCGACGACGCACTCGTCAAGTACGGCTTCCGGTACGCCGCCGCCGAGGACTGGGGGCGCTTTCACCGCCTGGTACGCGTCGCCTTCGCGTGCGAGGTGGCTGCCTCCCTCGTCGCGACCGTCCTCACCGTGGCGATCGCGCCGCTGGCGGACTCGATCTTCAAGGGCGGCGTGGGTCTCGAGAAGCCGCTGCTCGTCGCGGCGATCCTGCCGCCGCTCCAGGCGCTCGAGTCGATCTCCGCCGCGACGCTGATCCTCGGCGGCCGCTACGACCTCCGCGGCGCCTGGCTCACGCTCTCGATGGGCCTCCGGCTCGTGGGAATCGCGATCGGGGCGCAGTGGGGCGTGACGGAGGCGGTGGCGGGAGTCGTCCTCGCGCAGCTCGTCACGACCGCATCGATCCTCGGGGTCGGCCTCTGGGGGCTGCGGCGGTTCCCGTCGGTCCCGCCGCGGCCGCTCGGAGAGGACCGTGGGCCGCTCGTTCGTTTCGTCGCGCAGAGCGCTGCGTACACCGGCCTCATCTCGGTGCGAACCTGGGTTGCCCCGCTCACGCTCGGCATCGTGCGCAGCTCGCGCGCGGTCGGTCTCTTCCGCGCGGCGCAGATGCCGCAGACCGGGCTTGCGGCGCTCTCCTCGCCGCTTCGGATGATCCTGCTCAGCGAGCAGACGCGCGACTGGGAGCACGGACGGCCGCACGTCGTGCTCGCGGCGATCCGTCGCTACGTGAAGGGATCGGCTGCGATCGCGGCGCTCGGGATCGTCCCCTTGCTGCTGCTCCTCCCGTGGCTCGTCCGCGTCGTTCTCGGGGCGCGATATCTTCCGGCGGTGCCGGCGGCACGGCTGATCGTCGTCGCGGGCGCGATCCAGCTCGTCCTGAGCTGGACGAAGACGTTCCCGGTCACGATCGGCCGGCCCGGTCTGCGCCTTGTCGCCCACGGGGTCGAGACGGCAGTGATGCTCCCGCTCATCGTCATCTTCGGGAAGGAATGGGGCGTGACGGGCGCCGGCGCGGCCGTCCTCGTCTCGACGGTCGCCTTTGCTGCGACCTGGGTGGCGATCCTCGTCCGGCTCCGGCGCGGCGGCGTGCTCAGCTCAGCCTGATCAGGACGGCGCGCTCGCCGAGGGCGGGATCGTCGAGCTCGGTCACCGCGAAGCGCGGGCTGGCCTCGAACGGCTCGAGATAGAGCGGCCGGTAGTACACGACGGTCGCGGCCGGCAGCTCGAGCAGTGCGGTCGCGAAACGGTTCATGACGTCGCCGTCGAACGGGTTGAAGAGGTAGAAGACCGTTCCGTCCGCGGGAAGGAGCGTCGGCGCGTCGCCGCACAGGATCGTGACGTTCGGCCGGCGGCGCAGCCGGTAGGCGGTCTTCCGGCAGATGTCCGGGTCGAGCTCGATGCCCTTGATCCGGTTCCTGGGGTAGTGCTCGATGAACCAGTTGAGCGCCCGCCCCTTTCCGCACCCGACATCGACGATCACGTCCGCTGGACCGATCTCGAGCGTGGCGAAGAGCCGGTCGAGATCGGCGTAGGGCGAGTTCGTGGTGTGAAACGCGCCCAGGTGTGCGAACCGCGTGCGGACCGTGCCGCCGAGCGGGCGGCCGTGCCTCATGTCCCGGAATGCGGAGCGGATCGTCGTCGGTGCCCGGCGGATCGCCGGCGGCAACTTCATAGACTTCGTCGGCCGCGCCAGCCCGAGCGGACGCGGTCTGTGAGCCGTGCCGCGTCGAGCGCTTCTCTCGCGAGTCGCGCAGGCCCGAGGATCGCCGTCCGTGCCCCGTTGATCCTCCGGGCGCGGAAGGTCGGCGCGAACAGCACGAGGTTCCGTTCCGCATGGCTCTCGTTGCTGAACTGCTGCTTGTAGGCGGCGTCGCCGGGACCGAAGTCGAGCACGCGAAGCTCCGGATCGCGGCAGGCGTCCTCGATCACGCGCATGAGGAGATAGATCCCGGTGCGGTAGGAGGCATAGGTCTCGTCGAAGCCGCCGTTCTTCAGCACCATCGTGTCCCCGAACACGGTGCAGAGCCAGTAGGCGACCGGCTCGGAGTCGAGATAGAGGAGGTAGCCGCGAACCCAGCCGTGCTCGAGCCCGATCCGTGCGACGGCCCGCTGCTCGGCGGTGTCCGCAAACCCGACCCCGAGCCGGCGCTGGTAGGTCGATCCAGCGACGCGATCGGAGTCGTGGACGAGCCGTTCGAGGTCGCCGGGCGTCCGCAGGATCTCGACGGAGAGCCGGTCGCCGTAGGTCCCTTCGAGCTTCCGCGCGTCGCGCCGCACGCCCTTCCGCGTCTTGTGGCTCCGGGAGGCCATGAACTCGTCGAAGCCGTCGGGAAGGATGAGCCGCCGCCGGGTCCACGGGGCGATCAGCGGCTGGTGGCCGAGGAACCCACCGAGCCATCCGAACGCGGCCTCGAGCTCGGAGCCGAGCGCGAACGGGGGGAAGGCCACCGCGTCGACCTCGCCGCTTCTGAGCGTCTGGTCGACGAGGCGGGCGAGCTCGGCGAGTGCCGGTGCCGTCTGCGCCACCACACCGCTGTCGACGATCTGCAGCAGGCGCACGCGGGGTGCGTAGACGACGCGGTACCCGAGAGCGGTCTGGAGCCGCCGCCACTCGATCCGCCCCGCGAGCCCCCCGACGGGGGCGCCGCCGTCCGTGAGCATCGCGACGTACGGTCCGATCACGTCCGGCCGGGTGCGGAGGCGGGTGACGAAGAACTCGTAGACGGCTTCCTCACGCCGCCACGGCAGCTCGTCCCAGACGGGACGCAGCGCTTCGAGCTCCTCGAGGGTGCGCGCGACCTCGACCCGGAAGCCAGTTGCGCCCCCCGGTGCATCGCCGACCCGCTCGGTGCTCACTGACGGTGCGGGCTCACGGGGTGCTCGGCTTCGACGGCTCGAAGCTGAATCCCACCTGCGCAGCCAGGGTCCTGTTGTCGGCGGAACTCGGGGGGATCAGTGTCGAGCTGGCGGTCGAGACCTCGACGCGGACCGGCGTCTCCACCGGAATGCGGAGGGTGTGGGTGCTGCCGTTTCGAACGAGGAGATGGATGTCGTGGGTCACGTCTGTGAGCTGTGCCGCCTGGTTCTTGTCGATCCTGACCGACCCGACGACGACCGAGACCTTCGCGGGGGGTGCCGAGCCGTTGTATGCCTCCCGGCCGAGCGTAACAACGAGCGTCCCGTGCTGGTGGGGCTTGAAGTACGTGTAGCTGCACCAGTTCGGGCACCAGCCGTCGGAGTAGAGCTGCTGCACGGTCTCGAGCAGGTGCCACGGGCCGGTGTGCTCGTAGAGGACGAGGCTCGTGTTGGCGGGGTGCGCGATCTGGCGCGCGTCGAGGACGACCCCGCTGTCGGCGAGGACGTAGCGCGTGCCGTCGAGCTCGGAGAGCCGGCCGTCGGGGGAGAGCAGCGTCGGCGTTCCGGTCGGTCCGGGCCCCGGAGCCAGGCCGTCGAGGCTGTCGACGGTCGTGACGGAGCGGTTCCAGAACTCGGTCAGGTTCTCCCCGTCGCCGTCGGTCGTGCCCTGGCCGAGGAACGTCACCTTTCCGCCGTGGACGGCGTGGTCGACCCAGCTCACGTCCGCCGGGAGGTTGGCCTTGAACTGGTTCGCCGCGCGGTCGATCCCGACGGTCATCGTGATCTCGCCCGCGAGCATCCACCCGAACCCGAGCACGACCGTGAGCGCGAGGAGCGCGCGCCGGCGGCGGGCGAGCAGCAGCACGACCGAGAGCACGAGCATCACGATCAGGCTGATCCTCACATCGTGCTGGCTCCAGCCCCTGTAGTAGAAGAGCGCTCCCGGAATCGCGGAGCCGGGTGCTTCGTAGTAAGGCCAGCCGAGCTGGACGGTCTTGAAGAGCACCATCACGCCGACGAACGCCGTCGCCCCGGCGACGACCCACCTGTCGAGGCGCTTCGCCTGGAGCGCCATCGCCGTCCCGAGGAGCAGGATCGGCGAGAGGAAGATCAGCGGGCGCTCCTCCCAGTAGGTGCCGAACTGGGTCGAGTTGTAGGCGGCCTTGTCGGCCGTGTAGACGGCGAGGGCGGCGATGATCGTCGCGGCCCAGGCGACGTAGGCGCGATAGGTACGGTCGCCGCGGCGCTCGGGCAGCCGCAGCGAGGCGAGCCCGCCGATCACGGGCAGGATCCCGAGGCCGACCGCGAGCGAGAGGCCGCCGTCCAGGCCGAGGTCGATCATCCTGTTCTTGTCGTACTGGGTCGTCACCTGCCACTCGTGGACGTGCTGGAGCACCACCCGGTTGAACAGGAACAGCGAGCCGACGAGCAGCACGAAGAAGCCGACGGTGTCGCCTCTCGTCCAGTTCTTGCGCATCTCGTGCCCCCGTGCTCCCGTGAACCAGAGACCTCCGGCTGCGATCAGGAAGGCGGCCGGGAGGGTCGTGAACTCGCTCTGGTGGACGAAGTAGCCGCCGAGCAGGAACGCGAACGCGAGCACGACGTCGAGCCGGCGGCCGGAACGGAGCGCGCGGACGGAGAGCCATGAGCAGAGCGCGAAATAGGGGTAGGCAAGGCTTTCGGGAACGATCGAGGTTGCGTACGCCATCCCCGGAATCGCCACCGCCCCGGCCGCGACGAACAATGCCGCGCGGCGGGTGACGAGCATCCGCGAGAGCAGGTAGGTCGGGATCGCGGCGAGCGACATGACGATCGCGTTCGTGTACTTGATCGCGGCGTAGGCCGTGCTCGTCGAATGGATCCACCAGAACGGCGCGATCACGTACCCGTAGATCGACTTGAAGAAGAGCGGCTGCCCGCGACGTGCGGCGTGGCCCGTCGAGGCGATCGAGCGCGAGATCTGCGTCCATTCGAGCTCGTCGCTGAAGACCCACGGTGTCTTTCTCGTCCACGCCTCGACGAGGTAGAAGACGAGGATCGTCAGCGCGAGCGCCACGATCGGAAAGGCCGCGAGCACACGATCGACGAGGGTTCGGCGTTGCGCGTGCGTCCCTGAGTTCTGGACGGGAACGGTCGTCACGGGCGGGTCATTCCGAGGCTGTGCCGTACGCGACGTGCGGGTCGAGGTCGAGCTCGCGCCGGACGAACCGGCACGTCACGTCGAGCTCGGCGCAGGCCTCGACGACCGCATCGAGTCTCTCGCGGGGTGCGTCGGGGATCGTCACGAACACGATGTCGGGCTCGGTGCGGGCGAGGATGCGCGGCAGCTCGTCGGTCCGGCCGACCACGCGGGTTCCCTGGAGGCTGCGCCGGCGGAGCTGGGGGTTGTCGTCGACGAAGCCGATCACGCGTTCCCCGGCGGTCTCGCGGAGCTCGCGCATGAGGCTCCGTCCCGTGCGGCCGGCCCCGACGATCAACGCCTTGCGAGCGGTTCCGTCGCGAGAGCGCCGGCCGATCAGCAGTGTCCGCTCTGCGAACCGGGAACCCACGATCGCGACCATGCAGATCAGCGCGTCGACCACGAAGAAGGAGCGGCTGAAGTCGCGCATGTCCTGGGTGAGAAGCATGAAGGTGAGCGCGACGAGCTCCGAGACGACGACCGCCGTGGCCGCCGCGGCCGCGTCGCGAGCCCCGGCGTAGCGCCAGACGGAGCGGTAGAGGCCGAACGGGATGAACACGAGGAAGCGCGCCGCCAGGATCACGGGCAGGGTCAGGTCGCGAACGAACCGCTGGCTGTCGGTTCCCGGCCAGCCGAACTCGATCGCGTACGCCACCATGAACGATGCCGTGATCACGACGACGTCCACGAGCACCTCGACGAGCCGCCGCCAGTGGACGGCGAAGACCTGCGTGAAGCCGAGCGGCTCGCCGAGCGCAGGGCGGCGGTCCGCGTCGGCCAGGAAGCTCGCGAACTGGACGAGCAGCACGAAGGTCACGACGACTCCGATGATCGTGTACTGGTAGCTCCCGAGCACGTTGTAGGCGAGGCTCGAGCCGCCGATGAAGAACGCGATCGCGGCCAGGAGCGCGACGGCATGGCGCTCCGAGAGCCCGTAGCGAACGAGCCGGTGCGAGGAGTGGTCGCGTCCTCCCTGGTGGATCGGCCGCCCGTCGAGGAGCCGCGCCACCGTCACGAGCGTGGTGTCGAGGATCGGGACCGCGAGGACGAGCACGGGGAGGATCAGGGTGGCCACGGTCGTCCCGGCGACCTTCCAGCTCGAGACGAGCCCGAGTGTTGCGAGCGCGAAGCCGAGCGTCTGGCTCCCCGAGTCGCCCATGAACACGAGCGCCCGCCCGTGGCGGCGGAGATTGAACGGCAGGAAGCCGAAGCATGCGAACGCACCCGCGAGGGCGAATGCGAGCGTCGCGTCGTCGGGGTGAACGGTCACCGCATCGACGGCGAAGAAGAAGAACGCGATCGAGGCGAGCGTCGCCGCGAGCCCGTCCATGTTGTCGAGCAGGTTGAAGGCGTTCGCGAGGCCGATCAGCCAGACGACGGCGATCGCGTCGCCCACGATCTGGTTGTGCACGAGCTGGACGTGGGTGCCGCTCGCGATCACGATCGCGGCCGCGGCGCCCTGTGCTGCCAGCTTTGCGAGCGGACGGAGGCCGTAGAGGTCGTCCGCGACGCCGCAGACGAAGACGAGCGCGATCGCCGCGTAGATCCCGACGAAGGCCCGGTCGACGTCGAATGCCCCGGCTGCCGCGGCCGCCCAGAGCCCGACGCTGAAGCCTGCAAAGATCCCGATTCCGCCGAAGCTCGGCGTGTCGGTCTCGTGCCAGCGATCCTCGCGCGGGACTGCGAGCAGGCGCCCGCGCGCAGGCGATCGTAGAAGTGCCCAGATCACGCCGGCGGCGACCGGCAGGGCGAGGATCGCCACGGCGGTGCTCACAGCCGTTGAGGGTAGTCGATGGCGGTTAGCACGTTGTGAGGACGCTACTTTGCCGCCCGGCTGCTCAGCCCGTCCGCAGGCGTGCCCGTTGTTGTCCGCTCAGGCCGCGGTCAGAAGCCCTGGAGCGGGTCGTGGAGCGGTTCCCGGAGCCGCTAGCCGACCTTCGCCCAGCTCGTGCCGGCGTTCCCGGTGCGCCAGAGCGAGCCGTCGAAGCCGACGGCGTAGGCCACTTTCGGCGTGCTCGCCGCGAACGCAACCGGCCCGAACATCACCTTCGAAGCCAGCGAGCTGCGCCAGGTCTTGCCGCCGTCGGTGGAGCTGACGACGCCGTAGCTCGACATCAGGACATGGCTCGTGTCGGTCGGCTGGACCGCGTACTCCATCACCATCTTGCCCTTCTGCGGATCCGTGAAGCCGGTATCGAGCCAGTGGGTGGCATCGGCGCTCAGGAAGTTCCCGGTCGTCATGTCGCCTGCGACGAGGTGGCCGGGCTGGGTGACGGCCAGCGCCCACGGCGTCCCGCCGACCTTGTGCGTCACGAGCCGGAACGACTTCCCTCCGTCGGTCGAGCTGTAGACCGCGCCGTTCTTGAGCTCGGCGTAGAGCGAGTCGGTACTCGCGGGGTCGGTCGCGAGCGCCTGCACCGCGAGGCCCGGCAGCCCGCTCGGATGGAGCTGGCGCCAGGTGCTACCGCCGTTCGTGCTCGTCTCGAGCACACCCTGTCCCGACGGGACGATGTACTGGCCGTGGACGGTGAGCGTCGCGGGGCCCATCGGCGACTCGACGACCCCGCCGGCAAAGATCGTGTTCCCGACCCGCACGAGGCTCGTCGCGTTGAGGTTCGAAGGCCCTGTCGGGTGCCACGTCTTCCCGCCGTTCTGCGAGCGGTAGAGACCTGCGTTCGTGCCGAGCACGAGCACGGCCGGGTTCGTGGGCGATACGGCCATCGTCCAGTACCAGCGCGCCTGTGGCACCGCCGCGCCTGCAGCGCTCGACATCAGCGCCAGGACCGCTCCAACCACGGCCGCAACAACCATCCACCGCCGGAAACTCGTCATGCCCTCGACACTCCCCTCGTTCGTTGACTCCTTACTACTTCTTCAACGTTCCAGCCCTGGATTAACTGCCCGTCCGACCGGCTCGAAGGTGCACGCATCTGGCTCGATTCCGGCTCGGTTTCGTTACGAAGGACACCTTGCGTCGCGGCTACTCTGCTTCCTTGCTTCCCCAGGGCGGGTGGGGGTTCGGGATGGGACATTGGGGCGGAGAGAGCGCCCGGCGCCTGCCCCTGCCCTTTGCGGGCACGCGGGTTCCAGACGGCTGTCGGACGGAGTGGCGACGAGCTCGGCCCCTACACTGGCTCCATGGCCGTCTACACCGATCTCGTCCGCTACCGGGAGCTCTTCGCGAATCTGTTCCGCCGCGACTTCCACGCGAAATATCGCGGTTCGGCCCTCGGCGTGGTCTGGTCGCTCGTCAACCCGGCGGCGCTCGTCGGCGTCTACCTGATCGTGGTCGGGGTCGTCTGGAACAAGACCAAGGGGATCCCGCACTACCCGCTCTACCTTCTCGCCGGAATCGCCTGCTGGATCTTCTTCGCCGTCTCGCTCCAGACCGCGACGCGCTCGCTCGTCGACAGCGCCGAGCTGATCAAGAAGGTGCGTTTCCCGCGGCAGCTCGTGGCGTTCTCCGTCGTCGCGACCCAGGCGATCACCTTCGCTGTGATGCTCGCGATCCTGATCGTGTTCTCGCTCATCTTCATCCCCGACGCGCGAGCGACCGTCTGGCTCGTGCTGCCGCTCGCGCCGCTCTACGTCGCCTTTGTCGCCGGCCTTGCGCTGATCGTGGCCTGCCTGAACGTGATGCTTCGCGACGTCGAGCACATCCTCACCGCCGCGTTGCTCCCCTGGTTCTTCCTCACGCCGATCCTGTGGAGCTTCGCCACGCTCGACCCGAGCGAGGCGGGTCATCACAAGTTGATCCAGGTGCTCACCTGGGGGAACATCGTCGCTCCGCCGATTGCCGCGCTCCGCGACGCGCTCTGGAGCGGCCACGCGCCGCACGCCGGGGACGTCCTCTACCTCGCGATCGCGGCGATCGTCGCGCTCGTTCTCGGCTCGATCGTCTTCAGCCGGCTTGACGACCGGCTCGCGCTCGAGCTCTAGCGGGCTCGCAGCACGATGCGTCCGTCGTAGAGCCAGGGCTCCTCGGCAGGTGCGGCGAACGCCGGCAGCCCGGCCACGTCGGGCAGGCGCTCGAGCTCGATCCCCTCGAGGACGGAAGGACAGAGGAGCGGGTGGGAGAAACCCGGCACGCGGCCCGAGCCGGGCGCATACGGAGCGAGCTCACGCGGCCGGCGATGACCGAGCCCGCCTTCCCAGGCGATCGTGCCCGCGACGACGCCGTAGCCCTCGGCATGCGCTGACCGCACGCGCTCGTCCCAGTCCGCGGCGGGCTCGACCCGGGGCGCAAGTTCTGCATGCGAAGCGCCCTCGCGCTGCTTCACCTGGATGTCGGCCCAGACCGGTTCGCTCCCGAGCTCCGAGAACCACGCCCGGAACTCGGCCACGAGATCGATGGCGAAGCGGTAGCGCCCCGGCGGGATCGGCGCCCGCACCCGCGCCTCGACGCTGACCGTCTCGCCGGGCGCCAAGGGGGGCAGCTCGGTGCGGATGCCGTCCCAGACGATCGGGTTGTCCCGGTCGTCGAGCCAGTGGTAGGCGAGTCGGATGTCGTCGCGCCACGGCACGGTTCCCGTGTTCTCGATCTCGACCCGCGCGAGCGACACCGCGCCGGCCTGCGGATCCTCGAGCGTCCATTCGCCCCAACGGACGGCTAGCGGCCCATTCGCCATGGGCGGCTAGTGTAGGGGTGTGGAACCGCTCCTCGTGCGCGCCGCGAGGCGCGAGCCGGTCGAGCGTACCCCGATCTGGTTCATGCGGCAGGCCGGCCGGTCGCTCCCCGAGTACCGTGCGATCCGCGAGCGGCACGCGTTCTTCGAGATCAACCGCTCGTCCGAGCTGACCGCCGAGGTCACCCTGCAGCCGGTCAGGCGCCACGGTGTCGACGCCGCCGTGATGTTCGCCGACATCATGACCCCGGTCGTCGCGATGGGTATCGACGTGGAGCTCGTCGAAGGCGTCGGCCCGGTCGTCCGCGAGCCGATCCGGACGCTCGCGGCCGTCGAGGCGCTTCGCATTCCCGACCCTGCCGAGGCCGTGGCGCCGGTGCTCGATGCGATCCGCGCAGTCCGCGGCGAGCTGAAGCCCGAGCAGGCGGTCGTCGGCTTCTGCGGCGGGCCGTTCACCGTCGCCGGGTACCTCGTCGAGGGGAAGCCGTCGCGCGACTTCGCCGTCACGAAGACGCTGATGTACCGCGAGCCCGCCGTCTGGCACGGCCTGCTCGAGAAGCTCGCCGAGACCTTCGCCGTCTACACGGTCGCGCAGGCCGCCGCGGGCGCCGACCTGGTGCAGCTCTTCGACTCCTGGGTCGGTGCGCTCTCACCGGCTGACTACGCCGAGTTCGCCGCCCCCTGGTCGGCCCACGTCCTCGCCGCCCTGCGCGAAGCCGGCGTCCCGTCGATCCACTTCGGCACCGGCGCCGTTGCCCTTCTACCCGCGATGGCCGCCACGGGCGGAGACGTGATCGGCCTCGACTGGCGCATCCCGCTCGACGCCGGCTGGAAGCTCGCCGGCGAAGACCGTGCTGTCCAGGGCAACCTCGACCCGGCGACGCTGCTCGGCCCATGGGAGCGGATCGAAGAGTCCGCACGGGACATCCTCACCCGCGCCGCCGGTCGCCCAGGCCACATCTTCAACCTTGGACACGGAGTCCTGCCGGCCACCCACCCGGATGTGCTCGGGCGTCTCCGGGAGTTGGTGCACTCCGAGACTGCTGCCTGAGTCGTCGGGCGTAATAGCGCTGCCGCAGGTCACTGTCCTTGATCCTCAACGCCCGTCCGACTCGCGGGTCAGGGCGACGGTCCGTCCCTCGGCACCAGCGCCGATCGGTCTCCTGGAGGACCGTCGCGTGACGCCGCGACCAGCCGGCCGTAATGTTGAAGGATGTCTACTTCCGACCCTGAGCTTTCTGAGGCGATCGCGTGCGAACCGCCCCCAAAACGATCGCCGTCACACTGAGGGCCTAACCGGGCCCTTCGGTCTCGGCGAGACACGCGGCGTCGGCGGCGCGTGTGGGGCCGGATCGTCGCGAATCCGGGTGGGCGGGGTCGATCAGCGGCCAGATCTCGGACGGTTCCGGCCGGCGTGTCGTACCGTCGGCCGGGTCCTGTAGCACGTCGGCCTCCGGGTGAAGGTTCAGGACGAGCTGAAGTCGATTATCAGTCCGCCAAGTACCAGGGCCTATTGCCGCCCCGGTTGTCCTCCGACTCACCAGCGCCAGTCTGGTGTCAGGCGTGGAGCGCGGTGTGAATCTCGGCAGCCTTGTCCTGCGCGAAGCAATAGGAGGACCCGTTCCCCGAGCAGCTCTCCAAACAAACTCATCCTCACTCTTGGTTTCTGCTGTAGCCCGTCGATTTGGGGGGGGACAATCCACCCTTACGGGCGGGAGCGTTCGCGGTGGCAAGTCGGCATCATGACTACTGTTCAGATCACGGATTTGAGCACGTAGCCTCGGGCGTAGGTCCGTGGGCCTGACGGCGCAAGCAACGTCTTTATCGGGGGGAAATGAAAGCTCGGCGCTCAGCTCGCTTGACCGTCTGCGCGGTCGTGGGAGTCGTGGTCCTTGTTGGCTGCCTGACCGGCGCGGCGGGTGCAGCCGGCGGGTGCACCAGCCCAGCCGGGGCGGCAGCGTGCGCGGGTTCGGCTTCGGCGCCGTTCGTGACGCCGAGCCAGGCAAAGGCTGCGATGGCCGCGTTGTGGAACGCGCGAGAGAAGGCCGACGCGACGAAGAACGTAAAGGTGCTCGATGGGGTGGACACCGGGTCGATGCTCCTCGAGGGTCACTACGCGCTCGACAGCGTGATCTGTGGCTGCTCCAAGTGGTACTGGACGAAAGGCGTGCGGCATATGCAGGACGTCGCGGTGTTCATGCCGCGCCAGACGCACTATCCGCTGTTCTTCTTCGCCCGGGTGCTGGCCTCGTCCGGTAACGCGACCTTGCGAGCAGGTGACGCGACGGCCTACATGATCGTCACCCGGGCGGCGCCCGGCAGCCCGTGGAAGCTCGCCATGCAGCTCTTCGACCAGGGCTACGACCCGCCGGTGGGCGGGATCTCCCCGATAGCGCTCGATACGGCTGGATACGACGAGTCCCCGTTGGACTCCGACCTGCGCGCCGCGACGAAGTGGCCGGCAATGCTCGCCACGTACTACCGGCACATCAAGGTCGACGGTGCTCCGCCAGCCCACTCGGTGTTTCTCGCGGGCCCCATGACGACTCGGACTGACCTCGCCAACAACCTGGATGGCTCGGTGAGCGGCGGGATCATCCACCACTACACGTTTGTCGCATCACCACTCGGCGGCCCCTGGGTGTTTCAGGGGGAAGGCGCTCTGATGGCCTGCGCGGACATCAACGAGTACGCGACGATCACGTGGGCGAGGCCGCACACCGTTTTCCAGCAGATCGACGGCACCAAGGGCAACTGGGGGGCGGATCTCAACAGCGGCTTCTACTCGAAGATCTTGACGACCTGGGAACGGGCCGTCTGCATCCTGAAGACGCCTACCGGGCTCTACGTTTGGGGAACGAACGACGCCAGCGGCTACCCGATCCACACCGGCGGAGTCCCCGCGCCAGCCGGTCCGGGCACAACACGCATCCTGTGAAGCGTCTCTCCGCGGCGTCGGTACTCGCGCTCACGCTCTTGTCCACCAGCGCGGCACCTCCAGGTGACGCCGCCGCCGTGACGACCCACGGGATCGTCGATATCACCACCGTCGTCCCGTACAGCAAGGAGGTCTCCTACGGAACCGGGGTCGTCCTCACACCTGACGGCGAGGTCGTGACCAACAACCACGTCATCAGAGGGGCAACGCAGGTCAAGGTCCACGACCTCGACAACAACCGACGGTACGCCGCCCGGATCGTCGGGTACTCCGTTGCGGCCGACGTTGCGCTGCTCCGCCTCAACCACGCCTCCGGCCTACAAACGATCGTCCCGGGCCCGGTCCACGTCAGCCAAGCGGTGATCGGCTTGGGCAACGATGGCCGGAGCGGATCGCCGCGGGCAGAGCCGGGCAAAGTCACTGGGCTCGCAGCGACAATCACTGCCTTCGCCGACGATGGCGGAAGCGAGAAGCTCACCGGCCTCATCAGCACAAGTGCGCCGCTCCAGCCCGGCGACTCCGGTGGGCCGCTCCTCGACAGCTCCGGCCGGACGATCGGGATCGACACCGCCGGATCACCCCTCTTCATCCTCGGCCCCAACGCTCGCCACCGCGGGTACGCAATCCCTTTCGCCCGCGTCCGCACGATCGTCAAGCAGATCGGTCAAGGGAGAACCTCGGCCAGCGTTCACGTCGGCCCGACCGCGTTCCTCGGCCTCACCTTCCAGCCCTCGAACGCCTACACCGGCCTCAGCCCGGGCCTGACGATCGTGACAGTCGCCAAAGACTCACCGGCAGAGGCCGCCGGCCTTCGACCCGGCGACTTGCTCACCAGCATCAACAACGTCCAGCTCGCCGCGGCACCTGACTTCGAAGCTTTCCTGTTCCGCACCAGACCGGGCACAAGGCTTAGGGTCGGCTGGACCGACCTAACCGGCGGCACCCACGCCGCCCCGATCGTCGCTGCGACAGGCCCCCCACAATGAGCCACGTCCTCAAGATCGGCGTGACCGCCGCGATCGCCGCGCTCGTGCTGAGCGCGACCGCGACCGCCGACAAAGAGAAGATCCGGTATACCGCCGCCGGACAAACCGACGCACGAGCCGCTGTCATCAAGAAGACCGACCTCGGCACGACCGTGACATGGACCGGCGGCCCAACAGAGCCTGACCTCTCCAACACCCAGTTCGCAGCCTGCGCCTACAAACCGAGGGAATCCGACCTCACCACCATCGGAGCCGCCGAAGCCGACTGGAAAACCGCAGGACTCGAGCTCGACAGCGAAACGACTGTGCTACAGACACCCACGATGGTGGCACGCGACTGGCAGCGAACGGTCACAGCCCCACAAGTCCTTCCCTGCCTCCGCGCCTCACTCCAGAAAGTCGTCAAACCATCCGAGCACATTCTCTCGCTCCACAGCGTCAGCTTCCCACGTCTCACCCAGTACACCCGCAAGTTCCGCCTCATCATGAGCGTCAAAGCCGGCACGGGCAAGACCACAAAGCTGATGTTCGACTTCATCGCCATCGGGCAAGGCCAGACCGAACTCAGCCTGACAACGATCTCGCCCTACGTCACTCGCGCCGCAGTCAACACCGCCGAGATTCGGCTCAGCGAAAACCTGATCTCGCGCATCCGGGCGTAGCCGCGACGCCTCGCCCAAGATGCGTGAGAACCATCAGACGTTTTCCGCGCACACAGGCGCAGCCGATCGGCTTAACGCTCGGTGACCTCGGCTACTCGAAGATCCCGTCCAGCTTGGCTCGGCCATCCTCCCTGGCTGACGAAGCGCTCAATCTCCACGTAACCGTTCGGGAAGAACTCGACTTCCACCTCTCGTTCGACGGAGTGGTCACGGTGACGTTGACGCTCTCACGAAACGAGCCGAGCGTGTAGTGGATACCGGCATCATTGAGGCGCCGGAGGAAGCCGATCAGGTCGTCCAGAGTCATGTTTCCCATTCTGACGGCTTCTGAGTGTCTTCCGGGACGCTCGCGCAAGCGGCGGTCCCCGTTTGCTCGCCAGCGACAGCAACTCGGCTCTTGCCAGTCGGGGACTTGGAGCGGCCGTGTGCGTGATCGTTGCGGCCTGCCTGTTTGCCGCGCAGGGTTCCTATCGGCGTCGTGCATCTCGGGCGTGGCAGCGGTGAGCGCAGCAGCGTTCGACGAGCTGATCCACGCGCCCTTGCGTCTTCAAATATGTGCGATGCTCTCGCCGGTACGGTCGTTGCCGTTCTCCGATATACGAGACAGCCTGGAAATCTCGG
>DATBBA010000057.1:0-101891 GCA_036271235.1 Gaiellaceae bacterium
CGCTCACCCGCACGACCGGCGACAACGTCTCCGGTGACAGCGCGAGCGCAGTGAAGACCTGGGTCGACGCGAAGATCTCGATCTCGCCGCTCACCCCGACGAACGAAGTCGGAGTGCCCCACACCTTCACGATTACCGCGAAGGTCGACAACGGCGACGGGCTCGGGCTCGTGAACGCACCGAACGGCACGCAGATCAACCTCTCGAAGAGCGGCCCCGGCAACCTCGGCGCCGCGACCTGCACGATCAACTCGGGCACGTGCACCGTCACCGTCACCTCTGCCGGCACCGGCGCGATGACCGTGACGGCAGGGATGAACGTCCTCGTCGGTCCCGCAGGCAACCAGATCACGCTCACCCGCACGACCGGCGACAACGTCTCCGGTGACAGCGCGAGCGCAGTGAAGACCTGGGTCGACGCGAAGATCTCGATCTCGCCGCTGACCCCGACGAACGAAGTAGGGATCCCGCACACCTTCACGATCACCGCCAAGGTCGACAACGGCGACGGCTCCGGGCTCGTGAACGTCCCGGACGGGACCACGATCAACATCTCGAAGACCGGCGTCGGGACGCTCGGCGCAGCGACCTGCACGACGTCCGCGGGTGTCTGCACCGTCACGGTGAGCTCGGGCACGACGGGCTCGATGACGGTCACGGCTTCGATGACGGTTCAGGCGGGTCCTGCCGGCTCGACGATCCCGGTGATGCGGACGACCGGCGACGGCCTGTCCGGTGACAGCGCAAGCGCAGTCAAGACCTGGGTCGACGCCCAGATCTCGATCAGCCCGCTGGCCCCGGTCAACGCGATCGGGATCCCGCACACCTTCACGATCACCGCGAAGGTCGACAACGGCGACGGGGCGGGGCTCGTCAACGCCCCGAACGGCACCACGATCAACCTCTCGAAGACCGGTGTCGGCACGCTCGGCGCGAGTACTTGCACGATCGCCTCGGGCATCTGCACCGTCGTCGTCACCTCGAGCACGACCGGCACCACCACGGTGACTGCAGGGATGAACGTGCTCGTCGGCCCCGCGGGGAACCAGATCACGCTCACCCGCACAACCGGCGACAACCTCTCCGGTGACAGTGCAAGCGCGGTCAAGACCTGGGTCGACGGCGGCATCTCGATCACGCCGCCCACCGCGACCAACCAGGTCGGCTCGAACCACACGCTGACGATCACGGTCGCCGGCGTGAACGGAGTGATCGACCCGGGCACCTACACGGCGACCGCGTCGATCACGAACGACGCCACGGCGACCGCGACGTTCGTCGGCAGCAACAAGTGCACCTACACGAACACCGACACGACATGCACCGTCGTGATCAGCTCGCCGACGACCGGTCTCACCACGATCAGCGCGACGAGCACCTTCAACGTCAACGGGCAGCCGGTCACTCGCACCACGGGCGACGGGCTCCCGGGTGACAGCCCGAATGCCCTGAAGACCTGGGTCGACGCGAAGATCTCGATCTCGCCGCTCGCCCCGGTCAACGAGGTCGGCACGCCGCACACCTTCACGGTCACGGCCAAGGTCGACAACGGCGACGGGCTCGGGTTCGTCAACGTTCCCGACGGAACCACGATCAACCTGACGAAGTCCGGCGTGGGCTCGCTCGGCTCCTCGACCTGCGTGACGAGCGCCGGTGCGTGCACCGTCACCGTCAGCTCCAGCTCGACGGGCCAGATGACCGTGACCGCTTCGATGTCGATTCAGGCCGGCCCGGCCGGCGGCAAGATCCCGGTCACCCGCACCACGGGCGACGGGCTCTCTGGCGACAGCGGGAACGCAGTGAAGACGTGGGTCGACGCGAAAATCTCGATCTCGCCGCTGACCCCGACGAACGAGGTCGGAATCCCGCACACCTTCACCGTGACCGCCAAGGTCGACAACGGTGACGGCTCCGGGTTCGTGAACGCGCCGGACGGCACGGTCATCAACCTCTCGAAGAGCGGCAACGGCACCCTCGGGTCCCCGACCTGCACGATCAACTCGGGCACCTGCACCGTCACCGTCAGCTCGGCCGGCACCGGCTCGATGACCGTGACCGCAGGGATGATGGTCAACGCAGGCCCGTCCGGGAACCAGATCTCGCTCACCCGCACGACCGGCGACAACGTGTCCGGTGACAGCGCGAGCGCGGTCAAGACGTGGGTCGACTCCTACATCACGCTCACGCCGGCGGTCGCAACGAACAACGTCACTGTGACGCATACGTTCACCGCCACTGTCTTCCAGAACGACGGCAGCGGAAGCGGCTACGTCGCGGCGACCGGAGTCACGGTCACCTTCTCGTTCGTCGGTACACACGTGGGCTCGTTCACGGCCGGAACCACCTGCGTCACCGGGGCCGGCGGCTCGTGCACCATCACGACGAGCTCGACGACGGCCGGTGACGACACCGTCCAGGCAACCGCGAACGTCACGGTCGGCGGCGTCACGATGACCCGCACGACCGGCACGACGGCCCCGGGCCACGCCAACGACCCGAACGCAGTCAAGCACTGGGTGAAGCCGAGTATCGGGATCACGAAGAACCCGAAGTCGCAGACGATCACGAGCGGCGGTACGGCGAGCTTCACGATCGTCGTCACGAACACCGGCACGGTGACACTGACGAACGTTCACGTCACCGATGCGCTCTCGCCTGACTGCAACCGCACGAGCGCGCAGATCGCAGGGCTTGCGTCGATGGCACCGGGAGCCACCGTGACCTACACGTGCTCGCTCGCGGGTGTGACGGCGAGCTTCACGAACAGCGCCACGGCGACCGGTACCCCGGTCGGCGGTGGCCCGGATGTGTCGGCCACGGATACCGCTCCTGTCACCGTGAACCCGGGTGGCGGCGGTGGCGGCGGCGGAACGCCGGCGATCTCGATCACGAAGAACCCGAAGACGCAGTCGATCGCAAGCGGCGCCACGGCGAACTTCACGATCACCGTGACGAACACGGGAACGCTCGTGCTCTCGAACGTGAGCGTCTCGGATCCGCTGTCCCCCAACTGCAACCAGACGAGCGCCAGCATCCCGGCACTCGGCTCGATGGCACCCGGAGCGAGCGTCACCTACAACTGCTCGCTCGCCAACGTGACGGCCAGCTTCACGAACGTCGCGACGGCAACCGGCACCGGCTCCAACGGCCAGACCGTCACCGCGAATGACTCAGCACCGGTGACCGTCCAGGCCATTACGCCGCCGACCCCGCCGGTCGTCCCGGCCCCGACGCCGCACGCCGCGATCGGGATCGTCAAGGATCCGAAGTCGCAGACCATCGGTCAGGGCGGAACGGCGAGCTTCACGATCACCGTCACGAACACGGGTGATGTGACCCTCAGCAACGTCACGGTCGCCGACCCGCTCTCGCCGAACTGCGACAAGAGCCTCGGCACCCTCGCAGTCGGACAGTCGAAGCACTACAGCTGCACGAAGCCCAACGTGAACGCGGACTTCCGGAACGTCGCAACCGCGACCGGCAAGCCGCCGACGACCGCGGCAGTCAAGGCGACCGATCACGCCAACATCACGGTGAAGCCGTTCCTTCCGCCGCAGCACCCGAGGATCGCGATCGTCAAGAGCCCGAAGAACCAGACCCTCACCACCAGGCTCCACACGGTGAAGTCGGCGAACGGGTCGAGCAAGACAACGGTGACCTACGGGACTGCGAAGTTCACGATCAAGGTCACGAACACCGGTGATGTGACACTGCACAACGTCCACGTCACCGACCCGGCGTCGACGAACTGCAACAAGACGATCGGGACGCTCGCATCGCACGCCTCGAAGACCTACAGCTGCACCCGCACCACGGTGCGGAGCAACTTCACGAACGTCGCTACCGCCCACGGCACCTCGCCCAAGGGCAAGAACGTCCAGGCAACAGACCATGCCAACGTGAAGGTGACGATCAAGACCACCAGCACCAGCGGGGCCCAGTTCACCGGGTAAGCAAGCGGAAACCGAAAGAAGCGCCCAGCGGGCGCCGGTACATCCGGCGCCCGCTGTCGTTTCGGGTCCGTTCGAGGCCGGCGCGGCCCTCGCTGAGCTGCCTGACTACTCGGCAGGCTTCTTCAGGCCGTCCGGGACGTCGACGGCCGTGACCTGGGTGTGGCTCGCGGCGTAGATCGGGTCGCCCTTGGCGTCGTAGACGCCCTTCACCCGTGCGATCTCGGTGACGACGAGCTTGATGCGGAAGACCGTACCGTCGTCGAGAAGGTATTCGTTCCAGTGCTCGCCTGAGGTGCGGAAACCGATGAGCTCGGCCTCGACCTCCTCACCGCCGTACTGCTTGAACTTGCGTGTCCCGGGCACGGCACCTCCTGACTCATCGCGGCTTCATCAGCGCCAAGTCGACTTTTCGCCTTTCGGCTAGGTCGACCTAGGCCCTGTATTTCCCGGCGGATAGTAAGCTACGATTTCAAGGCAACAGACAGTCACATGTAGTGGCGACGGGGGACTGAGCTCGAGCTCGAACGGGTTCGAGCTGAGACAAAAAGAGAGCTCAGCGTCGAAAGAGCTACGCGCGGCAAGCGGCAAATCCTGACCGACCCCCCCGAGGTCGCTTCGAATCGAGCACATTCGAACCTGAGCGCGTTCGAAAGCGAGCAAGCTCAGATCGTGCAGGGTTAATGCGCAAGCCAGCGAACGAGAGGTCCCTATGTCCCACATCTCAAATTCTCAGATCAACGCCACACGGGTGACCCGTGGTGCCGGGTTTCTCGCCCTCGGTGCGCTCGCAGCGCTGCTCTTGCTGCCGTCCGCGGGCGCATCGCCGACGAGCAAGTCCAAGGAGAGTTTCCCGCATCTCTCCACGCTCACGAACGCAAAAATTGGCCACTGGGCTCCGGTCGTGCGCGTCGCCGGCGCCCACTTCAAGCCGAGTGCTTCCTCATACGTCATCACCAGGCTGCCGCTGACCACGTCGGATGGAACCCAGAACGTGGTTCTGATCCTGTCGGAGGACGATGTCAGCCCGAGTCAGGTCTGGTACAAGGTGCGGCTGCCGATCCTCCCGAACAACTCCACGGGCTGGGTCCCGAAGAGCGCCCTCGGCAACGTCTACATCGTGCACACGCACCTTTATGTGGACCGTGCGAAGCAGACCCTGGTCCTGAAGAAGGACGGCAAGACGATCTTCTCGACGCGCGTCGGCGTCGGAAAGACCGCCCCGGGCTGGGGACCCACTCCGCCCGGTCAGTACTACATCCGTGACAAGCTCACGAACTTCAACGACCCCTTCTACGGCCCGGTCGCGTTCGGCACGAGCGCGCGGTCTGCCGTTCTCACCGAGTGGCCTGGCGGCGGGTTCGTCGGCGTCCACGGGACGAACGAGCCGGGACTGATCCCGGGGTACATCTCGCACGGCTGCATCCGGCTCGTCAATACGGCGATTCTCAAGCTGGCAAAGCTGATGTCGGTCGGAACACCGCTGACCGTCACCTAGCTCAGCCGCGTCTCGGAACCGAACACGAAGCGCCGGCGAAAGCCGGCGCTTTTCGTTTCCCGCGGTGCTACGCGGCGAGGCTTGCGGCGAGGAACGTGCGGGGAGTCTGGGAGATCGGGATCACGTGGTATCCCGCATCCTGGAAGGTGTAGCCGACCTTGAGCGGCCGCCAGACTCCCCCGTCGTTCTGGGCCAGCGAGACGTCCGAGAAGCGGTAGGCGTAGGTGTTGCAGGCGCCGGTGCCGCCGTTCCAGTTCTCGGCTACCGCCTGCGGGTACCAGGCGTTGTGGCTGCCCGGCAGGTGGATCGGCGGACTGACGGGCTTGCCGTCGACCCAGACCCGCCACCAGGAGTTCTTGTTCGCCATCTCGAGGACGGCAAAGTGATGGGACTCGCCGGCGGCAACGCTCGGGGCGAGCTCGACGTACTGCGGAGCTGAGCCGGCGACGGTGACCTCGTAGTACATCTGGCTCGAGTTGTCCTGAGGGAACGCCGCGAACCCGGTCTGCAGCCACTCCGCCGCCCCGCCAGGCCCGTCGTCGACCCCGCCGAGCCCGATCCAGCCGCCGACATGACCGTCGGTGACGTTCGGGCTGAGCGTCGGGTCGAGTGTCGCCGACACGCCGTGGGCCTTCGTGCTCGCCTCGAGACCGGCATAGGCGAAGCTCTGTACACCGCATGCTGCCGACGTGGTGCTGCCTCCCTCCGCGGGAGCGGCGACGAGGAATACGAGAAAGAGCGTGGCGAGAATGGGGAGCGTGCGGCGCATCTGCGAGCCTCCGGAACGGGGACGAATGCTGTCCCGGCCTGCATCGGCCTCCGCTCGACCGACGGTGATCCCTCGATCTGATGTCGAGCGTCCCCCGGAATAGCTCCCTCGTTCGAGGGGCGCACGTTGCTCCTTAAACGGACGAGCGCCGTGTGCACGGCGCTCGTCGTTTCGACCTGATTCGCTTCCCGGCTTCGCCGATTGTGCGCTCGGCCGCTAGCTGACCTGACCCCGAATCTCGCCGTTCGGGTTCTTCGTCGTGTGGACGTTGACGTAGGTCTGGCCGTGCAGCATCTCGTACGCGAGCTTCGCTGTGATCTTGACGGTGCCGGTCGCGTTCGGCTTGCACGGACCGCACAGCGGAACGACGACGGGTCCGCTCTTGCCGAATGCTCCGAGATGGATGTGCGCCGCGGTCGCCTTGCCCGTGAGGTGGGAGAAGCTGAGCTTCCATTTGAGGCTGGTGCCGGTCAGAGTGGCGTTGAACGTACCGCCGGCTGCTTTCGAGGCTCCCTTCTCCTTCGGGACCTCCTGCGAGGTGTTCATCGCCGCGGCGTACTTCGTCGGCTTCGCCTTGCCCGTAGCCGCCGACGCCACCCCGCAGATGAGCAGGACTGACGCCCCGAGCAATACAGTCACGCGGTTCCGCATCGTGATCCTTTCGTCTCGTGACCCGACCGGATACTCGGCGGGCGCAAACTGACTGAACCCGGATTGTGCCTGCAACCGCCGCCGTTTCGGGTAAACGATCGGTCAAATCTCACTCTCGACAAGAGAACGCAGCGTCTGCCGGGTTCTCCGTCGTATGGACATTCACGTGACGCGGTGCCCTCCCTCGACGTGACGCGGCCTCCGACCTCATCGAGCCATTCACTCCCGCCTCGTACGGCGCGCAGAGCGGGACGCTCACGGGACAGCGCTTGACCACGCCCCTACTCGGGAACGGCAACGGGTGCCGGCTGTACCTGCTGGCGCTTCGCCTTCCGCGACCGCCCTGCGAGCCCCACCCCGGCAAGGATCAGCGCGAGCCCCACGACCGACACCCCTCTCAGCGGCTCGTCCAGGAGGAGCGTTCCGTACAGCACCGCGACCGCGGGGATCGTGTAGGTCACGAGAATCGCGCGCGACGGGCCGGCGCTCCGGAGCAGCGCGAACAGGATCATGTACGCGACGCCGGTGCCGACGAGGCCGAGCACGGCCACCGATGCGATCTCCTTCCAGCCGGGCGCCTCGGTCGGGAAGTGGGCGATGCCGAGCGGAGCCGTCAGCAGCATTGCGAAGAGGCACGAGCCGGCGCCCATCACGAGGGGATCCGTCCCGCGGAGCTTCAGCGAGCTGAAGGTCGCGCCACATGCGTAACAGAACGCCGCCAGGATGACCGCCAACTGGGCCAGCAACGACCCGCCACCCGGGACTCCGACGAGCACGGCGACGCCCGCGAGGCCCAGCAACACCCCTCCCAGCTTGGCACCGCCGACCCGCTCGTGCGCGAACCGAGCGCCCAGGAGGAGCGTGAAGATCGGAGCGGCGGCCTGCAGGATCCCGGCGAGGCTCGAGTCGATCCTGGTCTCGGCCCAGGCAAACAGCATGAACGGCGCCGCCGTGTTCACGGCTCCGAGCACGAACAGCCTCTTCCACGCGGTCCGCGCCTGCCTCAGCGCGCCGCGGCCTCCGGCGCTGAGCGCGACCGGGACGAGGACGACGCAACCGAGCAGGACCCGAAGCCAGACGAGCGTCCATGGGTCGAACTGCCTGTCCGCGACGCGGATGAACATGAAGGACGCCCCCCAGATCAACGAGAGGGTCGTGATGTTCACGATGTCGCGGCGGCTCATCTGAGAGTTCTAACCGCGCAGAGGCACCCGGTGTGAGACGGGTCATTCGAGCCGTCCGCCGGCCGCGGCTAGACTGGCCGTCTGAGCGCGGTCGCTGAGCAGCCCCTTCACGAGCCGTCTCTACACCGTGCGCTCGGCCTCACGGACTGGGAGTTCGCGCGGATCCGTGAGCTGCTCGGGCGGACGCCGAACGACTTCGAGCTGGCCGTCTTCTCCGTCCTCTGGTCGGAGCACTGCGGCTACAAGCATTCGGCACGCCTGCTCTCGCGTCTGCCGTCGGGTGGCGAGCGGGTCTTGCAGGGGCCGGGCGAGAATGCCGGCGTGGTCGACGTCGGCGACGGTCTCGCGGTCGCGTTCAAGGTGGAGTCTCACAACCACCCGAGTGCGGTCGAACCGTTCCAGGGGGCGGCCACCGGCGTCGGAGGGATCATCCGCGACGTCGTCGCGATGGGCGCCCGTCCGATCGCGCTGCTCGACGGCCTCCGCTTCGGTGCGCCCGACTGGCACTTCCGCCGCGCCGTCGCCGGGATCGCCCACTACGGGAACTGCACCGGGATCCCCAACGTCGGCGGGGAGACCGTCTTCGACGAGGCCTACGCCGCAAATCCGCTCGTGAACGCGATGTGCGTCGGCTTGCTCCCCGCCGAGCGCGTGCTGCGGGCCCGTGCGATCGGAACCGGGAACCTCGTCGTCCTCTACGGCGCCCTGACCGGACGCGACGGGATCGGCGGCGCGTCGGTGCTCGCGAGCCAGGATCTCGCCGGCTCCGACGAGAAGCGGCCGTCGGTTCAGATCGGCGACCCGTTCCGCGGCAAGGCGCTGATCGAGGTGTCGCTCGATCTCGTCGAGCGCGAGCTCGTGGCCGGGCTTCAGGACTGCGGCGCGGCCGGGCTCGCCTCCTCGCTCGCCGAGATGGCCTCGGACGGCGCCGGGGTCGACGTTCATCTCGACCGCGTGCCGCTCCGCGAAGCCGGCCTCGAGCCCTGGGAGATCATGATCTCCGAGTCGCAGGAGCGGATGGTCGCGGTCGTCGAGCCGGCGCGGCTCGACGAGGTCCGCGCCGCGTGCGAGCGCTGGGAGCTCCCGTGCACGGTGATCGGCGAGGTCACCGATCACGGGGAGCTGCGGGTCTTCTCCGCCGGCGAGATCGTCGGTGCGATCCCTGCGGCTCTGCTCACCGAGGAGACGCCGCGGTACGAGCTCGAGCTCGCCGAGCCGGCGGCCTCCCCCGTCGTGCATCCCGACCCGGTGAACGACGAGCCGAAGACGTGGGTGTTCGAGCAGTACGACCAGCTCGTGGGCTCGCGCACTGTTCGCCGGCCCGGCCTCGACGCCGCGGTGCTGCTGCTCGACGGCACCCGGGGTCTCGCCCTCTCGCTCGACGGGCCGCCGCTTGGCGAGCGCGATCCCTTCCGCGCCGGCTGGAGCGCCGTGATGGACGCAGCCCTGAACGTCGCGTGCGCGGGCGGGCAGCCGATCGCGCTCACCGACTGCCTCAACTTCGGGAACCCGGAACGGCCCGAGATCGCGTGGGAGCTCGCACGCGCGATCGACGGAATCGCGGCTGCCGCGAACGAGCTCGCGATTCCCGTCGTGTCCGGCAACGTCTCGCTCTACAACGAGACCGGGGGCCGTCCGATCCCTCCCACCCCGGTCGTCGGCTGCGTCGGGCTCGTCGCCGACGTCACTCGGATTCCATCACGCTGGCGGCACGGCGACCGCGTCTTCCTGCTGCGCGGCGAGGGCGCCGAGCTCGTGGCATTCGTCTGGCAGAACGCCCATCGTTTCAGCCTGGCCCACGACGTCGGGAACGGTGGCGCAGCGGCAGCCCTGCGCGAGGCGGGCGCCTGGAGCGGGATCGAGACATCGCTCGACTGCCCCGATGCACGGGGCGTGATCGTCGCGCTCGACGGCGAACCGGCGGGCTGGCCCGACCTGGTCGAGCTGGGAACCGTCTGATGTGCGGAGTCTTCGGCATCTGCGCCCCGGGCCGCGACGTCGCACGGCTTTCGTACTTCGGGCTCCACGCGCTGCAGCACCGCGGCCAGGAGTCGGCGGGGATCGCGACCTGCGAGAACGGACGGCTCACCGGTCTCCGCGACCTCGGCCTCGTCGCCCAGGTCTTCGACGAGCAGAAGCTCTCGGGGCTCCGCGGCGAGCTCGCGATTGCGCACACGCGGTACTCGACGACCGGTTCGAACGCGTGGGCGAACGCACAGCCGCTGATCCATCACGGCTCGGCGCGGACGGTCGCGCTCGGACACAACGGCAATCTCACGAACGCCGACGCCTTGCGCGACGAGCTCGCGCCCAGGTTGGCCTCGACCTCCGATAGCGAGGTGATCGCCGCGATGATCGCGGCGGACGGCCGCCCGCTCGAGGAGGCCGGGCCGGCGGCGCTCGAGCGGATCGAAGGCGCGGCAACGGTGGTCGGCCTCGCCGACGGCAAGCTCTTTGCCTTCCGCGACTCGTTCGGGTTCCGGCCGCTGGTTCTCGGCCGGCTCGACGACGATCCCGTCGTCGCGTCCGAGACGTGCGCGCTCGACCTCGTGGGGGCAACCTTCGAGCGCGAGGTCAGGCCGGGAGAGCTCCTGATCGCCGATCCGGACGGCGTCCAGTCGATCCAGGTGGTGCCCCGGTCCGGCGGCGGCGCGCTCTGCATCTTCGAGTTCTTCTACCTCGCGCGCCCCGACACCCGGCTCGAAGGGGTCGAGGTGTACGGCGCCCGCGTCCGCATGGGCCGGCGCCTCGCGACCGAGTCGCCCGTCGAGGCCGACCTCGTGCTCCCGATTCCCGACTCAGGCACTCCGGCGGCGATCGGCTTTGCCCGCGCCACCGGAATCCCGTTCAGCGAGGGGTTGATCAAGAACCGCTACGTCCACCGGACGTTCATCCATCCCGAGCAGGGGATGCGTGAGCAGGGGATCCGGATGAAGTTCAACCCGCTCGCGGAGGTCGCGGGGAAGCGGCTCGTGATCGTCGACGACTCGATCGTGCGCGGCTCGACCACGCGCCAGATCGTCCAGATGCTCTTCGACGCGGGCGCCGCGGAAGTGCACGTACGGATCTCCTCGCCGCCTGTCGTCTCTCCGTGTTACTACGGCATCGACCTCGCGAGCGAGGACGAGATGATCGCCGCCGGGAACGACGTCGAGGGCGTCCGGACCGCGATCGGCGCCACCTCACTCGCCTACATCTCGCTCGAGGGCCTGCGCGAGGCCACCGAGCGGCCGGCGTCGTCGCTCTGCCGCGCCTGCCTCACACGGGAGTATCCGACGAGCGTCCCTGAGGCAGCAGAGAAACTGCGCTTCGAGCCGGTTCGGTAGCCATTTTCCCACGGGCCTGGGGCTTGGTGAGGACGCTTCGCGGGGAAAATAGCTAGGACAGACTCGCGCCGCTCTCACTCAGCGCCCTGGCCCGGCCGTAGCGAACGGCTCTCGCGACCTGCGCCGGCGGGTAGCCCTCCTCGATCAGCTTCTGCTTCAGCTCGCCCTCCTCGGCGAGGCGCAGGAACAGCCAGGCGAGCGCGCCGAGCGTTACGAGCCCGCCCTCGCCCATCATCACGATGCCCGCGAGGTTCTGGTCGTGGACGGCGGTGATCCCCCACTTCGCGGTCGGGTGGATGTACCAGGGGTAGAAGACCGTCGTCGACCAGATGAAGATGTTCGCGAGGATCGTCTCGATGAAGCGGACGGCGACGATGTAGCCGAGCTTCCACCCGGTGCCGAACCACTCAGGCGCCGGCAGTGTCTCGAGGACGGGCGACCACATCAGGCAGCCGCACGAGAAGAAGAGGAAGTGCTCGAGGGCGTGCACCGCGCTGTGGTGGAGGGCTGCCTGGTAGAGGAACGGGAGGTGCCACATGTAGAGGTTCACGGCCCAGATCGGCAGCGCGACCAGCGGATGCGTGAGGACCCTCAGCCGCTCGACGGGCTTCAGCGCGAGCACCGGGCGGAGCACCGGTCCGGTGAGCCCGGCGACGAAGCAGAGCGGCGCGAGATCGCCGAGCAGCACGTGCTGGCCCATGTGGATGAAGAAGAAGTCCTTCTCGCCGAGCTCGTCCACCGGGGAGTTCAGCGCGATCACGACGAGCGCGATCCCGAGCCAGAACACGAACTGGCGCCAGCCGGGCACCGGCATCCCGCGCCGTGCCAGGTGGCGCGTTCGGCGCAGATAGAGGAGCGAGACGACGATCGTCGGCACGAGCTGGAGCGGCTCGAGGTTCCAGGTCGTGGCGGCCGAAGCGATCACCCGTGAAGTGTCGCTGCCCGGGAGCAGCCCGGCGTAGGTGTACCTCTACGCCACCGGCGCCGACCGTGCTCGTAGACTCAGTTGGATGACCGCCAACGGCCAGAGCTATGCCGAGGCGGGTGTCTCACTCGCCGTCGCCGATGCGGTCGTCGGACGCCTTCGGGCGGCGGTCGAGTCGACCGGCGCCTCGGGCTTCGGCGCCTTCGCCGGGCTGCACCCGCTCGACGAGCGGCGGCTGCTCGCGGCCTCGACCGACGGCGTGGGAACGAAGCTGATCCTCGCGCGGCAGCGAGGGCGGCTTCGGGACTGCGGCCGCGATCTTGCCGCGCACTGCATCAACGACGTGATCACGACAGGGGCGACCCCGCTGATGCTGCTCGACTACGTGGCGGCGGCCGAGATCGAGCTCGAGCAGGTGGCCGAGCTCGTGGAGGGCGCGGCCGACGTCTGCCGCGACGCCGGTGTCGCCCTCGTCGGCGGCGAGACGGCCGAGCTCCCCGGGACATATCGCGAAGGAGAGCTCGACTTCGCCGGTACGTGTGTGGGCGTCGTCGAGCGCGACGAGCTCGTGGACGGGACGTCGATCGTGGCGGGCGATGCGGTGATCGGGTTCGCCTCGGCAGGGGTGCACGCGAACGGTTTCACGCTCGTCCGGCGCGTGCTCGAGCTCGAGGACTACGACGGCCCCGACCTGCTTGCACCCACGAGGCTCTACCTCACCGAGGCACGCGCGCTCCGCGGCCGTGCGAAGGCCTTCGCCCACGTCACCGGCGGCGGCGTCCTCGGCAACCTCAGCCGGGTCGTTCCGGCCGGGCTCGAAGCCGAGCTCGACTGGGACTCGTGGCCCAGGCAGCCCGTGTTCGGCTGGCTCGCGGGGCACGTCGAGGAGGACGAGCTCCGGCGCGTGTTCAACCTCGGGATCGGCTGGTGTGCCGTCGTCGCCGAGCCCGCGTCCGGCGAGCTCGTGATCGGGCGGATCCGTTGATCGGGGTCCTCGTCTCCGGGAACGGAACGAACCTTCAGGCCCTGATCGATGCCGCGCTGCCGATCGCTGCGGTCGCCTCCAACCGGAAGGACGCCTACGCTCTGATGCGTGCCCGCAACGAATCGATCCCGACGGCCGTGTTCGCCCTCGACTGCCATGCAGACCGCGAGGAGCGTGACCTGATGATGGCGACGTGGCTCGAAGAACGCGACGTCGAGCTCGTCGTGGTCGCCGGGTACATGCATCTCCTGACCCGTCCCTTCCTGGCGCGCTTCCCGCAGCGGGTCGTGAACGTCCACCCCTCGCTGCTGCCGGCGTTCCCCGGGGCGCACCCCGTCGAGGACGCGCTCGCGGCCGGAGTCGAGACGACCGGGGTCACGGTCCACCTCGTCGACGAGGGCATCGACACGGGCCCGGTGCTGCGTCAGGAAGCGGTGAGCATCGAGCCTCGCGTGAGCCTCGAGGAACGGATCCACGCGGTCGAGCACCGTCTCCTGCCTTCGGTCGTCGCGGAGCTGCTCGCCTCACCGAACCTTTCGATCTCGAGCGCCGCCCGATGAGAGCTCTCATCTCGACCTACAACAAGCAGGGCATCGACACCTTCGCGAAGGGGCTTGCCGAGCTCGGCTTCGAGCTCGTCTCCTCGGGCGGGACCGCCTCGTTCCTCGAGGAGCAGGGCCTGAAGGTGACGCGAGTCGAGGAGGTGACGAAGGCGCCCGAGATGCTCGGCGGCCGCGTGAAGACACTCCACCCGGCGATCCACGCCGGGATCCTCGCCCGCCTCGAGCTCGAGGAGGATCGCGCGACGCTCGCCGAGCACGGCATCGAGCCGTTCGAGCTCGTCTGCGTGAACCTATACCCGTTCACCTCGCTCACCGGGCGGCTCGACGTCGAGGACGTGGACATCATCGAGATGATCGACATCGGCGGCCCCTCGCTCCTGCGCGGAGCCGCGAAGAACTTCATGCACGTCGCCCCGGTGTGTCGACCCGAGCAGTACGACCCCGTGCTCGCCGAGCTCCAGAACGGGCCGCTGTCGCCGGAGACGCGCCGGGCGCTTGCCGCAGAGGCGTTCGCGGTCACGGCTGCCTACGACGCGGCGATTGCGCGCTGGTTCGCCGAGGATCAGTTCTTCCCGGACCAGCTCACGCTCACCTTCCGCAAGATCACCGATCTGGCCTACGGCGAGAACCCGCATCAGACGGCCGCGTACTACGAAGAGGTCGGGTCGCGCAAGCACCTCCTCTCGCGCGTGAACCAACTCGGGGGCCGGGAGCTCTCCTACAACAACCTCGCGGATCTCGAAGCTGCGCGCCGCATCATGCGCGAGTTCTCGGAGCCCACGGTCGTGGTCGTGAAGCACGCGAACCCGTGCGGGGTCGCGACCGCCGCGACGATCGAGGAGGCCTATACACGCGCGCTCGCCGCCGACCCGGTGTCGGCCTTCGGTTGCGTGCTACTGCTCAACCGCCCCGTCGGCGGCGAGCTCGGTGCACGCATCGCCGAGCACTTCGTCGAGGTCCTCTTCGCGCCGGAGTACGACGACGAGGCCCTCACGGCGCTCGAGCAGAAGCCGGCGCTCCGCATCCTGCGCGACCGCGAGCGGCGCGTGGACACCCCCAACGAGCGCGACTACAAGCGGGTCGTCGGAGGGCTCCTCGTGCAGCAGCGCGACTCGGGCTCCGAGGAGCGCGAGGGGACGGACGTCGTCACCGGCACCGTCTCGGATGCGCAGTGGGACGATCTGCTCTTCGCCTGGCGCGTCTGCAAGCACGTCAGCTCGAACGCGATCGTGCTCGCAAAGGACGGGTGCACGATCGGGATCGGCGCCGGCCAGATGAGCCGGGTCGACTCGGTCCGGATCGCACTCGAGAAGGCGCGCGAGTTCGGCCACCAGGTCGCCGGCTGCGTGCTCGCAGGCGACGCGTTCTTCCCGTTCCCGGATGGTCCGGCGCTCGCCCTGGAAGCAGGCGTCGCGGCGATCATCCAGCCGGGCGGCTCGAAGCGCGACGAGGAGACGCTTGCCGCGGTCGAGAAAGCCGGTGCCGCGATGGTGCTCACGGGCCGGCGCCACTTCCGGCACTGACGGCGACGGTCCGAGAGCGCACACGCCGAGAGAACCAGCCGTCGCATCCTCGGGCGACCGAGAACAATGGGTCCCGTGAGGATCTCCACCGGTGTGGCCCGTCCGACTGAGGTTCGACGCCAAGGCTGCGGCATTGGAATAACGTTCTGAAAGCACGCGTTCTGCTGGCAAACCCGTGACGGAGGTAATCCCGATGCCCGAGCTCGACCCGCTTCGCTGGAAGGCACTCGCCGTCGTCTGCGTCGCGTTCTTCATGACGGTGCTCGACGTGTCGATCGTGAACGTCGCGCTGCCGTCGATCGGGCGGTCGCTGAACTTCTCGCCCGACAACCTCCAGTGGGTGATCACGGCGTATGCGATCACGTTCGGCGGGTTCCTGCTCCTCGGCGGGCGTGCCGCCGACCTGCTCGGCCGGAGGCGGGTCTTCCTGGTGGGGGTCGTCGTCTTCACCGCGGCCTCGTTCGTCTGCGGCCTTGCGTGGTCCGAGGGTGTCCTGATCGGCGCCCGCGCCGTGCAGGGCTTCGGTGCCGCGATCATCTCGCCGGCAGCGTTGTCGATCGTCTCGACCACGTTCGACGAGGGCTCGGAGCGCAACAAGGCTCTCGGGATCTGGGGCGCGATGGGCGGCTCCGGCGCCGCTGTCGGCGTACTCGCCGGCGGCGTGCTCACCAAGTACCTCGGCTGGGAGTGGATCTTCTACGTCAACGTCCCGGTCGGCGCGGCGGCGTTCCTGCTCGCGCCCCGCTTCGTACGCGAGAGCCGCTCCGAACGCGAGAGCTCGCCGGACATCGCGTGCGCCGTGAGCGTCACCTCCGGCATCGCCCTGCTCGTCTACGGCGTCTCGAATGCCCCGAACCACGGCTGGGGCTCGTTCGCCACGATCGGTCCGATCGTCGCCGCCGTGGCCCTCCTCATCGCGTTCCTGGTCATCGAATCGAGGGCCAAGGACCCCCTGATGCCGTTCTCGATCTTCCGCATCCGGACCGTCGCCGGCGCGAACATCTGCTCGTTCCTGCTCGGAGCGTGCACGTTCTCGAGCTTCTTCATCCTCACGCTCTACGTCCAGAACGTGCTCGGCTATTCCGCGCTGAAGACAGGGCTGACGTTTGCTGCGACCGCGGTGAGCGCCGTCCTCTGGGCTGGTCTCGCCCAGGCTCTCGTCACGAAGATCGGAGCGAAGATCGTGCTGATTGCCGGGTTCGTCGCCTTCGCGGCGGGGATCGCGCTCTATACCCAGGTGCCGGCGAACGGGGCCTTCGTCGGCGATCTCCTGCCCGGTTACCTCCTCGTCGGGTTCGCGCTTCCGTTCACGTTCATCCCGGTCTCGATCGCGGCGCTCGCAGGAGTCGAGCCGCACGAGGCGGGGCTCGCGTCGGGTCTGCTCAACACGACGCAGCAGGTCGGTGGCGCGATCGGCGTGGCGATCGCCTCGTCGATCTCGATCTCCCACTTCAACAACCTCACCCACTCGAAGCCGCCCGTCCCGTACGCCCAGGCGTTTACGAGCGGGGCGGTGTGGGCGTTCTGGGTCATGTTCGCGTTCGCCGTGGCCGGGCTCATCGCAACGTTCGTCTTCATCCGCAGCGACGAGCTCGCGCCCACTGCGGAACCGGTCGGAGCGGGCGCCTAGATGGGGCGCGAGTATCCGAACGTGCTCGACCTGATCGGCTCCACGCCGATCGTCCGCCTCGACCGGATCTCGCGCGACGTCCCCGGGACCATCCTCGCGAAGCTCGAGTACGTGAACCCGGGCGGCTCCGTGAAGGACCGGATCGGGCTCGCGATGATCGAGGCCGCCGAGCGCGAGGGGCTGCTCAAGCCCGGGGGCACGATCGTGGAGCCGACCTCCGGCAATACCGGTACCGGGCTTGCGATCGCGGCGGCGCTGAAGGGCTACCGCTGCATCTTCGTGATGCCCGACAAGATGAGCCAGGAGAAGATCTCGATCCTTCGCGCGTACGGCGCCGAGGTGGTGATCACGCCGACCGCCGTCGAGCACGACTCGCCCGAGTCGTACTACTCGGTCTCCTCGCGCCTCGCCGAGGAGATCCCAGGCGGCTTCAAGCCCGACCAGTACTCGAACATGGCGAACCCGGAGTCGCACTACAAGCACACCGGCCCGGAGATCTGGGAGCAGACCGGCGGCGAGATCGACGCGCTCGTGATCTCGGTCGGCACGGGCGGGACGATCAGCGGTGTCGGGCGGTACTTCAAGGAGCGCGGCTCGAAGACGCTGATCGTCGGTGCCGACCCGGAGGGATCGGTCTACACCTCGACCGGCCCGAGCGACCTGCACCCGTACTTCGTGGAGGGGATCGGCAAGGACACCTGGCCGAAGACGATGGATCCCGCTGTCGTCGACGAGTGGGTTCGCGTGTCCGACCGCGACTCGTTCGGAGTCGCGCGGCGCCTCGCGCGTGAGGAGGGCCTCCTCGCGGGGGGCTCGTCCGGGACGACGGTGTTCGCGGCGCTCCAGGTGGCCGCCCGGCTCGGCCCCGATGCGCAGGTGCTTGCGATGCTTCCCGACTCCGGCCGCTCCTACCTCTCAAAGTTCGTCGACGACAAGTGGATGCTCGAGCACGGCTTCCTGGAGCGGAGCGCGCCGGTGCCGACGGTGGCCGAACTGCTGCGCGCGAAGGGGGCGGAGACCGAGCCGACGCCGGCGCTGGTCACGATCTCCTCGCACCAGAAGGTCGGCGAGGCGATCGACATGATGCATCGCTACTCGATCTCACAGATCCCGGTCGTCCGCGACGGCGAGCTCGCAACGCTCGGCGACGTGATCGGCTCGCTCCAGGATCGCGATCTGCTCGACCTCGTCTTCCGGAACGCAGATGCACTCCACGACGATGTCGCGACGGCGATGCAACCGCCGCTCGCAACCGTCGAGGCGTCCGCGTCGGTCGACGAGATCGTCGCTGCACTGACCGCCGGCACGAACGCCGTGCTGGTCTCCGAAAGCGGCCGGCCGGCCGGGGTCGTCACGCGCTCCGACCTGCTCGAGTATCTCGCCCGCGGCCGGTAACCGTCGCCCCGGGCGGCAGCGCTCGAGCGCCGGGACGCCGGGACGCCGGGACATGTCCGTTTCGGGGTGTGTCCTTTCCAGCCCGGCCCGACAACGTAACCCCCGCCCGGGTGGGGGACCACCGCCACCCTCTACTGCCGATTCTAGTGGCCGAGGTGGAACGTGTCTGTCAAGGATCTGAACCAAGCACGTGACGATTCGTCCACGACTCCGTCGGGACGAGATGGCGCCGGCCCGGGGGTGACGAGGGCGACTTCCGGCCGGTGCGCTGGGCTCCCGCGGCGCGGCGGCCGGCGCCGCAACACGGGCGCCGGCAGTGCGCGGCGAGACGGCGTGCTCGACTACCGTTCGCGCCCGTGAGGACGGTTCCGCTTGCCGCGCTCAGGCGGTTCGTCGTCGCACAGCAGGGCTACGCCGCGAGGCAGCGGCGCGCGAGACCGACCGACGTCGCCGCGGAGATCCGCCGGCTCGGCGCGGTTCAGCTCGACTCGATCTCCACCGTCGACCGCGCTCACCGGATCACGCTCGCGACGCGGATCGGGGGGTTCGACGAGGGCGCGGTCTCGCGGCTCCTCGGCCAGGGGCGCATCTTCGAGTACTGGGCGCACGAGGCGTGCCTGCTCCCGATCGAGGATTACCCGCTGTTCAAGCGACGGATGGTCGAGCTCGCAGATCACCACTGGTGGGGGCGGCAGCGGACCGAGGAAGGCCGGGCGGTGGAGCGCGAGGTGACCGCCCGGATCCGTGACGAAGGGGCGCTGCCTGTCCGCGCATTCGAGGGGCGGAGCGAGGCGATGTGGGGCTGGAAGCCGGCAAAGCGGGCGCTCGAGCATCTGTTCGCAGCCGGCGAGCTCGCGATCGCCGGCCGGCAGGGGTTTCAGCGCGTCTACGACCTACCGGAGCGCGTGATCCCGGAGGACGCGCTCGAGGCGCCGACTCCGACCGAGGACGAGTTCCGCCGCGGCTATGCGCTCCGGGCGATCCAGGGCCGCGGCGCGTTGACCGAGGGCGGGATCGCGGAGCACTGCCGCCTCCCGGGCGGCGCGAAGGCGATCCGCCCTCACGTCGATGCGCTTGTCGCCGACGGGCTCGCCGAGCGCGTCGAGGTCGACGACGGCGGCGCACCGGTCGTCGTGACGGCAGGCGTCGAGCTCGATGGCGCGACCGCCGCACCTGTCCTTCTCTGCCCGTTCGACAACCTGATGTGGGACAGGCCGTTCGTCCGCCGCGTGTTCGGGTTCGACCACCTGATCGAGGTCTACAAGAAAGAGCACGAGCGGGCATACGGCTACTACGTGCTGCCGCTCCTCGTCGGCGACCGCTTCGTGGGACGCGCCGACCTGAAGGCCGACCGCGGGCGTGGGATCCTGGAGATCAAGCGCTTCACCCCGGAGGCAGGCATCCGGAGGCGGCTCGACGAACCGCTCGAACGTGCCGCGATCCGCCTCGCCCGTTCGCTCGGGCTCGCGGACGTCGAGCGCACCGCGTAAATTCCCCCGCGATGGCTGACCCGCCGTTCGAAGTCGCGACGAGCGACGGAGTCCTTCACGGCCATACCGCAGGTCGGGGCGCGCCTGCGCTGCTGCTCCACGGCGGCCCCGGCGTGCCCGACTATCTCGAGGGCTGCGCCGCGGAGCTCGCGAACCTCTTCACGACGATCCGGTACACCCAGCGCGGAACGGCGCCTTCGACCGTCGGGCCGCCCTACACGATCGAGTCGCACATGGAAGACGCCGTCGCGGTGCTCGACGCGTTCGAGCTCGAGCAGGCCTGGGTGATCGGGCATTCCTGGGGCGGCCATCTCGCCCTCCACCTCGCGGCTGCGCATCCCGAGCGCTTCCACGGCATCGTCTGCGTCGGCACGGTCGGCGCGTTCCCCGAACCGCTCGCCACGCTCCACGAGAACCTGCGCCGGGACCTCGCCGGAGACGAACGGGCCCGCATCGCGGAGATCGACGAACGGGAAGAGGCAGGCGAGCTCACCGAGGGGGACGTCCTCGAACGGCAGGCGATCCTCTGGCCGCACTACTTCTTCGATCCGGCAACGGCTCCGGGACAACTCACCGACACGATCGGGCTCGAGTGCCTCCTCGAGACGAGCCGCTCGATCGAGGAGCATTTCGAGCTCGGCGCCCTCGCCGGCAACCTGCGCAAACGCGTTCGAATGCCCGCGCTCTTCGCCCACGGAATGGCCGATCCGCTCCCCGTCGAGAGCTCGGTCGACACGGCGAAGCACATCCGCAAGGCCCGCGTGGCCCGGATCCCCCGCGCCGGCCACTACCCGTGGATCGAGCAGCCCGGCTTCCTGAACCGGATGCTGCGCGGGCTCATCGCACAGCTCTGATCCCGCGTTGCCCGGGTAGGCTGAGCCCGTGGAGTTCGAGACGAGAGCGATCCATGACGGGCAGGATCCCGACCCGGCGACGGGGGCGGCGATAACCCCGATCTACCAGACGACGACCTACGTCCAGGATGCGGTCGGGGTCACGAAGGGCTACGACTACTCACGCGTCGGGAACCCGACCCGCACCGCACTCGAGACCGCGCTCTCGAGCCTCGAGGAGGCCGAGCACGGCGTGACCTTCTCCTCCGGCCTCGGTGCAACCACCACGGTCATGCACCTGCTCGACCCGGGCGACCGGGTCGTCCTGATCGCCGACGTCTACGGCGGGGTGTACCGGATGACCTCTCAGATCTACGAGCCCAAGGGCTACAAGTTCACCTACGTCCCGGCCGACGAGTTCGACGACAACCTCGCCTCGTACCTCGGTGACGACACGAAGCTCGTGTGGGTCGAGACGCCGTCGAACCCACTGCTGAACGTCGTCGACATCCGCCGTGCCGCCGACGCCGCGCATGCGGCCGGCGCGCTGCTCGCGGTCGACAACACCTTCGCCTCCCCGTACCTGCAGCAGCCGCTCGCCCTCGGCGCCGACCTCGTCCTCCACTCGACGACGAAATACCTCGGCGGCCACTCCGACGTCATCGGCGGCGCCATCGTGACGAACGACGCCGCGCTCGCCGCGAAGCTCCGCTTCCTGCAGAAATCCCTCGGCGCCGTTCCCGGTCCCTTCGACGCGTGGCTCATCCTGCGCGGGATGAAAACGCTTGCGCTCCGGATGGAGCGCCACTGCGAGAACGCCAGGGCGGTCGCGGCGTTCCTCGACGAGCATCCCGCAGTGAAGCGCGTCCTCTACCCCGGCCTGCCGAGCCATCCCGGCCACGACGTCGCCCGACGCCAGATGCGCGACTTCGGCGGCATGGTCTCGTTCCTCGTCGAATCCGAGGAGGAGGCCGTTGCGCTTGCTGCGCGGACGAAGCTCTTCCTGCTCGCGGAATCGCTCGGCGGGGTCGAGAGCCTGATCGAGCACCCGGCACGGATGACGCACGCCTCCACCGCCGACGCTCCCTTCGCCGCTCCGCGGAACCTGATCCGCCTTTCGGTCGGGATCGAGGCCGTCGGAGACCTCGTCGCGGATCTCGAGGCTGCGCTCGTCGGCGTTCCGGCCCGCGCCCGCGCGTAACTCCGTTGTTCGAGCCGATCGATCTCCACTTCTTCGGCCTGGAGCACGCGATCGGCGTGTACGTGCTCGAGACGAGCGAGGGTCCGGCGCTCTTCGACTGCGGCCCAGCAACGACGCTGCCGCGGCTCCGGGAGGGGCTTGCGGAGCGCGGTCTTGCGCTGACAGACATCCGGCATCTGCTGCTTTCGCATATCCACCTGGACCACGCAGGCGCGGCCGGAGCGATCGTGCGCGAACATCCCGGGCTCACCGTGTGGGTGTCCGAGATCGGTGCGCCGCATCTGATCGATCCGTCCCGTCTGGAAGCGTCGGCGCGGCGGCTCTACGGCGACGACTTCGATCCACTCTGGGGCGAGCTCGCGCCCATGCCGGAGAGCAACGTGAGGATCGCCGCCGGCACCGTCCTCGGCTGGGACGTCTTCCCCGCTCCGGGCCACGCGTCGCACCACGTCTGCTACCTGAAGGACGGGACGCTGCTCGCGGGCGATGCCTGCGGCGTGAGGATCCCGCCGTCGGAGTACGTCCTTCCCGTCGCCCCGCCCCCGGACATCGACGTCGAGGCCTGGCACGCGACGATCGAAGAGGTCGAACGGCGGGCACCCGAGCGGCTCGCCCTCATCCACTTCGGTCTCGCCACCGACGTCCACGGGCATCTCGAACGGCTCGGCAGCGAGCTCGACCGGTGGGCCGGCCTCGTCGGCGACGGCCTCGACCTGGACGACTTCGTCGCCGAGGCGAAGGTCGCCGCGGGCCCCGACGGACCGCTCTACGACGCGGTCGCGCCCTACAGCCAGTCCTGGCAGGGCCTCCGGCGGTACTGGGCGAAGAAGGCCTGAGGAGCTACGAGCTTGGAAGGAGCAGCACGTCCGTCTTTTCCTTGTAGCCGTGCTTGTCGTTGATGTTCAGCGCGAGCGTGTAGGTCGTGCCCTTGGCTGCCTTGTAGTTGACGGGCACGGTGATCATCCCGCCCTTCTGGATCGCGACGAGCGGCTGCCCGATCGAGACGAGCTTCTTGCCGTCGTAGAGGTAATAAGTCATCCCGACCTTGGCTCCGATCGCGTTGTAGTACGTCATGATCGGAACCGCGACCTTCACGGAGATCTTCTTGCCGGCCGTCACGAACTCGTCGTGGCCGACGATCCCCTTGGCAGTTGCCGCAAAGGCCGTGTACGCGGGCTTCTTCGTGCCTGTCTTCGTCTCGATCCCGCTGAACCACGTCTGTGAGGTGCTGTCCCGGAAGATGAACCACACGAACATCTCCACATAGGGGCTCGCAGCGGCGAGCTGGAGCGCCTTCTTCACATCGACGGCCTGCTTCGCATAGCTGACCCCGCCCGCGCTCTGCTGCGGCTTTGTCTGCTCGCCGTACTCGGTGACCCAGATCGGGACGCGGCGGTGGAACCACTTCTCGAGGTCCGCTCCGAACCTGTTCATCGTCGAAAACGCGACATTCGGGTAGGCGACCTTCTGGGCCGGGCCGAGCGCGCCGACGCTCGGGTACGGATGTGTCGCCCACGCGTCGAACGGGAGCTTTGGCGCGGCGACGGACACGAGATGAGCGAAGGTTGCCGGGGCAGTGGTATCGGTCTGGCCGGCCATGTGGTGGTTGAGACCGCGGTTCGAGGTCTCACCTGCGGCGACGAGCGCCGTCTTGTTTCCAGCCTTGATCCCCTTGTACGCCGCCATGTAGAGCTTCACATAGATCCCCGGGCTCACGATCTTCGAGCCCGAGAACTGGGGCATCAGAAAGCCCCCGAGATTCGGCTCGTTCCAGACCGAGAACCGTGTGACGACGCCGTAGCCGGGATTCGTCCCGTTGTAGCGGGAGGCGAGCATCTGCGAGAACTGCGTGAGCGTGGACATGTTCGTCGGCGCGTAGTTGGCCGTCTTCCCGCCGTTTGCCCATTTCGGGGTGCCGTAGATCGTGAGCAGCACCTCCGAACCGTATTTCTGGGCGGAGCGGGCAAGCGCGTCGATATCCGAGAGGTGGTAGGCCGGGTCGCTGCCGTTCAGCGGATGGACGGGCTTCGTCGGCGCGATCGTCGACCAGTTGGCGAGGACGTGGATGATCGACCCGTTCGCCTTCTGTGCCGAGGCGAGGTTGATGGTCGGCTCCGTCGCCCAGCGGAAGCTCGGATCGTCGAAGAACCCGACGGGCATCCGCGCCACGGCCTTTGCGGACGCGGCCGTAAGGGCCAGAAGCAGAACAACGACAACCGGTACGACAAGACGCAACTTCCGCACAGGACCAACCTCCTCGGGACGTAAACGCGAGCAATTCACCGTAACCCAACGTCGTCAACTCGATGTAAAGAGCCGTTTGTCTCTGTGACAATCCAGCGCTCGGAAACGTAAAGTCATCAATGATGACGAGGCTTCCGGTCGTGCTACCCACATTTCTCGCGACGCTTGCATTCGCGGGCCAGGCCTCGGCCGCGCCGCGCACGATCACCGTGCAGGGCACGGGAATCGTGACAACCGTGCCCAACGAGGCGCAGTTCTCGTTCGGAGTCTCCGTGACCGCGCCGACCGCCAGGGCCGCCCTCACCGCGAACGCCCGGCGGATGAACGCCCTGATCGCTGCGATCAAGCGGCTCGGGATCCCGCCCGCGGCGATCCAGACCGCCCAGATCTCGCTCACGCCGAACACGAACGAGAACGGGAACAAGATCCTCAACTTCACCGCGTCCGATTCCGTCAGCGTCACGACGAAGAACGTGGCGAAGTCGGGCTCGATCGTCGACGCAGCCGTCGCTGCCGGAGCAAACCTCGTGAGCGGGCCGACCCTCGGCCCCTCCGATCAGCTCCTGCTCGACAGGCGCGCCCTGAAGGCGGCAGTCGCGGACGCACACGCCCGCGCGCTCGCGATCGCCCAGGCAGCCCACGTGAGGCTCGGTGCGATCAGGACCGTGACCGAGGTGTCGAGCTCACCGGTGACGTTCAGCCCCGCCCCGAAGTCGGCGGCGATCGCGACCACCCCGGTCGAGCCGGGAACGGTTCAGACCGAGGAGGACGTCACGGTCACGTATGCGATCGGCTGACCGAGGGCTCTTGAGCACCCTCTCCGATCGGTCGAATATCGCGACCCAGCTCGAGCGCAGGCGGCGTGCGGCCGCTGCGGCATGGAATCTCGGAAGCGGAGAGGCGGTGGTGATCGGGGCCGGAGAGCCGCTCCCCGTCCCGGGGCGCGGCGATCGCACCTACCGGTTCTACGCCCACTCCGAGTACCTGTACCTGACCGATCGCGAACGACCGGGAGCGGTGCTCGCATTCGACCCCGCCGAGGGGTTCGTCGACTTCGTCCCGCCGCCGACGCCCGAGGAGCTGCTCTGGTCGGGCGCGCCCACCGCCGAGCCCGGGGTCTCGACCGCAGAGCTTCCCGCCTGGCTCGAGGCGCGGCGGAGCGGGCGGATCGCAAATCTCGGCGCAGCGCTGCCGGGAGTCCGGTCGGACGCCGAGCTCGAGGCCGACACGCGCTACGCGCTGAACGGCATCCGCCGGGTCAAGGACGTCGTCGAGGTCGACCGGATGCGCCAGGCGGAGCGTGCAACGAGGGCCGGATTCGCCGTCGCCACCGAAACGATCGCGCCGGGCCGGAGCGAGCGCGAGCTCCAGATCGAGATCGAGACGGCGTTCTTGCGCGGTGGCGGGGATGCGGTCGCCTACGAGACGATCGTGGCCGGCGGTCCGAACAGCGGTGTGCTGCACTTCATGCCGACGTCACGAACGCTCGAGAACGGCGACCTCGTGCTGATCGACGCCGGGGCCGAGGTGTGCGGCTATGCGAGCGACGTCACCCGCACCTACCCGGCCTCGGGCTCGTTCTCGCCGGAGCAGCAGGCCCTGCATTCGATCGTCTCGGCCTCGCTGACCGCAGGGATCGAGAAGTGCACCCCGGGAACCGAATGGCTCGACGTCCACGCCGAGGCCGCCCGCGTGATCGCCGAGGGCCTCGTCGACTTCGGCCTGCTCCGGGGCGAGCCCGGAAGCCTCGTCGAATCGGGAGCCGTGGCGCTCTTCTTCCCCCACGGCATCGGCCACATGGTCGGCCTCGGCGTCAGGGATGCGGGCGAGGTCCTGCGCGGGCGCAGCGGGACGCGACCGGGCTTCCCGGCCGTTCGCGTCGACATGCCGCTCGAGGCCGGGTTCTGCGTCACCGTCGAGCCGGGGATCTACTTCGTCCCCGCCCTCCTGCAGGACCCAGAGCGCCGCCGCCGGCACGCGGACGACGTCGACTGGGATCGCGTCGACCGGATGCTCGGCTTCGGCGGGATCAGGATCGAGCACGACGTCCTCGTGACGGACGGCGGCTTCGACGTCCTGACCGCAGACATTCCGCTCGTCGGTTAGAGGACCTTTCGCGTCGCTCGCTCGGACGACGAGTCGATCCCGCACGCGAGCTCGTAGCCGATGGTGCCGAGGTGTGCTGCGTGCTCTTCGATCACGAGGCCGTCGCCGATCAGGGTCACCGGCGTGCCCGGCTCGACCGGCGCCGCGAGCTCGACCGCGAGCGCGTCCATCGAGATCGTGCCGACCACCGGTCGCCGCGCACCGTCGACGAGAACCCTGGTGCCGGTCAGGCCGCGGCGGAACCCGTCCGCGTAGCCGACCGGGACGATCCCGATCCAGGTCGGTTCCGTCGCGACGAACCGGCGCCCGTAACCGGTGCTCTCGCCGGGCGCAAGCCGTTTGACGAGAGCGATCGAGCTTCGCCACGAGAGCACGGGCTGGAGACCGTCCCCGGCCAGGTCGCCGCCGAACGGCGAGATCCCGTACATCGCGATTCCCGCACGGCCCGCATCGAGGTGGGAGGCCGGGAAGCGGAGGATCCCCGCGCTGTTTGCGAGGTGCCGGGTGAGCTCCGGATGGGCCGCGGCAATCGCGGCGAAGCGGGCGATCTGGAGCTCCGTGAACGCGGGATCGGAGTCGGCGGAGGCGAAATGGCTCATCAGCGAGACCACGTCGACGGTCGAGGCGAAGTCCCCCTGGAACCCCCACCGTCCCATTCCGGTGTCGACCTTGACGTGCAGCGGAATCCCCTCCGGAAACGGCGCGGCCGAGACGCCGAGCTCGAGCCGTGCCTCTCGCGCAGCCCGGGCTCCCGAGGCCGCCGCGCCGCCGAGCACGACGATCCGGGCCTCGGGCTCGAGCGCGCGCAGCTCGAGCCCCTCCTCGATCGTCGCCACGCACAGGGCAGCGGCTCCCTCCTCGATCGCCGTCCGCGCGACCGTCGCGGCCCCGTGCCCGTAGGCATTCGCCTTCACGACAGCCCAGAGCTCGGAGCCGCCGAGAACCTCCCGTAGACGCCGCAGGTTCGACCGAAGCGCGGCACGGTCGATCGTGATCTCGGACCTCGGCGCCTCGGCCACGCCTGGAGTCTATTTCCGCTCCCGGGCTTGACGGCCCCACGTCGGGTCCGCGATAACCCGTCGTGTGCGCCCCCGCCGCCGACCGGCACGTGCCGCCCTCGTCCTGGCGGTCATGGCCGCATTCGTCTTCGTCCCGGCGGGCGAGAGCACGCAGTCGGCGGATCCGCCCTGCAAACCGGGCTCGGGCGTCCGGCTCGCCCATCACAAGCTCACTGCTGCCGACTTCAGCTCTCCGGCGGATGTCCGGTGCGCCTACCTGGCCGAGGACGACCTCGCCGGCTTCGATCTGGGCCAGGTCGACCTCTCCGGTGCGGATCTCTCGGGCGCGAACCTCCAGGGAACGGATCTCATCCAGGCGACGCTGAGCGGCGCGAAGCTCGACGGCGCCGACCTCACCGGCGCAAAGCTCGGCCAGGCGACGGCCCCGGGCGCGAGCTTCGCCGGTGCGAAGCTCGTTCATGCCGATCTCGGCCAGGCAACGCTGGAGGGTTCGAGCTTCGCCGGTGCCGACCTCAGCCACGCCGACCTCACCCAGGCGACGCTCACGAACGCGAACCTCGAGGGCGCCGACCTGAGCCACGCCGACCTCACGCAGGCGACTCTCACCCATGCGGACTTCGACCGCTCGAACCTCAGCGACGTGAGCTTCACGCAGGCGCAGCTCGGCGGAGCGAGCTTCCACGGGGCGAAGGGCATCGCGCCCTGGTCGGTGATCCTCCTCGTGCTCGCCGCGATCGTGCTCGGGCTGCTCCTCGTGTGGTTCGTCCGCTCGGTCGTGAGGGGCCGGCGCCCCGTGGGAAGCGCGGGGTTCTTCCTCGGGCTCGCAGGCGTGCTGATCGTGGTGCTCGGCGTGCATCTCACGATCGGCGGCTTCGTCGGCGAGATCGCCGGCGACTTCGGGCCGCAGATCCGGGAGACGTGCTCGACCGGGGTGTTCTGCACGATCGGGCTCCGGAGCGGCTTCACCGGGCTCTGGGCCGGAATCCTCGCGCTCGTCGCCGGATTCGTCGTGATCGCGAAATCGAGCTAGCCTGCCCCCGTGACCGACCGTGGCCATGACGTCGGGGTGCGGAAGCGCATCGCGCTGATCGCACACGACAACCGCAAGGGCGACCTGCTCGCGTGGGCGCGGTTCAACCGCGGGACGCTCGCCAAGCACGATCTCCTCGCAACCGGCACCACCGGCGCCCTGATCTCGGAGGAGCTCGGGTTGCCCGTCCATCGTTTCCTGAGCGGCCCGCTCGGAGGCGACCAGCAGGTCGGAGCGGCGATCGCAGAGGGAAAGATCGATGCGGTGATGTTCTTCTGGGACCCCCTCGAGCCCCATCCGCACGATGTCGACGTGAAAGCACTGCTGCGGGTGGCGGTCGTCCACAACATCACGATCGCGTGCAATCGCGCGACGGCGGACTTCGTGCTCTCGAGCCCGCTCATGAACCAGGCCTACGCGCCGAGCTTCACCGCGGTCGACGACGAGACGGCGCTCGCCGTCGATCACGTGCGCGACGAGGACTGACCTTCGGCGCCGGTCTGTATGCTCGCGCGATGGATGCCGACAGGGCACGGCAGCTGCTGGCCGCCGAACGAGCGCGAATCATGGAGCAGCTCCAGGGCCGGGCAACCGATCCGAGCGACGATCCGACGCTCACCGACGCTGCCGACCGGGCGAGCGACACCTACGAGGCCGAACTGGACGAGGGGCTCTCGGACGACCTACGTGAGCAGCTCGAGGCTGTCGAGCGGGCTGAGCAGCGCCTGACCGACGGGACCTACGGGCTGTCGATCGAGAGCGGCGAGCCGATTCCGGACGAGCGGCTCGAAGTCGCCCCTGCCGCCGAGCGCACTGCCGCCGAGCAGTCGCGCTTCGACCGCGGCCTCTAGAGAAGGCTCAGGCCTCGTCGGGGCCGTACCCGGCGCTCTTCAGCATCCGGCGGAGGTCGACCAGCATCTGCCTGTCGACGTCCTTTCCGTGCGGTGGCTGGAGGATTTCGCGTTCCGCGCCGACCGTCACGACGAGCTTGCCGTTGTGCTCCTGCCTGGTCTCGCCGACTGCGTCGAGCAGCGAGAGCACCCGCTTCCATTCCACGTTCTCGCTCGGCGGATGTTCGAAGATCTGCGCGAGCGTGTCGCGGTGGTGGTTGTTGAGGCTCGCCTCCATCACGGATTCGGGTCGTGGGGATGGTCGGAGAACTCGTCCTCGGTGAGCGGAGTGATCCCGCCGAGGTAGCTCGGCTCGGCCTTGTGAAGCGCCGAGTCGCCCGGGTCGGGGCCGCCGTACTCCTCGACCTCGGCCGCCTCTTCGTCGTCTGACGTTCCCCGGAAGATCCCGCTGATCCACTTCGAGAAGCTCATTTCGACCCCAAGCCTACACCCTCTAACGCCGCGTTAATAAAGCTCCGAGACACTCCGCGGCCACAACCGTGGTCGAACGTCGCCCCCTCCGCTCCCGCCTCGCCCGCGCGCTCCTCGCCGCCGCTCTTCTCGGCGCCGGTGGCATCGCCGTCGTACAGGCGACAGCCGGGACGAGCAGCCTCGCGGCGTGGACGTCCTGGGGAAACAGCCCCGCCCGGACCGCGGATGCGGCGGCCGAGCCTTCGATCCTGACGCGGGCGTTCGTCCTCCCACTCGGCGGGCGGATCACGAATCAGGTGCTGGCCGCGAACGGCGCCTACTTCGTCGGGACCTCGACCGGCGCGGTCGTGTCGTTCACGCCCGCCGGGGTCGTGCGCTGGAAGGTCCAGCTCGGACAGCTCGCGAGCCGCTGCGCCCAGCTCGACGGATACGGCATGACGGGTACCGGCGTGATCGATCCGGCCTCGCGGACGCTGTACGTGATGGATGCCTTCGGGCGCCTCCATGCGCTCTCGCTCGCAACCGGAGCAGAAGAGCCGGGCTGGCCCGTGCAGGTCTACACGGACTTTCGCAAGGAGCTCGACTGGGGCGCGCTCACCCTCGTGGACGGGTCGGTGTACGTCCCGACGGCCTCGTACTGCGACACGGCCGGAACACCCGGGGCCGTCTACAAGATCGATACGGCAAGCAGGACTGCGACGCAGTGGCTCTCGGTGCCGCTCGCCTCGGGTGGCGGGGGAGGGCCCTGGGGCTGGGGCGGCGTGGCATACGACGCGGCCCTGAACACGCTCTTCACCGTGACCTCCGGCGCGTTCGACGGCGGGACGAACACGGGCGATGCCTACTCGGAGTTCGTCGGCTACGGCGACCAGCTCGTCCAGCTCGACCCAGACCTCACCGTCGCTTCCGCCGACCATCCTCCGGACATTCCCGACCGGATGGATCTCGACTACGTCGGCTCACCGGTGATCTTCACGAGACCGGGTTGCGGCCAGCTCGTCGCCGCGACCGACAAGGACGACACGGTGTATCTCTGGCACGCGAACGCGATCGCATCCGGGCCCGTCGCAGAGGTCCATCTTCAGGCCTACAACGCCGCCGATCCGATGCTTGCGCAGCTCGCGTGGTCGCCGGCCCTCGACTCGCTCTACACCGCGACGGGTACCCAGCTCGTGCGGATCGCGGTCGCGGTGAACTGTTCCGCGGCGGTCGGCTGGTCGGATCCGCTCGGGACCCAGACCGAGAACGGCTCGCCCACGATCAGCGGCAACACGGTGTGGATCACCGTGAACGGCAAGCCGGTGCTCGATGGGTTCGACGCGGCGACCGGGAAGCGCCTCGTTCAGGATCCGCTCGGCGGGACGACGCTGACCGCACCCACGATCGTCGGCAAGCAGCTCGTGATCGGAACCTTCACGGGCCTCGTGGAGGGGTTCGGGCTCAGCTCTAAAGGGGCGTCGCCGCAGTAGGCGCCGGCGCCGGCGCGGGCGTGGCGGCGGGCGCCGGATGCAGGTTCCCGGCGCCGATGAGGACGAACGCTGCGACGGCTCCCGCGAGCACGAGCACGCCGCCGGCGGCGATCACGAGCTCCAGGCCGTGAACGAACGCGGGCCTCGCCACTGTGGGCGAGACGCCGGGTGCACGGGCGCCGGCCGCGGCGATCGCGTCGATGGTGCCCCTGCTTGCGTTCGGCAGCTTCGTCGCGATCCCGTGCTGCAGGAGAGCGCCGAGGCCGGCCACGCCGGTTGCGAGACCGCCGATCCGGAATGTGTTGCTGATCCCGGAGGCCATCCCGCTGCGCTGCGGAGCGACAACCGCGAGGGCAATGTGAGCGATCGCGGGGTTGGCGAGCCCGACCCCGAGCCCGGCCACGATCATCCCGGGCAGGAGGACCGTCCAGGCGGAGGTGGGCGAGACGAGCTCCATCAGGAGCAGGCCCGCCCCCGAGACGAGGAGAGCGAATCCGAGCACGAGACCGCCCGGCAGCCTCTCGGTCGTCCGCCGCGTGACGAGCGGGACGACGAACACCATCGCCATCAGCGGCAGCATCCTCAGTCCGCCCTCGAGCGGCGAGTAGCCGAGGACGTTCTGGAGATAGAGCGTGAGGTACGGGAGCACCGCGAACATCCCGGCGCCGATCGCGAAGGTTCCAAGCTGGACGCCGACGAACGCCCGTTGGCGGAAGAGCGAGAGATCGAACATCGGCCTCGCCTGGCGCCGCTCGACCAGGACGAAGGCGACCGCGAGCACCGCCGCCCCGGCGAACGAGCCGAGAATCACCGAGCTCGACCACCCGAGCGTCTCACCGCGCAGGAGCCCGAATACGAGCAGTCCGAGCGCGCCGGCGAACGTGACGAGGCCGCCGTAGTCGGTGTGGTGTGCGTCCGGATCGCGGACGTTCGGGATCTTGCTCACCGCGAGCGCGATCACGACGACCCCGATCGGCAGGTTCACGAGGAAGATCCACGGCCAGCCGAAGGCCTCGGTCAGGGCGCCTCCGACGAGCGGGCCGACTGCAACGCCCACGCCGACCGTCGCTCCCCAGTACGCAATCGCCTTCCCGCGGGCCGGGCCCGTGAACTCCTGGGCGATCAGCGCCAGCGACGTCGCGAACATCGCAGCGCCCCCGAGGCCCTGGATGCCGCGCGCCACGTCGAGGAAGACGGGGCCGGTCGCGAGGCCGCAGAGCAGCGAGGCCAGCGTGAAGATCGCGACACCGCCGACGAACACCCGCTTCCGGCCGAGCCGGTCGGAGAGCGCCCCGCTGATCAGGATGAACGCCGCGAGCACGAGCGCATAGGCGTCGATCACCCACTGCAGGCTCGTGAAGCTCGCCTGAAGATCCTTCTGGATCGAGGGGAGGGCGACCTGGACGATCGTGACGTCGACGAGGAGCATGAACGTCGCGCCGAGGATCGCAACGAGCGTCCAGCGTTTGTCGTGCAGCGAGGTGTCTGGGAGCGCGGCCATCCGGCTACCTTAGTGACGCCCTGGACGGTGTAGGGTCGCTCCACAGTGGCGGTGAGCAGCACGGAGCAGGGGAGCGCCGTCCAAACGGTCAACGGCCGCGCCGCGGCGATGCGCGATGCATTGCGGCTCTTGACGGTCGAGGAAGCCGGGCGGCGCAACAGGCGGACGATCGACGGCGTGCTCATCGCCTTCGGCGCGCTCGTTCTCGGCCTGGCCGCAGTCGCCGCCGCGAATGCCCCGGCGCAGGACGAGCAGGTCGGAAAGGCGATCGTCACCGTGCTCGGCTGGGCCGAGGGCCTCTGGCGGGGGATCTTCATCGTCACGGTCGGATACGCGGTGCTTGTGGTGGTCGACGTCTTCTGGCGGCGACGCTTCAAGCTCGCGCGAGATCTGGCCCTTGCGCTCGTCCTCGTGATCGGGGCGGGAATGGCGCTCGGCTGGGCCGTCGAATCCGACTGGACCCCGTTCCGGGAGCACCTGCTCGCCCGGTGGGGCTTTCCCGAGCTGCGACTTGCGGCTGCCGTCGCCGTGCTCGTCGTCGCCGGCCCCGAGCTCGTTCGGCCCGCGCGACGGCTCGCAGCCGCACTGGGCCTGCTGGCGGCGCTCTCGGTCGTCGCCCTCGGCGCCGCATTGCCGTCGGCTGCTTTCGGGGCCCTGTCTCTCGGCCTCGCGGTAGGGGCGCTCATCCGGCTCACGTTCGGCACCGCGGCCGGCGTCCCACCGACCGCGCACATTCGAGGCGAGCTCGCCGCACTCGGCGTCGAAGTGGCAACGTTGAAGCCTGCGGCGGACCAGAAGGTCGGATACGCCACGTATGTCGGCACCGATGCCGGCGGGAAACCGCTGAGGACGCTCGTGCTCGGGCGTGATGCGCAGGACACACAACGGCTGGCCCGCAGGTGGCGGCAGCTCGCCTACCGCGACCCGCCGCGGAGCGTGGCGATCGGGCGGCTCCAGCAGGTCGAGCACGAGGCCCTCGCGACGCTGATGGCGGCCCAGGCGGGCGTTCGCGTCCCCGAGGTGGTCACAGCGGCCCTCGGGCCGGAAGGCGACGCCCTGATCGTCACGCGGCTGCCCGACGTGACGCCGCTCGAGAACGCGAACGGCGCCGACGTCCCGGACTCGCTGCTCGACGAGCTGTGGGGGCAGGCCGCGACCCTGCACGGTGCGGGCATCTCCCACGGCCGGCTGAACCTTCGGAACGTGATGGTCGTCGACGGGGCGCCGGTGCTCTCGGACTTCTCGGCGGCGACGCTTGGCGCTCCGGCCTCCGCGCTCGACATCGACGTGGCGGAGCTGCTCGTCGCGTGCACGGTGCTCGTGGGGCCCGACCGCGCTCTCCGTGCTGCCTGCCGCGGGAAGGGGATTCCGGCGATCGCGAGCGCGCTCCCCTACCTCGAGCGCGCGGCGCTCACGCCCCACCTGCGTGACCTTGCCCGCCAACACGACGTGGAGCTGAAATCCCTCCGCGCCGCCGCCGCCGAGTCGACCGACGAGAAGCTGCCCGAGCTCGCGCAGATTCACCGCGTTCGGCCTCGCGACTTCCTGTTCACGGCCCTGATCGCGCTCGCCGCCTACCTGCTGATCTCGAAGCTCGCGAAGATCGGCTTCGGCACGATCGCCGAGGAGCTTCGCCATTCGGACCTCGTGTGGGTCGTCGTCGCCCTGCTGCTGGCCCAGCTGAGCTACGTCCCGCAGGCGATCGCCTTCCGGGGCGCCGTGCCCACACCTCTTCCCCTCCTGCCCTGCGTGATTCTCGAATCGGCGCTGAAGTTCCTCAACCTCACGGTGCCGGCGTCCGCCGGGAGCATCGCGGCGAGCGTCCGCTTCCTGCAGCGGCTCGGCGCGAAGACCGGGGAGGCGTTCGCCTCGACGGCGGTGATCGGCCTCGCCGACACGATCCTGCAGATCGCGCTCGTCCTCGTGCTCCTGCCGTTCGTGCACGTCCAGCTCGACACGCGCCAGATCGGCGATGCGATCCCGCCGGGCCGCTTCATCGTGCTGATCGCAATCGTTCTCGTGGTCGTGATCGGCGCCGTGCTCGCGATTCCGGCACTGCGCAGGAAGGTGCTCCCGGGGATCCGCTCGGCGCTCTCGAGCCTCTGGGCGATCGCCCGGAACCGCCGCAAGCTGCTCGAGCTCTTCGGCGGCAGCCTCGGCAAGGAGCTGCTGTTCGCGCTGACCCTCGGTGCTGCCTGCCTTGCCTACGGCGTCCACCTCTCGCTCGCGCAGCTCCTGATCGTGAACGTGATCTCCTCCACCCTCGCGAGCCTCGTACCCGTCCCCGGCGGCATCGGAGCCGCCGAAGCCGCGATCTCGGCAGGTCTCGTCGCGATGGGCGTCGAGGAGACGACAGCCTTTGCGATCGCGCTCACCCACCGCCTCTGCACCTACTATCTGCCGCCGATCTGGGGCTATGCGTCCCTGCACTGGCTGCAGCGGAAGGGATATGTCTGATGAGCCGTCTCGTCTATTCGGTGATCGCCTCCCTCGACGGCTATGTCTCGGACGCCGCCGGCAATTTCGACTGGGCCGCCCCCGACCCTGAGGTCCACGCCTTCGTCAACGAGCTCGAGCGGCCGATCGGCACGTATCTCTACGGCCGGCGGATGTACGAGACGATGAAGGCGTGGGAGACGATGCCCGGCGGCCCGCCCGTCGTCGAGGACTATGCGGCGATCTGGCGCGGCGCCGACAAGGTCGTGTACTCACGAACCCTCAAAACCGTGTCGAGCGCGCGGACGCGACTGGAGCCCGAGTTCGACGCCGCCGCGGTGAGGGAGCTCAAGCAGGGCTCGGAGCGAGATCTCAGCGTCGGCGGCCCCGAGCTCGCCGGGCACGCCCTCCGAGCCGGGCTCGTCGACGACTGCCATCTCCTCGTCGTCCCGGTACTCGTGGGAAGCGGGAGCAGAGCCTTCTCCGACGGCACGAGCGCGGCGCTCGAGCTCGTGGACGAGCGCCGCTTCGGGAACGGCACCCTGCATCTGCACTATCGCGTCGATACCGGTGCGCCGGACCGGTAGACGTCGTGAACGACGCTTACTTCGCGGCCCCGACGATCACGTCGACGGCCTCGTCCGAGCTGAGGCTGTCGGTGTTGATCATCAGGTCGTAGTGCGTCGGGACCTCGTTGCTGATCCCGTAGAAGCGCTTGAGGTAGGCCGCGCGGCCCTTGTCGGACTCGTTCAGGCGCTTGGAAGCGGTCTTCGCATCGGCGCCGTCCTGCTCGGTGAAGCGCCTGAGGCGCGTGTCGTCGGATGCGGTCACGAGGACGCGGAGCACGTCGTCACGCCCGGTGAGGGCGAAGGATGCGGCGTGTGCGCTGATCACGACATCGCCCTCGTCGGCGGCCGCGACCACGGCCTCGCGGATCAGTGCCCGCAGGCTCTCGGTCGATTCCGAGCGGTTGAAGTCGACCTCGATCCGCCGGCCCGCATGCCGCGACTCTGCGAGCGAGAGCGCCTCCGGGAACATCTTCTCGTTCTGCGCCGCGGCGACGATGATTCCCCCGTCGGCGTACTTGAACCCGAGGCGCTCCGCGACGAGCTTTGCGATCTCGGGACCGCCGGCGCCGTCGGCATACGAGATGGAGATGACAGATCTCGGCATCGAGAACAATGCTAGTGCCACGAGCCCGGACGCGTGTGCCGAGAGATTGCGGCCGGTCGAAGGTGGCGGCGCGCCTACAGGCTCCGGAACGACTCGAGGTAGCGATGCAGGCTCGTCTGGTCGTTCGGGACCGCGTGCACCCAGTAGGCGAGCATCCCGTGAACCGCGAGGAGCGTCGTCAAGGCGACCGCTCCCATCAGCACCCTCCGCCCAACCACCCCTCGGACCGTCTCGACCAGCGCCGCGAGCCCGAGAGCGAATACCGGCGCCTCGTCGATGAGCGCACGCATGCCGAACGAGCCGCCGTACCACCAGATCGTCCAGCTCGACACGACCCAGATCGCGACGGGGAGATAGACAACGGCCGGAACGAAGAGCGGGCGCGCCGTCCGGCGGAGAAACGGGAGGCCGATGACGGCCAGAACGAGGAGCGGCGTCCAGAAGAAGAGCCCCTTGCGCACCGAGAAGAGCACGCCGATCAGATGTGGGTGAAGCAGCTCCAGATGCTCGCCGGCGCCCCGGTAGGGATCCGTGACCCACTCGCCCGTGATCCGGTGCCAGTACGCGAGCTGCGGTGAGAGCACGACCAGGAAGGCGGCGACCCCGGCGAGCACGAGGCCGTACCGGCGAAGGAGCGTGCGCGCCCGGGACTTCAGGTCGCTGCGCCGCTCGACCCCGAAGAGCAGACAGAAGAGGACCACCGTGAGGTTGGTCATCCGGATGAGCCCGACAAGCCCGAGCGCCACGCCGAGTGCAACCGCACCGCCGGGTGCCGGACGTTCCCAGACCCGGAGTGTCAGGTGGAGGACGAGAGCGATCGCGAAGAACGAGTAGGCGTGGCTCATCGTCGCGTCGTTCGTCCCGTACTCGAATACCGCCGCGCCGAAGGTGAGCGCGAGCAACGACACGACCACGGTCCGCAGGCTGAACCAGCGTCTCAGCAACGCAGCAAGTAACGCAAGGCCGATCAGCATGTACACGAGACCCGCCGCGCTCGCCGCAGCCTGAAAAGGCCATGAGTAACCGTCGCGTGGCGCGTTCCCGACGACGGCGAGCGCATATCCGACCGCAAAGAACGGAGCGATCAGAACCGCTTCGCCGACGCCGTACTGGTCGAGGTAGGCGTGCTGGCCCGGATATCCGAGCGGCACCGACGTGCGCGCGAAGCGGACGCCCGGGATGGACTCAGGCGACCCTCCGAACGATCTCGCAGCTGTGCGCGACATCGTGAGGTCGTGAGCCAGCAACGCGGCCGGGAGATAGACGTAGTAGCCGGAACCGTCGCCGCGGATCGGCAAGCCTCCGTAGTTGGCCGTTCCGACGCCGTAGATCCATGCGGTCGCGGCAATCGCGAGCACCGCGATCAGGCCGAGGACGGCCCCGATAACACGCGAGTCCGGCCAACTCCCCACCGGAGCAAAAGCTACTCCACGACTCCGTCGGCTCTCGGCAGCTGGTCGCTGTTGCTTACGGAACGAGCACGGCGTGAGCCGCGCCCGCGCCGCGGCCGGCCGGGCGCTCGAGCCCGAGGTAGACCGCATCGGACGTCGTCTCGACGAACCCGTGAGCCCGCCAGAACGCGAGCGCGGGATCGTTGCCCCGGAGCACGCTGAGCCGGGTCGGTAGCCCAGCGTCGTCCGCGCTCTTCAGCACCTCCGCCACGAGACGGGATCCGAGACCGGCGCGGCGGTGTTCGGGCTCGAGCGTCAGGTCGACGATCCGGCACTCGAGCGGCGTCGATGCGACCCAGAGCCGCCCCACCGGATCGCCGCCGAGAAGAACGAGCTCGTGGCCGGCGCCGCTGAAGCGAGCGGCCCAGTCGGCCGCCTGAGCCCTGCACTGAAGGTCCAGCAGGCGGTCGCGCTCGGGCGGCGGAAGGAGGGCGAGCTCGGGTCGTGTCGATTCGTAGAGCGCCCGCAGAAAGGGAGCGTCGTCCGCCTCGACCTGGCGCCGTTCGAGCGTCAGCTCCTGGACGGGAAGATCCCCAGCAACGCGATCACGAAGTTGACCACCAGGAGCGGCTGACGATTCTCGTGGGCCTGGTTGCCGCCGATCGAGGACGAGTTCGTGATTCCCATCGGGACGCCGCCGGCCGTTCCCGCGTAGACCCCACCGCTCGCAGGGAACGCTCCGGCCGGGCGATTCGTGGTCTGAGAGGTGCCCGTCGCCGGAGCCACGGTGTGGGAATGATTCGGGATCTGGTTCGTCCCGAGCGCCACTGCCTCGACGCCCGTCACCTCGCCGACGTTGTAGGACGAGAGGCCCGGCGCCTGACCCTGATGCACCGCAACGCGTCCGCGAAGGTCGGGGAGCGCGAAGGTCTGGACGCCGTCGCCGCCGTAGAAGGTGCCGATCAGCGAGAACAGCGCCGTGTTCTGTTGGATCGGCAGCAGCTGGCCGTTGCATAGCGCCCACCCCTCCGGTGCGAAGTTGAAGCCCGTCATCCGGATCTCCCCCACGAACGGCTCAGCCATGCGATCCTCCTCTCGAGGCGGTCCGGTTGACGAGCGCCTCGACCGTCAAGCCCGCGGCCGGCCGGCCGACCGGGTTGAGAAAGAGCTCGAAGCGCCCGAGCGAGTCGTGATCGATGCGGTGTGTCGCCGATTCGAGCTTCACGTTCGTGCCGCCCCGGAAGAGAAGCGAGAAGGCATCGCCGCCGCCGGGAAGGACGCGCACCTGGAGAAGCCGGAGCTCGACGGGTCCCATCCCGTCGCGCTCGGTGCGGAAGGCGTGTCCGACGAGGGAGCGATAGGGCTCCGGCCTCAGATAGTCGGGTCCCGGCGCGGCCGGCGTGACGGAAGCGGGGATCGCGAGACCCGCGAGCGCCTCCCCATGTGGCGCGACGCCGGCGCCGATCGCCGCCACTGCTCCGACCCTGAAGAGGCCTGCGCGCGTGAGCACCTGCGAGCCGGTCACGCCGTGAGCTCCGCCGTCCAGCGAACCTCGCGCAGGAGCGTTCCGGTGGAGTTCGCGAGCTGAACGGCGATGACGTCGCCGGCCGAGATGGAGACCGAGTGCGCCGAATCGGTGCAGGAGGTCGACCCCGAGGGGATCGAGCAGGAGACCGCCGTCGCCGAGCCGTCGAGATAGAGCGTCAGGACGACGCCGCCGCCCCCGACCGCCGAGCCGACACGGCCCCGGAAGCCGCTCACCGTCGCGGCCGAGGCGACAGGCGACCCTGCCTCGGCGGCCGTCGGAGCCAGGTTCGAGATGCCCCCCTCGCCGATGAACCCCGTCGCGTCGAGCGGATCGAGGAAGCCGACGACGCCCGAGAGCTCGGCGGGGCCGCCTGCGGGGCCCGTCGCTCCCGTCGGGCCGACGGCACCGGTCGCTCCCGGCGTTCCGGTCGCACCGGTGGGTCCCGTCGCTCCCGAGGCACCTGCCGCCCCGGTCGCTCCCGACGCCCCTGCTGTGCCCGACGGCCCGACCGGTCCCGTTGCTCCCGCAGGCCCGGCCGGCCCTGCGGGGCCGGTTGACCCGGTCGCGCCGGTCGATCCGCTTGCACCCGTCGCCCCGTTCTGTCCCGTGGCACCGGTCGGGCCGGTCGCACCCGTTGCTCCGGCCCCGGTCGGTCCCGTCGGGCCCGCTGCTCCCGGCGATCCTGTCGCGCCGGTCGCGCCCCTGGCACCGGCCGGCCCTGTCGGGCCCGCGTGCCCCGTCGCCCCGGCGGGTCCTGTTGCGCCGGTCGGGCCCATCACGTTCCAGTGCACGGGCGTTTCGTTGTGGCGGCACGAGCTCGCGATGCGGAGCGTGCCGTCGTGGTTGTCGTAGCACGCGTTGATCGTGTTACCGGTGCTCGGCGGCGGCGAGTTGTGCGCGATCGCGAACCCGGTCCCGAATGCGAGCACGGCGGCCAAAGCCCCTGCCGCGACCGCGATCGTGCGGCGCGAACCACGCGCCCACTCACCGAACCGATCCTGCGCCCCCAACCGGCCTCTCGCGTTGCGCATATCGCCCCCCGAGTCGCCGAAACGTGCGCTGGGCACGCAATCAGCCCCGGCCTGCCGCGTCAATCACTCAGGCGAGCGATTCTCGACCGTGTTCATGGGCGGTGACGGGCTCGAACCGCCGACCCCCTGGGTGTAAACCAGGTGCTCTCCCAGCTGAGCTAACCGCCCGGGTCCCGGAAGTGTGCCCGACGGCGCAGAGGGCGGGGATCGCGGGCTCACAGGTGGCTGCCAGGAAACTCCCAGTTGTTTCGTGACGGGCCTTCAGGGCGTTTTCAGGGCGGGCAAGTGAGATGTGGCTTGCTCGTCCCCAACAGCAGGAGGTCATCATGAACAGACGGAATCGCATCGCCCTTGGAATCGGCTCGACCGTGGTCCTCGGCGCCGCCGGGGCCGGAATCGCGAGCGGCGCGAAGACCGACAGCACGCCGCCGGCCGGAGCGGGCAGTGGGCCGCCGGGAGCGGCCGCGATCGGCGGCTACCTCGGCCTCACGAGCGACCAGCTCCGGGCCGACCTGAAGAGCGGGAAGACGCTCGCGGATCTCGCGGCGGCGCAAGGCAAGACCGTGGCGGGGCTCGAGGCGGCGATCGTGGCGGACGCGACGACGAACCTCGACGCGGCAGTCACCGCCGGCAGGCTCACCGCGGCGCAGGAGGCGACGATGCTGGCCGGTCTCAAGGCACATGTCGACGACATCGTGAACTCGACCGGACCGCCGGCCGGGATGAAGGGCGGCCCGGGACGCGGTGGGCCGAGAGGCGGGCCGGCAAGCCAGGCGGTCGCCACCTACCTCGGGATCACGGTCTCTGCGCTCCAGTCCGATCTGAAGGGCGGTCAGACGCTCGCCCAGGTCGCGACCGCGCAGGGCAAGACGGTCGCCGGGCTCGAGGCGGCGATCCTCGCCGACGCGAAGACCCACCTCGACGCGGCCGTCGCGGCCGGCAAGCTCACCTCGGCGCAGGAGACCTCGATGCTCTCGGATCTCTCCTCGCACGTGGCGGACATGGTGAACTCGACCGGCCCGCCGGCGGGCGGCCCGGGTGGTCCGGGCGGCCCGCATTCGCAGAGCTGAACGAGCTCAGGGGAGGGGGCCGCGCGGGCGCCCCTCCCCACCGCTGCGCATGTGCCGATCGGCACCGATTTGCCACCGGCCGGTCTTTGGGCTACCTTCGATCACGGCGATCACGGATGACCGTGTCGCTATTCGGCGTTGACGCCGGAGCGCGCTGCAGGTGGCGGAGTGTCTTCACCCGCGGCGATAGCGGAGGCGATGTGCGCCTCAGTCGAGCGACGTAGCTCGGGAACCGTTCCCGGTTCCGGATCCCTGTCCCAGATCTCTCCGATCCGAAGGAGCTTCGTATGCGCACGCACCAGTCACCCGATCTCACAGTTCTTCGATCAGAAGTCGCCACGCGCCTCGGCCTCGCCGACGGCACGAGCGACGCGCCCTTCGAGCAGGAATGCCGTGAGTACCTCTCCGAGCTGCGCTGGCCCGGCGGCGTCGAATGTCCACGGTGCACCGAAACGACACGGCTTCTCTGGCTCACCAGCCGTTCGAAATGGCATTGCTACTCCTGCCGCTACCAGTTCAGCGTCACTGCGGGCACGCTCTTCCACAGCTCGCACCTGCCCGTCTGGAAGTGGTTCGTCGCCGTTCACCTCATGCTCGATGCTCCAGAGGGGCTCTCCGCCAACGAGCTTCGCCGGACGCTCGGGGGCAGCTACAAGACCGCCTGGTTCGCGGCGCACAGGATCCGGGCTGCGATGCGGGGGCACGGCGCGGAGCTCCTGCGGAACCTCGTCGATGCGGAGCTGCGCGAGGCGGGCGCCCACTCGCCGCCGGAGTTCGCAGAGCTCGCGCGCGCCAACGGCACCGTCCTCGCGCGGATGCGCCGCCTGGTCGGCGGTCCTCACCATCAGCTGAGCGCGAAGTACCTTCCCGCCTACATCGACGAGCGGCGCTGGCGCTCTGCCAACAAGTCGAACCCGCACGTGTTCCGGGACACGATCCAGGCCCTCCTCGAGGGAGAGTGCATCTCCTATGACCGGCTCGTCGGCGCTGTCTAGCGGGCTGCCTGCGGGCACCGACCTCGGCCGGCCCGCTCCGGTCGAGCTGCCGCGGTCGCGCGCGTCGAGAGGCGCAGAGCTCGTGCGGCTCAGGCTCCCCGATCGTCCGGGGAGCCTGGCCGCCGTCACGGCGCACCTGGCAGCCCACGACGTGGACGTGCTCGGGCTCGAGGTCGTCGACCGCTCCGAGGACGCCGCGGTCGACGACCTCCTGCTCTCCGGTGCGAGGCTCGACGCGGCCCTTGCCTCGCTCGGCTCGAAGGCCATGGTGCTCGGCCGCCGTGCCGGGATCGACCTGCGCGATCCGGCGCTCGCGATGGCGTCCGCGTGTGAGGTGGTCAGCTCCGCACCGAACGCTCCAGAGGCGCACCGCGAGATCCTCCGGGCCGCACTGGGCCTCGTCTTCGCCGAGGCCGGCGCACTGTGCGTCCGCCGTGAGGGCGGGCTGCTCGCCGTCCTTGCATCGACGGTTGCAGCGATGCCGGCCGCGTTCGAGAGCCGGTCGGCCTCGCTGATCGAGTCCGCGCTCTCGAGCGGAGAGTGCCTCACCGCCGACGGGCGGATCCCCTGGGCCCCTCCGGGCCTGCGCGAATGCCTACCGGCCGGCTCGGTCGCGGTCGTCCCGGCAGGCCAGCTGGCGCTGGCACTCGTCCGCGAGGATCACGCTCCGTACGTGCACGTCGAGCTCGACCGCCTCGCCGCTCTGATGCGGGTCGCGGCGGCGACGCTGAGCCTGCACGAGGCCACGCTCGTGCGGAGCCGGATCCGGCTCGTTCCGGGAGCCCGCACCCCATGAACGGCACCGCTCCTGCCAAGCGGATCCTGATCGTCGAGGACGAGACGATCATCCGTCTCGACCTGCGCTCGATGCTGGAGGCAAGCGGCTACGAGGTCTGCGGCGAGGCGGCCGACGGGCTCGAAGCGATCGAGCTCGCCGCGTCCCTCGAGCCGGACGTGATCCTGATGGACGTGAAGATGCCGAAGCTGGACGGAATCGAGGCCGCGCGCCGCATCCTCGAGCGCCGCTCGGTTCCGATCGTGATGCTGACCGCGTTCGGCCAGGAGGAGCTCGTCTCGCGCGCAGTCGACACGGGAGTCTTCGGCTACCTCGCGAAGCCGTTCCGCGAGCAGGATGTCGTCCCCGCGCTCGTCGCCGCACAGACCCGGCACGCGGAGTTCAGCGAGGTGAAGCTTCAGGCCGACTCGCTACGTGAGGCGCTCGAGGCGCGTAAGACGATCGAGCGCGCGAAGGGAATCCTGATGGCGAAGGAGGGGATCAGCGAGGATGAGGCCTTCGCCCGGCTCCGGCGGGCGAGCCAGAAGTCCGGTCGCCCGATGAAGGTGATCGCCGACGCGGTCGCGGCGACTCTCGGCTAGCTGGGCCCCCCGGGGGTGTGCTCGAACGGCCGAGGGTCGCCGGGGCTGCGGCGGCGGCCCGTTGCCTGATCCCCGCGGAGATGCCCGAACGAGGCAGGTTCCGGCGACGCGCTCCCGGAGCCCGTCCCTTTCGAACTAGACGATTCCGGGTACCGGCGGCTCGCGAACTGCGCCCTCTGCCCCGCGCCGTTCGAGGAGCAGACGGCAGGTGCAGTCGGGGCACTCGAGAACGCAGCCGTCGGGGTCGCGAAGCGGGCCGATTGCTGCAGCGGCCTGCTCGAGGGCCGAGTCGCGCTCGCAGTACGCGTCGCCGGTGGTCGTATCGGTCGCAGCCATCGTCGGGACAGTCCGGTGGGTACAGCGGTGCTACCGCGACAGCGTAGCCCGGCATGAAGCCGACTGCTCGACTATTCCCCTGGACGCTCAGCTATGGCATTCGGACGAGCTCAGGTGCAGCTTCGTCTTCACGCCGGCCGCCTTTGTCTCGATCGCCTGCTTCCCGGATCGTTCGCATCCCAGCCGCCCATCGGTGGATCAGGGCTCAGCCGTCGCCGCGGCTATCCTCGGCGAGGGTCACCGATGAACAAACGCCGCCTCCTGATCGGCGGCGCCGCGGCCGCCCTGATCCTCGCCGTCGTCATCGGCGTCCTCGTTGCCTTGCGGCTGCATCAGAGCGCGAACGTCAAGGGCTCCTCGTCGGTGCAGTTCACGACGACGTCACTGCCGCCGGTGAAGGTCACGGCGAAACCGGAAGGGATCGTGTGGCCGATGTGGGGCTACGACGCGGAGCGGCTGCGCGCACCCGCCGGAATCGCCCTCCGGCCGCCGTTCCGGAAGATCTGGACGTTCCACGGACGTACCCTGCTCGAGTTCCCGCCCGCGGTCGCCTACGGGAAGCTGTACCTGACGACTTTCTGGGGCCGCTTCTTCGCCCTCGACGAGAAGACCGGGAAGCCCGTGTGGCAGTTCAGGTCGGGGCGATGCGGCTGGTCGTCGCCGGCGGTCGCGCGGCACATCGTCTTCCAGACCTTCATCGGGCACCCGAGCTGCAATCGCAGCGTGCCCGGAACCGACGGCGAGGTGGTGGCGTTGAACGCCACGACCGGGCGCGTGCTGTGGCGGCGGACGACCGGGCCGAACGAATCCTCTCCGCTCGTCTTCCGCGGACTCGTGTACGTGGGCGACTGGAACGGCGACATCTGGGCGCTCTCGATGCGCTCGGGTCGCGTGGTCTGGAAGTTCCACACGGGCGGCCCCGTCAAGGGGTCGGTCGCGGTCGACGGTCGCGACGTCGTCGTCGGGTCCTACGACGGTCACGTGTATGCGCTGAACGCGCTCACGGGCAAGGAGGTCTGGCGCGCCTCGGCGCAGACGCGCTTCGGCTCGTTCTCTCTCGGCACCTTCTATTCCACGCCCGCCGTGGCCTACGGCCGCGTCTACATCGGGAACACCGACAACAAGGTCTACTCCTACGGCGCGAAGACCGGCGATCTCGTCTGGTCGCATTCGACGGGCGGCTATGTGTACTCCTCACCGGCGGTCTGGGACGAGCGCGTGTACGTGGGCTCCTACGACGGGACGTTCTACGCACTCGATGCTGCGACCGGCGACTCGATCTGGACGTTCGCCTCGAACGGGCCGATCTCGGGCGCGCCGACCGTGATCGACGGAATCGTCTACTTCTCGACGTTCAACAAACGCACCTACGGCCTGGACGCGAAGACCGGGAAGCTCCTCTGGAGCTATCCCGACGGGAAGTACTCACCCGTCGTGGCCGACACGAAACGCCTCTACCTGGTCGGGTACGGGCGTATGTACGGGATGGTCCCGCTTCGGCCCCGCCGAAAGACGGCTACCCGATCCTGACCCTCAGCGCTGCGCTCGACACCGGCTTGTAGTCGGTCGCAGGCGCGGTCACCCTGAGCGCGACCGTCGTTCCCTTCAGCGACGCCGGCACGTGGAAGGCGAACCTGGCCGAGCCCTTGCTCGGTGAGGCCTTCGCAAGCAGGTGGTCGGCGCCGCCCCAGGTGCCGTGGAGCTCGAGGACGAGCTTCGAATCGGTGATCGGCGTCCCGTCCGAGGTGTGGGCCATGGCGGTGAGCACGCCGCTCGGGGCGAGATGCGTCAGCTTCGGGAGCTTGACCGTCGCCGCGTTGCCCGACGGCTCGTGGGTGACCGACACCGTGAAGTCGAACGGCCCGTCGACGCCGTTGTAACAGTTCGGCCCCACGACGATCGGGTAGCTCCCCGTCGCAGTCGCGGTGAACGTCATCGGCACGTGGCTCAGGAGCACCGTCTTGATCGCCGCCGTCGTATGGATGCTGGCGTCGGTGGTTCCGACCGGAAACACTCCGAGCTCGGTGTTGTAGGCCGGCGAGAGCGCGTTCCCGGCGACCTTGACCTTGTCGCCGACCGTGAGCGGCACGCGCCAGTATTCGAGGTCGTCCCAGCAGCCGGTGACGTCCGAGTCGCTCGCCTGCGCGGTGGGATCCGTGGCGGTGTCCCCGGTCACCTGGGTGCCGGGGCTGACCGCCGGCGCCGACGCGATCGTCGTCCCTCCGCCGCCGCCAGCCGAGGCGCCGGCTGCTGCCACGGCGAGGAGCGCCGTGGCGGCGGCGAGGACGATGATTCCGATGCGGTACGCGTGGTGTGTCAGGGCGTTCCTTCCTCTGGTCATAGGTCGCTGCCTACCTAATGCCGATGCGCCACTTTCGACCCACGGCGGCCGGATGTCAAGCGAAACCTACCGCCGGGTGCGCCGTACGGCGTTTCCAGCTCGAGGGTCGTCCTGTGGCCGCTGCGCGCGCGGCTACTTCGCCACGGTCAGCGAAGCGACCATCCCGAGCGCGCGATGGCCCGGGATCGAGCAGTAGAGCGTGTAGCGGCCGGGTGCGAGCTTCAGCGTCTTCGTCTCGAGCTTCCCGGGGGCAAGCGTCGCAAACGTGACGGGCTTCGACCCCTTCGCGCTGCCCTGGACGACCAGGTCGTGGTCGTCCATCCCGAAGTTCACGAGCTGCACGACGACGGTGCCGCTCCGGACGCGAAGCCGGGAGAGCGTCAGCGAGTACTCCTTCTCCACGACCTGAACCTGCGACCTGGTCGCGGCCGTGGCCGTCGCCGTCGACGCAGCAATCTGCGCGGCGCAGAGGAGAGCGGCGAGTGCGAGCGCGCCCCGCATCAGATCAGCGAGAACCGCGGCATCTTCTTCGCGTCCGGCAGCACGCGCTCGGCGTCCACATGGAACCACTCCTCGGCCAGCGAGGCGTAGACGGCGCGGAAGTCGACGGTCTCCTTCAGGTTCCCGTCGCGGTCGAGGCCGCTGCGGCCGAGCCCGGGGAACTCGCCGACCATCTTGTGATTCAGGTTCTCGCCGATCAGGAACGCGGCCCCCGCAGCTCCATGGTCGGTGCCGTTCGAGTCGTTCTGGGCCGCACGCCGTCCGAACTCGCTCCAGAGGAGCGTGATCACGCGTGAGCCGAGATTCCGCTGCTCCAGGTCGGCCTGGAAGGCTGCGAGGCCCGAAGCGACCTGCGAGAGGCTGTCGGTGAGCGGGCCGCTCTCGTCCTCGTGCGTGTCGAACTCACCGGGAGCCTGCAGCGCGATCGCCCTGATCGGGAAGCCGGCATGGAGCAGCGCCGCCAGGCCCGAGAGCCTGTTGCCGAAGTCGCCGTCGGGATACTTGACCTTGGTGTGGTAGTGGGCCTGCCCGTTCGGGCCGATGAAGCGCGAGAGCTGCCGACGGAGCTGGTCCGAGTCGGCTGCGGTCTTGCTCGCCTGCGTGAGGAATGGATCCTGCGGGTCGTCGAGCCTCCCGAGAGCGCCGATCGCATCGGGCAGCAGAGTCCCCGGCACGTCCCAGACGTTCTGCGAGTCGAAGCCGTAGTCGGTCGGATCGTCGAGCGTCGCGACCGGGACCTTCGCGCTCGCGAGCGAGGGAAGGAGCGTCTGGTCGAGCGACAGACCCTGCAGCGGGTTCGAGTCGTCGCCGATCACGTCGAGGATGCGCCCGAGCCACCCCGTGCCGAGGTTCGGGTCGAGTGCGCCCACCTCCCAGTAGTGGCGCGAGGTGAAGTGCGACTGGTCGGGATGGGTGTAGCCGATCGCCGGGAAGACGGTCACCTTCCCGCGATCGTGAAGGCCGGCGAGCGGCTTGAGCGACGGATGCCAGTGGAGGCGCGAGTCGGTGATCAGCGGCGGCCCGTCGCCCGGCTTGAACGCGATGTCGGGCCGGAGCTTGCGGTAGGCCGGGTCGCCGTTCGGATAGAGCAGCGAAAGGGCGTCCCAGCCGCCCGGGGCGAAGATCGAGACGAGCACACGGTCGCTCGTGCCTGCCGACGTGGAACGGGCCGCGAAGGCGTCGAACACGTTCGGCCCGACGGCCATCGAGCCGTACACGGTCAACGCGGCGCCGAGGGTCTTCGAGAGGAACGTGCGGCGGTCGAGACCCGTGCCCGCAGGGACGGGCATGCCGTTCTCGATCGCGGGCAGCCCACGGCCCGCTTCGGCGATCCCCTGGCGAAGCGCCGAGGAGCGCGAGAACTCGCGGCAGTGGTGGGTCATCTGGACACCTCCGTCATGCGGTCTGCATCTCCGGCGAGACGGCCGCGAGATGGCGAAGTGCGTTGTAGGCCATCACCGGAAACTGCTTCTGCCGGTCTTCGTCGGCGATCGCGGCATCCATGGTCTTCTGGGCGTAGTCGAGGAGCGCCTTTCGCGTCTGCGGAGAGACCTGCAGCGAGCCCCACCAGCCGAGTGCGCGGTCGACCAGCTTCACCGGATCGGCGGGCTGCCGCTCGCCGGCCGTGATGTGGCCGGGATTCGTCGCGTGCTTCTGCAGCGCACGGCGTGCGATCAGCCACCGGGCCCGGAACGTGGAGGTGTCGAGCCAGCGCGTCTCGTCCCAGCCGCTCACGTTCGGCGGGTAGAAGAGCTGCTGGCCCGCCATCGCGTCGAGCCAGACCCAGTCCCCGGTCTCGATCCGATCGCCGCGCGTGCGCAGCAGCCCGGCGGTGTAGACGATCGGCGACTTCACCATCCGCGGTCCCTCGTAGAGCGTCGGATGCCGGAGGATCGCGGCGACGACGGGCCTGATCTGCCAGCCGGAGCCGACATAGAGCTTCTCGAGCGCGGCCGCCGTCTTCGGGTCCGGCGCGACGGGGATGAAGGCGTTCCAGAGCCGGTTCACGAAATAGCCGGCGTGTGCCGGATGCTGGCAGCAGAGGTGCACGGAGTTCTTCCAGTTGAACGGTCCGACGTGGCCGAAGATCACCTTCATCGCGGCATCGTGGTTCTCTGCCTTGAAGCGGAAGTCGACGAAGCCCGCGCCGTTGCGCCAGTTCGCCGTCCACCCGGTGAGCGCCCGCGCATTCTCGCGGACGTCGGTCTCGGTGTAGCCGGCATCGACCCCGAGGGTGAAGAGCTCCATCATCTCGCGCCCGTAATTCTCGTTCGGCGAGCCCTTGATCGAGTTCAGGCCGTTCAGGTAGAGCAGCATCGCGGGGTTGATCGTGACCCGCATCGTGAGCCCGAGGAATGAGCCGAGCCCGATCTGGCGGAAGAGCTCGTTCTGCTCGAGCATCAGCTTCTGGCTCCCGACCGTCTCGTTGGAGGTCGCGAACCAGTCGTGCCAGATCAGCGCCATCCGCTCGACGAGCGGGCGTGAGGTCCGGACCATCTTGTCGAGCCACCAGAGGTGGTCGTCGCCGTAGTTGTCCTTCGGCTGGAGCGGATGCCCGTTGTTCATCGGGGTCTTGCCGACGAGGTTGTCGACCTTCGCGGGATGGACGAGCGAGTCGACGGCGGCGTGAAGGCCTTTCGTCGCGAGGTGTTCGGACTCACCGCTCCGTGGCCCGAACCCGGCACGCCACAGGAGTCGTTCGGCCTGCTCCGGCCCGAAGTGCCCGGTGTAGACGGGAAGGGGGGCCGACGCCACCTGCTTTCAATCGGCGTTCGCGACCGCGGGGTTGACGGCTGGGCAGGGCTCTTTCGAGTGATCTTCGACCCGAGCGAGGACCATCCGAAGGGTGCGGTATCGTAAAAGTCATGTTTTCTTTCTTGACAACCCTTCGTTTCCGCCCTTTAGGTTGTCCAGCCTCTGCGGTTCCGCGGAACCGCGTTCCCTGACAGGTCGAGCGGGCCGACGTGGCGGAGCTCGTGCGAGCGATCGTTGGCTTCCCGGCGGTGGCCGTCGCCGACGACGGGTTGCTGCTACGCGCGCTGGAGATCTACGAGCGGTACCTGACCCATTTTGCCGAGTCGTATCTCGCGGCGTGCGCAGAGCTCTCGGGTGTCGGCGTGGTCGCATCTTTCGACCGCGACCTCGATCGCTTAGCGACGATTCGGCGGCTCGTGCCGGGCTCGTGATCGGCGGCTTGCCAACGGACGGGTTGCTCAGCCGCGCAAACCCGAATCAGCCCACGCCGGTGTCGCGTTCAAGCTCGGCGATCCGCTTCTGCGCCTGCTCGAGACGGTCCTGCTCGGCGCGCTCCCGCTCGAGCTCCTGCGCCTTGCGCTCGGCTCCGATCGCCGGGATCCGCATGCGGGGCAGCCTGCGGCTGAGGAGTGCCGGGAGCCAGAGCCAGGAGACGAGGATGCCGACACAACCCCCTGCGAGCCAGTCCCAGAACTGGGGCCGCGCCTCGAACTGCGACTTCCACTTCCAGGCGAGGTGGCCGGCGACCATCCGCGCGAAGATGGCTCCGCCGATCGCGTAGGCGACCACAACGACCGTCAGGAGCGCAGACGTCTCGTCACCTCTTCCGTCAGATATCGCGGATGTATGTGCCGGGGCCGACCCCGCTGACCGAGCCGGACTCCTGCGTCTTGCCCATCGCCCCGCTCTGGATCCACAGAGTCCCGGGGCCCTGCACCCGGACGGAGAGATAGTGGTGGTAGCTCGAATAGAACTGTCTCCGTTCGATCAGGAGATTGTTCTGCACGGCCCCGCGCCAGGCGAGCAGCGAATGCGGCGCGACGTCGACCGCCTCGCCGTTCCCGAGCGTCCGGATGAACACGTTTCCGGCCGCTTGGAGGAACACGAGCCCGGGCTCGCCGGCGGGCGCGATGAACCGCTCGAAGTTGCCGACGGGATACTCCGTCTCCTTGTCGTCGCCGCTACCGGTCTGGTAGTAGAGGTTGAGGTTGTGCCCGTCGTAGTCGACGTTGCCGGTGGCGAGCAGCATGTGGTGCTGGCGGGCGAAGAGCGTCTCGCCGGCGTCGAGCGGCATCGCGACCAGCTCGCCCGCGTGGTTGTCGCTGAACGCGATCCGGCCGGGGCCGGTCGCCTGCAGCAACGTCAACGGCATGCCGGAGCGCCGCGACTTGAAGAACCCGGACTTCTTCGTCGTGAGCTTCACGGCACCGTCGTACCAGAGCAGCTTGTCGTGGGTGCAGAACACGGTGTCGCCGTCGGCGAGATCGACGTCCACGACCGGGACCATCACGCCCTCGACCTGCGCGTGGGATTTCCCGAGCTGCACCTCGGCCAGGTCCTTGATTCCCGGCGACTCGACCCAGCCACCCGCGTCGACCACGGCGCGGACGTCGGCTCCCGCACCGCAGCGCGGGCATGAGGTGAGCTCGACGGGGAACTCGGCGTGGCAGAAGGCGCAGGTCGTGAGGCTCACTCGCCCTCCCCGGAGTTCCCGTGATGGTGGTACATCGACTGGATGCCGACGCGCCCGGGCCCGGTGAGCTGGCCGAGGTACATGTGGCCGCCGAGACTGCCGGTCTTCACCCCGTCCTCCTTGTGGGTCGCGATCGAGACCGACGAGTCCTTGTAGAGAAACGCGCCCGGTTCGACGAAGATCGACTCGCCGGCGCCGAGCGTCCGCTGAAAGACGTTCCCGGAGCCGTGCAGCATCAGCAGCCCGGGCTCGTTTGCCGACGTGAAGCGCTCGAGGTACATCCCCGAGCCGCCGTGGAGCGCGTTCGCGAGGCCCTTGATCCGCTCGAACGAGTAGTTGAGCGAGTGGGAGCCGACGAGGAAGGCGTGCTCGCGCACGTCGATCTCGTGCTCGGGGCCGATCGGCAGCACGACGAGCTCGCCGGCCGAGTCACGGCTGAAGGCGATGTGGCCGGGGCCGGTCGCCGTTGCGATCGTGAACGGCATCCCACCGAACATCCGCTTGAGCCCTCCGCCGGTGTTGAGCATGCCGAGAGTGATGCTTTCTTCTTTCCAGAGGAGCGCATGGTGCTCGAAGAAGAGGCTGTCGCCGGCCGCGAGGTTGATCGTGATCGCGGGGACGATCTCGCCCTCGAGCTCGCAGGTCGATTGCGAGAAGCCGAAGCTCGTCGCGTCGCGGACGCGCGGCGCGGAGCGCCACCCGGACTCCGTGACGACATCTGCCACATCCAGCGGCGCCCCGCAGGTGCTGCAGCTCGTGGCGGAGGTGGCGTTCTGCGCGTTGCACCAGCTGCACTGGAGGCGTTCTTCGGCCATCGTTTCAGGCTCCTTCCGCGGCCGTGCCGCACTCGGCGCAGAACTTCTTGCCGGCGCCGAGCTCGGTTCCGCAGTTCGTGCAGTGACGGGACTGGGGCTGTGCTGTTCCGCACCCGGCGCAGAACTTCGCGCCGGCGTTGACGGGCTCCTGGCAGGACGGGCACGGATGGGTCGCCGTCTCGGACGCGGCCGCCGGCGCCGGTTCCTGAGGCGCCATGGTGACGGGCGCCGGTACCGGTGCTGCCGCCGGCGGCGTCATCGCCATGTTCCCGATGCCCATTCCCATCCCCATGAACGCAGCCTGGTCGCCGCCGCCCTGCGCCAGCCCTTCGCCGGCGCCGCGGATCATCTCGACCTGCGCCATCTGCGCGTAGCCGCCGGCCATCTGCGAGCGCTTGACGTCCTCGGCGAGCTGCTTGAGCTTCGCCGCGTCCTCGGGCACGAGCGAGATGTCGAAGTTGCCGAGGCGCGCCATCTTCGCGCCGTAGGCCGTGAGCACCTCGTTGACGCCCTCGAGCGTGCCGGCCTCGATCTCGTCGGTGAACGCGGAGGTCGAGACGACCGGCCACGCGCCGGTCATCACCTGCTTGGCGACGAGCTTGCGCATCGACTTCAGGAGCTGCTCGCCGAACCAGCCGGTGACCTGGTCGTTGTCGGCGACGTCCACGGTTCCGGTCAGCTGGAGGATCAGCGTGGACGGGTCGACGATCTGGAGCGAGTAGTCGCCGAACACCCGCATTCCGACAAGAAGCTGCGACTGCGGATCCTGGATGTCGTCGATCCGGCCGCCGAACTTCTGGCCGACGTACTCGTGGGTGCCGACGAAGAAGAGCTCGGCCTTGAACGCATTTCCGCCCGTGGCCGCGTCGATCAGGACCCCGAGGCCGATGATGTCGCCTTCGGTCAGGTGGTGCTTGCCCGGCCCGAGGGTTGCAACGACGTGTCCGGCCGAGATGAAGACGGCCTCCATGTCGGGCTCGACGATCAGCTGCGATCCGCGACGGATCTCGTGATCGGGCCACTTGAACAGAATCTGACGTTTCCGGTCGTCGGGAACTGCGATGAATTCGCGTGAAAGCAGAGTCATGGATTCTCCGAAGTCCTTGAGTTGCCGACCGCGCTATGCCCTGCAGACGGCGAGGGGAAGGGGCGAGTTCACAGCCAAGTCAACGGGACGCGCCGGACGTGGAAAATCGCCCGAAGACCGGTATCCAGGAAACCTCACGGTCATCGTTGCTTTCGCATCGTCCTGCGTCGCCGACAGTGTCGCGTCATACCGCTAACCAGAGCGGAATCTAGCACCGGTCGGGGCGGCCCGCCGTTCGCCGGAGGCCGCCACGAAAATACCCCCAACGGGATTCGAACCCGTGCTGCCGGCGTGAAAGGCCGGAGTCCTAGGCCGCTAGACGATGGGGGCCTGACGGCAGAGTACCGGGGGACAGCGACAATCCACGCGATGCGAGCGCGGGCGGCATGGAATGTTCTCGGCCGGGACAGGTCTCGCTCGTTGTCCGGCAAACCGGTGCGCTTTGGGCCTTGACCCGGTGAAGGGCTCGGCGCGGGTCGGCCTGCTTCGTTGGCTCCGGCGCCAGCTTCGCCAGGCGGAGCCGCTTCGCGAGCATCTCGAGGCGGCGATCGCCAACGACGACGTCGCCGAGGCGCGCCGCATCGTCGCTCGTTTCGAGTTCTCCCCGGCGCAACAGCGCCATGTGGGGATACTCCTTGACGAGTGGGAGCGCGACCTGCGCAACTGAACGTCAGTCGTTCTTGCGCACGACCTGGATCCCCCAGGCCTCGCCCGAAGCGAAGAGCGCCTCGGCATCGACCTCGTCGGCCCACCCGACGAAATGCCGCTCCGGATTCTCCTCGGTACTCGCGTAAACGGCAGCGCGCCCGACGCTCAGCCGGCCAGTCCCATCGTCCCCGCGCTCGAGCGCCGCCTGTCGCTCCTCGACCGCCGACCCTTCCGCGTACCCTTTGCCCATTACCGAAGTATTGCGGGCCGGTAGCTCAGTTGGTAGAGCAGGGGACTTTTAATCCCAAGGTCACAGGTTCGATCCCTGTCCGGCCCATTCGCTGTCACAAACGAACCGCGTTTTGGCTCAACCGCGAGGCTCATTTCTGAGATGTAGACCGCCCGAGCGCATGGCGTGCCCTCACGAGTGCCCTCACGGCATCCAGTCGGAATCGTCGAGACGAGGCTGCGTGCCACCAGGACTACGGATCGAGGATTGGGGTCTACGGGCTTGTTGCCGTCGGTCTTAGGTCGCCATCGGTGGGGAGCACGTTCGCCTGACCTGTGCGGCTGGCGGCGACCAGACGCGCCAGGCAGCGACACGGGCTCAACGCTCGTAATGAAGGCGTCCGCGGTTCGAATCTGCGCGTCGGCTCTCACCGCTTGCACTCTCTCGACTCGCTCGATGCTTGCCGGCGGTGTGGTCGCGCTGTAGTGTCGTCGGGCGTGGGCGACGAACGGGCGAGCGCTTGTCCGGACACCCTGCGGGGTCCGCCGGAACCCGAGGCTGCGACCGGAGAGGGCGCCATCCCGGACCTGCGGCTGCTGCTCAAGACGCCGGCAGGCGTGCTCGCTGCTCAACGCCTGGCGGGCAACCGGGCGATCCAACGACTCCTGCGCCCGGCGACCTCCGTATCGCGCGTCGAAAAGGGTGCGTTGGCTCGGGAAGCAGACGGCAACGGCCAGCAGTTGGGTGGCAACTCGGGCGATTCCGCGCAACCTCTTGACACCAGCTCCGGGAACGTGGCGTACAGCTACTCGAAGAGCAGCTCTTCGGGCGGCAGCTTCGAGTTCACCGACCCCGACTACAACAGTTTGATGGCGACGCTGACCTCACGTATGAGTAGTGGTCAGGAGATCGGCAATTGCTTGCCGAAGGTGACACTCGTCCTCAACGGAATAAGCATTCCCCAGGACGGGTCGGCCGTCTCTGTCCCGGATGACGCCGCGCCGGTCAAGACCGGCAGCCTCACCGTGGTCGACAACATCACCTTGCCCACATGGACGAATGTCGGTTCGGCAGCGGTGCAGGACGCGCAGAGGGCGGAATGGACCCGCTACACGGGTGCGGTGAGCTCACACGAGGACCTTCACGCCGCCGACGACAAGTCAGCCTATGACCCGGTCGCGGCCGGGTTGGGCCAGAAGAAGATCGGCGCCGCCATCGACGCCGTCTCGGCCGCGACCACCGCTGCAAACGCCAAGGCGGGACCCCGCGACGCCTCCAACCCTCCTCCCACGCTCAAGCCCGTGGGCACCACCACGGTCCCCTGAGGTCGGCGCACAGCCCGAACCCCATCCGAAAGAGGGACAGGCGGGGACTCGATGCCACCCTCGGCCGACTCTCGTAATGATGATCGACGGCATCGTTACGGGCACGAAGGACGATCTGACCGAGCGAGATCGTGCGTGTCTTGTACGTCAGCCGTGACCGCAGCGCCACGCCATGTGCCCTCACCGGTGCCCCCATGAGCGCAGAAATATTGCGATTTGCAGGGCGGTTCGATCACTGTCCGGGCCATTTATGTGATGACTACGTGATGGAGACGATCGCGCCCACCACCCCACCACCACGTGTCAGGCATGATCCCCCGGCCCGTCGGGCAGTTCATTCTGGCGACGGGTCAGGTACGCGGTCTCGGCGGTGTTGCCCGCCAACTCGATCGCTCTGTCGTAGGCCTCACGTGCCTCCTGGTTGCGGCCCAGCCGGCGCAGCAGGTCGGCGCGGGTGGCGTGGTAGGCGTGATAGCCGGCCAGGGCGTCTTCGAGACCGTCGACGGCTGCCAGAGCGACGCCTGGGCCGTCGAGTTCGGCGACTGCGATCGCCCGGTTGAGGGCGACGACCGGCGAGGGGTCCAGGCGGACGAGCTGGTCGTAGAGCGCGACGACCTGCGACCAGTCGGTGTCTTGCATCTCGCGGGCGGAGGTGTGCACGGCGTTGATCGCGGCCAGGATCTGGTAGCGGCCCGGAGCCGCTCCGGCGGCGGCTGCGGCGAGGCGCTCGCGCACCAGGCGATGGCCTTCGGCGATCAGGTCTGCGTCCCAGGTTCCGCGATCCTGCTCGGCCAGTGGCACCAGCTCGCCGCCGGCCGAGACTCGAGCGGAGCGGCGGGCGGCGGTGAGCAGCATCAATGCCAGCAGCCCGGCCACCTCACCGTCCTGGGGCAGGAGCGCGCGCATCAGGCGAGTGAGCCTGACTGCCTCGGAGGTGAGCCCAGGACGCACCGGATCGGTGTCGGGGCCCGTCGCCAGGTATCCCTCGTTGAACACGAGGAAGAGGACGGCGAGCACGCCGGAGACACGAGCGGGGAGATCCTCCGCGGACGGGACCCGATACGGGATGCGCGCCGCCTGGATCTTCGCCTTCGCGCGGGTGATCCGCCGCGCCATCGCGGACTCCTGCACCAGGAAGGCGCGCGCGATCTCGGGCACGGTCAGGCCGCCGATCATGCGCAGCGTCAGCGCCACACGGGCCTCCATCGCAAGCGCCGGGTGGCAGCAGGTGAAGACCAGCCGCAGCCGGTCGTCGTCGATGGCACCGGGCGGCTCGGGCAGGTCGTCGTCGTACAACATCCGAGCCTCCCTGTGCTTGTTGTCGCGCTTGCTCTCACGCCGGATCCGGTCGATCGCCTTGCGGGTGGCGGTGGTGGTCAGCCACGCACCCGGGTTGGGCGGCACGCCGTCAGCCGGCCACCGCTCCACCGCGGTCGCGAACGCCTCGGCCGCCGCCTCCTCGGCGACGTCGAGATCACCGAAGCGCCTGGCCAGCGCGGCGACCACCCGCGCCCACTCCTCCTCGTATGCCCGGCTGACCTCCTCCGGGGCGTCGGCCCCGGTCACAGAAATGGCCGCACCTCGAGCTTCCGGTTGCAGGCCTTCGAGCCGTCGGCGGCGAGCTCGAGCGCCACGTCCAGGTCGGCGGCCTCGATGACCCAGAAGCCGGCGAGGTACTCCTTCGACTCCAGAAACGGCCCGTCGGTGACGATCGCCTCCTCGCCGCGGTTGTCGATGACGGTGGCAGCGGAGGGCGCTGCGAGGCCACCGGCGAAGACCCAGTACCCCTCCGCCTGAAGCCGCTCGTTGAATACGTCGATCGCGGCATCCTCGTCCGCGGTGGCGAGACTGGGCTGATCGTGGATCACGGAAAACAGGTATTGCATCTGAAGTCCTCCTTCGAATGGCGTCGGGACAGTTCGGTGTCGCGAACGGGTGCTTCAGTCCGGCGGATACTGCGTCGGCGAGTACTGAGGGCGGCCGGCAGGGCGGTAGACCTGGATCGTCACGCCTTTCGAATCGACTCGCGACTCGACCAGCTCGAGCGCACGATCCGGGCCCGTCTCCGGGAACAATCGCGCGCCCTGGCCGAGGATCACGGGGACCACGATCAGGGTCAGCTCGTCGACCAGGTCGTTCTCCAGCAGCGAGCGGATCAGAACGCCACTGCCGTGCACCTGCAGCTCACCGCCCGGCTGAGCCTTCAGCTCCCGGACAGCGGCCACGACGTCTCCGGACAGGACGGTGGTGCCCGACCACGTCGGATCCGTGAGCGTGGAGGACGCCACATACTTCGGACGCGTGTTCAGCGCCCGCATGACGGGCTCCCAACCAGGGACATCCTGTTCCGTCAAGGATCCCCACGAGCGGGCGAAAAGCTCGTAGGTCCGCCGGCCGAGCAGAAACGCGTCGGCGCGCTGGTAGGCCTCGACGATGAAGGCGTCCGTTGCCTCGTCGCCCTGCCCTCGCGCCCACCCGCCCCGGTCGAATCCGTTCCTACGCTCCTCCTCGGTCGCCTCACCGTTTCCCTGCATCACTCCGTCGATGGTGATCTGGGTCATCGTTGTCAGCTTCATGATCGCGTCTCCTCTTCCGTCGCGCCGCCCCTCGTGGGCGGCCTCACCCCTACTACGAAGAGCACCGCCCCGATCGGACACAGCCTCCTCGACGAGCTGCCACGAACTCGATTGCGGCCATCGGGCAAGGAGTGGCAGATCACGCCGCCCCACCTGAAGGAGGTATTCGCCATGACCGACGTTTCACCCGACCAGCGAGCGCGCCCCGCCCCGGTCGTCCCGTGCCCGTGACGGTCGCGCCCGCCCGCGTGCAGCCTGAGACCGACGCGACCGCGATCGCTCGGTCGCTCGTCGATCCGCAGGCCTTCACGGCCGTGTTCGATCGCCACTGGGCTGCGATCTACGCGTTCTGCACGAGCCGTGCCGGCGACGGCGGCGAGGACATCGCCGCCGAGGCGTTCCGCGTCGCGTTCGACCAGCGGCACCGGTTCGACGGGCGGGGCGACGACGCGGCTCCCTGGCTCTACGGCATCGCCACGAACCTGCTCCGGCGGTACTTCCGCACCGCCGAGCGCGGCCGCCGCGCGGCCCGCCGCGCCGTCGAGACCGGCCACGGCGACCCCACCGACGACGCCCTGAACCGCATCGAGGCAGACCGGCTCGGCCCGACCCTCAGCGCCGCCCTCAGGACGCTCCCAGCCGCAGACCGGGACGCCCTCCTGCTGCTCGCCTGGGCAGGCCTCACCTACGAGGAGATCTCGGAGGCGCTCGACATCCCGATCGGAACGGTTCGATCGCGCATCCACCGCGCGCGAACGACCGTCCACGCACACCTGACACGAGAGGAAACACGATGAACAACGACGATCTCCGCTGGCTCGCCTCCGAACGGCCGGCCGGCACCCTCCCAGACCCCGCAACGACCGTGGCAGCGCGCCGCGCGCTCGCCGCCCATGTCTCCACGCCTCGGATCGCGATGGCCCCGCCGCGCCAGGAGCGCGCTCGGCGTCGGCCGGTGAAGCTCCTGGCCGCGGCCGCCGTCGGTGCCGCCGTCGCGGCCACCGTTGCGATCCTGCTCTCGGTCGGGGGTGGCACAGGTTCGTTCAGCACCCCGACCGCAGCGGCCGCGCCGCTGCTGCGGCTCTCCGAGAAGGTCAGCAAGGCCCCAGCACCGACAGGGGATGCCACGCTCGTGCAGCGGTCCCACACGTTCGCGAACGGCTCGACGATGACCGGCGCCGACCTGTACCTCGACAGCGGTGCGTACTACTACGCAACGACCGCGGCGGGCCTGCCGGAGGCTCTCTCGGGCCAGCCCGTCGACGACGGCGCGACGGCACGCGAGCTCGCTGCCGCAGTCGCGGCGGTCACGCTCGACCCGGAGGCCGCCCGGACGCGCATGGCCGATGCGATCTACCCGGGCGGCAAGCCTCCCGTACAGACCGCGCCGTCTCCCGCGGTGCAGGCGGCGATCGAGCAGAAGAAGGCGCTCGCGATCGCGTCGGGTCATCCGCTGCCGCCGCCCTCCTCGCCCGAGGTGATCTTCAACAATCACATCTGGGCGAACTGCCTCGACACCCTCGAGGCGGGCGCGGGACGCTCCGACGTGAAGGCCGGCATCCTGCGGCTCCTCGCGACCATCCCTGAGGTGGCCGTCGAACCGACGACGACCGACGGCGAGCAGACGCTCACGCTCACCGCGCATCTGTTCCCGGGCGCCTACACCGAGCAGATCGTGATCGACGCCTCCGACGGCACCCCGATCCGTTTCGCCGGCGGGAACCCGAACGAGACGCCGAGCGTCGTCGTCACCTACAAGGTGACGCGCGTCACCGCCGAGAACCTCGGCTCGAACTGATCGCCGGCTCCGGGGGGCGGCGCCGGCCGCCCCCCGGTTTCGCCGCCGGCGCAGCTCGCTCACCCCTGCGAGGGCAGCTCGCGGTTCGAGTAGAACGGCCGCCAGAAGGGGAACTCGCTCGCGAGCCAGGCCTCGAGGGCGGCGAAGACCTTCGCGTAGTACCCCTCGCCGTACGCGCCGGGCGTCACCCACCAGCTGACATCGACGTCGTAGTCGGCGAGCTCCGGCGTCAGCTCGGTGCGGCGCCCCAGGGGATAGAGGTAACAGCACCCGAGATACCGATCTCCGGGAGCGTAGAGCGAGTACGAGAACGAGTAGCCGTCCCGGAACTCGAGCTCGTGCCAGACGAGATCGACGAAGTTCACCTCCTCGGTGACGGCCTCCTCGGGCCAGCCGCCTCCCCGTGTCTTCTGGATCAGCGCGATGCTCTCGTTGATCCCGCGCACGTCGGCGGCGAGGTCGGCGCGGGTGAGCATCCTGGCCTCGACGTCGTCGTAGGCGAGCCGCGTCGGAACGGAGCTGCCCTCGGGCACGACGAGCTTCTTGACGAGTTGGCTGTAGTCCATCGCGTCACGGGCGAGCGTAGACAAGGATCACGGATCCCCGCTCGGTCCTCGATCGCGGGGTTGGTCGTTCGTGAACCGTGGTATGCGAAGGCGATGCAGACAGCGCCGTGAGCACGGTGGCGGTCGTGAACGCGCCTTCGTCGTCGACGTAGCGAAGAACTTCCCGCGCTCGCGCGAGTTGACGGCCGTCGCCGCTTGCGATAATCTACAACCATATGGTTGTAGATAAGCTCCCGGGCGTCGACCACGACCTGATCTTCCATGCGCTCGCGGATGCGACCCGCCGCGACATCCTCGCGCGGGCGATCGTCCGCGAGCAGTCGGTCTCGGCGCTCGCGACCCACTACGAGATGAGCTTCGCGGCCGTACAGAAGCACGTCGCTGTCCTCGAGCGGGCGAGCCTGATCACGAAGCGACGACACGGCCGCGAGCGGATCGTGCACGGCAACCCGTCCACCCTGACGAGCGCAGCCTCCCTGCTCGCCCACTACCAACAGCTCTGGATCGAGCGCGCCGAGCGGATCGCCGACGTGCTCGCCGACGAGAAAGGAGCTACCGCATGACAGTCATCAGCACCACCACCGACGAAGCGACCCTGACCATGACCCTTGTCGCAGACTTCGACGCCAGCCTCGACCGGGTCTGGGACGTCTGGGAGGATCCGCGCAAGCTCGAGCGCTGGTGGGGACCGCCGACCTATCCCGCCACCTTCACACGCCACGACTTCGTCGTCGGGGGCGAGTCCCGCTACTTCATGACGGGTCCCGGCGGCGAGACGCCGCGCGGGTGGTGGCGGATCGACGCGATCGACAAGCCGCACCGGCTGGAGTTCGCAAACGGCCTCGCCGGTCCCGACGGCGAGCCGATGGCGGGCGTGCCGCCGATGGCGGGTTACGCAATCTTCGAGCCCCGCGACGGCGGGACCAGGATGACCGCGGTCACCCACTTCGTCAGCACCGAGCAGATGGAGAAGATGCTCGGCATGGGGATGAAGGAAGGCATGACCCAGGCGATCGGCCAGATCGACGGGCTCCTCGCACCGGTCGCCGTCTGAGACCTGACCCCGGGGTCGGGTCTTGCGCCGTCGATCGCGACGTTGCGGGTTGCAAGCGCAAGAGCCGACCCCGCGGCGGCTCGTGCTACGGGTTCGGCCCTCGCGGCACGACCTCGAAGCCAAGCCGTCCGAGAACCTTGACGGCACCGGTCTTCCCGCCTTCGAAGTCTGCGGATGCCAGTCGCTGTCCCGTGGCGAGCTCGTACGCCGTACCGAGGATCGCCTTCGGCGGGTACCGGCGTCCGTCCGAGACCAGGTCGTACGTCGTGGTCGGCGCGAATCCGTGGGCCGAGAAGAAGCCCTCGGGCCCTACCCGGTCGTACTCCTGGATCGCACGCACCACATCGGCATGGGTCACCTCGTCCCACGCGATCGACGAAGCCATCTCGTCACCTCCCGGATCGTTGACAGGGAGCTTCTCCCATGAATCTCGACGCCGCAAACCGGCGCTCGACCCGGCGAACGCATGGCAGCGAGCGGCGCACCCGCTGCGCCGCTCGCCACCGACACGATCAGGCTGCCCGCGCCGGCGTCTCGATGTACTGGGAGACCCATTCGCCGCTGATCTGCCTGGTCGCCGCATTGAGCCGGTTGAAGGCGTTGATGGTCGCGATCGCGACGACGAGCGCGGCAAGCTGGGGCTCGGTGTAGTGCCGCGCGGCCTCCTCCCAGATGTCGTTCGGCACAGGATCGGGACGGTCGGCGAGCCGAGTAGCGGCCTCCGCCAAGGCGAGGGCCGCTCGTTCTTCGTCCGTGAAGTACGGGGCTTCCCGCCAGGCAGCCACCATGTCGATGCGCCGATCGGGCTCGCCCGCGAGCCGGAGCCCACGCGAGTGCATGTCGACGCAGATGCTGCAGCCGTTGATCTGGCTCGCGCGCAACGCGACCAGCTCCAGCGTCGTCTCAGGGATGCCGGCCTGTTTGGAGGCATGGCCGAGTGACTGGAGCGCGCTCAAGGCGCCGGGAACGAGCACTGCGGGGTTGTCGATGCGTGCTTGCATGATTCGGTCCTCCACTCGTAGTCGTCTCCTCCAAGTCGCCTGCCGGTCACGCCGCGGAGCACACGACGACCGGGCGGCGGCTGGAGCTCGTCTCCAGACGACGAACGGGGGCGGCGGTAGAGGACAACCGTCTTCACGCCGCGCCGGAGTCCACCGAGCCGGTTCTCACCCACGACGGCCCCGGCGAAACATCGTCGACCCTCATCACGAGAGCCGGGACGCCGATGAGTTTTGCCGCGGCCGGCCGTCTACTCATCTGAGTTCCCGATGATCAGGAGGTTCGAGATGTCCAGGCTGCTCTCAAAGCTGAGCTTCACCCAGGTAGGCCGCGTCTGCCTCACGGTCGCGGACACCGATCGGGCGATCGGCTTCTACGTCGACACGCTCGGGCTCGAGAAGGTCGTCGACACGCCGATGGGCGACGCGGGCCGCTGGGTCGAGGTCGCGATCCCGGGAGCCGTGACGACGATCGCACTCGCCCCGCCGCCGCAGGGCCAGGAGGCCGGCGGCGCTCAGACCGGCATCTGCATCGACACGACGGATGTCGACGCCGATCACGCCGCGCTGAAGGCCGCGGGCGCGGATGTCGACGAGGAGGTCACCCGCTGGGGCGCGCCTGTGCCGCCCATGTTCTGGCTGCGTGATCCCGATGGGAACTCGCTGATCGTCGTGCAGCCGCTCGCCTGAGTACAGAGTCCGTCTCATCGGTCCCTCATCTGGCGCGGCGATGCTGCGGCCCGCGTCGCGCCCTACGGCGAACGGGCGTGACGCGCCCACCAGGGAAACCGGGGCCATCGACTCCTGCAACGGTCGGTGGCCCCGGGATCCTCTCCCAGCGGTGCCGGTCGACTCAGGAAACCGCGGTCGCGCGCAGCACCGAGTCGAGCAGGCCGGGGAAGCGCTCGTCGAGCTCGTCGCGGCGGAGCCGCATGTACTTGCTCGTGCCCTGCTCGCGCTCCGCGATGACGCCGGCCGCGCGCAGGATCTTGAAGTGATGGCTCGCGGTCGACTTCGTCACGCGTAACTCGATCTGGCCGCACTTGAGATCTGCGTTGTCGGGGCAGCCCGCGAGCTGGCGCACGATCTCGAGCCTCACCGGGTCGGAAAGAGCCTGGAGCACTGCGATGCCGTCGACCGTGTCGAGCGGCGGCGAATCGAGCTCGGTCAGATGGCCCATAGCCGTTTCTCCATATTGTTTGATCTCTGTCTTATTTGACAATCATCGAACATGAATGTACGGTGCTGGTCGAACAATAGCCGAAAGGAGCCAGTCATGGCCACCACGCAGTCGCCGAGCCTCGACGGCACAGACAGATTGACGAAACTCGCCTGGGGGACGCTCCTCGTTCTCTGCGGCGCGCTCTTCCTCGACGCCCTCGACGTCTCGATGATCGGCGTCGCGCTTCCCTCGATCCGGACGAGCCTCGGGCTCTCGACGAACTCGTTGCAGTGGGTCGTGAGCGCGTACGTGCTCGGTTACGGCGGCTTCCTGTTGCTGGGCGGCCGGGCGGCCGACCTGCTCGGACGCCGGAAGGTGTTCCTGATCGCGCTCGCCGTGTTCGTCGTCGCCTCGACGCTCGGCGGCCTTGCGACGGACGGAACCGTCCTCATCATCACTCGGTTCATCAAGGGCATGAGCGCCGCCTTCACCGCGCCGGCAGCTCTGTCGATCATCACGACGACCTTCGCCGAAGGCCCGGCCCGGAATCGCGCGCTCGCGATCTTCACAGCGACCGGTGCGACCGGCTTCTCGCTCGGGCTCGTGATCGGCGGGCTCCTGACCGAGCTCGGCTGGCGCTGGGTGTTCTTCCTGCCGGCGCCGGTGGCGCTCGTCGTGCTCCTGGCCGGGATCCGGCTCGTGCCGAAGGACGTCGTCGCGAAGCGCGTGCGGGGTGGCTTCGACTTCACGGGCGCCGTCACGATGACCGGCGCGATGCTGCTCCTCGTGTTCACACTGGTCGAGGCGCCGAGCGCCGGCTTCCTCTCGCTGCGGACAATCGGCTCGCTCGCCGCGGTCGCGGCGATCCTGGCGGTGTTCATCGCGCAGGAACGCAGGGCATCCTCGCCGCTCGTGCGGCTCGGGATCCTTCGCTCGGGACCGCTCGTGCGGGCGAACCTCGGGGCGATGTCGCTCTTCGGAAGCTGGATCGGGTTCCAGTTCGTCGTCACGCTCTACCTGCAGCAGCTCCGCGGCTGGTCGGCGCTCGAGACCGGGCTCGCGATCTTCCCGGCCGGCCTGATCGTGGCCGTCGTCTCACCACGGATGGGCACGCTGATCGGCCGGTTCGGAGTGACCCGCCTGATCGTCGCCGGGCTCGTCTCGCTCACCGCGGGGTACATCCTGTTCCTGCCGGTCACGCTCGAGTCGAGCTATGCCCTCGGGATGTTCCCGACCTTCGTCCTCGCCGGCATCGGATTCGCGCTGGCGTTCGGGCCGTTGAACGTCGCAGCCACGTCCGGGGTCGCCGCCGAGGAGCAGGGGCTCGCGGGCGGGCTGCTGAACACCTCGTTCCAGTTCGGCGGGGCCGTGGTGCTCGCGATCGTCACCGCGGTGAACAACGCGAACACGGGAGCCGGCGCCGGGGCACAGGCGGTGCTCGACGGCTTCCACGCCGCGATCTACGTCTCGGTGGCAGCCGCGCTCGTCGGCATCGTCGCGATGACGCGCCGCCGCCGTTCGGTCGAGGTCGTGCCGGCGGTCGAGCCTCCGTTGCCCGAGATCCTCGAAGAAGCCGCGTAACGGGCAGGCAGGCGGGCAGGCGGGCGATGGGCGCCCGCCTGCCCTACGCCGCAGCCTCGTTGTCGGCCAGATGCATCGTCCAGCGCTCCTCGATCCGGCCGAAGCGCCAGACCGCGAGCGCAACGAGCCAGGTGACGACGAACAGGCCGACGATCAGGAAGCCGAGCAGGTTGATGTCGATGTTCTCGAACCAGGTCCAGAACGCGCCGGAGAGCTCGAGCCGTGAGGCCAGGAGGCCGCCCAGCTCGACCGTCCCGATCACGAGCGCGATCGCGACCGAGAGCCCTGTGATCGTGAGGTTGTAGAAGACCTTCCGCACCGGCTTCGAGAACGCCCAGCCGTAGGCGAAGTTCATGAACGAGCCGTCGATCGAGTCGAGCAGCGACATGCCGGCCGCGAAGAGCACGGGCAGCGTGAGGATCGCGTACCAGGGAAGGCCGGCGCCGGCCGCCCCGCCGGCGAGAACGAGCAGCGCGACCTCCGTCGCGGTGTCGAAGCCGAGGCCGAAGAGCAGCCCGATCGGATACATCTGCGACGGCTTCGAGACCGACCTCGTCAGGCGCCCGAGGTACCGGTTCATCAGCCCGCGATTGGCCAGATGCCGTTCGAGCGCTTCCTCGTCGTAGGCCCCACGCTTCATCGCACGGAAGACCTTGAGGATCCCGACCAGGATCACCACGTTGAGCGCGGCGATCAGGTAGAGGAAGGTGCCGGAGACGAGCGTGCCCACGAGCCCCGTCACGTCGTGTAGGTGCGAGCCGTCGCTCTCCACCGGCCCTGCGAGCGAACGGACGCCCAGCGAGAGCAGGAGCGCGAGCGCGAAGACGATCGAGGAATGGCCGAGCGAGAACCAGAAGCCGACGCTCAAGGGGCGCTTGCCCTCGGACATCAGCTTGCGGGTCGTGTTGTCGATCGCCGCGATGTGGTCGGCGTCGAAGGCATGCCGCATCCCGAGCGTGTAGGCCGTGATCCCGATTCCAACGGTGAACGCGCCGGCCGAGCCGATCGCATAGTGGTGCGGGATCACGAGCAGGAAGAGCGTTCCGAAACCGACGACGTGGAGGCCCGTGACGACGAACGTCATCATCAGGAGCGAGCGCCTCTGGCCCCGGTCGAGCGAGGCCCAGAACCCGCGCAGACGGGGTTGCCGCCTGATCCCAACCGCCGTCGCTGCCACCCGTCCGTCCTTTCTGTTCGCGCTTGTTGCGAGCCATTCGCCATAGCGCGCGGATCGGTTCGGTCCTCGCCCTGGCATGATCGAGCGATGCCGCACGACCACGGCCGACAGGCGGATCCTGCCAGCCTCAGAAGCTCCGGGCGGCGGCTCACCCGCCAGCGGCAGGCGATCTGGGCCGCCCTCACCGCCGAGCCGGACGCCCATCTGAGCGCGGACGACGTGGTCGAGCGGGTCAGGGCCGGCCTCCCGGGAGTCAATCCCTCGACCGTCTACCGCACCCTCGGCCTCCTCGTCGACGAAGGGCTGCTGCTGAGAACCGAGCTCGGCTCGGACCGCGCGTACTACGAGCCCGCCCACGAGCATCCACATCACCATCTCGTCTGCGAGCGCTGCGGAGCGGTCGCCCACATCCACGACGAGATCCTCGGCGACCTCGCCGACCGGGTCGAGGCCTCAGCCGGGTTTCTGCTCGGCTCGGGCGAGGTCAGCCTGTTCGGGCTCTGCGCGGGGTGCCGGGCGCTCGAGGACAGCGGGGCCTAAACAAACTCATCCCTGGATGAGATCGTTCTCTCTGTGGGGCGGTCGGAGAGAACCGAGCTCGAACGGCTGTACCGGATGCGGTACGAGCGTTTCGTGCGTGTCGCGTGGGCGATCGTCGGCACCGAGGCCGGGGCGCGCGATGCCGTGCAGGATGCCTTCGCGCGAGCGCTCAAAGGGCTCGGCGGCTTCTCGGGCGAGGGCTCGCTCGAAGGCTGGGTCTGGCGGATCGTCGTGAACGCGGCGCTCGCCGTACGCAGGGACGCTCTGCCGCTCGGAGAGACCGACGAGGCGTTCGCGTTCGACGCCGATCCCGGCGACGAGGACGTCCGCCGCTGGATCTCGCTCCTGCCGGAGCGCCAGCGCGTGGCGGTGTTCCTTCGCTACTACGCCGATCTCGACTACCGGGCGATCGGCGCCGCACTCGAGATCGAGACCGGCACGGTCTCGGCGACCCTGAGCGCGGCCCACGCTGCGCTGCGCAAGCAACTGGAGGAGGTCAAGCGATGATCGACGTCGAGCCGCTCATCCGGGAGAAGCTCGAACGGCTCGTGCCAGGACCGGGTGTCGAAGGCCTCGACTGGAGCGACGTCGAGCGCCGCGCGGGTGCCGCGCACCCCCGTCGCCGTGTCGCCTTCGCCGCCGCTCTCGTCGCGGCTGCCGTGTTCGTGACGGTGGCCGTCGCGCAGTCGCTCGGCGGCTTCTCGGGCTGGCTCACAGGCGAGCCGGGAAAGCCCGCGTCGACGGCCGAGCAGCAGGCGTTCCAGCGGTCGATCCGTTCCTGGGCCGGCTTCCCGAAGGGGACCGAGCTCCGGCAACTCACCCAGACAACCGCTCGAGGCTCCACCTACACGCTCGACGGCTTCCGCGGCGCAGGGGCGCTCTGCCTGCGCCTTCTGGCCGGCGGCGGGCAACCCGTGGACGAGATCGCCTGCCCACCGCTCTCCCAGCTCCGCGCCAGCACGGCGCCCGCAATCGTGGTGGCCGCCGACTTCGGGATCGGGCAGGGAAAGAAACCGGCGACGTCTATGCCGTTCCCGATTCTCGGGTTCGAGCCGGCGGTGCTCGTCACGCTCGGCATCGTCGCCGACGGCGTGCATCGCGTCGAGGCCGAGTACAGCGACGGCTCGACCGTCCCCGCAGTCGTGAACGGCGATGCCTTCCTCGCGGTGAAGACGAATCCCGCATCGGGCGTCCACCTCGCCCATGTGTGGGCGATCGCCGGCGGCCGGCGCATCGCGCTTCCGTTCGTGCTTCAGCCTCAGCCGTTCCAGTGGCCGAGCCAGACGGCTAGCGCGCCGCAGCTCACGGCCCACGGCCCGTCCCGCGTGCAGCGGCAACTGCATGGCGGCACCATCGGCTGGCTCGCTCACCGGCAGCCGGTCGGCTCCGCCGCTCCCGCCGGCACAAAGGCTCTCTACGCGCGTGAGATCGCGCCAAATCCCTCGGCACCCGAGCGGATGATCGTGAGCGAGCATCGCACCGCACGGGGTGCGTTCGGGCACCTGGCGGATCGACGCGACATCTGTGCGAGCGTCGTCGGCGGTCGCTACAGCGACGGCGGCTGCTGGGCAATCGATCGGATCTTCGGAGGCACCCCGTTCAGTTGGGCGCTCCGGAACGAGGGCCAGTACGCAATCGTCGCCGGGCTCGCGAGCGACGAAGTGGCGCGGCTGCGGCTGTATCTCGGAACGGGCGCCACCGAACCCGTTTCGCTGCACGAGAACGGCTATCTCCTGGTCGCGCCGCTCGTCGACTACCCGCTCCGGCTCGTTGCCTACGACCACAAGGGGCTCGTGATCGGCGTCATCACACTGAAGCGCAACCAGCCACCGGCCGGGGTCAAGCCGCCACCGGCACCGGTCGCGAACGCCCACTGGCGCGTCGTCGCCTCGAACAACGCGGGCAAGGCCTACGTCGCACCGTCGACGACCGGCGGTACCTGCTATGCCGTGAAGACGTCCCACGGCGGCTCGATCAGCTGTCCGGCGAGCCTCGGGGCGACCCACATGAACCTGGGCATGTCCTGGAGCCCGCACGGCCCGACGCTGGCCGACGTCCACGGCGGTACGCGAATCGCGTCGGTCGTGATCCGCTTCAAGAACGGCAAGAGCATTCACGTCGCGCTGACCGAAGGGATCGGGATCGCCGATGTCCCGCCCGCCGACGTGGCCCAGGACGCGTTCCGCGGCGCCCGTTCGCTGACGGGCTTCGACACCCACGGCCGCGTCGTCGCGATCGTGAATCTTCTCAGCCTCACAGGCGGAGCAGGGCGGATCGCGAAGCTCGGCGCCTCATCGATCGCGATCGGCGTCTCGAACTGCGGGCTCAACGCGGCTTCGCCGTCGCTTACGGGCTTCTCGGTGGGAACGAAGGTGCGCTACCTCTGCCACGGGGGCATCCTCACCCTGATCGGCCGCGTCGCGCCCGGCAGTCGCTTCGCCTCGCGCACGACACTCCTGCGCGGCCCGATCACCGCGCTCGATGCCCGCTCGATCACGATCGACGACAGCGTCACCGGCGGCGCGAGACGCTGCAGCCTGAGCGCGGGCTCGCCGGCGACCGCCAGGTATCACGTCGGCGAGCAGGTCCAGGCGTTCTGCGCGAAAGGAAGGCTCACGGGGATCAACCGTTCGACTGGCTGACACCGGCCGCGGATCGCCGCGCCGAACGGATTCGGGGGGCGATTTCGGCGGGTTTATGCTGTCGGGGTGCGCGCGTTTCTCGCGGTTGCGTTGTTCGCCACGGTCGCCGGATCGGCGTCGGCCGCCAAACACCCGAGCGCCTGCGCGCTCCTCACGAACGCCGAGGCCGGCAAGGCGCTCGGAGCCCGCATCGCCTACGTGACGCCGCAATCCGGGCCGGTGCAATCGTGCACCTGGAACAGCGCGCCGCTGAGCAAGGCCACGTCGGTTCGGAAGTGGCTGATGGTGCAACTCACGGCGAAGACCGAGGCTGTGTTCGTTCACGACGAGGGCGGCCAACAGGGCTCGGTTCCGATCAGGGGCATCGGGAAGATCGCCTTCGGCACTCCCGGCAACCAGGTCGTCCAGCTTGCCGTGTGGAAGGACGGATATGCCTTCACGGTCTTCGTCACCTACGCCGCCTCGCCGCTGAAGACGGAGCTCGGACTGGCACGGATCGTCGCCCAGCACCTCTAGCCACTTCCCCCTTCGCATCCGTACGACCCGCAGCGGGCGCTGCGCGGGGGAAAGGCTACGACTCGCCGGAGTCGACCGCCATCGCCGCGGCCAGCGGAACGACAGGCTGGGGCTCGCTGCGGGCATGCTCGACGCCGGCCGCCGCGTAGGCGTCGTCCTCGTCGAGCGTCTCATGCTCGATGAGGGCCTCGGCCAGCGAGTCGAGCTTCGCACGGTTGTCCTTCAGCAGCTCGAGCACCTCCTTGTGCGCCTCCTCGACGATCCGGCGCACCTCGACGTCGATCTGTTCCTGTGTGCTCGGCGAGACCTCGGAGAGCCCGGGGTAGGAGCCTTCCGGCGGCAGCAGCGAGATCGGACCGAGGGTGTCGCTCAGGCCCCAGCGCCCGACCATCTGGCGGGCGATCGCCGTCAGCTGCTGGATGTCGGACTCGGCGCCTGTCGTCGGGTCGCCGTAGACGAGCTCCTCGGCTGCACGTCCGCCGAGAGCGACCTTGATCTTCGCGACCAGCTCGTCACGTGAGTAGCTGAAGCGGTCGGCGTCCGGAGCCGAGAAGGTGACGCCGAGTGCAAGCCCCCGAGGGATGATCGAGATCTTCCGCACGGGGTCCGCACCGGGAGTCAGCATTCCGACGAGAGCGTGTCCGCCCTCGTGGTAGGCGGTGCGGCGGCGATCCTCCGGCCCCATCAGCACCTGCCGCTCCGCTCCGAGCACGATCCGCTCGAGCGCGTCGGCGAAGTCGGCGGCGAGCACCTTGTCGTGGCCGCGGCGAGCAGCTAGAAGCGCCGCCTCGTTGACGAGGTTCGCGAGGTCGGCGCCGACCATGCCGGGCGTCGTCGCCGCGATGCGGCCGAAGTCGACGTCGGGGCCCACCGGAACCGAGCGCGTGTGCACCTTCAGGATCGCCTCGCGCCCATTCCTGTCCGGAGGCTGCACGGCGACGCGCCGGTCGAAGCGCCCCGGTCGGAGCAGGGCCTGGTCGAGGACGTCGGGACGGTTCGTGGCCGCGATCACGATCACGCCTGTCGCCGAGTCGAACCCGTCCATCTCCGTGAGGATCTGGTTGAGGGTCTGCTCGCGCTCGTCGTTCCCGCCGCTGAAGCCGGCGGAGCCGGAGGTGCGGGCGCGGCCGATCGCATCGAGCTCGTCGATGAAGACGATCGCCGGCGCGGCTTCCTTCGCCTGCGCGAAGAGATCGCGGACGCGGGAGGCGCCGATCCCGACGATCGCCTCGACGAACTCGGAGGCAGAAAGCGAGAAGAACGGAACGTTCGCCTCGCCGGCGACCGCCCGGGCGAGCAGCGTCTTGCCGGTGCCCGGAGGCCCCGAGAGCAGCACCCCGTGCGGGATCTTCGCGCCGAGGCGCACGTACTTCTCGGGGTGGCTCAGGAAGTCGACGACCTCGGTGAGCTCGGCCTTCGCCTCGTCGATCCCGGCGACGTCGGCGAACGTGACCTTCGCACCCGACGGCGCATACCGGCGGGCCCGCGACCGGCCGAAGGCACCGAGCATCCCCTGAACGTTCCCGGCCCGTCGCATCAGCAGCACGAGCAGGCCGATGAAGAGAAGCGTCGGGCCGAACGAGAGCAGCAGGCTCTCCCACCATGCGACGCTGCCCGTCAGCGGCTTCGCATTCACGACGACCGCCTTCGACTCGAGCAGGTTCGACAGCGACTTCGTGTCGGCGAAGGTGGGGATCTCGGTGGTGAAGCGGGTCGTGGACTTCGAGCCGGCATAGCTCGTCGCGTCCTTGAACGTCCCCTGGATCGTCGAGCCCTTCGAGGTGATCGAGACGACGTCGCCCTTCTTCACCTGGTCGAGGAAGAACGGGCTGTACGGGATCCGCAGCCGCGCAGCCTGGTGCGTCGCCCGTGAGCTGACGTAGACGTTGATCGCGAGGAGCGCGAGGATCAGCAGAGCGAAGCGCCAGCTGAAGCGGAACCGCGGCTTCGGTGGTGGCGCGGGCGGCGGAGCAGACGACCCTGGCGGGGCGGGGGTGCTCACGCGGGGCTCAGTGCCCGCGCTTGCGGAGCGTCCGGGCGGCATCCTTGACGCGCTCCCGGTTCTCCGGCGCACGCGCCGCGGCGCTTGCGCGGGAAGCAGCCTTGACCGCCTGGTCGAGCACCTGTCTACCTTCGGGACCGGTCGCAAAGGTACGCGCCCGCTTGATCGCGGCACGGCCCTGCTCGGTCTGAGCCAGCACGATCGCCATCCGAAGCGCCCGCCGGCCTCTGGGGCTCGCCGCCAGCCCGATGCCCTTGTAGATCGGCCCGAACATGGACGAACTGTATCGCCGCAGGCAGCTCAGCCGTTCGAGACGGCGACGAGGCCCACGATGCCGAGCACGAAGATCGCGATCACGATCATCGAATCGAGGCCGAGCCGCAGCACGCAGCTCTCCCTGCGCACGATCACGCCCCCGCAGTAGACCGTCGTCAGCACGATCCCGAGCCCGGCGAGCCACGCGTTCAGATCGCCGGACGACGGCAGGACCGGCGTGCCCGCCACGAGGTCGGCCACGAGGAAGAGAGCGACCTGGAACGCGTTCCCGCCGAAGATGTCTGCGACCGCCAGCTGGTGGTCGCCGAGTCGGACGGCGGCGATCCCGGAGCTGATCTCCGGTAGTGCGGTCGCAAACGCAAGGACCGTCGCGCCGAAGATCACGCCGTTGATGTTCGCCCGGTCGGCCAGCGTGTTGCCTGCGAACTCGAGGAGGACTCCGGCGCCGAGGGTGACGGCGGAGGCCACCGTGAAGATCGCGATCGCCGCCTTCGCCGACTCCGACGCCCGGTTCGGCTTCTCGTTCGGGCTCAGGATCCTCCGGTGGGGGCGGCCGGGTCTCGACCTCGGCATCACGCACTGCCAGGGCGAGCCACGCCGCACGCCGTTCAGCACCACAACTCCGGCGAGCCATGTCACAACGATCGCAATCGACACCGGGCTCACCGGCCCGACGCTCACGTGCTGTGGCAGAAGCGCGCCCATCATCACCTCGGCGACCACCGCGACCACGAGCAGGCCTTCGAGCACCGGGACGAGCGAGCCCACGAGAAAGGTGAGCGCCTGGGTTCGCGATGCCGCCGCGTCGCAGAGGACGATCACCATCGTCTGGATCGCGATCCCGCCGATCAGGTTTCCCGCTGCAAGCCCGAGATTGCCGTTCGCCGCCGCGGTGACCGTGATCGCGAGCTCGGGCAGGCTTCCGGCGATCGCAAGCAGGATCACGCCGCCGAGCGCCTCGCCGAGGCCATAGCGCCGGTCGATCGCGTCAGTCGAGCGCGAGAGCCCGATCCCGGCAATCCACGTCACGACCACCGCCGCCGCGAAGATGCCGATCAGTGCGGCTGTCGAAAACGAGCTGATGGCTTACACGCCCCCGGTCAGGCCGGGCGGCGTTCCGGATACCGCGGCAGGCCGTCGTCCGGGATCGCGTCCCACACGGCCGCATAGGCGACGAACTGGCGGCACTCCGGGCGGATGCCCGGATCGGAGTCGAACACGCCGAAGCGGACCGACACGGCCCTCCCGTCCGGGCTCTGGCTCCACATGCTCGAGCCGCACGAGGAGCAGAACACCTTGGCGAAGCCGTCGGGCGGCTCCCAGGAGCGAAGAAGGTCTTCCCCCTGGACGATGGTCAGCGATCCGGTTGCAAGCCTGGCCTGCGGTGAGCCCGAAGAGCCCGTGCGGCGCTGGCAGCGCGTGCAGTGGCACCAACTGGCGCTGAGCGGCGGCTCGGCCACCTGGAAGCGCACCCCCCCACAGTTGCAGCCACCGGTGAGCGGGTCTGGCATGACGCCAGTCTAATCGCGTCAGCGCCGGTGCGAGCGGTGCGATCCGTGCCGGGAGCGTGTCCCGAAGCGGTCTTCGGAGCCACCGCGGTGTCCGCGGTCGCCGAAGTGAGCCGAGAACCAGCCGCGGCAGAGCCAGCAGGAACGCGAGTCGTGGCGGCCGTGCCCGCCCTGGGACCGGGAGTTGCAGTCGCTCGTCGTGCAGGTCGGCGTTGCCGCGAACACGTGCGTGAAGGAGGTCGTGCCGGTGAGCGTGTAGCCGGGCTTCGCCAGGGCGGTGATCGTGATCGACGATCCGTCCGTGCCGTTGTAGGTACCGGCGGCGGTCTTTACGCCGGCGACGAAGTAGTCGACGCCGGTGCTCGCCGGAATCGTGTAGAGCGCCTGGGACGGAGCCCCGCCCGAGCAGGCCGAGTCGCTGAACGACGGGGCTGCCACCGTGGCCGGGATCGTGCACGTCGGGGCCGCCGCAAAGGTGTGCGTGAACGACGTCGTGCCGGTGAGCGTGATGCCCGGCTGCGCCTGCGTCGTGACGGTCAGCGACGAGCCGTCCGTCGCAGGGTACGTCCCCGCCGGAGTCTTCAGGCCCGCCACGAGATAGTCGACGCCGGCGGTCAGCGGGATCGTGTATTCGGCCCCGGCATGCGCCGACCCTGAGCAGACGTCCTCGGCGAACGCCGGGGCCTTCGGGGTGACGGCGACGGTGCACACCGGCGTCGATCCGTAGGTGTGGGTGAACGAGGTGGTACCCGTGAGCGCGAAGCCCGGCTGCGCCTGCGTGGTGACGGTCACCGTCGAGCCGTCGGTCGCGGGATAGGTTCCCGCCGCCGACTTCACCCCGCTCACGAGATAGTCGACACCCGGCGTCGACGGGATCACGTAGCCGGCACCCGCGGCCGTGGAGCCCGCGCACGCATCGTCGAGAAACGTCGGCGCAGCCGGTGTGACGTCGGTGGTGCACACCGGTGCCGGGCCGAAGGTGTGGGTGAACGAGGTCGTTCCCGTCAGCGCGAAGCCCGGCTGCGCCTGCGTGGTGACGGTCACCGTCGAGCCGTCGGTCGCCGGATAGGTGCCCGCCGCGACCTTCACCCCGCTCACGAGATAGTCGACGCCCACCGTCGCCGGGATCAGGTACGTGGCGCCCTCAGGGGCGGAGCCCGCGCAGACGTCGTCGGCGAAGACCGGCGACGCCGGAACGACGCTCGTGAGACAGGCCGCGGCGAAGGTGTGCACGAAGAGGCTCGCTCCGGTGAGCGAGAAGCCCGCCTGCGCGCGCGCCTGGATCGTGACCTTGGTGCCGTCGGCTGCCCGGAACGTGCCCGCAGCGGTCTTGATGCCGTTCACGAGATAGTCGACGCCGGTAGTGGCCGGAACGGTGTAGCTGGCACCCGTCGAGCCTCCGGCGGTGCAGATGTCGTCGGCGAACGTCGGCGCGACGGCCGTGACGTGGGTCGCGCAGCTCGGCATCGCCGAGAACGTGTGCGTGAACGTGGTGGTGCCCGTCAAGACGAATCCGGCCTCCGCCTGTGCGGTGACCGTGACGGTGGCGCCGTCAGCGGCGTTGTAGGTGCCGGCGGGAGCGACCGCACCGTTCACGAGATAGTCGACGCCGGCAACGGACGGGATCGTGTAGCTCGCCCCGGTCGGAAGGAAGTTCGAGCAGGTGTCGTCGGAGAAGGTCGGTGACGTCGCGGTCACGGCGGCCCCGTCGGCGCTCGCGTCGGTGCTGTGCATCAGGCCGGCACCGAGGGCGGCGACGAGGACAGCGGCGATCGCGACGGCCGCCGCCAGCCGGTTCGCGCGTGCCCGTAGGCGTAGATCTCTCTCACTTCTCGGCGTCGGTTTCATGCTTGCCTCAGATGTGCCAGAAGGGATAACCGCCCCGAGTATCGGCAGTTGACGAGACAGGCGACGCGACAGATCGAGTGATCTACAGGACCGAACGAGTGATCTTCGTCACAGCCGCTGCGGGGGCTCGACGCCGCGAATCGAAGCGTCGAGAAGCTCGACCGGGTGGGCCGCCGGCGTGGGGCGGCCCGCACGTCGCAGCGCCGCCGACACCTGAAGCAGGCAACCGGGATTGGCGCTGACGTACAGGTCGGGCTCCGTCGCAATCACCTGCTGCGCCTTGCGGTCGCCGAGCTCGAGCGCGGCCTCGGGCTGGACGAGGTTGTAGATCCCCGCGCTGCCGCAGCAGAGATGCTGCTCGGCCGGCTCGACGAGCTCGACACCGGGGATCGAGCGGAGCAGGGCGCGCGGCTCGTCACGTACGCGTTGGGCATGCCCGAGATGGCACGACTCCTGGAAGGCGACCCGGAGCTCCAGCGGGTGCAGGCGGGGCCTCCCATCCGCTGCCGGGGCCGAGTGATGTTGATGTACATCTACATCACTTTTTTGGGCTGAACTGCTGGGCTCCGGGGCATTGCCGCGCACGAGCGCCTCCGAGATGTCGACGACGGGCAGGTCGAGGCCGGCCTCCTTCAGGTGCGAGCCGCATCCGGCCGCGTTGGTCACGATCGTCTCGCAGCCCGCCGCCCGGAAGGCCGCCGCGGTGCGCCGGGCGAGATCTATGCCCTCCTGGCGGCGGCCCGAGTGAAGGGCGAGCGCGCCGCAGCACCCGGCGTACGGCGCTGCGACCTCGTACCCGTAGGCCGACAGCACGCGGGCGGAGGCGCGGTTGACCTCGCCGAAGACGACCGACTGCACGCAGCCCGTGAGCAGCCCGACCCGGGCGACGCGTTCTCCGACCGCGGCTGTCTCGGCCGGCGGCGACACGGGCTCGCGCCAGCGCGGGGCCAGGGCTTTCAGCGGCTTGAACGGCCCGGGTGCGGGGAGAGCCGAGAAACGGAGGGCGAAGCGGAGGCGCTTCGGATGGGGGAAGACCGCGAACACCGCCGAGCGGAGAAGGCGGTCGCGCCAGGGCCGCGGCACTTCCTGTTCGACCCGTTCCCGGGCGAGCTCGATCAACTGGTCGTACTTCACTCCCGACGGGCACGACGTGAGGCAGGCCATGCAGCCGAGGCACCTGTCGAAGTGCTCGGCGACGGTCTGGTTGAGCTCGACCGTCCCGTCGAGCGTCGCCCTCATCAGCCAGATCCGCCCACGGGGCGAGTCCATCTCCTCGTGCCACAGCTCGTAGGTCGGGCAGGTCGGGAGACAGAAGCCGCAGTGAACGCAGTCGTCGATCAGGCCCGCGTCCATCAGGCAAGTATCCCTTCGGGGTCGAACGAGGCGCGCACGCGCTCGGCGAGCGGCGACCAGGACTGCTCGGCCACGGCTTCGACGTAGGCGATTCCCGGCCCCGGGCGGGCGAGCACGCAGTCCTGCCACCCGAAGGCCTCACGGCCGCCGGCGGCACCCTGCAGCCGGGCGCTCTCGTCCCAGACCGCTGTCTCGGCCGCCTCGCCGGGACACGCCGCAACCTGGGCCTCCACGGCGGCCTCGCCACCCTCGAAGAGCAGTGCCAGCCTGCTCGGGGGCAGAAGGTCGACGGCGCTCGGCTCGAGCTGGGATCGCCTGATCTCGTCCCAGAGCTCGCGCGGATCGCCGGTCGCGACGACCGTTGCCTGCGAAGGCGGCCGCGGATGAACTCGGAGCGCGACCCGGGCGATCAAGCCCAGGCGGCCCCGCGAGCCGGAGAAGAGCTTCCCGAGGTCGTATCCGGCGACGTTCTTGACCACCTTCCCGCCCGAGCTCGCGACCATCCCGCCCGCCAGCACGACGGTGACCCCGATCACGAGGTCGCGCATCGCGCCGTAGCGGTGCCGCCGGGGGCCGGAGAGATCGCCCGCGAGGCAGGCGCCGATCGTCGGGTCGCCCGGCGGATCGAGCGCGAGCATCTGGCCGTGCTCGGCGAGGAACGCCTGGAGCTCGGAGAGCCTGATCCCCGCCTCGACGATCATCGTCAGGTCGCCGGGCTCGTGCTCGAGAACGCGGGTCAGCTTCGCGGTCGAGAGGCGCACGTCGCCGCCTTCGCGCTCGATCGACACGCGCTGCCCCGATCCGAGCACCTCGGAGGCCTCGTCGAGCGTGGCCGGCTCAGAGACGCTCGGCAAGTCCTGCCCGCTCCAGCGGGTGCGCTCGGTAGGGGCCGGGGACCTCGCCGCAGAGTCGCGGCGTCGGGAAGATCTTGCCGGGGTTCGCGAGCCCATCCGGGTCGAAACCGGTGCGGAGGAGACGCATCGCCTCGAGGTCGCGCTCGCCGAACAGCTTCGGCATCGAACAGGCCTTGTCGACCCCCACGCCGTGCTCGCCGGTGAGCGAGCCGCCGGCGTCGATGCAGAGATCGAGGATCGCCGTCGCGAGGGCCTCCGCGCGCTCCGGCTCGCCCTCGACCTTCTCGTCGTAGAGCACGAGCGGATGGAGGTTCCCGTCGCCCGCGTGGAACACGCTCGCGACCCGCAGCCCGTATTCGCTCGAGAGCTCGGCGGTGCGGCGAAGCACCTCGGGCAGCTTCGTTCGGGGAACGACGCCGTCCTGGACGTAGTAGCTCGAGGCGATCCGGCCCATCGAGGCGAACGACGACTTGCGTCCGCGCCAGATCCGGGCGCGCTCCTCGGGTGTGTCTGCCGAATGCAGCTCGAACGCACCGAACTCGCGGCAGATCCGTTCGACCGCGGCCGAGTCCTCGGCCACCTGCGCGGCCGGCCCGTCGAGCTCGACGATGAGCACCGCACCTGCGCCGGCCGGGTACCCCGCCCCGACCGCAGCCTCGACCGCCTCGATCGTGAGTGCGTCCATCATCTCGATCGCCGACGGGAGGATCCCCGCCGAGATCGTGTGCGAGACGGCGTCGCCGGCAGCATCGGTGGTCGCGAACCCACCGAGCAGGGTGCGGACGGTCTCGGGCGTGCGAAGCACGCGCACGACGATCCGCACCGCGATCCCGAGCGTGCCCTCCGAGCCGACGAAGACGCCGAGCAGGTCGGGTCCGGCGTCGTCGCGCGAGAGTGTGACAAGGGTTCCGTCGGCAAGCACGACATCCGCCGCGAGCACGTGATTCACCGTGAAGCCGTGCTTCAGGCAGTGGGCTCCGCCCGAGTTCTCGGCGACGTTGCCGCCGATCGTGCAGACCTGCTGACTCGAGGGATCGGGCGCGTAGTAGTAACCGTCGGCCGCGACGGCCTTCGTGATGTCGAGGTTCGTCACCCCGGGCTCGACGACGGCGCGGCCGTGCTCGAGATCCACCTCGAGCACCCGGTTCAGACGCGCCAGCGAGATCACGATCCCGTCGGCCACCGGTAGTGCCCCGCCAGAGAGCCCGGTGCCGGCGCCGCGTGCGACGAACGGAACCCGGTGGGCGTGACAGAGCTTTACGGCCGTCTGAACGTCGTCAACGCTGCCGGGCACGACGACGAGCTCCGGGACCGCACGATGGCCCGTGAGCGCGTCGCACTCGTAGGTGCGGAGCTGCTCGGGCTCGGTGATGAGAGCGCCCGGCGGGAGCGCTCCTGCGACGGCGGTGCGGAACTCGGGAGGCAGCGGCACGCCCTGACGATAGTCGCGGCGGCCCGCGACTCAGCCGCTGTACTCGCGATTCAGCGAGCGCGTCGCCGTCGTGAGCTGCGTCTGCCCCGTCGAGAAGAGGTCGCCGGCGCCCGGCACCGGGTCGAGCGAGTCGAGTGCGCCGCCCTGCCTGATCTTGACCACGACCCCGGCGACGAGCTCGTCGCCCTGTCCAAGGGTCTTGCACGCGACGAGCGCGAGCCGGTGGGCGGTCGCGAATGCCGTCGGTGCGGGCCCGATCTTGCGGACGACTGTCGAACAGCCGTCGAGTGTGGAGGTGAGAGCATCCAGCCGGGCCGAGGTCGGCGAGTGAACGTCCTTCAGCAGCACGAGCGAGCCGTCGGTGGCGAGGATGATCGAGATCCCGTTGAGCGCGCGCAGCATCTGCCGGCGCCACTCGAGGAGTCCGGTGCGCCATTTCAGCTCTGCCGCTGCCTCAGCCTTCGCGGACGGCTTCGGGGCGCCGCCCCCTCCGCAGGCCGATGCCCCCAGCGAAAGCGCCAGGGTCGCCGCGACGAGCGCCGTACCGCCTCGAAGTTTCATCTGCCTCCCAGGATCGAGCGTACCCGCCCCCCGGTGAAACTGCGGCCCTCAACGTCGCAAAGCTGTCCGTTAAATGTCAAGTCCCGCGAACCCGAGGGCCCACAGGACTTGACCGGACGACTCTCTCACACCCGGGTGTGCCCTGTCAAGTGCGAGGCGTCACCCACCGGTCGCGGAGAAATGCTGGTAGTCCGGAGACCCTGTCCAGCGGCCTCCCCACTGCCATCCGGACGCCGCGAAGGCCTCGACCAGCTCGCCGTTTTGCTCCGCCATTCCGGGACGGACGTCCGACCGGTCGAGAAACGGACGACCGCGAGGCGGATAGACGGTCGACCCGAGCAGGTAGGGATTCTCGAGCGGGTCGACGTCGATCGCCTCCCCGTATGCGTGCACCGACCAGCGCTTCGGCCCGGTTGCGACGGCATACCGGCAGTTGAACGCCGAGGTGTTGTCGGACGCCATCGAGCGGTTGTCGCTGCCGCCGAACGCGGCGACGGGCTCCATGCGCCGGATCGGGAAGCGCTCTCGATACAGGCGCTGAAAGATGTGGCGTACCGGGCGAACAACGCTGCTCGCGACGACGATCGTGCCGAGATGCCGCCTCCGGTCGAAGCCCCAGTAGGCGAGCCGGAGCTCGCTGAGCTCGGACGGCGCGACCGGGCAGCCTGGACGGTACGAGGCGCCGAGCTCGGCCGCGGTCACGGGACGAACCGACGAGGCAAACGGCGGTGGCGCCGCAGCCGCACGAGCCGGGAGCACCGTCGCGAGAAGGGCAAAGGTGACGACGACGCGGCCCCGGGCCATATCGTTCGAGAGTACTCGCCGCACGCTCAGCCTGCCTTTTCGCCGCCCTGGCCGCCGCCCTCACGGCCGGATCGGCGGCGCCCGCGTCACGGGCCGGCAGCGCCTGCGCCCCGAACCTGGCTTCGCAGCTCTCGTCGACCGGCTCGGCCTCGCAGCTCGTCACGGTCGTCGCGGCCCGGACCTCGTCCACCACCGGCTCGATGCGCCTGTGGCGGCGGGCCGGCGCGTGCTGGCACGAGGCTGCCGGGCCGTGGAGCGCCTACCTCGGCTTCGCCGGTGTCTCGGAGCACCACCGCGAAGGGGACGGGACGACGCCTGCCGGAGCCTATGCGATCGGCCCGGTCATGTACGGCGTCTCGCCCGACCCGGGCGTCCACTACGCCTACCGCCGGCTGGTCTGCGGCGACTGGTGGGACGAGGACCCCACCTCGCCTGGTTACAACACCTTCCAGCACGTCGCCTGCGGCGCGACGCCGCGGTTTCACGGCTCGAGCGAGGCGCTCTGGGAATCCGCCGGCGCCTACGCCCACTTCGCCTTCGTCGAGTACAACTCGAACCCGGCCGTTCCCGGCGCCGGATCCGCGATTTTCATCCATGCCGATCTCGGGCACCCGACGACCGGCTGCATCTCGCTTCCGCCGGCGGAGCTCGTCAGGCTCCTCGACTGGCTTCGCCCGGGCTCCCATCCGCTCGTCGTGACCGGCACGGCCGCCGAGCTCCGCAGCTTCTAGCCCGCTTCTGCAAGCATGCGCGGATGGCCCACGCTCATCCGTCAGCCTCGTTCAGCGCAACGCTTCGCGTGCATCTCGAGGATCGCCCCGGTGCGTTTGCCGACCTGGCACGCGCGATCGCCGATGCCGGCGGCAGTCTCGGCGCGATCGATCTCGTGCGCGTCGAGCAGGGAAGCAAGGTGCGCGACATCACGATCGACGCCGCGAGCGCCGACCACATCGACGAGATCGTCTCGGCCGTACGGGCCCTCACCGGCGTCGAGGTCGAGCACGTGTCCGACCGCACCTTCCTGCTCCACCTCGGCGGCAAGATCGAGATGGTCTCCAAGGCGCCCCTGAAGACCCGCGACGACCTCTCGATGGCCTACACGCCCGGTGTCGCGCGCGTGTGTACCGCGATCGCGGAGGATCCGAGCAAGGTCTGGAACCTCACGATCAAGCAGAACACGGTCGCCGTGGTCAGCGACGGTACGGCCGTCCTCGGCCTCGGCGACATCGGTCCGGAGGCGGCGATGCCCGTGATGGAAGGGAAAGCGGTCCTCTTCAAGGAGTTCGGCGGAGTCGATGCCTGGCCGATCTGTCTCGCCACCACCGACCCGGACGAGATCGTCGCGGCCGTCCGTGCGATCGCACCGGGATTCGGCGGGATCAACCTCGAGGACATCTCGGCACCGCGGTGCTTCGAGATCGAGAGTCGCCTCAAGGAGCAGCTCGACATCCCTGTCTTCCACGACGACCAGCACGGGACGGCGATCGTCGTGACCGCGGCGTTCCTGAACGCGCTCGAGCTCGTCGGAAAGACGGCAGCCGACGTGCGCGTCGTGCTCACAGGGGTCGGCGCGGCGGGCGTCGCGACGACCGACATGCTGCTCGGGCTCGGCGTCCGCGACGTCATCGGCTGCGATCGCCAGGGTGCGATCCGCACCGGCCGGGACGGTCTCGGGCCGTGGAAGACGATGTACGCGGAGCGGACGAACCCGGACGGCTTCTCGGGCACAGCCGACGAGGCGCTCGCGGGCGCCGACGTCTACCTCGGGCTCTCAGGCCCCGGCGCGGTGTCGCGCGACGCGATCGCGTCGATGGCCGACGGAGCGATCGTCTTCGCGATGGCGAACCCGACGCCCGAGGTGATGCCGGAGGAGATCGAAGGCCTCGCCGCGGTGGTCGCGACCGGCCGCTCGGACTACCCGAACCAGATCAACAACGTCCTTGCGTTCCCCGGCGTCTTCCGCGGCGCCCTCGACGTGCGGGCCTCCGAGATCAACGAGCAGATGAAGCTGGCCGCGGCCCACGCGATCGCCGGCGTCGTGCTCCCGGACGAGCTGAGCGCCGAGTACATCGTGCCGAGCGTCTTCAACCGAGACGTCGCACCCGCAGTCGCCACCGCCGTCGCGGCCGCCGCCGAGGCGACCGGCGCGGCTCGCAAGCGGCGCGTCACCGCTTAGCGCTCTCTCGGAGCTCGGTGGCGCCAGACCGGCAAACCGCGATCTCGGTGATGCTGATCGTCCCGGACGCGGACGCGGCCGTCGCCTGGTACAAGGACGCTCTCGGCGCGACCGAGCTCTGGAACCTCGGCGGTGTCGCGGGCCTGGAGATCGGCGGCGCTCCGTTCTTTCTTCACCAGGTCAACCCGGGCAATCCGGCGGAGCGCAGCCCGGACACGATCGGTGGTACGAGCACGCGGATCGAGCTGTTCGTGGACGACCCCGACGGAGTCCTCGACCGGGCGATCGCCGCCGGCGCATCGCTCGGCTCCGCGATCGCGGAGCATCAGACGCCCTGGGGAACGCACCGGCAAGGCGGCTTCCGCGATCCCTTCGGCCACAACTGGTCGGTTGGCGACACGTCTCCACTCGGCCGAACGAACGAGTAGCGCGCGTCTGGCTGCGGGAGCCGAACCTTCGAACGCACCACGCAAGCGGCGAGGCCGGGCTTGCGGCCCGGCCTCGAGAGCACGTCCTGCTTGCCGTCAGTTGTGCCGCTTGCCGAACTTCTTCAGCGTCGCGTACTTGACGATCGCCTTCTTCACCGAGTTCATCTGAGCGTCGCTCGGCTTCGTGCCGTTCACGAGGTTCGTGAGGCGGGTCGTCAGCCTGGTGAGGATCGCCGTCTCCTGCGCCTGGGTGATCTTCCCCGCGGTCACTGCCTGGTCGAGGTTGGTCTTTGCCGGAGCCTCGAGCGCGGTGATCAGGTCCGCCGCGGTCTTGCCCTGAGCAGTCGCCTCGTCGGCCAGCGTCTTGCCGCTCTCGAGCGCGGTCTGGAGATCGGAGACCGAGAGGCCGAGGAACGTGGCCGCAAGCTGCAGCGGACCGCCCTGCCCCTTGTCGCCGGCCCGTGGCACCGGGGGACCGTCGTTGACGAGGCTCGTGACCTGTTCGGTCAGCTGCGAGACGAGCTTCGTCTCCTGATCGGTCGTGATCCACCCGGCCGCCTTCTCGTTGTCGAGGTTCGTCTTCTCGGCCGCCACGATCGCAGCGATCAGATCGGCCGCCGTCTTGCCTTTCGCGGTCGCCTCCTGCACGAGCGTCTTGCCGCCGTTGAGATCCGAGGCCAGCGTCGAAACGGAGATGTTCAGGAACGCCGCCGCCGGAGTGAGGACGTCGGAGGCGAGAATCCCGCCGCCGCCCGGGCCTCCGCCTGGGCCACCTGGGCCACCTGGGCCTCCGCCGCCGAACTGGCCGAAGCCGGGCATTCCGCCGGGCCCGAAGCCTCCCGTGCGGATTCCGTGCACCCCTCCCCGTACGCCGAACTTGCCGTGGCCTCGAGCCGCAAGAGCCGAGCCCGCCACAGCTGCGGTGACGAGTGCGGCCACGAATCCCACCGAGGCCACACGAATCAGAGTCCGCCGCATGTTCACCACCTTTCAGGTCGTCCGGTGCCTGGATTGACCGTCAGACAGTAAGCCCGGTGGCTTAAATCGGCCCTAGAGAACGATAAGAGAGATCAGGCGTAGCCGAGCTCGGCGAGAAGCGGCCCGGCCTCGCGCTCGACGTCGGCGAGCTGGTCCTCCGTGAGGTCTCGGCGATAGCGGCCGATCGAGCGGTCGTGAAAACGGCCGAGCTCACGGATCAGAGGCGCGGGGTCGCACTCGAGATGGGCTGCGATCGTCTCTGCGGCGCCGGTCGGGTCGGACGCGATCGACTCGTAGCGAAGCTCGAGCGTGCGGGCGTCGCCGGCCTGCCGTGCAGCGACGAGGTAGGAGCGCCACGCCCAGGTCGCGCGCGTGGCGTCGCTTGCGGCCTCGAACTCCTCGACGCGATCCGGCTCGACCCAGAAGCGTGCGCCCGCGCCGTAGGCGAGCTTCGCGTCGTCACCGCCGCTCTTGCCGGCTCTCAGCCAGCCCCGTTCGAGCAGCGAGCACACGACATCGCGGCCGTCGCGAACGACGTGGACGGCGCGGCCGTGAGGGTAGGCGCGCAGGGCGGCCGTCAGTACAAAAGCGGTCTCCGGCGTCTGCTCCACACCGCGCAGGCCCGTCACGAGCGCGAGCCTGCGGACACGTTCGAGCACGACCCTGATCCGATGGGCGGCCTGCATTTCGGAGAGCCCGACGAGCTCGGGGATCGCGGCCTTGTGCGGATTGACCTCGCTCAGGTCGACGAAGCCGGGCATCGCCCCGAGCGTTCCGGCGAGGAACGTCGTGCCCGAGCGCGGCGAGCCGACGACGAACACCAGCCTGTCCTCGCCCCGGCGCAGCCGCTCGCCGAGATCGCGGAGGCCTCGCTCGCGGAGAACGCGGCGTGCGGAGGCGGCGTAGAGGCCGGCGCTCTCGACCGACGGCGCGGTCACGATGCGCGCCGGCGGCCGGCGGGTCGCGCGTCGGTGAGCGCCCGGCCGACCTGCTCGAGGATCGTCTCGAGCAGCCGGAACGACGCGAGGACATGCTCCCTGGCGAGCGCCCTGGCGCCTTCGGGGCTCCCGGCGGCGAGCGCTCCGCGAATCGCCTCGTGCTGGCGCTCGTTCGCGAGATAGAGCGTGTCGATCGACTCGTCACCGGGCGCCCAGACCGCGGGGCCGGAGAATGTCCGGCGCGCGCTCTTTGCGACCTGCTCGATGTACGGCAGGTCGGCGATCCGGTAGATCACGTCGTGGAAGCCGTGGTTGGCCTGCATCCACTCCACAGTCAGCGAACGCCGGTCTTCGCCGGGCTGGCGCGCCCGGAGAGCCCTCGTCATCCGCGAGAAGCGCTGCTCCGCCGCCGCGAGCTCCTCCAGCCCCTCCTCCGTGATCCGCTCCGCCGCGACACCGGTCACGAGGCTCTCCAGCTCGGCGCGCAGGAGGAACGCCTCCCACATCTCGGACCGCGACAGCGTCCGGACACGGAAACCGCGGTTGGCCTCGAAGGAGACGAGCCCGAGTGCCGCCAGGCGCCGAAGGGCTTCGCGGACAGGGGTGCGGCTGACCTCGTACTGCGCGGAGACCTGCTCCTGTCGGAGCACCGATCCGGGCGCGAGCTCGCCCGAGACGATCGCTTCCTCGAGGGCGAGGGCGATCTCGTCGGCCTTCGTGCCGGAGTCCATCGCGCCAGTCTAGGGGCTGTGCAGCGAGAACTGCATGGCCGGTGCGGTGCGCTCGGTGGGGCCGCGCACCTCCTCCGAGCTCGCACCCGGCACGGCGATCCACGCCCCGCGGCGGGCTGGCTCGACCGTCACGCCCGCGAATGCGGAGCTAGAAGCCGCGCCGCTCGGCGCGGATCCACGAGAAGCCGCAGGTGCAGCGAACGCGGACGCGGGCGGAGTCGACGAGCTCGATCGTCGCGAGGTTCGTGCCGCCGCAGCCGCAGGCCGGGCAAGCCACCCGGCCGCACGACGAGGCGTGGCCCGCGTGATCGACGGTGCAGCCGATGTCCTCGCACGGCTCGAAGCCGAATGCCGGCGCCGGCCCCGTTACCTTGAGGTGACGCGGAGTCGTCGGGGCGGCGGAGGGGAGTTGGAGTGCGATCGACATGGTTGGGCTCGTTGTGCTGGTGTAACCAGAACCGGTCACTGTGTATCCAGAAAGTCCCTTCCTGGATCCGATACGGAGGTATCGGCAGCCGTTTCGGTGACTTTAGCACGAAAAGAGGATCCGAGATGACAATGTCGGATCCAGCTTGAGCGGGTGGGAGGCGATCGCGATTGGAGCTGCGGGCTTCGGGGCGGGAACGATCAACACCGTCGTCGGCAGCGGCACGCTGCTCACGTTCCCAGTCCTCCTGGCCTTCGGTTACGCGCCCGTGACGGCGAACGTGTCGAACACCGTCGGCCTCGTGGCGGGCGGGCTGACGGGAACGCACGGCTACCGCGCCGAGCTCGCCGGCCAGAAGCGGCGGGCGTCGAGGCTAGCGGCGTTCTCGGTTGCCGGAGCGGTGACGGGCGCGATCCTGCTGCTCGCGCTGCCGAGCGCTGCGTTCAAGGCGATCGTCCCCGCCTTCATCGGGATCGCGCTCCTGCTCGTGGTCGCGCAGCCGCTTCTCGGCGCTCGGCTCGAGGCGCGACGGGCGCGGGGCCTTCGCGGGGGCCGGTGGCTGCCCGCTGCCCTGTTTGCGGTCGGCGTCTACGGCGGCTACTTCGGCGCTGCGCAGGGAATCTTGCTGCTCTCCGTCCTCGGGCTCGCGATCACGGAATCGATGCAGCGCGTGAACGGCCTGAAGAACCTCCTCGCAACCGCGACCAACCTCGTCGCAGCGCTCGTGTTCATCGTGGCGACGCACATCGACTGGGGCGTTGCGGCGCTGCTGGCGATCGGCTCGACCCTCGGCGGCCTGCTCGGCGCCCGTGTTGGGCGCCGGCTGCCGCCTGCGGCGCTCCGCGGGCTGATCGTCGCGATCGGCCTGATCGCGATCGCGAAGCTGACGGTGTAGAAGCTCTCACAACGACGCTTCGTCGATCGGGCGCGCTGGAGCGTGCGAGGCGAGGACTCAGGGAGCAGGAACAGCTTGCCGCTTCCTGCGACCGAGGACGCAGCATCGCGCCGTCCAGCGTGTCCGAGCGACTCAAGGCTTCAGGGAGCCTCAGTCGGCGCGGTGCACGAACATGCGGCCGGCAACACGCTCGAGCCGCAACCGCAGGCCGAAGCACTCCGTGAGGCTGTCGTCGGTCAGCGCCTCCTCGAGAGGCCCCGCGGCGACGATCCGACCGTCACGGAGGAGCAAGGCGTGACTCGTGCTCGGCGGCAGCTCCTCGATGTGGTGGGTGACGGTGAGCGTCGTCAGGCCCGGGCGCTCGCTCAGCACCTGCTCGAATGCCTCGAGCAGAATCTCGCGGCCGCCGAGATCGAGCCCGGCGGCCGGCTCGTCGAGGGCGAGGAGCGGAGCCTCGGCGATCAAGCCGCGCGCGAGCATGATCCGAGCCCGCTCGCCCTCGGAGCAGCTCGCGAAGAGACGGAGCGCGAGCCACCCCGCGCCGACGGCGTCGAGGGCCGCACGTGCCCGGCCGACCGCGTCCGGGGGCAGCTCCTCGGCGAGCAGGATCGAGCCCATCAGACCCGTGAGCACCACCTCGATCGCTCGTTGCTCCGGGTAGAACCGACGCCCGAGCGCAGGCTCGACGAGCCCGATCCGCCGACGCAGCTCCTGGAGCGGCACTCGCCCGAGCCGGCCGCCGAGCACCCACGCCGCTCCGTCGCTCGGCCGCATCTGGGCCGACGCGATCCGCAGCAGCGTCGTCTTCCCCGCGCCGTTCGGGCCGACGACCCCCCAGTGCTGTCCGGTCTCGGCCGTCCAGTCGATCCGGTCGAGGATGGTCTTGTGCACCCCATGCGCCGTGCGCCGGAGAGTCACCTGCTCGAAACGAACGGCCTCGCTCACGGCCGGCCGACTCTAGCCAAGTCCGCACCCCGGAGGTTCAGCCTGCGCGATCGCGCGTGTCCACGACGGCGCAGACCCGGGGACAGTCCCCTGGACATGGCCGATACGAGCAGGACAGAGCAGACGTGGCCGCTCCGGTCATGGCCGCTCGCTCTGTAGGGGGGACAGTCCCCTGGACATGGTCGAGCGGACACGCCGGAAGAGACATGGCCGTCCCCAACGTGTCCGCCAGCTCCAGAGGGGACAGTCCCCTGGACATGGCCTGAAGGGCGGATGGGCGCCGGATGCAAAGTCACGGCGGATGAACTATCGTTCCCGATGAATCATGGAATCCGATCATTGGCTCGGGATCGAGGTGCGGCACCTCGCGGCGCTCGACGCGGTGGCGCGGGCGGGGTCGTTCAGGCGGGCTGCGGAGCAGCTCGGGTTCGTGCAGTCGGCGATCAGCGGGCAGATCGCGGCGCTCGAGCGGATCACCGGCCAGCGGCTCGTCGAGCGCTCTCGCGGCGGGGGACCGGTGACGCTGACCGAGGCCGGCGAGGTGGTGCTCGTCCATGCGCGCGCGATTCTCGGGCGACTCGAGGTGGCGGAGGCCGACGTGGCGACGCTCGCGAACGGGAGCGAGTCGCTCCTCCGGGTCGGGATCACCGAGTCGGTCGGGATCCGCGTCTTGCCCGAGCTCCTCCGCCGTTTCGGTGTCGAGTGGCCGGACGTCCGGATCCGGCCGACCGAGGCGTCTGCCTCCGACCTCGACCTGTACCAGGGAGTGGAACAGGGCGCGCTCGAGCTCTCGTTCGTCGAGCTTCCCGCCCCGTCCGGGCCGTTCGAGACCTTCGAGCTGCTCACCGATCCGTACGTGCTCGTGATCCGGCCCGACTCGCCCCTCGCCCACGGCCCGCTCGACCTCGACGATCTCGGCGGCGTCCCGCTCGTCGGACATCCGAGCTGCCGCGGCCTCGCGCGGGTCGAAGCGCAGCTGCGCGCCCGCGGCGTCGAGCCGGAGTTCGCGTTCCGCTCGACGGTGAACGCGACGATCCAGGCGCTGGCCGGGGCGGGCGTCGGGGCTGCCGTCCTGCCGGCGCTCGGCGTCGATCCTGCCAACGAGACGACCGTGATGCGCGAGCTGCCTGGGATCCCGCCGCGAACGCTCGCGATCGCCCGGCACCGCGACCGTCTCTATCCGCCTGCAGCTCAGGCGTTCGTGGCGATCGCCGAAGCCGTGTGCGCCGAGATCGCCGAGAGCCGTGAGCCGACGCTGGTGGACGCGTGAGCGCCAAGGGCCTGAGACGGGCCCTCTTCCCGGTCGCGCTCGCCCGCGCCCGGCTCGGCTCCGGCGGGGAACGGCTCGCGCTCGTCGCGGTCGGGATCGTCGCGGGCGCGGCGGCGATCGCGGCAGTGCTCGGCGGCCGGCTCGTGATGCAGGACCGGGCGCTCGCCCAGGCGACGGCCGCGCTCCCGTCCTCCGATCGTTCGCTCACCGTCGCGTGGTTCGGCGCCTACGGCGGAAACTGGCGTCCGCTCGACCGCGCCGTCACGAAGGAGCTCGTCGGCCTGACCGGCCGCGAGCCCGCACGGGCGATGCTCTACCGCGAGGCGTCGGTCGGCGGTCGCTTCATCAACCTGCGCGGCGCCGTCGGCCTCGGCCGCTACGTCCACCTCGAGTCGGGCCGGCTTCCCAAACCGTGCACGCCTTCCTACTGCGAGGTGCTGCGCCTCCAGGGCACAGGGCCGATCCCGTCGAAGCCGACGATCCGGCTCGTCGAGGTCGGACGCGCGACGCTCGACCCCGACGCCCCGTTCGGGCCGTTCATCCAGCCCGCGACCACGGGAATCGTCAGCGCCGCCGTGCAGTACCACCGGCCGCAACCCTCGCCGGTCGTCCTCGCAGAGGGCGTCGACGGCCTCTCGCGGACACCCGAGCTGTCGTCGTTCTTCCGCTCCTATGCCTGGTTCCTGCCGGTTCGGCCGGGCGACGTGCACCCGTGGAGCGTGGCGTCGTACACGAAGCAGGTCGACGACATCCGCGCCGAGCTCACCGCGCGCTCCGACAGCTTCGAGGTGACTGCCCCTACCGACGAGCTCGCCGCCTCGGTTGCCTCGTCTCGCGTCGCGGCGCGGCGGCTGCTCCTCCTCGGCGGCGAGGCCGGAGCGCTCCTCCTCGCCTTCACGGTGCTCGCCGCCTCGGCCCTCCGCCACGACGTCGGCGAGTCGCGCCGCCGGCTCCTCTGGGCCGGGGCCCGCCGCTGGCAGGTCGAGCTGCAGACCTTCGCCGAGACGGGAACCGTGGCGCTGCTCGGGACGATCGTCGGGTGGGCGATCGGCGCCGCCGTCGCCGCCGCCGTGGCAAACGCCGCCGGCTCGCCGGCCTGGCCCGTGATCGAGCACGCCCTGCTCTCCACCGACGGGTTGGTCGCGGCGGTTCTCGCGTTCGCGGCCTCGGCGCTCCTGCTCTATCTGACGGTCCGCGCGCCGGCCCTGCAGCTCGGTCGCGTCGCGATCACCCCGCTCGACGTCGCCGCGATCGCAGCGGTGATCGTGGTCGCCGTCGGCTACGCCCGCGGCTCGGTGAACGCGACCTCACTCGCGGGCGGCGGGACCGGCGCCTTCGTTCTGCTCGTCCCAGCACTCGTGACCTTCGCTGCGGCCGTCGCCGCCGCCCGGCTCCTGCTGCCGACCCTCCGAGGCCTGGGGCGCCTCGGCCGGCGGGGTCCGATCTCGCTCCGGCTCGCCGCGCTGTCGCTCGCGCGCAATCCCGGCGGAGCTGCAGTCACGGCGACCTTCCTCGTCGCGAGCCTCGGCCTCGCGATCTTCGCGACGACCTACCGCTCGACCCTCGTGACCGGGCAGCGCGACGAAGCGAACTACGCGGCACCCGCCCCGTACGTGGTCGACGAGAACCTCGCCGAGCTCGTGCCGGTGCTCCACGGCTGGAACGGCGGGACCGCAACACCGTTGATCCGGCTCTCCGGGAACGTGCCGTCGGCGGCCACGTTCACGTTCCTCGCGATGCCCGCATCGTCGCTTGCGGCCACAGGCGGGTGGCGCAGCGACTTCGCCTCCGCGTCGCTACCCGAGCTCGCGAAGGCGATCCAGCCGGGGTTCTCGACCGCCCTGCGTTCGGCGGCCTTGCCGTCCGGGCACGAGCTCGAGCTGCCCGTCTCGAACGCCGGCGACGAGATCGGCCTCCGCGCCTATTTCCGGTCGCCGCTCGGCGACTTCCAGGAGGTCGACCTCGGCCAGACCCGTGGCGGGCGGACGGTCGTCCTGCACGGCCGGATCCCCTTCGCCGGCGCGACGTTGAGCTCGCTCCAGTTCTATCTCCTGAACAGCGGGCGAGCAGCCTCGAACGGCCAGACCGGAGTGCAGCCCTCGGCCCGCGGCGTGCTTACGGTCGGCGTGCCACGCGTGGACGGAACCGCCGTCCCGGGCACGTTCGCGGGCTGGATCGGAGTCGACGGGGGCATTCGCAGATCGGGCTCGACGGTCAGGCTCGCGTATTCGCTCGACACCGACCGGACGACGACCTTCCGCTCGCCCCAGCCGACGGACGGCTACCAGCTGCCGGTGCTCGTGACGCCGGACGTGGCCGCGAGCGCGGGCACCGGTGGCACGATCCCGCTCGATATCGAGGGCGAGAACATCACCGGAAGGATCGCCGGGATCATCCAGCGCTTCCCGTCGATCGTGGGGGGTGCCGTGATCGCCGACCGGCTCACCGCCGAGACGATGCTCGACACCGTGTCGCCCGGGCTCGGCACGACGAACGAGCTGTGGACGACGTCGGTTCCCTCGCCGCCGCCGCCCACGCTGACGATCGCCTCACGGGCAGACCTGCTCGAGACCCTCCAGGCGGATCCACTCGCACGCGGCGCACTCGCAACGCTCGGCGCAACCGCCGCGCTCGCCCTCGCGCTCGCGCTGCTCGGCCTGCTCCTCGGGATCGTCGCCGACCGCCGGGACGAGCGCGGCGAGCTCTTCGACCTCGAGGCCCAGGGTGCTTCGCCGGCGACGATCAGAACGCACCTCCGGGTGCGGGCGCTGTTGCTCGGGGCGTTCGGCCTTCTCGGCGGCCTCGTCACCGGGGCGATCCTCTCGGCGCTCGTGCTCTCGCTCGTCGAGGTGACGGCGTCCTCGACGCAGCCGGAGCCCCCGCTCCGGCTCGCGTTCGACCCGGCGCTGCTCGCCGCCGTCGTCCTCGGCTACGCGGTGATCGGAGCAACGCTCGTTCTCGCCGCGACCCGCCTTCCCGGCCGCTCGCTCGAACGAGCCTCGGAGGCCGTCGCGTGAACGCGGTCGAGCTCCGCGACGTCTTCCGTGTCCACTCGACGCCCGAAGGCGACGCCGCAGCGCTTCAGGGTCTCTCGTTGACGGTCGCCGAGGGCGAGGTGGTCGCGGTTCTCGGCCCGAGCGGAGCGGGGAAGTCGACCCTGCTGCGAATCCTGGCTGGGCTCGAGGCACCTTCGGCCGGGACGGTCCGCGTGCTCGGCGAGGAGATCGGCAAGCTCCCGCCGCGCAGGCTCGCCGACTACCGCGCGACGCGACTCGGCTACGTCGACCAGCACTACACGCGGACGCTCGCTCCCGAGCTGAGCGCCCGCGCCCTCGTGGCGCTGCAGCTCGGACTTCGCGGCGAGCGGCAGCCGGTGCGGCTGGCCCGCGCCGACGAGCTGCTCGAGCGCGTCGGCCTCGGTGGCAAGCGCGACCGCCGCCCGACAGAGCTGTCCGGCGGCGAGCAGCAGCGGGTCGCCCTCTGCGCGGCACTCGCCCACGCGCCCGGCATCTTCCTGGCCGACGAGCCGACCGGTGAGCTCGATGCGGAGACCGCGGATGTCGTCTACGGCCTTATCGGCGAGCTCGTGCGCGAGTACGGGTGCACGACGCTGATCGTGAGCCACGACCCCGAATCGGCGAAGGTGGCCGACCGGATCGTCCGGATCCGCGACGGGCGCCTCTCCGAGGAATGGACGCGCGACGAACAGAGCTCCGACACGATCGTCGTCGGCCGCGGGGGCTGGCTGCGCCTCCCGGAGGAGCTTCTGCAACGTGCCGGGATCGCCGAGCGCGCAGCGGCGAAGATCGAGAAGGGACGGATCGTCGTCTCGCCCGTCGGCTCTGCAGCGGTCGCGCCGGCGGCGACCGCACCCGCAGCCGTGCTTCAGGCCCCGGCCGACGGCGAGGTCGTCGCCTCGACCCGCGGGCTTCTCAAGAGCTACGGCTCGACGCGCGTTCTCGACGGGCTGACCGCCGAGTTCCGCGGCGGGCGGCTGCACGCAGTCACGGGCCCGTCCGGGTCCGGCAAGACCACATTTCTGCATCTCCTGGCAGGGCTCGAGCTCCCGGCCGGCGGCGAGATCGAGGTGGACGGGGCCCTCCTCACGAGCCTCGACCGGACGGAGCGTGCGGCGCGCAGGCGCAGCTCGATCGCGTATGTCGGACAGCAGGCGGGCCTCGTCGGCCACCTCTCTGCGCTGGAGAACGTCGAGCTCGCGCTCACGCTCCGCGGAGCCAGCGATCCCCGCCCGGCAGCCTACGCGGCGCTCGAGTCCGTGGGCCTCGCCGAGCGGACGACGCAACGAGTCGCGCGCCTCTCGCACGGCGAGCGTGCGCGGGTCGCGATCGCCCGCGCCGTCGCCGCGCGGCCGAAGCTTCTGCTCGCCGACGAGCCCACCTCGCGCCTCGACGGAGCGAACGCGCTCGCCGTCGCTCTCCTCCTGGCACGCCTCGCGCGAGAGACGGGCGCAGCGGTCGTCTGCGCGACGCACGACCCGCTCGTGATCGAGCAGGCCGACGACGAGCTCCGCCTCGCCTGAGGCAAAAACACGGCGCTACACTCGACGTGTGAAGCAGCTTGCCCTGGCTCTGTGCCTGGCCGTCTCGATCGCGGCGACGGCAACCGTCGCTGCATCCGCGAAGGCCCCGAAGCTCACGAAGGCCGAGCTCACCTGGGTCTCGCCGCTCCTCAAGGTCTGGACGCTCCAGAACGCAGCGCTGCAGCTCGTCGGCAAGACGGCTGCCGCCAAGAATGCGCTCTATCTGAACACGGCGAACAACAAGAAGCTCGCCGTCGTCGTCGGCACGCTCCTCTCCTGCAAGAAGCCCAAGGACGCGATCGTCGCTGCAGGCAAGGCTCCCACCGCCCGGATGCGGACGTTCGGAAGCGCTCTCAACTCCGCGTGCCTCCACAACGAGGCGGGTGCCGCCGCGTTCTCGAAGGCGATGATCTCCTACACCTCGGGCAAGGCCAAGCAGACCTCGCAGTTCCTGACCGCCGGGATCGCGCAGTTCAGGCTCGCGACCACCCAGCTCCAGAAGGCCTACACGGCGATCACGACCGCCGGCGGGCCGAAGGTCTTCACGGCCTGATCGTTCGTCGGCGCGGCACCGTTACGCTCTCTGCATGCCCGAGTTGCCCGAAGTCGAGGCGTGGCGGGAGCTACTCGACCCGGATGTGAAGAAGAGCCCGGTCGAGAAGGCCGGCCCTGCCCACATCGCGACGCTGAAGACGTTCGACCCGCCCCTCGCCGCCCTCGACGGCGCGACGTTTGCAGGCGCGCGCCGGCGGGCGAAGCGCCTGCTCTTCCCGACGGACGACGGAGAGCTCGTGTTGATGGTCCACCTGATGAGCGCCGGCCGGCTGCGCTACCTGCGGCCCGACGAGAAAGGCCCGAAGACGCCGATCTTCAGGCTGCGGTTCGCCGACGGCGGCCAGCTCGTGCTGACCGAGGCGGGCAGCAAGAAGCGCGCCGGGGTGTGGCTGATGCGTCCCGAGGCGATCGAAGAGGAGCTCTCGTATCTCGGGCCCGAGGCCGACACGATCACACCCGAGACGCTGGCGCCGATCCTCGCCGGCGACTCGCGGCGCCTCCACTCGCTGCTTCGCGACCAGCGGGCGATCGCGGGCATCGGGCGAGCGTGGGCGAACGAGATCCTGAACGCGGCCCGGCTCTCGCCCTACGCCCTCTCGACCCAGGTCTCCGAGGAGGAGACCGAACGCCTGGCGCTCGCGATCCGCGACCAGCTCGCCCGCGGGCTCGAACTGCGGCTCGAGGGGGCCTCGAACCCGGCGGTCTACCACGTCCACGACCGGCTCGGCGAGCCGTGCCCGAACTGCCGCACGCCTCTCGCCCGCGTCGATTTCGAGGAGCACACGATCTACTACTGCCCCGAATGCCAGACCGACGGTCGCATACTCAAAGACCGGCGGATGTCGAGGCTCCTGCGGTGAGGATCGAGCAGGTCAGCGAAGCGACGCCGGAGCTGCTCGAGGCGATCCACCGCCTCCTCCCGCAGCTGACCGAGGCGCGTACGCCGCCGACGCTCGCCGAGCTCGAAGAGACGGTCTCGGGCCAGACGCTCCTCGTCGCGCGGAACGAGGACGACGGCGCGATCATCGGCACGTTGACCCTGATCATGTACCGGGTCTCCTCGGGGCTGAAGGGCCGGATCGAGGACGTGATCGTCGACAGCTCCGCCCGCGGGCAGGGAGTGGGCGACGCGCTCGTCCGCGAGGGGATGGCACGGGCGAACGAAGCGCAGGTGCTGATGCTGGAGCTCACCTCGATGCCCTACCGTGAGTCGGCGAACCGGCTGTACAAGCGGCTCGGGTTCGTACGGAAGCCGACGAACGTGTACGTCTGGTGGCCTCGCTAGGTTTCCCGGCCGTGATCCGGATCCAACCTCATCGCGGCGGGTGGCTCGAGGTCGTCTGCGGCCCGATGTTCTCCGGGAAGAGCGAGGAACTGATCCGCCGCCTTCGCCGGGCCGAGATCGCCGGCCAGCGCGCGCTGATCGTGAAGCCCGTGATCGACGACCGCTACGACGTCGGGCATGTCGTCTCCCACGCCGGCGCGAAGATGCGGGCGGTCACCGCGACCTCGTCCGCCGAGGTACTGCGCCTGGCGAACGGCTACGACGCCGTCGGGATCGACGAGGTGCAGTTCTTCGACCAGGGAATCGTCGAGACGATCGCCGCCCTCGTCGCGCGCGGCGCGCGGGTCGTCGCCGCAGGCCTCGCCCAGGATTTCCGGGCCGAGCCGTTCGGCGCGATGCCCACCCTGCTCTGCGTGGCGGAGTTCGTCGACAAGCTGGAAGCCGTCTGCCACCGCTGCGGCGGCCCGGCGACGCTGACCCAGCGCCTCCTCGACGGCCACCCCGCCCCGTACGGGGGCGCCACCGTCCAGATCGGCGCGCTCGACTCCTACGAAGCACGCTGTCGTGCATGCTTCGAGCCGGGCGCCGACGTCGCCGGCGCGATCTCCGCCGCCTAGCCCGGGCTAACGCGCACGCGCCTGGCGCGCGAGATCGCAAAGCTCTCCGAGCACCGTGTCGACCTCGACCACGTCGCGGTCACGGAGCGTCGCGTGGAGGCTCCGGCCGGCAGTGTCGAGATGAAGGTTCGCGAGCCGGAGCCGGCGCTGGGCCGGGCCCTGGACACGGCGGAAGCTCTGCACCTTCTCGAGCGGAACCCAGCAGGTGACGCGGCGCAGCCGGCCGCTCGTTGCGACGACGCAGGTCTCGGTGCGCCCCCACGCGAGCCACCTGTAGCGCAGCGGGCTCTTCCACCAGGCCCTCCGGGGCGGCCGCGACTGCTCGCGCGGCCGGTCGGGAAGGAGGCGGTCGAGCAGTTCGTCGGCGATCGCGCGGCCTCCGACCGGGAGCACGGCGCGGAGGCGCTTCGACTCGGAGCGGTTCTCGCCCTTCTTCCGCTGCCGGCCTGCGAGGTCGAGCTCGAGCCGGCACCAGCCGAGGCGCCGCCAGAGGAGCGGCTCGACCATCCGCACCGCCTGAACCCGGCCGGGCCGGATCGTCTCTGCGGTCAAGCCGATCAGTCCCGCGCGGACGTGCAGCAGCCCGTCGGAGCTCTCGGCCACGGTCAGCTGGTACTCGCCGTTGAAGCGCGACCAGACCGCGCTTCCGAGCGCCACGATCCCCAGGATCCCGGCGCTGACGAGCGCGAACGCCGCCCGTTCGGAGTAGACCGCCGTGACGATCAGCCCGGCGAGAAGCGCCTCGGCGAGCAGGCCGACGTCGCTGATCAGGAGCGATCCGATCAGCCGTCCCGTCGGCACCACGCTCAACACGCGCTCCTCGGGCGGCAGTTCGGCCTCGCCCGGCTCCTCGTCGCCGCGGGCCCGCTCGGCCAGCGAGAGAAACCGGAGTCGCAGCGGCTCGACCTCCGAGGCGTGCAGGTAGGCGAGCCTCGCGTGCGAGCCGGTCGAGCCGCCCATCCGGAGCCGGAGCTCCGCCAGCCCGAACACGCGGGCAAGCCCCGGCTGGACGATGTCGACCGCCTGTACCTGCGAGAGCGGGTAACGCTCGGAGTGCCGCCTGAGGAGACCCGTCTCGATCTGGAGGTCGTCGCCGTCGATCCGCCAGCGCGTGACGAGCCAAACGACGAGCCCGACGAGGATCGCGAAGCCGACCACCCCGAGATCGACGAATGCCCGGCTGGAGACGTGACCGACGACGAGCGACGGCAGCACCAGGATCGCGAGCCCGATCGTGCCGCGCCCGCCTCGAACGAGCGGCGAGAGAGGATGAAGGCGCCGCCAGCTCTGCTCGCCGTTCACAGCCCGGCCGCCTGTGCTTCGCCCAGCGCTGCGAGGCGGTCGCGGAGCCGGGCAGCCTCCTCGTTCTCGAGGCCGGGGATGCGGGCATCGGTCGCCGCCGCGGCCGTATGCAGGTGAACCGTCGCAAGCCCGAACGACCGCTCGAGCGGCCCCGCGATCACCTCGACGAACTGCATCCGCCCGTAGGGCACGACCGAGAGCCGCGAGACGAGCACCCCTCGCCGCACGAGGAGATCCTCGTCGCGTTCCGTGTATCCCCAGGCCGAGAACCGCCGCCCGAGCAGGTACGCCGTGACGAGCCCCGCGAGGAGCGGCGCGGCCACGCACAGTGCGACGACGGCCGTTCCCCACGACTGCCACAGGGCGAGCGCACACAGCAACGCCGCAGCGACGAGCGCCCCTGCGCCCGCCTCCAGCCGCCGGAGCAGCAGAAGACGCCGCGAAGGCCCCCGCCAGCGATCGGTCTCGCCCCACGGCTGCTCCGTCAAACCACGCCGGAGTATGCCCCCTTCAGATGCTGACGCGGAGGCTCTCGCCGTCGAGCTCGACCGTGCCGCCCAGGGACTCGATCGCGATCCGCGCGAGGAGCGCTCCGAGGTCGCGCGGCGAGGAGCCGTCGAGGATCGGAGCGGCATCGTCCGCGACCGGCGAGAGCCGTAGGTCACGACCCTCGACGCTCCAGGCGACCGCCTCGACCTGCCCGAAGCGGAGCGCCGCTGCGGCAAGGGCCGCGAGCGCCCTCGTGAGCAGTGCCCGGTCAGTCTCGAGCGACACGCCGGTGCCGTCGACCGCGACGCGTTCGCCGGCGGTCGACGAGGCGAGCTCGAGCGTGTCCTCGTCGGTCAGGATCGATGTGTAGCTGCCGGTGGTGAGGCGGGTCGCGAGGCTCAGCTCGTCGACGAGCTCGTGAATCTGCTCGGCTGCCTCGTCGATCATCCCGATGTAGCGGGACTCTCGCTCGGGAAGCTGCCCGGAGCGGACGAGCGTCTTCGCGAACCCGCCGATCGTCGCGAGCGGCGTCCTGACGTCGTGGCAGGCGAGCCCGACGAGCTCGGCGAACCTCTCGTCCTGCACGCTCAGGAGTGCGCTGCCGCGCGACGGAGATGGACGCGGTGTTCCGTCCCGGCACGCAGGCGCCTGAGATTCGCCCGGTGGAGCCAGATGATCGCCCCGCTCCCGACCAGGGCGAAGACGATCACGGGCGTCGAGTACCCGAGCGCGACTGCCGCGATCGGGAAGGCGACTGCCGAGACCATCGAGGCGAGAGAGGTGTAGCGCGAGAGCGCAAAGGTCAGGATCCAGATCGGGGCGATCACGAGCGCGACCCACGGGGCCACCGCGATCACGACGCCGCCCGCCGTCGCGACCATCTTCCCGCCCTTGCGAAACCCGAGGAAGAGCGGACGCGCATGCCCGGCCATTGCCGCCGCGCCCGCGAGGACACCACAGAGGGACGAGACCTGGTGTACGCCGACGAACGCCGGCACGAAGCCCTTCACCAGGTCGAGCACGACCACCGTGATCCCGAGCCGGGGCCCGTAGGCGCGCCAGACGTTCGAGGCGCCCGTCGCACCGCTTCCCTGAAGCCGCACGTCCTGGCCATGGAAGAGGCGAACCAGCCAGTAGCCCCACGGGCAGGAGCCGAGCAGGTACCCGGCCACCACGATCGCCGCGAACGTCATCCGGCGTTCCCTCGAACGCTGTGGACGATCATCTTCCGGAGGTTGGACTCAACGAGCACTGATCCTTTGCTTACGGCAGGAACGGCGGGGAGCATATCCTCAGGGCGACGCCGACAAGCGAAAAGGAGAGACTCATGCCATTCGAGCTTCCACCCCTCCCGTACGACCACGACGCGCTCGAGCCGACGATCGACGCGAAGACGATGGAGATCCACCACGGAAAGCACCATCAGGCATATGTGACGAACCTGAATGCGGCGCTGGAGGGCACCGAATGGGCGGATCGCTCGATCGAGGACGTGATCACGAACCTCTCCGCGATCCCGGAAGAGAAGCGCGCGGCGGTGCGCAACAACGGCGGCGGGCATTTCAACCACTCGATGTTCTGGCAGATCATGCAGCCCCGCGGCGGCGGCGACCCCTCCGGCGCGCTCGAGGTCGCGATCAACGATGCGTTCGGGGATCCCGACCAGCTCAAGGCGCAGATCAACGACGCGGGCGTGAAGCGGTTCGGCTCCGGCTGGACGTGGCTCGTGGTCGACGGCGGCTCGCTCTCCGTCGTCTCGACGCCGAACCAGGACAACCCGCTCATGGACGGCAAGACCGCGATCCTCGGGATCGACGTCTGGGAGCACGCCTACTACCTCAAGTACCAGAACCGCCGGCCCGATTACCTCGCGGCCTGGTGGGACGTCGTGAACTGGGACGAGGTCGGCAAGCGCTTCGACGCCGCGGGCGGTTAGCGCCGGCCGCTTCTTCTGCGTAACCGGTGTCGGAAAACCGACTTCGGCCAAAAGGCCGAAGGAAGGTTGATGGCAGTTTCGCTCGATATCCCTAGGATTGCGCACGTGTGCTCGGACGGGGAGCTCATCAGGCGGACCGGGGAGGGCGACAGGGCGGCTTTCGACAAGCTGTACCGGCGCTACTCACGGCAAGTGTTCGGGCTCGCCCTCAGGCGGCTCGGCGACCGCGGCCGCGCCGAGGACGCCGTCCAGGAGACGTTCGTCTCGATCTGGCGCTCCGCCCGCACCTACAAGCCCGAACGTGGGCCCGGAGCGCCCTGGGTCTACGGCGTCGCCCGGAACGCGATCGTCGACCGCAGCCGCGCGCGCAACGAGCCGGCCGCCGAGGCTGCCGACGAGCCGTCGCTCGATCCCGGCCCGGCCGAGCGCGCCGAGCAGTCGTGGACGCAATGGCAGGTGCACTCGGCGCTCGAGCGGCTTCCCGAGCGCGAGCGCGAGGTCGTGGCGCTCGCCTACTGGAGCGATCTCTCGCAGAGCGAAGTCGCCGTCCAGTTGGGAATTCCACTTGGTACCGTGAAGACGCGGACGCGGGCTGCATTGATGCATCTGGCGGAGATCCTGGAGGGCGAACTCGAATGACCCCCGATTTCGAGGAGATGGTCGACCTCACGGGCCTGAGCTCCGAGGACACTTCCCGCCTCCGGAACGTCCACGACATGCTCGTGGCGGCCGGCCCGCCGGCGGAGCTTCCCGCAGATCTCGGCACAGCCCCGGCAGGAGTCGGCGAGGCCGAGGTCGTCTCGCTTGCCAGCCACCGCCGCCGGCGCACCGCCGTCGGCGCGCTGATCGCCGCCACGGTCGCAGCTGCCTGCTTCGGCGGCGGCTACGTGATCGCGAACCAGGCAAGCCCGAGCGCGATCCATGCGGTTCGCGTCGTCTCGATGCAGGGGAACGGCGCCCAGCAGAACTCCGAGGCGTCCCTCACCGTCGGCTCGGCCGACGGCAACGGCAACTGGCCGCTGCGCCTCACGGTCAACGGCCTGCAGCCGCTCCCGAACGACTCGCGCTACTACCTGATGGTCTGGCAGGGCGGAAAGCCCGCGGGCTTCTGCGGCACATTCGAGGTCAGCAAGAACGGGCCCACGACCGTGACGTTCAACGTCGCCTACAAGATCACGAAGTCCACGAAGTGGGTTGTGACGCAGATCGCCCCCGGCGTGAAGTTCCCCGGTCATGTCGTGATGACCACCGCCTGACTTCCGTCTACCGACCGAGTCCCGACAGATGAGAGCCCATACCTGGCGGCTCCTAGTTGCGTTCCGGAAGAGCACCGAAGCGCAGCTCCTCGCAGACGAGCTCTCCCGCACGACCGCCGTGGCCGATGCGGGAGGCGACCTTCTCTACTCGGCAGGCTTCGAGGATCTGGTCGTGTTCGCGCCGACTCCGGTGGCGATCGAGCACATCGCCCGCCTCGTCCAATCCGCCGCAGCAGAAGCAGGCGTACGGCCGACCCGGGTCAGCACGGCACTGTGGCTCGCGACTGACTCTCGCTGGACCGACGAAGCCGAGCTGGCTCGTAGTCGCGAGCTCGGACGCCGTGCTGCGAAGACGGGCTTCGAAGTGAGCCTCAAGACGGTCTGGCGTGACCCCTGAGGTTGGTCCGGTTGCTCTGAGAGTCTTCAGCGCCCATGTTGGGCAAGGAGGACAATCGGAGTGATGGGAAGTTCGAGACGCCGGCATACGCCGGAGCAGATCATCAGGAAGTTGCGGGAGGCCGACCGCCTGCT
>DATBBA010000058.1:0-63894 GCA_036271235.1 Gaiellaceae bacterium
AGCCGCATCCACCCCCGACAACCCCCGAGCGATCCCCGCCCAAAACCGAACCCGATCCTCCCGACACACCACCGACCGACACACCACCATCGCAACCCCTCCTCACACGTTGCGACGACCGAATGAATCCACCCTGTCCCCTGGTCTGAGCGCGAACGGACATGGCTCGGACGGCCATTCGAGAAACGCCGGAGGGCGAGCTTGGCGCGGTGCCGGGAGAACCCTCGACTCGCGGTCGAGGCTAGGAAGAGGCCGGCTCGCTCCACCCGGTGTCGGTGCCGGGGAAGCTCGGGGCGGCGGGTGCGGCTGCGCGCTTGTAGATCATGAACGTGCGCTTGAACTCGATCACGACCTCGCGGCGCTGGTTGATCCCGCGGCAGCGCATCGAGACGATGCCGACGTCCGGGTTCGACTTCGACTCGCGCTTGGCGAGGATCTCGGTCTCGGCCCAGAGCGTGTCGCCGACGAAGACGGGCTTCGGGAGCACGATGTCCGTCCAGGCCAGGTTCGCGGCGGCGTTCTCGCTTGTGTCCGGCACGGTCAAGCCCGTGACGAGAGCGAGCGTGAAGGCGCTGTTCACGAGGATCTGCCCGAACTGCGTCCGCTCGGCGTAGGGGGCATTGAAGTGCGTCTGGTTCGTGTTCATCGTCAGGCATGTGAACCAGGTGTTGTCTGTCTCGCTAACGGTGCGACCGAGCCGGCTCTGGAAGACGTCGCCCACCTCGAAGTCCTCGTAGAAGCGCCCGCGCCAGGATTTCGGCGCTCCACCCTCAGCGGCCATGGCTCTCACTCTGCTCGAGAATCCAGCGCGCGCGGGCGACAACCGGAGCATCCACCATCGCTCCTTCCACGACCACGACGCCCCGCCCGTCCGCGAGCCCCTCGGAGGCTGCGTCGACCACACGCCGTGCCCACGCAACCTCCTCGGGCCGCGAGTCGAACGCCCGGTTCACGACGGCGACCTGCTCGGGATGGATGCACGCCTTGCCCCGCAGGCCGAGGCTTCGCGCGAGGAGCGCCTGGAACTCGAGGCCCGCCTCGTCGCCGAATGCGAGATGGACGCAGTCGACGGGCGCCCGGATCCCCGCGGCGATCGAGTCGATCACGAGCTTCGAGCGTACGTACTGGAGCTCGAGCCCGTCCGCGCGCGGCTCCAGCCCCACCTCGGCGCCCAGGTCGACGGCCCCGAGAAGCAGCGCGACGACGCCGGGGCTCGACGCGATCTCGTAGGCCAGGCGAACCCCGGCGGCCGTCTCGACGACCGCGACGATCGGCAGGCCGGCCGGAGCGAGCGCTGCAACTCCCTCGGGGCTCGCCATCGGCAAGACGACACCGTCCAGGTCGAGCTCGCCGAGGATTGCCACGTCCTCTTCGAAATAGGGCGTTCCGAAGCCGTTCACACGCACAAGCCGCGCAGGCCCGGAGCCGCCGTTCCCGAAACATCGCCGAACGGTGTCGCGCGCCCCCGCCTTCTCGGCGGGCGCGACCGCGTCCTCGAGGTCGGCCACCACGGCGTCCGCGTCCGACTCGAGCGCCCGCCCGAGCTTCCGCTCGTCGCTCCCCGGGGTGAACAGCACCGAGCGCATCGACGAGAGAGCGGCGGACACGGTTCGTGTTATATGTGATCGGCCCGGCCCCACCCGCCCGTGCCCTCTGAAGATGACGCAGCCGCTAGCCGATATCCGCGTCGTCGCGATCGAGCAGTTCGGGGCGGGGCCGTGGGCGACGCTGCAGCTCGCCGACCTCGGCGCCGAGGTGATCAAGATCGAGGATCCGACGGTGGGCGGCGACGTCGGCCGTTATGTCCCGCCGTTTCAGGAAGGCGAGGACTCCCTGTTCTTCGAGACGTTCAACCGCAACAAGCGGAGCGTCTCCCTCGACCTCCGCCATCCACGCGGCCGCGAGGTGCTCCTCGACCTCGTCGCCTCGGTGGACGCCGTCTTCTCGAACCTGCGCGGCGACCAGCCCGAGCGGCTCGGCCTCACCTACGACCAGCTGAAGGACACGAACCCGCGGATCGTCTGCTGCTCGCTCTCCGGGTTCGGGATGACCGGCCCCAGGGCCGCCGAGGGCGGCTACGACTACATGATGCAGGGCCTCGCCGGTTGGATGAGCCTGACCGGCGCACCCGGTGAGGCGCCGACCAAGAGCGGGCTCTCGCTGGTCGATCTCTCGGGCGGCTACGTGGCCGCGATCTCGATCCTCTCGGGACTCTGGCGGGCAAACCGCGACGGCGAGGGCTGCGACTGCGACGTCTCGCTCTTCGACACCGCTCTCGCCGAGCTGATGTACGTCGGCACGTGGGCTGCGACCAAAGGCTACGTCCCGGAGCGCCGGCGGAACTCCGCCCATCCCTCGATCGTCCCCTTCCAGAACTTCGCGACCGCCGACGGCTGGATCGTCGTCGCGTGCCCGAAGCCCAAGTTCTGGGAGCTCCTCTGCGAGGCGATCGAACAGCCCGAGCTGGCCACCGATCCGCGCTTCCACGACTTCGCGGCGCGCGACGAGAACCGCGACGAGCTCCTCGCGATCCTCGACGCCGCGTTCGAGGCGCGCCCGACCGCCGACTGGCTCGCAGCGCTCGGAGCCAGGGGCGTGCCGAGCTCGGCCGTGAACGACGTGCAGGACGCATTCCTCGAGCCGCAGGCGCTCGCCCGCGAGTCGGTCGTCGAGCTCGAGCATCCCCGTCTCGGCACCGTCCGGCAGATCGCGAGCCCGCTCCGGGTCGGCGAGGAGCCGAGGCCGCTCCGGCCCGCACCGGCGCGCGGCGCGGACACCGTCTCGGTGCTCACCGACCTCTGCGGCTACTCCCGCGAACGGGTCGACGAGCTCGCCGCCTCGGGCGTCTTCGGCGACCGGGTGGGCGCGGGGGTGTGATCGAGGAACGCGACGCAATGGTGGCGATGCGCGACGGCGTGGCACTCGCCGTCGACGTCTTCCGCCCCGACGGCGAGCAACCGGTTCCCGCCCTGCTCGCGATGTCGGCGTACGGCAAGAACGCCCAGTCCCTCCCGATCGCGCCGCAGCCGTGGGGAACGACCCCGCGCGACCGCTCGTCGGTCTACAACCGCGGGATCGAGGCCGGCGATCCCGACTACCTCACGGCGCACGGCTTTGCCCACGTGATCCCGGACCTCCGGGGCATCGGCGCCTCCGAGGGCGAATACCTCGGCTGGTGCTCGCCGCAAGAGGCCGAGGACGGCCACGACCTGGTCGAGTGGATCGCCGCCCAACCCTGGTGCGACGGCAACGTCGGGATGGTCGGCGTCTCGTACTTCGGTGCGATCCAGCCGCTCGTCGCGGCGACCCAGCCGCCCCATCTGAAGGCGATCATGCCCTGGAACGCGCCCGCCGACTTCTACCGCGAGTGCACCCACCACGGCGGCATCCTCCAGTCGTTCTTCTTCCACCTCTACGGGGGAAGCATCCAGGCCCGCGCGGCGGCCACGACGAAGGACGAGTCCTCACCGGAGGAGCTCGAGCGGCGGATCGAGGAGCGGCTCGCCGACCCGGCGCTCACCGTGTACTCGCAGTCCTACGAGGCGGTCAAGTCGCCCGAGCGAATGCCTGGCTGGTTCGACATCGTGATGCATCCAACCGATGGGCCGTTCTACCGCGAGCGCTCACCGGCGGCGCTGTACGACCGAATCCGGATCCCGAGCTACTGCTTCTCGCACTGGTGGGGATACCCGCACATGCACCTGCGCGGCGCGTTCGACAACTTCCTCGGCATCGGCGCCCGTAATAAGCTCCGGATCGACGGGATGGAGGAGGACACCGCCCCGTTCCCGGCCGCCTACAACGCCGAGGTCGTGCGCTGGTACGACCACTGGCTGAAGGGGATCGACAACGGGATCATGGACGAGCCGCCGATCTCGCTCCACGTGATGGGCACCGGCCAGAGCCGCGCCGAGCACGAGTGGCCCCTCGCGCGCACGGACTGGACGCCCTACTACCTCCGCCGCTGGCAGGGGCTCGCGACCGAGCCGGAGCATGTTCCGGGCGGCGCCGACTGCTTCGTCCAGCAGCCGGCCGACGAGACCTCGGCGATCTCCTCGGTCGCCTACGTCACCTCCCCGTTCGCCCGCGCCACCGAGATCACGGGCCCGATCTCGCTCACGCTGTACGCCTCGATCGACGCCGACGACACGCACTGGATCGTGGCGCTCTCGGATCTCGCGCCGGATGGCAGCTCTGCCGAGTTGACGAAGGGCTTCCTGAAAGCCTCACATCGGGCAGTCGACGAAGAGCGCTCCGAGCCATGGCGGCCCTACCACCCCCACCTCGCCCCGGAGCCCGTGACCCCGGGCGAGGTCGTCGAGTACCGGATCGAGCTCTCCCCCACGTCGAACCTCTTCCGGCCCGGCCACCGGTTGAGGCTGACGATCGCGTCGCTCGACCTGGCCGGCAAGGCGAGCAACCCGACGATCCGGCCGAGCCATGTCCCGTGGCATTTCTGCAGCGCCGAGACGGTGCTCCACCGGATCTTCCACGACGCCGAACATCCGTCACAGCTCTTGCTCCCGCTGGTGTCCTCCGAGGCCTCGGCCGTTCGTCTTCAGAGGTGACAGACCCTCACGAGAAGGAGAGAACGATGAAGTACATGCTCTTGATCCAGCACGGAACCGCCCCCACGCCCGGCGACCCCGAGTGGGACAAGCTGTCCGAGGCGGAGCAGAACCAGGTGGCCGCCGACTACGGCGCGGTCAGCCAGACGGCCGGCGTGACTCCGGGGCAGTGGCTCGGCGCCGCCGAATCCGCAACGACTGTGCGGGTCGAGTACGGCAAGACGCTGACCACCGACGGGCCGTTCGTCGCGATCAAGGAGGCGGTCGGCGGCTACCTGTTCTTCGAGGCCGACGATCTCGACGCGGCGATCGAGCTCGCGGCGCGGATTCCGGCAGCGCGGCTCGGCGGCGCGGTCGAGGTACGCCCGATCAAGGAGTGGTGACGCCGCTCGAACAGGTCTTCCGCGAGGAATGGGGGCGCGTCCTCGCTGCCCTGATCGGCTTCCTCGGCGACTTCGACCTCGCCGAGGAGGCCGCTCAGGAGGCCTTCGCGATCGCAGCGGCGCGCTGGCCGCGCGAGAGAGCACCCGCCAACCCTCGCGCGTGGCTCATCGCGACCGCACGCAACCGCGCGATCGACCGGATCCGCCGCGACCGCACGCTCGCGGCGAAGACCCGACTGCTGGACGTGCCCGAAGCGACGGAGGACGAGGTGGACGAGACCACGATTCCCGACGAACGGCTCGAGCTGATCTTCACGTGCTGCCACCCGGCGCTCGCCCTCGACGCGCAGGTCGCGTTGACGCTGCGCACGCTCGGCGGCCTCGAGACCGCCGAGATCGCCCGCGCGTTCCTCGTCCCCGAGCCGACGATGACGAAGCGCCTCGTTCGCGCGAAGCGGAAGATCAAGGACGCCGGGATCCCGTTCCGCGTGCCTCCCGCCCATCTTCTGCCCGACCGGATCGCGGCGGTGCTTGCGGTGGTCTACCTGATCTTCAACGAGGGCTACGGCGGCCGCAACGAGCTCGCCGCCGAAGCGATCCGGCTCGGCCGCGCCCTGGCCGAGCTGATGCCTGACGAGGCCGAGGTCCACGGCCTGCTCGCGCTGATGCTCGCGAACGACGCGCGGCGCGAAGCGAGGTTCGCCGGCGGCTCCGTTGTCCTGCTCCGCGACCAGGATCGGGCCCTCTGGGACGGAGCCGAGCTGGACGCCGGCCGGCTGGCACTCGATCGCGCAGCCATGCTCGGCGGTCGCGGCTCCTACGCACTCCAGGCCGAGATCGCGCTTCTGCACGTCGAGGATCCGCCGGACTGGCCTCGCATCGCCTCGCTCTACGGCGAGCTCGCACGATTCACGGGCTCTCCGGTCGTCGAGCTGAACCGCGCCGCCGCTCTCGCCGAGTCGGGCAGGCTCGACGAGGCTCTCGCCCTGGCGGATGAGCTCGACCTCGACCGCTACCACTATCTCCACGCCACCCGCGCCGAGCTGCTCCGGCGCCTCGACCGTGTGGACGAGGCAGCCGAGGCGTACGAGCACGCGATCGAGCTCGTCCACTCCGAGCCCGAACGGCGCTTCCTCGAGCAACGCCTGGCCGCGCTCCGGGACGCAAAACCTGGCGTCTGACCCCGGTTGTAACGCCCCGAACCGGCGTGCGAGCAGGACGTTCACGGCATTGGGGCCGACGATCGTTACGACGTCTGACACCGTTTTTCACGCTCGAGCTCGTTCATTCCGAGCCCGAACGCCGCTTCCCCGAGCAACGCCTCGCCGCGCTCCGGGACGCAAAACCCGGCGTCTGACCCCGGTTGTAACGCCCCGAACCGGCGTCTGAGCGGGACTTTTACGGCGTTCGGCCCCACAGCCGTTACGGCGTCTGACACCGTTCGAGGTGGGAAGCGTACCCGTGCTTCAGGCTCCCCGGATCGGCTGCCCACCGCAAGCAGCTAGGTTCGCGTCATGGGTGGCGAGCGCGCGCATCGCGTCGTCGTCGTCGGCGGCGGGTTCGGGGGCCTTCAGGCCACGTTGAAGCTCGCCAAGGTGCCTGCCGAGATCACGCTCGTCGACCGGCGGAACTTCCACCTCTTCCAGCCGCTCACCTACCAGGTCGCGACGGGCGCGCTCTCCCCCGGGGACATCGCCTATCCGCTGCGCACGATCTTCAAGCGCCGCCACAACGTGCAGGTGGTGATGGCCGAGGTGGCCGACTTCGACCTCGACGCACGCCGCCTCCTCCTGCGCTCGGCCGACGACGTCCCGGCGCCTGAATACCTCCGCTACGACACGCTGCTCGTGGCCGGCGGGGCGCGCTACTCCTACTTCGGCCATGACGACTGGGCCGAGCAGGCTGCCGAGGTCAAATCGCTCGAGAGCGCGCTCGTCGTCCGCAGCCGCCTGCTCGAGGCATTCGAAGCCGCAGAGCTCGAGCCGGACGCAACGCGGCGCGCCGAATGGATGACCTTCGTGGTCGTCGGAGCAGGCCCGACCGGAGTCGAGATGGCCGGCCAGATCGCCGAACTGGCCCGCGACACGTTGCACGGCGACTACCGGGCGATCGACCCGAGAACCGCGAGGATCGTGCTCGTCGAGGCCGCAGATCACATACTCACGAGCTTCCCGCCTTCGCTGTCGGCCAAGGCGACACACTCGCTGGAGCGTCTCGGCGTCACCCCGCTCCTCAGCCACACAGTCACCGGGGTCGACGCAGCCGGCGTGACCGTGGAGAATCCCGACGGAACGACCGAGCGGGTCCGGGCCCGCACGGTGATCTGGGCCGCCGGCGTCACCGCGTCGGAGCTCGCGACACGGCTCGGCGAGCTCACCGGTGCCGAGCTCGACCGCGCCGGCCGCATCACCGTCGAGCCCGACCTCACGCTCCCGGGCCATCCCGAGGTGTTCGCGCTCGGGGACATGGTTCGCGTCCGCGACGCCGACGGAACGCCGATCACGCTCCCGGGCGTCGCGCCCGCGGCGATGCAGCAGGGCCGCTACGCCGCCTCGGTCGTCCGGGCCCGGCTCACGGGACACGAGCCTCCGCCGCGGTTCGAATACAAGGACAAGGGCAACCTCGCGACGATCGGCCGGGCCTCCGCCGTCGCCGACGTCAAGGGCTTCAAGCTCAGCGGATTCCTCGCGTGGATGACCTGGCTCCTCGTCCACCTCTGGTACCTCGTGGGCTTCCAGAACCGCCTCGTCGTGATCATCCGCTGGTCGTTCAGCTTCGTCACCCACGGCCGCAGCGCGCGGCTGATCACCCACAAGCCCCAATCCCGATGAGCCAGCCTCGATGAACGGCTCACTGCTCGCCGCCGTCGTCGGGCCCGCCGAGCAGCAGTACCTGTTCCAGGCGCGGCAGATGCAGGCGTTCTCGTTCGCGGTGCACATCCCGCTCGTCTGCTTCGGGATCGCCTTCCCGATCCTGCTGCTCTACGTCGAATGGCTCTATCTCCGTACCGGCGACGAGCTCTACCGGCAGCTCGCCCGGCGCTGGACGCGCATCATGGTCGCACTCTTCGCCGCGGGCGTCGTCACCGGCACGATCCTCAGCTTCGAGATGGGCCTCCTCTGGCCGAACTTCACGGGAACCTTCGGCGGCGTCTTCGGGCTCGGGTTCGCGATCGAGGGCTTCTCGTTCTTCATGGAGGCCATCTTCATCGGGATCTATGTCTACGGCTGGAACCGGCTCTCGCGCCGGATGCACTTCCTGAGCGGGATCCCGATCGCGATCGCCGGCTTCACGGGCTCGCTCACGGTGATCGCGGTGAACGGCTGGATGAACCATCCGACCGGCTTCACATTCGCCGACGGGACGGTCTCCGACGTGCACCCGTTCCATGCCCTCTTCGGGAACGCCTACTTCTGGCACGAGTTGATCCACATGTACCTCGCGGGCTACATGGTCACCGGGTTCCTGGTCGCAGGCGCCTACGCGTTCATGCGCCTGCGGGGAAGATGGGGCCGCTACGAGCGCACCGCCCTCGCGATCCCGCTGGCCGTCGCTGCGTTCGCCTCGATCGCCCAGGTGTTCGTCGGAGACTGGAACGGCCGTGAGGTTGCTGCCGGCCAGCCGGTCAAGCTCGCCTCGTTCGAGGGCCTCGGGCCGACGACGAAGGGCGCGCCGGTCGTGCTGCTCGGCTGGTATTCGGACGGGGACGTGAGGTACGGGATCACGCTCCCGGACATGCTCTCGATCCTCGCCTACCACAACCCACACGCGACGGTTCAGGGCCTCGACAGCGTTCCGACAGCGGATCAGCCTCCCGTGAACGTCGTGCGCTACGCCTTCCAGACCATGGTCGGAATCGGCGGGGTGCTGCTGCTCGTCGGGCTCGCGTTCCTCTACGTCCGGGTGCGGCGGAAACGCCTCCCCGAATCGGTCTGGTTCTACCGGGCACTCGTCCTCGCGGGCCCGCTCTCGGTGGTGGCGCTGATCGCAGGGTGGGTCGTGACCGAGGTCGGGCGCCAGCCCTGGGTCGTCTACGAGGTGATGCGCACCTCCGACGCCGTCACCGGCGCGCACGGGATCCCTGTCGGTTACGGAACCCTCGTGATCGTGTATCTCGCGCTCGGGCTCGGTGTCGCCTGGGTGCTGCGCCGCCTCCAACGGATGCCGACTCCGGGCCGCGGGTGATGGCGCTCTACAACTGGCCGCTCGTCTTCGTCCTGATCGGGCTCGCGCTCTACCTCATCCTCGCGGGATCGGACTTCGGTGCCGGGTTCTGGCAGCTCACCGCGGGCGGCGGAGAGCACGGCGAGGAAGTGCGCGAGCACGCCCACCGCGCGTCGGCGCCCGTGTGGGAGGCAAACCACGTGTGGCTGATCTTCGTCTTGACGGTGATGTGGACTGCCTACCCGGTCGCGTTCGGGTCGATCGCTGCGACGCTCGCGATCCCGCTCTTCCTCGCGGGGATCGGGATCGTGCTGCGCGGTGGCGCCTACGTCGTCAGCTCCGGAACGCCGACGCCCCGCATGCAGAGCGCCGTCGACACGATCTTCTCCGTCTCCTCGATCCTGACCCCGTTCTTCCTCGGGACGGTGATCGGGGCGCTCGCCTCCGAACGGGTCAGGGTCGGAAACCCGGGTGGCAGCCTCTTCACGAGCTGGCTCAACCCGACGTCGATCGCGATCGGCATCCTCGCGGTCGCAAGCGGCGCCTACACCGCGGCGGTGTTCCTGGCGGGCGATGCCAGGCGCTACGGCGACGAGCACCTCGTGGCGAGCTTTCGCCGTCGGGCACTCGGCGCGGGGGTCGCTGCGGGCGCCGTCGCGATCGGGGCGCTCGTCGTCCTCCACTTCGACGCTGGACGGCTTTTCAACCGCCTCACGCACGGTCCGGGCCTGCCCGGGCTCGTCGTCTCGCTGCTGGCGGGCGCCTCGACGCTGGCGCTCCTTTTGCGCGGACGCTATGAGCCGGCCCGCTACACCGCTTCGCTGGCCGTCGCCGCCACGATCGCCGGCTTCGCGCTTGCCCAGAGCCCGGTGCTCCTCGCCGATCTCTCGGTCGAGCAGGCCGCCGCCGGCCACGACACCCTCGTGCTCGTCGTCGTCGCGGTTCTCGGCGGCGCCGCGATCCTCTTTCCGTCACTCGTCTTTCTCTTCCGGCTCGCCCTCCAGGGGCAACTCGAGGACGCGGGCCCCGACCGGACACCGCCGGCCGGGGGCCATGCCGCCGCCGGGATGCACGTCAACCGGCTCGCGTTCCGGCTCGCCGTCGCGCTCCTGATCGGCGGGATCGGCTGCCTGACGATCGCCGACGCGGCGTGGCTCCACACGATCGGCGTGGTCTGCTGGCTCGGATTCGTCGCCTCCGGATTCGTCGCAGTCTCGCCGGGCAACGCCGGCGAGCCCGTCGCCTGAGCCGGAAACGTTAAAGAACCATAACGTCGCCTCCCCCGCCAATCCGCGGAAGCAACCCCCGGAGTACAACGTTGTGTAAGCGTGTTTGCGCGATCAACTACGTAAAGGGGATGGGATGGCGAACAGCCTGAAGATCAAGGTGAACGGCCTCACCCACGGGGTGAGTGCAAGCCTCGATACACCGCTCCTCTACGTCCTGCACAACGAGCTCCACCTCCACGGCCCGCGGTTCGGCTGCGGTCTCGCGCAGTGCGGTGCATGCTCGGTTCTGCTCGACGGGAAGGAGATCCGCTCGTGCGTCACTCCGGTGGCCGCCGTGAGCGGGAAGAGCATCACGACGCTCGAGGGCCTGCCGGCTCTCTGGGCGGCACAGAGAGGAACCGCGGCGGCCGCACCTGCGCTTCATCCGCTGCAGCAGGCGTGGATCGACGTCCAGGTGCCGCATTGCGGCTACTGCCAGAACGGGATGATGATCCAGGCCGCCGATCTGCTGGCGACCACGAAGAATCCGTCCGAGGATCAGATCCGGACGGCGATGAACGGCCACCTCTGCCGGTGCGGGACGTACCCGAGGATCCTCACGGCGATCCAGCAGGCGGCCAAGGTCATGGCAAAGGCGGGTGCCTGATGAGCGTCACCGACCAGGACTCCGTCGCACGGCTTCTCGGCGAGAAGGAGCTTTCCCGCAAGTCGTTCCTGCGGGCGGGCGGCTCGCTCGTCGTCGGCCTCAGCATCGCCGGGGCAGCAGCGAACGCGGCGGCCGCGGCCAACAACCCGAGCGCGATCCTGCCGCTCCATACCGGCGCGACCCCGGGGCCCCCGGTCGCGACCCAGGTCGATTCCTGGCTCCAGGTCAACCCCGACAACACGGTCACCCTGTACTCCGGGTGGGTCGAGCTGGGACAGGGAACTCCGACCGCGGTGAAGATGATCGCCGCGGAGGAGCTCGGGACGTCGGTCGATCAGATCACGACCGCTCAGGTCGACACGAACGTCTCGCTGTCGGCGTTCACGGTCGGCAGCAGCTCGACCTCGACGGCGATGGGCGCGACGAGCCTGCGTGGTGCCGCGGCCGCAGCCCGGCAGCTGCTCCTCAACATGGCCTCGACGCAGCTCGGGGTGCCGGTCGGGAACCTGAGCGTCTCGAACGGCGTCGTCTCCGGCGGCGGCAAGACCGTCAAGTACTCCGACCTCATGGCGGGCAAGCTCTTCAACAGCACGATCGCCGCCGCGAACGCCACGCTCACGCCGGTCGCCAACTACAAGGTGATCGGGACCCGGGTGCCGCGGATCGACATTCCGGCGATCGTCACAGGGCAGCTCACCTACGTCCAGAACGTGCGTGTCCCGGGGATGCTGCACGGTCGCGTCGTGCGTCCGAGCCAGGCTGCCCTTACCCAGGGAGCGAAGCTGCTCAGTATCGACGCGGGCTCGATCGCCCACATTCCCGGAGCGCAGGTCGTGCGGAAGAACAACTTCGTCGGCGTTGTCGCACCGAAGGAGTGGGATGCGATCGAGGCGTCGGTGCAGCTGAAGGTCAAGTGGGACTCGACGCCGATGCTTCCCGGCAGCGGCAATCTCGAACAGGCCCTGCGGGATCCCGCGAAGCTCCAGAGCTCGGCGCTCGCGGTCAACACCGGCGATGTCGGCGCCGGCCTGGCCGCTTCCGCGAAGGTCGTCTCAGGGAGCTACTACACGGCCTACCAGATGCACGGCTCGCTCGGTCCGAACTGCGCCGTCGCCGACGTGACGCCGTCTGGAACGCTGATCTTCTGTGCTTCGCAGGGGCCGTACTTCACGACCCGGGGCCCGATCGCAACCGCGCTCGGGATCCCGGCGAACTCCGTCCGCGTCGAGGTCTTCCCGTTCTCGGGAACCTACGGGCACAGCACCTACGACGACGTGGCGATCTCCGCGGCGTTGATGTCGCAGGCGGTCGGGAAGCCCGTGCGTGTCCAGTTCATGCGCTGGGACGAGCACGGCTGGGACAACCTCGGGCCCGCTCAGGCAACCGACATCCGTGCCGGGATCGATGCCTCCGGGAACCTCGTCGCCTACGACTACACCGCCTACAACCACGGTTGGACGCAGTCGGTCGAATCCGCGGCCGAGCTCTCGGGCGTCCCGCTTCCGCCCGTTCCGGGAGGTCAGGTGGAGACGACGGCCAACGGCTCGTTCTACAAGCTCCCGAACCGGCGGGTGACGGGCAAGGTCGTGAACGGCTACGCCGGGTTCCTGAAGGGCACCTACCTTCGCGCTCCCGGCGTGCCGCAGGCGGTCTTCGCCTCCGAGCAGACGATCGACCAGCTCGCGCACATCGCCGGGCTGGATCCGATCGCGTTCCGGATCCAGAACATCGATGCGACGCAGACGGCCGGCGTCGGCCGCTGGGTGGCCGTCCTGGATGCCGTCTCGAAGGCGGCGAACTGGAAGCCGAAGGTGTCCGCGTCGAACCTCGGCAGCGGCAACGTCGTCACCGGGCGCGGGGTCGCGCTCGGCGGGTTCGCCGGATCGTTCCCCGCGATCATCGCCGATGTCACCGTCAACAAGAAGAGCGGCCAGATCACGGTCGACCACCTCTACGCCGCGCAGGATGCCGGGACGACCGTCAACCCGGCCTCGGTCGAGAACCAGATGGTCGGCTGCCTCATCCACGGCACAAGCCGGGCGCTGATGGAGCAGGTCACCTTCAGCAAGGTGCGGATGACGAGCCTCGACTGGGTCACCTACCCGGTGCTCAGGTTCAAGCAGTCGCCGAAGGTGACGACGGTCGTCGTGCAGCGGCTCGACCTGGCCGCGGCAGGCTCGGGCGAGCCGACGACGGCTGCGGTTCCGGCGGCGATCGCGAACGCGTTCTTCGACGCCACGGGCGTTCGGCTCTACCGGATGCCGATGACGCCGGGCCAGGTACGCGGGGCACTCCACGCGTAGCTGATTGCCGGGCGCCGCCCTCGCTGGCGGCGCCCGGCTTCGGCGATTGTCAGGGGACGACGACGTGCGTGATCGGAATGTCGAAGCGTCGCCGTGCGGCTTCGTCGGCTCCGGACTCGAGCCAGCTCGCGTCGTCATCGGACTTCGTGACGAGCACGACCTCGTCGGGATCGAAGGTCCGGACGGCGTCGTCGATCGCCTGTAGCGGATCGGTGTCACCGACGTCTGCGTCGACCCGGTCGGTCGGGAGCGCGTCGGCCACCCTGTCTGCGCGCTTCGCGGCCTGCGCGCGCTCGTCATCCTCGGCGTTTGCGAGCCAGTCGAGCCGTGAGAGACCCGACACGGGCGCGATCACGCGTACCTCGACAGCCTCGTCGACGCGGCCGGCGACGGCCGAGGTGGCATCGTCAGGATCGACATTCGACGTTGCGACTACCAGGACTCTCCGTGCCATAGGAACGGTTTGCCCAGGCAGCGTCAAGCGAAAACTTCCGGCCTGCGAGGTTTTGGCGACCTGCGGTCGGGAAAGAAAGCGCCCATTGCAGCCGGCTCAGTCGGGTCGTGCGGACCCGGGTTTCTGGCGCTTCCCCGGCCCGCGCGGAGACGAGCGCCCTTCCCGGCTTCGCCGGCTGCCTTCAGCCAGGTTCGGGGTCGGCTCGTCGGGGGTAGACGGATCGGATGCCTGCCTACACGAAGCACAACCTCAGAGAGGTCGAGGACCAGGCGCCGAACTTCGGGATGCCGTCACAGCTCGAGGCTCGGTTCGCCCGGTCGGCGCTCGACGGCAAGACCCTCGGCCTGAGCCTGTTCAAGCTCGATCCGAACTTCCGGATCCCGTTCGGGCACAAGCATGAGAACCAGGAGGAGGTCTACGTCGTCCTTCGCGGCTCGGCGCGGATCAAGATCGAAGACGAGATCGTCGAGCTCGGCGAATGGGATGCGATCCGCCTGGCGAAGAACACGATGCGCGATGTCGAGGCCGGGCCGGACGGGGTCGAGTACCTCGCCTTCGGTGCGGGCGACGATCCGGGCGAGGTCGAGATGGTCCCGGACTGGTGGCCCGGGAGCAGCGGCGCAGACTGAGATGACCGCGACGCGCCACGGCGGCAGCCGGGCGGAGGATCGCTTCGCGGTCGAGGCCACGCTCGGCCGCGGCGGTATGGCCTCGGTGTACCTCGCGCGCGATCGGATGCTCGACCGGCCGGTCGCTCTCAAGGTGCTGGCCGAGCACCTCGCCGGCCAGCCCGAGTTCCGCAGCCGGTTCCTGCGCGAAGCACGTCTTGCGGCGAAGCTCGTCCATCCGAACATCGTGAGGGTCTACGACGTCGGCGAGAACGGCCGCGGACCGTTCATCGTGATGGAGTACGTCGAGGGCGGCACGCTCGCCGACCGGCTCGCACAGCATGGAAGGCTCGCTCCTGACGAGGTCGTCGAGCTCGGGATCCAGCTCTGCTCGGGCCTCGAGGCCGCCCACGAGGAAGGCCTCGTCCACCGTGACATCAAGCCGCAGAACGTGCTTCGCCAGCCCGACCGGCGCGTGAAGATCGCCGACTTCGGTATCGCACGCTCCCTCGCCGGTACCCGCCACACCGAGATCGGTGCGGTGCTGGGGACTGCGGCCTACCTCGCGCCCGAACAGGCGCGGGGCGAGACGGTGGCCGGCGCGGCCGACCTCTACTCCCTCGGTGTCGTCCTCTACGAGCTACTCACCGGGCGCACACCGTTCGACGCCGAATCGCTGCCGGAGCTGCTCCTGAGCCGCGAGCGGGGCGAGATCACGCCGCCGGACGAGCTCGTGGCGATGCCGCACCGGCTCGGGGACGCAGTCATGCACTGCCTCGCGCCCTCACCGGCAGATCGCCCCCGGTCGGCCTCGGCGCTCGCGCACGAGCTGGCGGACTCGAGCGGCGAGCCGACGACGCGGGTGCTCCCGGGCCCCGCGGCCACCCGGGAGACGAGCGTCCTCGAGGAGCCGGGAAGGGCGGCCACGAGCCCGGTGGGCCGGAGGTCGCGAACCCTCGCGGCACTCGCGCTGCTCCTCTTCGCCGCCGCCCTCGCCGTCGCGCTCGTCCTGCTCCTCCGCCCGGGCGGCAAGGGCACTTCTGCACCGGCGAAGGCAGTCAGCCATCCGGCGAAGACGAAGACGGCGAACACCACCACCGCCGCCACACACACGACGCGGGCCCAGACGACCCATCCGGGCCCCGCTCCGCCTTCGACGTCGAGCACGGCGGGGAACTTCGTCTCCGCTGTCGACGCCGCCGTCGTCCGCGGCACGGTCTCGCAGCAGGCTGGCAGCCAGCTCGTCGGCCAGCTCCAGCCGCTGCTCTTCTCGAACAACCCGTCGCAGCAGCTCGACCAGCTCGCCCATACGCTCGACGACGAGATCGCGCACGGCCAGATCACCGGCGCGGCGATCGCGACCCTCAGGCGCTCGCTCGCGCGGCTCGCAACTGCGGTCGGTGCCTCAGTGCCGCCGGCTACGCCCGTTCAACCCGTTCACGCTACCCATCCGCAGAAGCAGGCAAAGCCCCCCAGGCCCCATCCGGCCCCTCACGGGCACGGCCCCGGGCCGGGCCGGGGCCACCATCACTGATCACTTGGCGGGAAGCCCCCGGGCGCGCGCCGCGCCGAGCTCGACCCATCTCGCGAGCTCCTCCCGCGTCCCAAGGTGCTCCGCGCCGACGCGCAGCCAGCCCTGCATCGGGCGGCCGCGCCTTTCCATCGGCTCCGCCGGGCCCGCCGCGATCAGCGCCTCACCGTGGTCGGGGTCGACATGGACGAGGATCCCGCCCTGCCCGCTGGCCGAGATCGCCATGTTGCCGCCGACGAGGAATGCGAGCCCACCGAACATCTTCTTCTCGCCGAGCCCGATCTCGCCCGAGATCAACTCACGGATCCGCCCCGCAAGCTCGTCGTCGTAGGCCATCCGCCGATCGTACGGCAGGGAAGGTCGCGATCGGCATGTGTGCCGTGGAGGCGCCTCTCAGTGAGTCGAGGCGTACACGTAGGTGGCGACGTCGGCGATCTGCGCCGCCGTCAGAGTGCTTCCGAACGGCGGCATTGCGCCCTTGCCGCTCTTCACACGCGACGTGATCAGCGCCACGGAGGGCTTCGAGGTGTCGAGATTCGGGCCGATGGTCCCGCTCGCTCCCGCTGCAGCCATCGTGTGGCAGCTGCCGCAGCCGGAGCTCGTGAACACTGCCTTGCCGGCTTTGGCGTTTCCGGTCGTTGCCTGAGGTGCCTTCGTCACCTTGAAGACGCCCTTCAGACCCTTCGTCTGACCCTTCGGCAGGGTCGAGAGGTACGGGTAGGACTTCGCGGCCGCGAACGAGACGGTGAGGGTCGCGGTCTTTCCGTGTGCAAGCGCCTTCGTCGTCTTACCGCCGATCCGGAAGTTGTGGATCTTCTTCCCGAGGTTCTTGACGGCGAACACCGTCTTCCCCGTCGGAGCGGTCTTCGGCGAGAGCGTGATCTTCGTGTCGGTGATCGTCACCTTCACGGTCTTCGTGGCAGCACCGCCCACCGCCGCGAAGGCTGCGAGCGCCGCTGTCGCGACGACGATTGCACCCCAACCGAGAAAAGCTGTGCCCTTGCTCACGAGTGACTCATTCCCCGCAGCGCGCCGAGGCAATCGCGCCGGCGGCGAAACTTACAAAACGCTTGCGAATGGGCGACCGATGAGTTCCGCGCGCGAAGGGGGTCTCTATCTTTGGCAACGACATTCGACTTCGGAGGTGAATCGAACGATGCGGCGCACATTGCTCCTCGTCGGAACGCGCAAGGGCCTTTTCGTGTTCGAGAGCGACGCGAATCGGCAGGACTGGGAGGTGCGAGGGCCCGTCTGTGAGAGCTGGCCGGTCTACCACGCGGTCGGCGATTCGGCCTCTGGCACGCTCTACGCAGCGGCGGCGAGCGAGTGGCATGGCTCGGCGGTCTGGCGGAGCACCGATCTCGGCGAGACGTGGGCGCTCTCGAGCGAAGGGCTGAACTATCCCGACGGCGACGGCCGCAAGGTCTCGAAGATCTCGTCGCTCGCCGTGATCGACGGCCGCGTGCTCGCGGGCGTCGAGGCCCCCGGGATCTTCGAGAGCCGGGACAGCGGCGAGAGCTGGGAGCTCCTGACGAACCTCGCCGGGCAGCCGGGGAGCGAGAGCTGGGACGATCCGGCCACCCAGCCGCCAGGTCATCTCGGAATCTCGGCGATCACGCCCGACTTCGTCGATCCCTCCCGGTTCTGGACGATCGTGCAGGGGGTCGGGCTGTTCGAGACGACCGACGGCGGGTCGACCTGGACTCCCCGTAACCGCGGTCTCCGTGCCGACTGGCCGCGCGACCACGAGGAGGTGGGCTTCTGCGTCCACCGGCTTGCGCGTTCGCCGGTCGATCCCAACCGGATGTATCAGCAGAACCACGTCGGGGTGCACCGCTCGGACGACGGCGGGCTCACGTGGTTCGAGATCACGGACGGTTTGCCGAGCGAGTTCGGCTTCGCAGCCGCCGCTCATCCGAACGACCGCGAGACGTTCTATGTGATCCCCCTCGATCCCGGTCACGCACGCTGCATGCCCGAGGGTCGCGCCGCGGTCTGGCGGACGCGTGACGGCGGCGAGAGCTGGCAGCGCCTCGAGAGAGGGCTCCCGCAGCGCGATGCGCATCTGGGAGTGCTCCGCGCCGCGATGAGCTTCGACAGCCACGACGATCCCGGCCTGTACTTCGGCACCAGCACGGGCCAGGTCTTCGCGAGCACCGACGACGGCGAGAGCTGGGCCGAGCTCGCCGGCTACCTTCCGCCGATCTGGTCGGTCGAAGCCGTCGTCGTGGAGGGATAGCCATGGCCGACGTACGCCTCCCGATCACGCTGATGCCGCTCTTCCAGGGCCTCCCGCGCCGAGTCGAGGTCAGCGGGCAGACCGTCCTCCAGGCGATCGACGAGCTCGACCATCGCTGGCCGGGCGTGCGCGACCGTCTCTGCGACCCCGGCCCCGCCCTTCGCTCGCATATCAACGTCTACGTCGACGAGGAGCGCGCCGGGCTCGACGGTCCGGTTCGGCCGGAGTCTCACATCGAGGTGATCGCCGCGATCAGCGGCGGCTAGGTTCTCGTGGCCCGGAGCGGACCGACCGGGTGCCCTCGGCACGCACCGACCGCGCCGGGTCGGTGGATGCGGGCTTAATGAGACGTTGAGAGTTTCCTGCTTCCCTGGATCAAGGAACGCGGTTCAGAAAGAGCGGTTCAGGTAGGCCCGGTTCGAGAGCGAGCAGCGAGACCGTGGCTGCGCCGGGCAAGATGGAAACGATCGACGATGGAGGCAGTGGCGCACGATGACTGAGCTCGGAAAGCCCAACCCGTTTGGAACCTCGCCGTTTGGAACGTCGCCCTTCGGCCCGCCGCCTGGTGCCACGCCTCAGCCGCCCGAACCGCCGCCGAAGAGACGCGCGCGAGGCGTGCTGCTCGGCCTGGCCCTGGTTCTCCTCGTGCTCGCTGCGGGCGCGGCGGGCGCGGCGATCGACCACGAGGTCTCGGCGCCGTCACAGGTAGCCGCGGTTGCACCGACGGCTCCGGCGACGACGCCCGGACAGGGAAGCTTCGGGTCGACCGGCGGGAACAGCTCAACCGGCGGCCTGAACGGCGGAAGCAGCGTGAACGGCGGAAGCAGCGTGAACGGCGGAAGCAGCTCCAACGGGTCGGGCGGCTTCAGCGGCTCGTTCGGCTCGGTGCCGTCGGGCGCGAGCGCGAACGCGTCGGGCGGCCCCTCGGATCCGGCCGCAATCGCCGCCAAGATCAACCCCGCTCTGGTCGACATCGATTCGGTCTTCGGCTTTCAGAACGGCGCGGGCGCCGGTACCGGCGTCGTCGTGAGCTCGAGCGGCGTCGTGATCACGAACAACCACGTGATCGACGGCGCCACGCAGATCACCGCGACGGACATCGGGAACGGCCGCACCTATACGGCGCACGTGATCGGCTACGACCCGACCCACGACCTCGCCGTCCTGCAGCTTCAGGGCGCATCGGGCCTCGCGACCGCCAAGTTCGCGGACTCCTCGAAGCTCCACGTCGGCGATTCCGTCGTCGGGGTCGGGAACGCCGGCGGGACGGGCGGTACGCCGTCGAACGCAGGCGGCGCGATCACGGGTCTCGACCAGTCCGTCACCGCGGGCGACTCCTCGACGAACACGACCGAACAGCTCTCCGGTCTGATCCAGACGAACGCGAACATCCAGGCCGGCGACTCTGGCGGTCCGCTCGTCAACACGAACGGCGAGGTGATCGGGATCGATACGGCAGGCTCGAGCGGCTTCGACTTCACGGGTGGGGGCGGCTCCGGCTTTGCGATCCCGAGCAACCAGGCGCTCGCGGTCGGCAAGGAGATCGTCGCCGGACACGCGTCGGACACGGTTCACATCGGCGAGACGGCCTTCCTCGGGATCACGATCGGCTCGGCCGCCGACAACGGCTTCGGCGTCTTCCAGGGCAGCAGCTCGTCCGCGAACGGAGTCGCGGTCGGCGACGTGGTCCAGGGCGAGGCCGCCGAGAAGGCGGGCCTCTCGCCCGGCGACGTGATCACGTCGATCGACGGCCATTCGACCGGCTCTCCCTCGGCGCTCAGCCAGATCCTGTTCGGCCACCATCCGGGAGACTCGGTGAAGCTCGGCTGGGTCGACACCGGCGGCAGCGCGCACACGACGACGATCAAGCTCGGCTCCGGCCCCGCCACCTGAGAGCCCGCGGCCTCCCGCGATCACGCTGCGGGCAACCGCGCTCGGAGTACCGGGTTCGACGCGCGACGAGGGCCGGTCCCGGCTCTGATCTACGATCGACGGATGAGCCCGGCCCGGTTCCTGTGCGCGCTGGTCGTCCTCGCTGCCTCCGCGATCGCCCTCGTTCACGCCCGCGAGGGGGACGCGGGGAGCGCCGCACCGTCTGCGGGGCACTCGCTGGTCCAGGGCATCGTCGATGTGCGGATCAGCCTCAGCTTCGGCCGGTTGAAGGCGGCCGGAACCGGGATCGTCCTCACGAGCGACGGGGTGGTTCTGACGAACAACCACGTGATCCGCGAGGCGACGGTGATCCGGGTCAGAGATGTCGACAACGATCGGAGCTACGCGGCATCGGTCCTCGGGTACGACATCAGAGACGACGTGGCGGTGCTTCGGCTCCACGGTGCCTCTGGCCTTGTGACGGCACGGCTGGGAGCCGCGAGCTCGCTCGGGGTCGGGGACGCGGTTTCGGCCTACGGCAACGCTCTCGGGGCAGGTGGGACGCCGAGAAGGGCAGATGGGACCGTCACCAGGCTGAACGCAACCGCCTTCGTGCACTACGCCGACGGCAGCACAGAACGGCTTACGAAGATGATCGAATCGAACACCGACACGCTTCCCGGCGACTCCGGCGGGCCGCTCGTCGATGGACATGGACGCGTCGTCGGGATCAATACGGCAGGGGTGTTCGGAGCGGGCACTGTCGCCCGTTCCGAGGCGATTCCGCTCGCGAAAGCCCTTGCGGTCGAGAAGGCGGTCCGCGCAGGACGGGCATCGCCGCGGATCCACGTCGGCACCGGCCCGTGGCTCGGCGTCCTCGTGGAAGGCCCCGACTCGGATCGCCACGGGGTAACGGTGGCGGAGGTCTCTCCTGGCTCGCCGGCCGAGAGAGCCGGCCTCGTTCGTGGCGACATCCTCGTGACCTGCAACCACAGGCTCCTCGTCCACCCGAACGATCTCGCAAACGTCCTGTTCGAGGACGGCCCGGGAACGCGTGTCCCGATCGCCTGGATCGACAGGATGGGTAGCTCCAGGTCGGCGACGGTGACGCTCGGACGCGGCACCCCCCAGTGAGCGTCGGAGCCCCGGTGGTCGTCCGAGACCAGGCTTCAGACGCTCGACAACCGGCGGCGGAGACGCCCGAGCCTGTTCCGGAACGTCGGCGACGGGGGCGGCAGGGGGCGGCCCACGCCGTCGCGACCTGGCGCCGGCCGCCAGCCGAGTGGGTTCTCGAGCTCGACGAGCGGACGTTCGTTGTCGGAGACGGCGTACATCACGATGAAGCGCCCGGGGACGACGTCCGCCTCGGCGCAACGACGAACGACGGCCTCGCAGTCTTCGTGGGTCAGCCACACCGAGAGCTCGGCCGGATCCGTCGGTTTGAGGTTGTAGGTGTTGACGCCCCCGAACCTGAGGCAGATCACGTCCAGGCCGTACGCGCTCGCGAAATGCCGGCCGAGCGATTCCATCAACACCTTGTTCGCGCCGTAGGGTGAGTCGGGCCACGGCACGTCGGTTGCCGAGAGGAGCCCGGGCCCGCTCCATTCGCGGTAGCGATCGGCGTGCACCGAGCTCGCCATGATTACGCGCCGCGTGCCCCCGGCCGCGACCGCCGCGTCGTAGACGCGAAGGCACATCAGGGTGTTGTCCGGATCGATGCTCCCCGACCCGGAGCTCTCCGACCTCGAGTTCCAGGCGAGGTGGACGATCGTCTCCGCTCCCTCGAAGGCCCGTCCGAGATCGATCCGGCGGACATCGCCCCGCGGCAGGTCGAGCGGAACGAGCTCATGGTCGGCCAGCGCTTTCGAGAGAACCGTGCCGATCACCCCCGAGGCCCCCGTGACGACGATGCGACTCAACGCAGCCCTCGACCGGTCAGCTGATCACGCTGCAGCGCCCGCACGTCGCAAGTCTGACGGTCCCGCCGGGCAGGAGGCGCGACAAGCGACAAGACGATCCGGGACCGGGAGCTCTACACCGTCGCGAGCCCGGCGCGGAGCGAGCCGAGCCGCATGTCGATCACGTTCTCGGCGGCGTCGGCGCTCGGCGGCGACTGGCTCACCGCCTCCAGGAAGAGCTCGCGTTCGAGCGCGTAGAGCCGTGCGTCGGTTCTCGCCGTGACCGTCGCGGTGCGCGGGACGTCGCGGAGCAGGGCGATCTCGCCGAAGCCCTCCCCGCGGCCGAGCTGCGACGCGAGCGCTCCGGCGACGAACACGTCAAACTCCCCGTCCCGGATCGCGTAGTAACGGTCGCCCTGCTCGCCCTCGGCGATCACGGTCTCCCCCGCCCGGACCGCCACGCTGGACGCTGCGCGGGCGAGCCGCTCGAGCGCCGGAAGCTCGAGCGGAGCGAAGATCGGGAGGGAGCGGAGGAGGTTCACGATCTCGTCCGAGAGCACCTCGGAGGTGTCGAGCGGGACGAGCCGCGACCAGAGCAGGACGACGAGCACCGGCAGCACTGCACCGCTCGCAAGCAGGGCGCCGCGGATCCCGATCCACGCGACGAGCACGGGCGCGAGCGCCGCGCCGAGGCCGATAGAGACGACGAAGCAGCTCTGGAGCACGCTGAAGACCTTCGCGAGCGCGTCCTCGTGGATCGCGCGCTGCAGCAGGGTCACCGCGGAGAAGTCGACGATCGTGACCCCGATTCCGAGAATCGCCAGCAGGAGGATCGTCGGGACGACCGACGGCGCGACACCGATCAGGATCAACGGAAAGCCGCACAGGACGAGCCCGAGCCCGAACCCCGAGGCCATCCGCCGCCGCCCGACGAGGGCGGCGCCGGCGATCGCACCGAGCAGGCCCCCGATCCCGATCGCCGCGTTCAGCTCCCCCACGCCCGAGCTGCCGAGATGAAGCAGGTCGAGGGCCGCGATCACGACGAGGACGTTCAGCGAGCCGGTGACGACGTTCTCGACGCAATACAGCCCGACGAGCAGGCGCAGCCGCTTGTCGGCGTGGATCGCACGAATGCCCTCGATCGTGCCGATCGTCGGCTTCGCCGGACCTGTGGCAGGCGGACGTGTCCGCTGCCAGGACGGGATCCGTGCGATCAGGATCGCCGAGACGAGGTAGGTCGCCGCGGTCACGAGCAGGACCCCGCCTGCGTTCCAGACGGCCAGCAGGAGGCCGCCGACGACCGGGCCGATCAGCATCCCGGCGCTCTCGATCGTCGTCAACGCGAGGTTCGACGCCGTCAGCTCGCGCGGGACACGGGCGAGAAACGGCAGGGCTGCGGTCTGCAGCGGCCTCGCCATCGTCGAGAGCAGCGACTCGAGTGCGACGAGGCCGAAGACCGCTACGACATGGCCACCCGAAAGCGCCGCCACGCCTGCCGCCCCGATCGCGAACACCCGCGCGAGGCCGGCGGCGAGGAGTAGGCGGTCGGTCCTGACCCGGTCGAGCAGCGCCGCGGCGAGCCCTCCGGCAAGCGCCGAGGGAACGATGCGAACGACCGCCAGCAACCCGACGTAGGTCGCGCCGCCGGCGCCGTAGGCGTAGACGGCCAGCGCGACCGCCGAGGCCCAGCGTCCCGTCACCGTGGCCAGGCGGGCGATCAGCACGAGGCGAAGCTGCGGATTGCGTCCCGCGACGGCGAACGAATCGAGCGCCTGGCTGCGCCGCCGCAGGACCCGGCCCCATCGGCCTCGCCCCGCGCCCACTTCCTCGCGGTCCGAAGCCCCGGTCACGGCGATCGATCTTAGACAGCTCTAGGCGTCATTTTCCGCTTTGCAAGCCGGGTTCGAGGATCGTCACCACCCCGACACCACTTCGATACATCAACCGCTCGACGCGTGGAATCGTTACCACGCGCTCACGATTCCGATAAGCGCTCCGGGCGGGACGCAAGAGCTCCCGCCTGAAGCAGTCCGGCGGCAACGAGCTCAGCCGACGAACTCGACGCGAACGCCGAGAGCCCGGTAGGTGCCGAGCGCACGCCGATCGCGGGTCGCGAGCGGAAGCCCGTGCTCGTTCGCGCAGGCCGCAACGAGCGCGTCGTAGACGGCCCCGCCCCCGAGGCCGGCCCGCTCGAGCTCGGCGAGGAGCGACGACGCGGCTCGGGCACCGAGAAATCTCGAGTGCGGAAAGCTCTGCGCCAGCAGGCGTGCGACGGTCGCCGGGCTCCTGCGAGCGGGCGCCGGAAGCCGGGTGAGCACGGAGAACGTTTCGAACGCCGCATGGCCTGCAAGCCCGAGCCGGGCCCCGGCGAGGGCGGCGAGGGTCGCGCCGTGATGCTCGTGGTCCATCACCGAGATCGCGACCGACACGCTCGTGTCTACGAGAAAATCCGGTGGGTCACCTCTGGCCGGCATCGCGAAGGGCGCGCACGAGATTGTCGTCGATCGAGACGCCGCCGGTCGGGATCACAAGCCTCCCGTCGCGCTCCTCCAACAGGTCGTCACCCGTGACCGGCTCGACGAGCAAGCCGGTTCCGGACACGCTCACCTCGACCTCACCGGGTATCAGACCGACCTCGTCCCGAAGCTGCTTCGGGATCACCACACGCCCTGCCTTGTCGATGGTCGCGCGCATGCCTCGAGCCTACCACTCCGTCCCCACGGCAACGGTCCCCGAGGTGGCTCGCTCGTTCGCGCCTCAGCCGGCGACGGCGCCCGCCCGCCGCGGCAGCACCCAGCCGGCGCGGGGGTAGTGGCAGGTGTAGCCGTGCGGGTAGTGCTCGAGGTAGTCCTGGTGCTCGGGCTCTGCCTCCCAGAAAGGCCCCGCGGGCTCGAGCTCGGTCACGACCTTGCCGGGCCAGAGGCCCGAGGCCTCGACGTCGGCGATCGTGTCCTCGGCGACACGCTTCTGCTCGTCGTCGAGATAGAAGATCGCCGAGCGGTAGCTCAGGCCGACGTCGTTGCCCTGGCGGTTGAGCGTCGTCGGGTCGTGGATCTGGAAGAAGAACTCGAGGATCTCGCGATAGGAGGTCTGCTCGGGATCGAACACGATCTCGATCGCCTCGGCGTGGGTTCCATGGTTGCGATAGGTCGCGTTCGGCACGTCGCCGCCGCTGTAGCCGACGCGCGTGGAGATGATCCCCGGGCGCTTGCGGATCAGGTCCTGCATGCCCCAAAAGCATCCGCCCGCGAGGATCGCGGTCTCGGTCTGTGCGCTCATCGTTCGCTCCTCCCTGTGTCCAACGACCGGCCGAAGAACTTCCGGTTCACGATATCCCTCGGCGAGCGCGCGGCGCGTTGCCCGTTTCGGGCGCGTGCGCGCCGAGCGACCGTTAGTTGCCGCCGGGCGAGGCCGGGCTCCAGGTTCCAGACCCCTCTTCCTCGGTTCGGGCGGCGAGCATGCCGATCGCGCCGGCGGCCAGGATCAGGACCGCGGAGGTGACGAGTGCCGTGTCGAGGCCGCGGTGGAACGCACCGTAGGCCGCTTCGATCACGCGCTGGGCGATCGGGCCGTAGCTCTGCGCGGACTGGTGGGCCTTGTCGGCGCTCGGGACCTTGCCGGTCTCGACCGCTCCGATCACGATCGACTGGAAGTTCGCCGGGATCCCGAGCGCATTCAGCCTGGCGGTCAGGTCGCTCGTCAGGTGGGCGTTGACGAGCGCTCCGAGGACGGCGACTCCGAACACGGCGCCGAGCTCGCGGCTCGTGTTCGTGGCGGAGGCAGCCATTCCCGAGTGCTCCGGCGGAACGAGGCTCATCACGGAGGCGGTGACGGGAACGATCGCGATCCCGAAGCCGAACCCCGCGATCGCGAGGCTGACGGCAAGTGGCCAGAAGCGCGGGTGGAGCGGCAGGAAGTGCTCGGTGACGAGAATGCCGACCGCGGCGAGCAGGCAGCCGTACGCCATCGGGGCTCCTGGCCCGCTGCGGGCTACCCAGCGGCCCGCGAGGAGCGAGCCCGCGACGAGCGCCGCCGCCATCAGCGCGAACTCGGCGGCCGCGCGGTAGCCCGAGTAGCCGACGACCTCCTCGAGGTAGAGCGCGGTGAAGAAGAAGATCGAGAAGATCCCGAAATAGACGGCGAACACTACGAGCAACGCCGAGCTGAACGCGGGTATCCGGAAGTAGCGGAGGTTCAGCATCGGCGACGCGCTCCGCCGTTCCACCACGACGAACGCGCCCCCGGCGAGCACCGCGACGAGAAGGAGGCCCTCGATCCGGCCCGACGTATATCCGGCCGTCTCCCCGCCGATGATCGCGAACGCGAGCGCGCCGACTGCGACCGCGCCGAGGACGAGCCCCGGGAGGTCGAGCCGGGCAGAGTCGGGATCGGAGCTCTCGGGAACGAGGCGCCAGGTCACCGGCACGAGCACGAGCGAGACGGCCAGGTTGAACCAGAACACCGCGCGCCAGCCCGCGGCGCCGACGAGCGCCCCGCCGACGAGGGGTCCGGAGGCCAGCGCGAGCCCCGTCACGGCGGCCCAGATCCCGTACGCACGGGCACGAGCACGCTGCTCCGGGTACACGTGCCGGAGCACCGAGAGGGTGCCCGGCTCGGAGGCGGCGGCACCGACCCCCATCAACGCGCGGGCTCCGATCAGCACCCCCACACTGGGCGCGAGCGCACCGAGCAGCGACCCGGCCGCGAACACGCCGACGCCGCCGAGCATCAGCTTCCTGCGGCCATACCGGTCCCCGAGCGTCCCTCCGGTCAGCATCAGAGCGGCGAACAGAAGCGCGTACGCGTTGACGATCCACTGGAGGCTCGTCACCCCGGCGTGCAGGTCCGACTGGACGGTGCCGAGCGTGACCGAGACGATCGTCGTGTCGAGGAACGTCAGGAACAACACCGCGCAGACCGCGGCAAGCGCGCGGCCCTGGCCGCGCTGCGAGCCCGGGTCGGCAGTCGGTCGGCGCGCCCACATGCTCTTCTTTTCTTTCCCGTCAGATCGGGTAGTACGCATCGGGAACCGGCGAAGAGAAAGAGGCAGCTTTGGCAACAGACGGACGTCTGGACGGCGGAGGCCGCGGGAGCGCGGCACGATGACCGGGCTCGGAGCGATTTCGGCGCTTGCAGTCGCCGGAGCTCTCGCTCTCAGCGGGCCGACCGCGAAGGTGACGCTCGCGGCTGCTGGCCATGCGCCGAAGATCGGCACCCACTGGGTCTACACCGTCCGCGCGACCGAGAACGGCAAACCGGCTGCCGCAAGGGTCACGGCGCAGATCGTTGATCCGCTCGGCGGCGTGCACGCAGTCGAGTTCGGAAAGAGCTCCAAGAACGTGGCGAACTGGCCCTTCAAGGGCAGCTTCCGGGACTTCGTCGTCTGGCCGTCGAGCTCCATCGGCGTTCCCCTCGGGTTCAGGGTCACGGTTCTCGTCGGGAAGACGAAACGGGTCATCACCTACAAGGTCACGGCAGCAAAGTGACGGGCCCGGGCCTCGCCGACAACCCGGGCCCGGGCCGGAGACGGGCGATGGAAGCGGCCGCCGAAGCGCGCGCGGGATGCCGCGCCGGCCTCGCGTTCATCGTGTCGGGCCAGGCGTGCTTCCTCGCGATGATGCTCGCGTGCTGCGCGATCACACCCTCGCGGACGGCGATCGCGAGAGGCCTCAGCTACTACGGCACCTATGCCGAGACGGTCGTCCCCTACGCGATCGGGTTCGCTCTCTACATCCCGTTGACCGCGATCGGGATCGCTCGCCTCCGGCCCACGAGCACCGTCATACAGCGGTTCCGGTGCGCTGTCCTGATCGTCCTCGGATTGACGGTCGGGGTGCCGCTGACGCCGTACCGCGTCGACCTGATCTTCGACTGGGTGCATATCGGAGTCGCAAGCATCCTCTTCACGGCGGGCTTCGCGCTTGGCAGCTGGCTTGCGCTCCGGCTCCTTCGCGATCGCACCGCGCGGGCGATCCTCGTGCTCCAGTCGGGCGCCGCCGTCTCGATGCTCGCCGCGCAGGTCGGCTGGCACAACTACATGATCCCGAGCGAGCTCCTGTTCGAGCTCTGCGTGTTCGGGCTGGTCGTCCAGTCGGTGCGCCGTCTTCAGGGCGAGGCGACTGCGGTGCAGGGGCGGAACGTCCTCTCGGCAGCGTGAGCTCGCGCCGCGCCAACCGGTGAGCAGCACGCGCGCGGCGTACCATCGACACGTGAACGGAGGGTTCGCTTGAGCGAGTTCGACCTCGGGGCCCTTCTCGAGGGCCAACTCGGGCAGGAGCTCGATCTCCATGCCGAGACGATAAACCCGCAGTTCGTCCGGGTCCTCCGGACGATCGGCTTCGATCGCCACTGGGCCCGCGCGCAGGGCGCCTACCTCTACGACACGGAGGGCATGCGCTACCTCGACATGCTGGGCGGCTACGGCATGTTCAACGTCGGCCGGAACAACCTGGCGGTGCGTAGGGCCCTCGTCGACGCGCTTGGGCTGGAGACGCCCGGGTCGGTCCAGCTCGGCGTCGGGACGCTCCCCGCTCTCCTCGCCAAGCAGCTCCTCGAGCTGGCGCCCCCGTCGCTGCATCGCGTCGTCTTCACGAACTCGGGGACAGAGTCGGTGGAGGCGGCGATCAAGCTCGCGCGCGCCGCAAGCGGGCGGAGCCGTGTCGTCTCCGCTGACCACGGCTTCCACGGTCTCACGCTCGGCTCGCTCTCGGCGAACGGGAACGCCGAGTTCACCGACCGCTTCGGCCCCTACCTCCCGGGGTTCGCGCGGGTCCCGTTCAACGATCTCGCGGCGCTCGAGGCGGAGCTCCGGCGCGAGGACGTGGCGCTCGTGCTGCTCGAGCCGCTGCAGGGGAAGGGCATCGTGCTTCCGGAGACCGGCTATCTCGAAGGGGCGCAGGAGCTCTGCCGCCGGTACGGCACGCTCTTCTGCGTCGACGAGGTCCTGACCGGCTTCGGGCGGACGGGCCGGATGTTCGCCTGCGAGCACTTCGGCCTCGAGCCCGACCTGATGACCGTCGCGAAGTCCCTGTCGGGTGGCTACGTGCCGGTCGGCGCCTGCCTCGTGCGCCGCGAGGTCTTCGACCGGGTGTTCGACTCGATGGAGCACGCGGTCGTCCACGGCTCGACGTTCGCCCCGAACGACCTCGCGATGGTCGCGGGCCTCGCCACGTTGCACGAGCTGACCACCGAGGACCTCGCCGCGCGCGCAACACGGACCGGCGAGCTGCTGCTCGAGCGGACGCGCCCGCTCGTCGAGCGATCCGACGTCGTGCGTGAGGTGCGAGGGCTCGGGCTCGCGTGGGCGATCGAGTTCGACGAGCCCGATCGCGGCCGTCTCTCGTGGCGGATCCTCGAGGGGATCCAGCCGGGGATCTTCTCCCAGCTCGTCGCCGTCCCGCTCTTCACCGACCACCAGGTTCTGATCCAGGTCTCGGGCCATCGCCAGAACGTCCTGCGGGCGCTGCCGCCGCTCACGCTCTCCGACGAGGACGTCGAGACGTTCGCGGTCGCCCTCGAGCAGGCAATCGCAGCCGCGGACAAGCTGCCGAAGGCGATGATGCGCTTCGCGATCCGTGCTGCCCGCGCGGGCAGGGAACGCGACGAGAGGCCTCTCGCGTCCGAGCCGAGCTGACGTGCCAACGCGCCGTAAGAGCAACAACCGGGCGGCCGGTGCTGCCGCTCCGCGGATCAGCCGCCCCGGGGCTCGAGGAACGGCGGGGCCCGGTTACCTGTCGCTCTGGAGGCCCTAACGCGCGACTGCGGCGCGAATCGTCTCGCGAAGCGATCTCGTCGTCGCCAGCACCGCTGTCGGCTCGTAGCCGCAGTGGGCCATGCAGTTGTCGCAGCGCGGATCCCGACCCCGGCCGTAGCTGCTCCAGTCGGTCGTCTCGATGAGCTCCCGGTAGGTCTTCGTGTAGCCGTCGCCCATCAGGTAGCAGGGCCGCTGCCACCCGAAGAGCGAGTAGCTCGGGATGCCCCATGGCGTGCACTCGAACTCGGCCTTGCCCTCGAGGAAGTCGAGGAAGAGCGGCGTGTGATTCAGCCGCCAGCGCTTGCGGCCGCCGTCGGCGAAGGCTTCGCTGAAGAGGGCGCGCGTCCGCGCGACGCCCGGGAAGTGCTCCTGGTCGGGTGCCTTCTCGTAGGCGTAGGCAGGCGAGATCTGGATCCCGTCGACCTCGAGCTCGTCGTTCAGGAAGTCGAGGACGTCCCGAACCGTCTTCGGCGTATCGGTCGAGAGGAACGTCGTATTCGTGTTCACGCGGAACCCGCGGGCCTTGGCCTCGCGGATCGCCTCGACCGCCTTGTCGAACACGCCGTCGCGCTCGACGAACTCGTCGTGCCGCTCCCGTAGGCCGTCGAGATGGACGACCCAGGCGAAGTACGGCGAGGGCTCGAAGAGCTCGAGCTTCTTCTTCATCAGGATCGCGTTCGTGCAGAGGAAGACGAACTTCCGGCGCTCGACGAGCTCCCTTGCGAGGACATCGATCTCGGGGTGGACGAGCGGCTCACCGCCCGCGATCGAGACCATCGGTGCGCCGCACTCGTCGATCGCGGCGAGTGCCTGGTCGACCGGCATCCGCTTCTTCAGGATGTGCTCGGGGTACTGGATCTTGCCGCAGAACGAGCAGGCGAGATTGCACTGGAAGAGCGGCTCGAGCTCGACGAGAAGCGGAAAGTGCTCGTCACGGCGAAGCTTCCGGCCGAGGAGGTACTTGCCCATCACGACGCTCTGGCGCAGCGGGATGCTCATCTCGAGCCTCGGTCACGCCCGGCGCTCATGGCGAGGCCACCTCGCGCGGAAGCCGGAACCGCAGCGACTCGGTTGCCGTCGTCCGCTCCTCGACCTCGACCCCGCCGAGCGCATCGAGCCCGGCGATCAGGCGCTCCACGAGTGCCTCGGGCGCGGAGGCCCCGGCCGAGAGGCCGACGGTCGAAACGCCCTCGAGCCACGCGACGTCGATGTCGGTCTCGTCGTCGACGAGATGCGCGGGGATCCCCTCGCGCTCGGCGACCTCGACGAGCCGGCGCGAGTTCGACGACGTCCGCGAGCCCACCACCAGCACGACATCGGATTCGCCGGCGATCTCCCGGACGGCCTGCTGCCTGTTCGTCGTCGCGTAACAGATGTCGTCGGAGCTCGGGCCGCGCAACGCGGGATAGCGGTCGCGGAGCACCTGCACGATCTGGGCCGTCTCGTCGACGGCGAGCGTCGTCTGCGTCAGGTACGCAACCCGGTCGGGGTCGGGTGCGACGACCCGCGCGGCGTCGTCGAGATCCTGGACGAGGATCGTCGACTCCGGAGCCTCGCCGTACGTTCCCTCGATCTCCTCGTGGCCCTCGTGCCCGACGAGGAACACGGTGCTGCCACCCGCGGCGAACCGCCGTGCCTCGGCATGCACCTTGCTCACGAGCGGGCAGGTGGCATCGATCACCTCGAGCCCGCGCGCGCTCGCCGCCTGCCTGACGGCCGGCGAGACGCCGTGGGCGGAGAAGACCGTGGTCGCACCCGGGGGGATCTCGTCGAGCTCGCCCACGAACACCGCGCCGCGGCGCTCGAGGTCGGCGACGACATGCTCGTTGTGCACGATCTGCTTGCGCACGTACACGGGAGGCCCGTGCTGCTCGAGCGCGAGCTCGACGATCTCGATCGCGCGGTCGACGCCGGCGCAGAACGATCGCGGAGCCGCCAGGAGGACGCGCCTCGGCGAGAGCGCCGCGGCCCATTCCTCGAGGGCACGTCCCGCCCGCCGGAGCGCGGCCAGAGCGCGAATCCCGGCCACCGGGGTGCGGGGGTCGATCAGCTTGCGGTCGTTTGTCTCGACGACGACGCGGAGCACGGCAAACGGCCTCTCCCCCGCCGCCTCCGCGAGCCAGAGCGACTCCATGTCGACCGCGAGAACCCCTTCCGCGCCGAGCCGCCGCCGCTCCGACGGCTCCGTGATGTGGTCGAGCGAGGCGATCGGGCCGACGTGCACGCGGAGCCCCCGCCGGCGAAGCGCCGCCGCGAGCAGGGCACTGCCCGGCACCGGAGCGACCTCGTGATCCGCGCCCCGGAGCTCGGATGCGAGCACCACGTCACCGGGCTCGATCCCGGGGAGAGCCGCCGCGCCGAGGCCCGCGACGGCAATGCCGCTCGCGCCTTCCACGGCCAGCGCCCTCGCGGCGGCCACGCGTGCCCGCTCCGGCCCCATGCCCGAGCGGAGGAGCCGCCAGCCGGTCGAGCGACCGAGAGCCGCAGCCTCCACGCGAAGCGGGGCGAGCACGAGGAGCGGCAGGCTCACGCCGCCACCGCCGTGACGCGCCCGAGTGCGGAGACCGGAAACACCTGCCGGTACAGGTGGTAGTTCAGATAGAAGTCGCCCGGAAAGCCCGTGCCCGTATACCAGGGCTCATCCCAGCCGCCGTCGGGCCGCTGGGTCCTCACGAGATAGGAGACGGCGCGCTCGAGCGTCCCCTCGTGCTCGCCGGCAGCGTGAAGCGCGAGCACGGCCCAGGCTGTCTGCGAGGCGGTCGAAGCGCCTTTTCCACGCCAGTCGTGATCGGTATAGGAGCGCAGGTCTTCGCCGAATCCGCCATCCTCGTTCTGGACGGCGACCAGCCACTCGACGGCCCGGCGGACGCTCGCGTGGCTCCCGAGCCCGCAGGCCACGAGAGCCGGAACGGCCGCACCGGTGCCATAGAGATGGTTTGCCCCCCAGCGGCCGAACCACGAGCCGTCGGGCTCCTGCTCGCGAAGCAGGAACGAGATCCCGCGTTCGGCCGCGCGGGTTCCCGCCAGCCCCTCCCAGGCCAGAGCCTCGAGGACATGGGCGGTGACATCGGCGCTCGGAGGGTCGGTGACCTCGCCGAAATCGCAGAAGGGCAGCTTCCCGGGAAGCCGGCTCGTGTTGTCGGCGTCGAAGGCTCCCCAGCCTCCGTTCCGCGACTGCATGCCGAGCATCCAGGCCGTGCCGCGCGCCACCGCTCGGTCGGCGATCCCGGCGCGGCGAAGCGCGATCGCGATCTCGGCCGTATCGTCGACGTCGGGGTAGTTGTCGTTCGCGAACTCGAAGGGAAAGCCGGCCGGCTCGAGCTCCGGCCGCCGTACGGACCAGTCGCCACGTACACGCACCTCGCGGCCGGCCAGCCACGTCGCGGCGCGCTCGACAGCGGGGTGATCCCGCGTCAAGCCTGCATCGAGGAGCCCGATCAGGGCGAGTGCGCTGTCCCAGACCGGGGACTGGCAGGCCTCGAGACGGCGCCCCTGGTCGTCTTCGATCGTGAAGCCGTCGAGCCCTGCAAGCGCTCTCGCGACCGCGGGATGATCGAGCGGGTACCCGAGCGCCCGCAGCGCGACGATCGACCAGACCCACGGGGGCTGGATCCCGCCCCAGGAGCCGTCGGCCTCCTGCCGGGCGAGAATCCACTGCTCCGCGGCCCCGATCGCCCGGCGGCGCATCGGTGCAAGTGGCCGCCGCGCGTAGAGATGAAGCCCACGGTCGAGCAGGGCGAACGCCCGGCCCCAGAGGTCGAGCTCCGGTGGGCGTCGCTTCGCGCCGGTGCGTAGCTCGTCGAAGCCGAGGCCGGTCGGCCTGACGGGATGCAACGCCGTCGCAAGCTGGAGGGGCACGATCGTCTGGCGAGCCCAGCAGCCGAATGCGTAGATCGAGAGCGGGGCCCGCGCCGGCAGCAGCATCTGCTCGGGCGGGAGCACCGGAAGCTCTCGCCACGACCAAAGTCCGAGGAGCGCCAGCCACATCCGTGTGAACACCCGCGTCGATTCGAGCCCGCCGGCGTCCCGGACGAAACCGGCCGCGAGAGACATGTGGCGAGCGTTCGGCGGGTCGCCCGCGAGCCTCAGGGCGACATAGGCCTCCACGGTCGTCGAGAGATCGCTCGGACCGCCGTAGAAGGTCGCCCAGCTCCCGTCGTCGCGCTGCTTCGAGCGGATCCAGCGGGCCGTGGCCTCGGTCTGGCGCGGCGCGAGCAGGCCGAGGTAGTGGCGGAGGAAGAGATCCTCGGCGTCGATCGTGACGTTCGTCTCGAGCTCTCCCTTCCACCAGCCTCCCGGCTCCTGGAGCGAGATCAGGTGGCGGCTTGCCCGCTCGAGCGCAGCGCGGGCGGGCGACGCGGGTCTCGAGCTGACCGCACGTCCGACGATCGCACGGGACGACGGAGCCGACGTGCCTTGTGAAACCGGTGCGCGGCCCGGGCCGACTGCGATCGGGTCGCCGCAGCTCATTCGCCGATGACCTGGATGAAGACCTTCCGCGAGCGAGAGCGATCGAGCTCGCAGAAGAAGATTCGCTGCCACGTGCCGAGCATGAGCTTCCCGTCGACGACCGGCACGGTCTCCGACGAGGATGCAAGCAGCCCGGCCCGGCAGTGCGAATGGCCGTTCGGGAACTCGGCCGTGTCGTCCTCGATCCCGTCTGTCCTGATCTCGAGATCGTCGTGGCGGTAGTAGCGGCCATCGGACGGCGCGAGACTCTCGAGGAGCTCGGCGAAATCCTCGGCAAACCCGCTCTCGGGCTCGTTGATCACGACCGCACACGTGGTGTGAGGCGAGTAGACGAGCGCCATCCCGTTCACGATCGCGGCGCGTTCGACCACACCTCGAACATCCTCGGTGACGTCGATCATCTGAGCAACACGCTCCGTCACGAGGTCGTGATTCTCAAGTCGGTGAATCATGCGCTCCCCCTGAGACCCGGGCTGGACCCTCATTGGTGCCCACCCGGCCAACAATCAAACATGGGTAGCGAACCCGGGTCAAGTCGCTCTCGCTCGACCCCGCCCGAAACGAGGCCGGCCGGCGCCAGAGCTCGCCCCCTCGCCGGCGCTTACGTGACGCTGCGCCCGAGGGGATGCGCGGGCTCGACGATCGTCGTCACGAGCCCGGTCTCGATGTCGTAGACATGACCGGACACCGTGATGAACGGCGAGATCTGCGGGGCCGCGAGCAGCCGTTCGACGTCGATCTGCACCGTCTGCACCGGATCGGCCACCGGCATGTCCGCCAGGGACTCCTCGTCGTAGCCCGAGCGCTCCCCGAACGCCCGCCGCAGCTCTGGGTCCGCGAGCAGGTTGCTTCCGCAATCGGTGTGATGGATGATCGCCGTCTCGAAGAACGGGCCCTCCGCCGACCTCGTCTCGGCGAGGTACGCCATGTAGGCGACGTCCCTGACCACGCCCGGCGTGACGCGACCGCCGACCGTGCGTGCGATGAGCGCCTCGCCGTACTCGATCCCGAGGAAGCCGGCCGGGTCGGTTCGCGAATCGACACACGTGACGATGTACAGGCTCCTGCGGGGCTGAAACGGGAGCCGCGGGGCGCTGCCGCTGTGGTCCTGGGCCGCAAAGGCACGGTTTCGGTCGAGCAGGGTTTGAAGGTTCGTCACTCGTCGGTCCCTCGTTCGGCGGGAGCGGTTCCGCTTCTCCTGGCCGGCCGGTCCTCGCCCCGGCGCGCCCCCGTCCGCAGGACGGAGAATCTACCCAGGACCGCGGGCCTCGATCGATGCGACACTTCACCGCGATGGCTGCGGGCCCCGAACCCGACCTGGATCAGCTCGTGCCGGCTGAACGCCGGCGGCGCATCCTCGAAGAGTTGCGCGAGCGGCGAAGCATCACGATCGGCGCGGTCGAGCAGCAGTTCGGCGTCTCGCCGATGACCGCGCGCCGCGACCTCGCAGCGCTCGTCCGCGACGGGCATGCACGACGGACGCACGGCGGTGCCGTCCTGCCGGACCTCGCGGCGCACGAGGATTCGTTCAGGCACCGGCTCGAGCTCGAGAGAACCGAGAAGGAGCGTCTCGCCCGCGCCGTCGTCGCCACGATCGAGACGAGCGAGACGCTCTTCGTCGACTCGTCGACGACCGGGTTCTACGTCGCCCAGGCGATCCTCGAAGCCGGGGTGGCGGTCACCGTCCTCACGAGCTCGCTGCCCGTGATGAACCTCGTCGGCAGCGCCGACGCGCCGAACGTCGACCTGATCGCGCTCGGCGGGACGTTCCGCAAGCTGACCCACTCGTTCGTCGGGCCCGACACGGTGCGTGCCCTTCGCGGCTACCTCGTCGACAGGGTCGTCTTCTCGGTGAAGGGAGTGACCCGCGAGGGACACCTGACCGACGCGGATCCGCTCGAGGCCGAGGTGAAGCGCGAGATGATCTCTCACGCACAGTCCGCGGTGCTGCTCGCGACGGCAGAGAAGTTCGACGACCGCGGGCTCGCCGTGGTCTGCCCGCTCACGGACGTGGACATCGCCTACGTCACCGACACCTCACCCGAGGCGATCCGGATGCTCGAGACCCACGGGGTCTCCGCCCATCCCGTCTAGGCGCCGCGCGCGGCGGCGGCCGCACTGCCACGGCGGGCCCGGCGCCTGAAGAGCTCACGTCCACGCTGCACGAACGAGCCGGCGTTCGGCACGAGCACGCTGACGAGCAGCAGCCCGCCCGTGACGATCCCGAGGGCGAGCTCGTTGAAGTTCGAGAGGAAGAGCGCGTTCTGGAGGCCGGCGAAGACGAAGACGGCAAGGACGACGCCGAGGATCGAGCCCTTCCCGCCGAAGATCGAGACCCCTCCGAGGAGCACGATCGCGACCGCGCTCAACTCGAGGCCGAGCCCGTTTCCCTGCACCGCTGTCGAGAGTCGGAGCGTGTACAGGATCCCCGCGCCCGAGCAGACGACGCCGGAGACGACGAAGAGCAGGAGCTTGATCCGCTTCACCCGGATCCCGGCGAAGAGCGCTGCCTCCTGGTTCGTGCCGATCGCATAGAGGGAGCGCCCGAAGGCCGTGAAGTGCAGGACGACGCCGAAGCCAGCAGCGAGGATCAGGAAGATGAGCACCGAGTAGGAGAGGAACGGCACGTGCGGGACCGGCTCGACGCCGATCTTCGTGTAGCCGAACGGGAAGTCCGAGATCGTGTCCGGGCCGAGCAGGATGATCGCGATCCCGCGGTAGAGCGTGAGCGTGCCGATCGTGACTGCGAGCGAGGGCAAGCCGACGCGCGTCACGAGCAGGCCGTTGAAGGCGCCCGTCACGACGCCCACCGCGAGCACCACCGGGATGATCAGGGGCATCGGCCAGCCGTGGCTCCAGAGGAAGCCGACGAGCGCGCTCGCGAGACCGAGCGTCGATGCCACCGAGAGATCGATCTCGCCGGTGATCACGATGAAGGTCAGCGGCAGCGTCATGATCGCCACCTCTCCGACGGAGATGCAGAGGTAGAAGAAGTTCCCGTTCGTCAGGAACTGCGACGAGACGTCGATCCCGAGCAGGAGGATCGCGAACGCGGCGACGACGAGCCCCGTCTCCCAGCGAAGCATGGGCTGGACAGCATCACGGCCACGGCGACCGCGTGCCAGCGTGCCCGCGACGGGGACGGGGCGCTCGTCAGGCTCCAAGGCGCGACCTCCGTTTCAGCGCCGCGGTCAGCTGGACCGTGATCAACCGGTCGAGTGCGATCGCCGAGATCAGGAGGAAGCCCGCGATCGCCTGGTCCCAGTAGTCGGAGATGCCGAGCACGTACAGGGCCGAGTTGATCGTGTTCAGGAGCAGAGCACCGAGCGCCGCGCCGACGACGGTGCCGCTGCCGCCGAAGATCGCGACGCCGCCCACGACGACGGCCGCTACGACCTGCAGCTCGTAGCCGGTACCGGCGGTGGAGTCGATCGTCCCGTACTGGGCGGCCCAGAGCACCCCCGCGATCCCGGCCAGGGCGCCGCTGACGACGAAGGTCATGAACACGCGGCGTCCGATCGGGATGCCTGCGAGCCTCGCGGCTTCGGGATTCGAGCCGATCGCATAGAGCTCCCGGCCCGAGCGGTACGAGCGGAGGTAGTACGCGACGACGGCGACACCCGCCGCGATCACGATCGCGAGGTCGGGGATCCCGAGCGTCGTCGCCTGCGGGATGTTCAGGAACGAGTTCGGCAGGGAGCTCGCCACCACCTGACCGCCGCCGACGACGAGAACGTCGATCCCGCGGATGATGTAGAGGGTCGCGAGCGTGACGACGAGGCTCGGCACGCGGCCGATCGTCGTCAGCAGCCCATTGGCCACGCCGCAAGCGACGCCGATCCCGAGCCCGACCGCGAAGACGGTGACGATCGAGGTTCCCGGGTGCTTCCCGAACATGTCGGCGGAGAGGAATGCCGACAGCCCGAGCACCGAGCCGACCGAGAGGTCGACGTTGCGCGTCAGCACCACCATCGTCTCGCCGACTGCGAGCAGGGCGAAGATCGTCGTGTCGACGAGAACGAACTGCAGCTCCGACACGCTCAGGAACCGCGACTGGATCAGAGCCGTGACGAGGACGAACAGGCCGAGCACGGCGATGATCCCGAACTCGCGGATCCGGAAGACGAGATCGACGAGCCGGTTGGCGCTCGAGCCGCCGGCCACCGTCTCGGTCGCGGCGGTCATCGGGCGGCCACCGTCTTCGATCCACCGGCCACGAGGCCGCTAGGGAGGGGCGCAAATCGGTGCCTGGCACCGGTTGTGACCCCGGAATCGCGGCTGAGCTGGGATTTCCAGCCGCCGCCGCGACCCGAAAAACACGGTGCCTGGCACCGATCGCCACGAATCGGGCGCCTCACGCCGCCACGAGCCCCTGCCCGGTGGCGGCCGCGAGGATCGTCTCCTCGGAGGCCACCGTGTGGTCGAACTCGGCGACGAGCCTGCCCTCTCGCATCACGAGGATGCGGTCGGCGACGCGCAGCACCTCGGGAAGCTCGGACGAGATCATCAGGATCGCGACCCCTTCGCCTGCGAGCTCGTCGAGGAGCGCGTGAACCTCCGCCTTCGTCCCGACGTCGATCCCGCGTGTCGGCTCGTCGACGATCAGGAGCGAGGGCCGGCGCGCCAGCCATTTTGCGAGCACGACCTTCTGCTGGTTCCCGCCGGAGAGCGAGCTGACCGGATTCGAGAGGCGGCCGTACTTGATCTGCAGCTTGACCGCCCAGTCGGCCGCGAACCCGTTCTCGGTCGAGCGGCGGATGAACCCGAGCCTCGCCAGCCGCCGCAAGGAGGCGAGCACGATGTTGCTCGTGATCGCGGAGCTCATCACGAGCCCTTGCTGGCGGCGATCCTCGGGCACGAAGCCGACGCCCGAGGACATCGCCGCCGTCGGCGAAGACTGTCGCAGCCTGCGGCCCCCGAGCGAGACGGAGCCGGCGTCGTAGGAGTCGATCCCGAAGATCGCACGCGCGACCTCGCTGCGACCTGCGCCGACGAGCCCCGCCAGGGCGACGATCTCCCCCGCGCAGACCTCGAAGCTGATGTCGAGGAACACGCCCTCGCGCGTGAGGCGGCTCACCTCGAGAACCGGGCTGCCCGCGGTGTGCTCGGAAACCTCCCGTGCAGGCAGGTCGCGGCCGACCATCGCGCGGACGAGGTCGTCGGAGCTCATCCCGGCAAGCTCTCGACTGACGACGAGCCGGCCGTCGCGGAGGACGGTGACCCGCTGGCAGAGCTCGAAGACCTCCTCCAGCCGGTGCGAGATGAAGAGCACGGCGGCGCCGGACTCGCGCAGCGCGGTCGCGACGCCGAACAGGCGCTTCACCTCGACGGCCGAGAGCGCCGCTGTGGGCTCGTCCATCACGATCACGCGCGCCTCGAGCGAGAGGGCCTTCGCGATCTCGACGATCTGCTGCTCGGCGATCGAGAGCCCACGCGCGATCCGGTCGGGATCGAGCCGGACTCCGAGCCGCATGAAGATCGCCTCGGCCTGTTCGCGCATCGCCCGCCGGTCGATCCGCCGCCCACGCCGGAGCGGCTCGCGGCCGATGAAGATGTTCTCGATCACGGAGAGATCCGGGAAGAGCGACGGCTCCTGGTAGATCACGGCGATGCCGGCGTCTCGCGCGTCGGCCGGCCCGTTCAACGCAACCTCGACCCCGTCGACGAGGAGCCTGCCGCTGTCCGGCGGATGCACGGCGGCAAAGATCTTCACGAGCGTCGACTTGCCGGCTCCGTTCTCGCCGACGAGAGCATGCGCCTCGCCCGGGTACAGATCGATCGAGACGTCCTCGAGCGCATGAATCGCCCCGAAGGACTTGGAGGCGTGCTGGAGCGAGAGAACCGGCTTCGGCGCGCCCACCGCCCCGGTCCCTCCATCAGCGATCGACTCAGATGCCACGCGGACTCACCACTCCTTCGACGTGCAAGCCTAGAGAGGACGTGCCGGAACTGCGACCGACGACCACTCGGAAACGTCCTGGGGCGCCGGTCGCAACCGACGCCCCAGGAGACACCCTCAGGTCGATTCCCGGAGCTCGCGTGTCCTGCCGTGCGGCTCCGCGGAATCGAACACCTAGAAGTTGAACTTCGCGATGTTGCCCTTGTTGAACACGAACGGAGCACCGAGCAGGATCGAGTGTCCCGCACCGACCTTGAACTGTCCGAGCTTGCCGGCCGTGAAGGTCTGGCCCTTCGCGTTCGTGATCGACTTGGACGCGTACTCGACGCCCGCGTAGGCGGCCAGATACCCGAGGTCTGCGGGATTCCAGAGCTCGAAGGCCTTGACCGTGCCGTCGTTCACGTACTTCTTCATCGAGTTCGGCGTGCCGAGGCCGGTCAGCTGAACCTTCCCGCGGTACTTCGCGGTGTCGAGGACGGCGGCGGCGGCGGCGATCCCGACCGTGGTCGGCGAGATGATCCCCTTGAGGTTCGGGTACTGCTGGAGCAGACCCTGCGTCACCTGGGTCGAGGTCGTCGGATCGTCGTTGCCGTACGCGATCTTGACGAGCGTCATCTTCGGGAACTTCTTCAGCTCGTCCTTCATGTAGCCGATCCAGGTGTTCTGGTTCGGGGCGGAGCTGGCAGCGGACACGATCGCGATCTGACCGGACTTGCCGATCTCGCTCGCGAGCAGGTCGACCTCGCTGGCGCCGATTCCCTGAGGCGTCGCCTGGTTGATGTAGAGGTCGCGGCAGGCCGGGGCGTCGGAGTCGTAGGTGACGACGGTGATGCCCTTCTGCATCGCGGAGTTCAGCGTCGGGCAGAGCGCCGAGGCATCGGTGGCCGACACGAGAAGGACGTTCGCACCCTTCGTGATCGCAGCCTGGATCGCCGGGATCTGCGACGCCGGCGTCGCAGCCGTGCCGCTCGTCTCGGTCCCCGTCTCCTTGAGGGCGTTCAGCGCCGAGATCGCGCCTCCCGACTTCGAGCTATCCGCGGTGGTGAAGTACGAGTTGCCGAGGTTCTTCGGAATCACGAAGACCTTCAGGCCGGTCTTGAGCGGAGCTGCGGCCACGGCGGCCGTCACGAGCACGGCACCGCAGAGGCAGAGCAGCGCAAACGCCGCTCCCGCCCGCAGCGCCCGCTTCTCGAGAAAACGAGTCATGAGTCGAGTCCTTTCCACGAAGCTAGAAGGGTTGACATCCGATCCCGTCCCGCCACCGACCTCTCCGGCGCTGAGCCTCCGGCGATCCCGTTCCGGCAGTGGGTGGGTCATCTGTTGAGCGCCTTGTATGATCGGTTGATCGATTCTGGTGAGTTGAGCATCAAGACGGTGGTTTGCGATCATAAGCGATCAACGGGCACGATGCTAGTCTCAGCGAACACCGACCGCCTCGGAGGCCTGGAATGCCCGATCTCACCGACGTGACCTTGGCGTTCATGCCTTCCGACTCCGCCTCCGGCGGGCGGTTAGGAGCCCGGTGAGCGACTCGGTCCAGGTCGCGTTCGACCTCGGCGCGGAGAGTGGCCGTGCCGTTCTCGGCCGGTTCGACGGACGCCGGCTCGAGCTCGAGGAGGCCCGCCGGTTCGAGAATCGCCCTGTCCGCCTGCCCGACGGCCTCTACTGGGATGCGCTCGGGCTCTTCGCCGAGCTCTGCGCCTCGCTGGGCGGGATCGCCTCCACCGGAACCGCCGTGCGAAGCGTCGGCGTCGATACCTGGGGCTGCGACTTCGGGCTGCTCGACCGGACGGGCGCGCTGATCGCAAGCCCGCTCCATCACCGGGACGGGCGCGGCGCCGAGGCGATGGAGCAGGCGTTCGCTCGCGTCCCGCCCGCGGAGCTCTACGAGACGACCGGAATCCAGCTCCTGCCCTTCAACACCCTGTTCCAGCTGCTCGCCCTCGAGGGCTCACCGCGGCTCGCCGCCGCGGAGACGCTGCTCCTCGTTCCCGACCTGCTCGGCTTCTGGCTCAGCGGCGAGCGCGTGGTCGAGGCGACGAACGCGAGCACCACCCAGCTGCTCGACGTCCACACCGGTCGGTGGGCGTCCGGCCTCATCGAGCGGCTTCGACTCCCACCGGGCCTCTTCGCCGAGGTGAAGGCACCGGGCGAGGTGATCGGCGGGCTCCTCCCCCACGTCGCCGAGGTGACCCGGCTCCCCGAGTCGACGCCGCTCGTCACGGTCGCCTCCCACGACACCGCCTCGGCAATAGTCGCCGTCCCGTTCGAGGCGGGGACCCGCGCGGCGTACATCTCGAGCGGAACGTGGTCGCTCGTCGGCGTCGAGCTCGACCGGCCGGTCGTCTCCGAGGCCGCTCGCGCCGCGAACCTGACGAACGAGCGCGGTTTCGGAGGAAGCATCCGCCTCCTGAAGAACGTGATGGGCCTCTGGCTCGTTCAGGAGTGCCGGCGCGCCTGGATCGCGGAAGGAGCGGCACAGAGCTACGCCGATATGGCCGAGCTGGCGATGAGCGCGCCTGCCGGCGGCCCGCTCTTCGACCCGGACCTGCCGGAGCTCATGGCGCCGGGGAACATGCCCGCGCGGATCCGGGCGCTCTGCGAACAGTGTGGACAACTCGCCCCGGGCGATCGTGACGTGCTCGTGCGCGCGGTCTTCGAGAGCCTCGCGTGCAAGTACCGCTTCGTGCTCGAGGAGATCGAACAGGTGACAGGCACCGCGATCGAGGTGATCCACGTGATCGGCGGTGGTGCGAGGAACGAGTTCCTCTGCCGCCTGACCGCATCGATCGCCCGGCGCCCGGTGCTCGCGGGCCCGGTCGAGGCAGCCGCCCTCGGGAACGTCCTCGTGCAGCTGCACACCTTCGGCGAGCTCGGCTCGGCAGCCGAGATGCGTGAGCTCGTCAGGCGTTCCACCGCGATCCGCGTCTTCGAGCCCGATCCCGACGGGTCGCCCTGGGAGTCGCTGTACGACCGCTTCCTCGACCTCGCCCGAGCACGCCAGGGAGCGGCAGCATGAGCGCCTACGAGCTTCTCGCCGCCTCCCTCGCAGAGCGAGGCCAGGCGGTCGAGCCGATCGAGGCCGCGTTGCGCGCGCAGCGGATCGAGACTCCGTCCTGGGCCTTCGGAAACTCGGGAACGCGGTTCGGTGTCTTCGCCCAGCCCGGAGTGCCGCGGACGGTGGTCGAGAAGCTCGAGGACGCCGCGGAGGTCCACCGCCAGACCGGGACCGCGCCGTCGGTCGCGCTCCACATTCCCTGGGACCGGGTCGAGGACTTCGGGGACCTTCGCGACTCCGCCGCGGCGCTCGGACTCGAGCTCGGGGCGATCAACCCGAACCTCTTCCAGGAGCAGTCATACAAGCTCGGCAGCGTCTGCCATCCCGATCCCAAGGTGCGCCGATTGGCGATCGACCACATCCTCGAGTGCATCGAGATCGCCGGCCGCACCGGCTCGAGCGCGATCTCGCTCTGGCTCGCAGACGGCACGAACTACCCGGGCCAGGATTCGCTCACGGCGCGCCGGGAGCGTCTCGTCGAGTCGCTCCGGGAGGTCTACGCCGCCCTTCCCGAGGCCGTCGAGCTGCTCGTCGAGTACAAGCTCTACGAGCCCGCGTTCTACTCGACAGACCTCGCCGACTGGGGCTCGGCCCTCACGCTCTGCCAGGAGCTTGGCCCGCAGGCACGGGTGCTCGTCGACCTCGGCCACCACGCGCAGGGCGTGAACATCGAGCAGATCGTCTCGCAGCTCCAGCGCCTCGGCCGCCTCGGCGGGTTTCACTTCAACGACCGCAAGTACGGCGACGACGACCTCATCGTCGGCTCGATCGACCCGTTCCAGCTCTTCCTGATCTTCGTCGAGCTCGTCTCGACCGGCGCCCTCGACTCGGGGGTGAGACTGACGATCGACCAGTCGCACAACATCGAGCCGAAGGTCGAGGCGATGATCCAGAGTGTCGTCAACCTGCAGGAGGCCTACGCCAAGGCCCTCCTCGTGGATCGCCGCGCGCTCGAAGGGGCACAAGGCGACGGCGACGTGCTCGCGGGCCACCGCGTGCTGCTCGATGCCTTCGCCACCGACGTGCGCCCGCTCTGCGCCAGGGTTCGCGCCGAGCTCGGCGCCGCCCGCGACCCGATCGCAGCCCATCGCGTGTCGGGGTACGCGGCTGCCCGCGCCGAGGGGCGCACCGGCGGAAAGGCCGCCGGATGGAACTGACCGCCGTTCACCTTCGAGGAGGAGCAAACCGTTCATGGCAGTGACCGTTCCGACGTCGATCGACAATCTCTGGGATCCCTCGAGCACGAGCGGTACCGACGAGCTCGAAGCGCTCGTCTACCGCTCGAACCTGCTCGCCTCCGACCGCTCGATCGTGAACTTCGGCGGCGGCAACACGTCGGTGAAGGTGCGCCTGCCCGACCACGCGGGCCGCGAGACGACCGTGCTCTGGGTCAAGGGCTCGGGCAGCGACCTCGCCACGATCGACGCGCGCGGCTTTGCCGGGTTGCGACTCGACGAGATCCTCCCACTGGTCGAGCGCGACGCCATGAGCGACGAGGAGATGGTCGCCTACCTCGCCCGCTGCCAGCTCGAGCCCTCGATGCCGCGCCCCTCGATCGAGACGCTCCTTCATGCCTTCGTCCCCCACCCGCACGTCGACCACACCCATCCCGACGCGATCGGCTCGATCGTCGGCGCCGCCGACGGCGAGCGCGTGGCCCGCGACTGCTTCGGGGCCGATGCGGTCTGGATCCCCTATATCCGCCCCGGCTTCGCGCTCTCCAAGCTCGTGGCCGAGGCTGTCGAGGCGCATCCCGAGGCGAAGCTCGTGCTCCTTGCCAAGCACGGCCTCGTCACCTGGGGTGAGACGGCAGCCGAGTCCTATGCGGCGACCCTCGAAGCGATCAACCGCGCCGCGGCGTTCGTGGAAGAGCAGGGCCGCGGCACCGAGGCGTTCGGAGGACCGATCCGTCCCGCCTTCCCCGAGGAGGCACGCCGGGCCCTCCTTGCCGAGGTCCTGCCGGCGCTCCGCGGCGCGGTCGGGATCGACGGACCGAGGATCCTCCACCTCGACGCCTCACCGGAGGTGCTCGAGTTCGTCACGGGCCGGGCCGCGCCCGAGCTGTCCCAGGTCGGAGCCGCCTGCCCGGATCACCTCGTACACACAAAGCGACGTCCCGTCTTCGTCGCCTTCGATCCGCACCGCGACGACGCAGCCGCCCTGAAGCAGCGGCTCCTCGACGAGGTGGCCGGGTTCCAGGAGTGCGAACGGTCGTACGTCGAGCGCTATCGGGCCGAAGGTGACGAGCTCCGCGATCCGAGCCCGCGGGTGATCCTGATCGAAGGAGTCGGCCTGGTCGGCATCGGACGCACGCTGAAGGCTGCGAAGCTCGCGCGCGACCTCTACCTCCGCGCGATCGCCGTGATGCGGGGCGCCTCGGCGCTCGGGGGCTTCGTCTCCCTCGACGACGAGGAGTCGTTCGGGATCGAGTACTGGCCGCTCGAGCTCTACAAGCTCTCGCTCGCACCGCCACCCGGAGAGTTCCAGGGCGCCGTCGTCCTCATCACGGGCGGCGCGGGCGGGATCGGCAGCGCGGCCGCCCAGGAGTTCGCCTCGGCCGGCGCGTGCGTCGTCGTCACCGACATCGACCTCGAGGGCGCCGGGCGAGTCGCTGCGGACATCGGCGAGGTCGCGGTCGGGGTGCACGCCGACGTGACCGACGAAGGCTCGGTGACGGCCGCCTACCGCGACGCCGCGCTCGCCTTCGGCGGCGTCGACATCGTGGTCTCGAACGCCGGGATCGCCTCGAGCGCTCCGATCACCGAGACCTCGGTCGAGCTCTGGGACAGAAACAACGACATCCTCGCCCGCGGCTACTTCCTCGTCGCGCGGGAAGCGGCGCGCATGCTCGTCGAGCAGGGAACGGGCGGGAGCATCGTCTTCGTCGGCTCCAAGAACGCGCTCGCTCCGGGCAAGGGGGCCGCGGCATACTCGGCAGCCAAGGCCGCCGAGCTGCACCTCGCCCGGTGTCTCGCCGAGGAGCTCGGGCCGCACGGGATCCGGGTGAACACCGTCAACCCGGATGCCGTGCTCGAGGGCTCCCGGATCTGGGACTCCTCCTGGCGTGAGGAGCGCGCCCGGGCCTACGGGATCGACGCCGGCGAGCTCGAGGCGTTCTATCGCGACCGGACGACGCTGAAGGTGAACGTGCTTCCTGCAGACATCGCCGCCGCGATCCTCTTCTTCGCTTCGCCCCGGCGCTCGGGCAAGAGCACGGGCAACATCCTGAACGTCGACGGCGGCGTCGCGCTCGCCTACCCGCGCTGATCCGACTTGCGGATCGCCCTCTTCGTCACGTGTATCGGCGATTCCGTCATGCCGGAGGTCGGCAGGGCGACGGTCGAGATCCTGGAGCGGCTCGGCCACGAGGTCGTCTTCCCCGAGGCGCAGACCTGCTGCGGCCAACTCCATGCAAACAGCGGTTACCGAGACGAGGCGACCGCCCTCGCACGTCGCTTCGTTCGCGTGTTCGACGGTTTCGAAGCGGTCGTCGCGCCATCGTCCTCGTGCGTCGGGATGGTTCGGGAGGTGTATCCCGAGCTGGCGCGGGAGGCCGGCGACGCAGCGTTCGGGCGTGTGCTCGCGACCCTTTCGGCACGGGTGTTCGAGCTGTCCGAGCTGCTGGTCGACGTGCTCGGGGTCACCGATGTCGGCGCGTCGTTCCCGCATCGGGTCACCTACCACCCGACGTGCCATTCCCTGCGCGTCGCGCGGGTCGGCTCGGCGCCGACGCAGCTCCTCGAAGCGGTCGCCGGGCTCGAGCTCGCGGAGCTTCCCGACGCGACGGAGTGCTGCGGCTTCGGCGGCACCTTCGCGATCAAGAACGCCGACACCTCGACTGCGATGGTGGCCGACAAGTGCCGCGCGATCGTCTCGTCGGGCGCCGGAGTGTGCACGGCAATCGACGGCTCCTGCCTCCTGCAGATCGGCGGCCGGCTCTCGCGTGAGCGCACCGGCGTACGGGCGATGCATCTGGCGGAGATCCTCGCCGCGCAGGAGCCGGCGTGAGCGCCGAGGCCCGTCCGTTCCCCGCCGCAGCCCGCGACGCCCTTGCCGACAGGCAGCTGCGGGCGAACATGCAGAACGCGACCACGACGATCCGCGAGAAGCGTGCCCGTGTCGTCTCCGAGCTCCCAGACTGGGAGGAGCTGCGGAGCGCGGGCAGCGCGATCAAGGTGGACGTGCTGGCGAACCTCGACCGGTATCTCCTCCAGTTCGAGGAGGCGGTGACCGCGGCGGGAGGCCACGTGCACTGGGCCCGAGACGCCGCCGAGGCCAACGCGCACGTGCTCGAGATCGCCCGTGCCCACGGCGTGACCGAGGTCGTGAAGGTGAAGTCGCTCACGACGGACGAGATCGGCCTGAACGAGGCGCTCGCCGCGGGAGGAGTCGCGGCGCTCGAGACCGATTTTGCCGAACTGATCCTCCAGCTCGACGGCGACTGGTCGTCTCACATCCTCGTCCCCGCGATCCACCGCAACCGCACCGAGATCCGCGACCTCTTCCGCCGCACGATCGCCGACGCGTCGATCTCCGACGACCCGGCCGACCTCGCCGAGGCCTCGCGGGTCTACCTCCGCGAGAAGTTCCTGAGCGCGCGGATGGGCGTGAGCGGCGCCAACTTCGGGATCGCCGAGACGGGCACGGTGTGCGTCGTCGAGTCCGAGGGGAACGGCCGCATGTGCACCACCCTCCCGCCCGTGCTCGTGACGATCCTCGGGATCGAGAAGCTGCTCCCGTCGTTCGCCGACCTCGAGGTGTTCCTGCAGCTGCTGCCGCGCTCGGCGACCGGCGAGCGGATGAATCCCTATACCTCGCTCTGGACCGGGGTCACTCCCGGGGACGGGCCGCAGGAGTTTCATGTCGTCCTGCTCGACGCAGGACGGACGCGCGTGCTGGCAGACGAGCTGGGCCGTTCGGCACTCCACTGCATCCGCTGCAGCGCCTGCCTCAACGTCTGCCCTGTCTACTCCCGGACCGGCGGGCACGCGTACGGCTCGATCTATCCGGGGCCGATCGGTGCGATCCTCACCCCGCAGCTGATCGGAATCGAGAAGGCGCCCTCGCTCCCGTTCGCCTCGAGCCTCTGCGGCGCCTGTTACGACGCCTGCCCGGTCAAGATCGACATCCCGAGTGTGCTGCTGCACCTGCGTTCACGAGCGGTCCGCACAGTGGGCGACCGCGACGAGCGGATGTTCATGCGCACCGTCGCCTGGCTCTTCCGCGGGCGCCGGCGATTCGAAATGGCCCAGCGGATTGCGCGGCTCGGGCAGCGCCCGTTCGTGCGCGGCGGAGCTATCGCGCGTCTGCCTCCCCCGCTCTCAGGCTGGACGAAGACGAGAGATCTCCGCCCCATCGCACCCCAGAGCTTTCGCGACTGGTGGAAAGAGCGCTTGTGAGCGCCGCCCGCGCGGCCATCCTCGCCCGCGTCCGCTACGCGCTCGGCCCCGCACGGGACGAGACGCCCGTTCCGCGCACCTACCGGCGAGCGGGAACCCTCGATCCCGATGCGTGCATCGAGCTGCTCTGCGAGCGGATCGCCGACTACCGCGCAGACGTCCGCCGCGTCGAGGTCTCCGAGCTTCCCGCGGCGATCGCCAGCGCCTTCGCCGACCGCCGGGCAACACGCATCGGCGTCCCGGCGGGCATCCCGTCGGACTGGCGCGCTCCCGGGCTCGAGCTGGTCGAAGACGATGACCTCTCGGCCGCGGAGCTCGATCGCCTCGACGGAGTCCTCACCGGCTGTACGCTCGCGATCGCGGAGACGGGGACCCTCGTCCTCACCGCCGGCCCGGAAGAGGGCAGGCGGGCGCTCACGCTCGTGCCGGACCTGCACGTCTGCGTCGTGCGCGAAGCGCAGATCGTCGAGCTCGTCCCGGAGGCGATCGCGGCCCTCGCCGCCGCCAACACCCGGCCGTTGACCTTCGTCTCCGGGCCGTCGGCCACCTCGGACATCGAGCTCAGCCGTGTGGAGGGCGTCCACGGCCCGCGCACTCTCTGCGTCATCGTCGTCTCCGGGAAGCCCGTATGACAGAGCGAAGCGGGTTCGTACTCCACGTGCGTCCTGACAGAATCGAGGAATACGTCGAGGCCCACGAGCGCGTGTGGCCCGAGATGCTCGAAGCGCTGCGGGCCGCCGGCATCCGCAACTACACGATCTTCCGCTCCGGCACCGACGTCTTCGGATACTTCGAGTCGGACGATCTCGAGGCTGCCGCCCGCCACCTCGCGGCGCAGCCGGTCAGCGTGCGCTGGCAGGACGAGATGGCCGGCCTTCTGCAGGACCGGGTGCCCAACGGCGGCCCGCCTCCGCTCGAGCAGATCTTTCGCCTCGAATAACCGCCAGATGACGTGTTCCGGGAGATCGTCTCTCCTGGGGCTCCCGGGCTGCATCGACGAGCCCCCGGACCCACGGCTGAGCACGGCCGCGCCGTCGCCCTCGCACCCCTCGTTTGCGACACGCGGGAACGGGTACCGAAGGAAGGTTCAGGTTCACCCTTCCGGGCGAACCGACCGGGCTAGGCTGGATCGAATGGACGACAACCCCCGCAAATCGAGCTCGACGTCCGAGAGACTCGTTCGAGCGGGGTCGTCGAGACACGCAACGGTGCGAGCTCGATCGTGACGATTCGATCCCGCGGGCCCGCGACCGATTCCTCTCGAGACACATCGTTCGGGGACGTCAGGAAAGGGGTGCGCGAGATGAACGTAGAGACCGGCGGGACGCCGCGTGACGAGACGACCGAGCCGAGACACGGCCTCTGGCTCCCCGTCAACGAGAGCGAGGCCGCCCTGCTCGGGGTGGTCGGGGCCGAAGCCGCCGACGTGCGCGTCCTCGCCCGGCTGCCGCTGGCGATCGCTTTCCAGCGGCGCTGGTGGATGACGAGCCTCGCCGTCGGGATCGTTCTCTGCGCCTACGCGTACCGCTCTGGACCGTTCTTGGCGCTGACCGTCGGCCTGATCGCTGCGGCGGGAACGCTCGTCAGCGTGATCGCGCACGAGCTCGGACATGCGCTTGCCGCCCGCCGTGCGAACGGGATCGAGCCGCGGATGATCGTCGTCCGCTCGAGCGGCGGCGTCGCGCTCGTAGAAGGCACGTTCGCCGACGCCCGCGCCTCGGCGCGCTTCTCGGCCGGCGGCCCGCTCGCCTCGCTGCTCGTCGCGGGCGCGTATCTGGCTATCGCCTTCGCCCTCCCGGACGGGATCTTCCGGACAGCGGTGCTCTTCCCTGCGGGTGTGACCCTGATCCTGACCGTCGCAAACCTGCTGCCGATCGCACCCACCGACGGCTACGCCCTGTTCAGGGCCGCTCTCTGGGCCTCCCTCGGCAGCCGCCAGGAGGCCGAGCGCCGTGCCGTCGACTGGAGCCGGACGATGATCGGGTTTGCGATCCTCGCGTCGGTGCTCGTCTACTACCGCGACGACCGCTACGGTCTCGCCGCGCTCCTCCTCGTCGTCACGCTTGCGGTGCAGCACTATGCGGGTCCCGGCTCGCTCGCCCGCAGTCGCGCCGCGGCCCGAGAACGCCGTTAAGGGCTCCGTAGAGCAATAGGTGACCCGCCCGCAGTTCCTGGAGCTCACGGCGGCTGATCCGTGGATGCCAGGTGCCGCGCAGTGGCCGCACAGCGCCGAGTCGTTGCTCTACAGGCCCTGACCGCCGCGAAGCGTCAGGCCGGATTGGCCTGAGGATCGAGCTGGACGGGCAGCCGCACCGGCGCGTCCGGAACGGCGCTGCCGCCGAGAGCCGGCGCGGGAGCCTTTCGGTGGATCTCGGGCTCTGTCGATACGTCACGAAGATGGCGTAGGGCCGCGAGCGCGTCCGCCCGGCTGTAGAACAGCCAGACCCGCCACATCAGCCCGTCGCGGCCCTCCGTCAGGCGCCACACGGTCTCGTGCGAGTGGCCCCCTTCCGTCGTGCGATGGCGCGTGGTGGTCGAGGAGAGCACGAGCTCGGGAGCAAGGGGCTCGTACTCCCAGCCGGCGATCAGGTACATGCCGTCGGTCATCGCGTCCCGGAGCGCCTCGACGGTCTCGTCCGGGCCGAGGGCCGATCCGTCCGATGCGACCGATTCGATCAGGGCGTCATCATGGAAGCACTGACGCATCCCGTCGACCGAGCGACGCTGGTGGGCCTGCTCGAACCGCCGCATCGTCTCCATCAGCTCCGAGGCCTCTGTGGACGCACGACCGGTGCTCACGGGATCACTCTCGTCGGGGGGAAGCGCACGTCTGCCTGCGGCATGTAAGGTTTGAACACGTAGAGGGTAGCGCGATTCGACCATCACGATAGAACATTCACCATAAAGATATCGCGACGAGAAATATACGTAAAAAATGTCAGGTGTGTCAAGTTCCACCGAGCCGGACGATCGCCCGCACGAGGAAGCGGCGTGGCGTTTCCTCTCGAACCACTCGCAGGTGCTCCTCTGCATCGATCGCGATCCCAACGTGCGGCTGCGCGACGTCGCTGCCACCGTCGGGATCACGGAACGCGCCGTGCAGCGGATCGTCGGCGACCTGGTGGAATCCGGCTACGTGAACGTCGAGCGGGTAGGCCGGCGAAACCACTACACCGTGAACCGGGGCGTCGCGATGCGCCATCCGGCCCAGACGAACACGGAGATCGGGGAGCTCCTCGACCTGCTCGTCGACGACGCCGGCCCGAGCCCGGCCGGACCCTAGCCCCGCGTTACCGCTTCTTCTTGCCCTTGGTGCTGCCGCGCCTCAGCACCCTGTTCGCCTTGGCGACGATCATGTCGTAGGCCGAGCGCGAGAGCCTTCCCTTCTTCAGTTGCTGGCGGGCGCGCCCTTTCGCGTTCGTCGCATGACGCTTGTCCGGCATCGGATACTTACGCCGGCCCGGGAGCCCGAACTGGGACTTCTCGAGCTTCTTTCTCCTGTTGGTGGTGAGCGGCACGTTGTCCTCCAAACGGCTCGATGATCGTGGCTTGCGTCTACCCAGCCCGGCGCTCCAGAACACCCGCTCCCACTACTCCCGGCCCTGGACCTCCGGCATCCGCGAGCGGATCGCAGGCAGCGCGTACCAGGTGAGCCCGACCGCGACGCAGATCGCGGCCGCCGCCACCACGCCGGCGATCGCGCCGAAGAGCGCGTCTCCGACGAGAAACACCGCGGTCACGATCCCGACGCCGAGCAGGGCCGTTCCCCCGAGAAAGAGCCGGTGAGCGACGAGGATCACATCGGACTTGCCTCCCTGCTCCCAGCGGAGCCGGTGGTAGACCGACGGCGCCATCAGCAGCACCGTGCCGCAAGCCGTGACGAGCAGGCACACGAAAAGCGCGATGCGACCGGCGCGATCGACACGTCCGAACCGCGTGGCGAACGGCACGGTGAGCAGGAACCCGAGAAGGATCTGCGCGCCGGGCAGCGCCACGCGCAGCTCGGTCAGGAGCTCGATCAGCTGACGGTCCGTCCGTTCCTTCTCGGTCTCCGGATTGCCCACCTGATCGAGCGATCCGGGCGCTCAGCGATGCAGGCCGGCGGCGTCGAGCATCTGGCGGAGCGACCTGCGGATCATCGGCCCCCGGTCCGGATCGCCGCGCAGCGCCGCCTGGGCGAACTTCCTCGCCTGGTCGAACGTGATGTGGGGCGGAAGCGGCGGCACCTCGGGATCGACGACGGCCTCGAGCACCACCGGACGGTCGGCCGAGAGCGCCTCGTCCCAGGCAGCGCCGACCTGCTCCGGATCGTCCACGCGGATCCCGTGAAGCCCGATCAGCTCCGCGTAACGGGCATACGGGAAGTCCGGGATCGACTGGCTCACCTCGTACCGCGGATCTCCCTCCATCGCGCGCTGCTCCCACGTGACCTGGTTCAGGTCGCGGTTGTTCAGGACCAGCACGATCAGCCGGGGGTCGCTCCAGCGCTCCCAGTACTTCGAGATCGTGATCAGCTCGGCCAGGCCGTTCATCTGCATCGCGCCGTCGCCGACGAGTGCGATCGCAGGTCGCCCCGGGTAGGCGAACTTGGCCGCGATCGCGTACGGCACGCCGGGCCCCATCGTCGCGAGCGTTCCCGAGAGCGAGGCCATCATCCCCTGCCGCAGCCTCAGGTCGCGGGCAAACCAGTTCGCCGCCGAGCCGGAGTCCGAGCTCAGGATGCAGTTGTCCGGGAGGCGTGAGGAGAGCTCCCAGAACACCCGCTGCGGGTTCACCGGGTCGGCGTCGTCGTGAGCCCGCGTCTCCATCAGCTGCCACCAGTCTGCGACCTCGCGAACGATCTGCTCCTGCCAGTCCCGGTCCTCCTTCCGCTCGAGCAGCGGCAGGAGCGCGCGCAGCGTCTCCCGCGAGTCGCCGACGAGCTGGACGTCCATCGGGTAGCGGATCCCGATCCGCCTCGCATCGAGATCGATCTGCACGCCGCGGGCCTGCCCCTCCTCGGGCAGGAACTCGGAGTACGGGAAGCTCGACCCGATCATGAGCAGGGTGTCGCAGGCGTTCATCATCTCGTAGCTCGGCCTCGTCCCGAGGAGCCCGATCGACCCCGTGACGAACGGGAGATCGTCCGGCACGACGGCCCGGCCGAGAAGCGCCTTCGCGACCCCGGCGCCAAGCCTGTCGGCGACCTCGCGCACCTCGGTGCCGGCAAGGCGTGCTCCCTGGCCGACGAGGATCGCCACCTTCTCGCCCGCGTTGAGGATCTGAGCGGCCTCCTGCAGGTCGCGATCGGCGGGGATCACGACCGGCGGCGAGTAGCCGACCGACGAATGGATGGTCGCGTGGGCGTGCGGCGGCTCTGCTGCGGGCTCCGAGGCGAGGTCGTTCGGGACGATCACGCAGGTCGGCGTCCGCTCCGAGAGCGCGATCCGGATTCCCCTGTCGATCAGATGGCGTATCTGCTCGGGAACCGTCGCCATGTGGACGTACTCCCCGGCGACGTCCTTGAAGAGCGTCCCGAGGTCGACCTCCTGCTGATAGTCCCCGCCGAGCGCGGCGCGCGCCTGCTGCCCGACGATCGCGAGCACCGGCGCGTGGTCGAGCTTCGCGTCGTAGAGCCCGTTCAGGAGATGGATCGCCCCGGGCCCGGAAGTTGCGAGGCACACCCCCACCTCACCGGTGAACTTCGCGTGGGCGCAGGCCATGAAGGCGGCCATCTCCTCGTGGCGCACCTGGATCAGCTCGGGATCGCCGCCTGCGCGATCGAACGCGCCGATGATGGCATTGATCCCGTCGCCCGGATAGCCGTAGATCCGGTGGACGCCCCATTCGCGGAGACGCGCGAGGATGTAATCGGCGACGAGCTGGCTCACTTCTGACCTCCTGTGACGGCATTGACGGCGACTGCCGCGATCGCAGCGGCGCCCGCGACGCCGATGGAGCGACGATGCTTCGTGGCCCAGAGCTGCAGCGAGTAGGGCTTCGCGCGTGCGTCGAAGGGACCGTGTGCGCCCTGGTTGCCCGGGACCGGCTCGAACAGGTTTCCGGGACGCATGTGCTCTGCCGGCGTCGCGGTCTGCTGGTCGCTGTAGCCATCCTCGGCAAGCAGATGATCGGCGACCGACGGCGCGACCGCGTTCCCGAGGATGGCCTTGACGGTCGGCCAGCCGACCATGAGCTCGCGCCGCGGGTGCGAGGCCGCGAACACGATCGCGTCGGCGGCGACCTCGGGCTGGAAGATCGGCGGCACGGGCTGTGGCTGATGCGGCATCTTCGCCCGGCTCCAGGTGAACTGGGGCGTGTTCAGCGCGGGAAGCTGCACCATCGTCAACCGCACGTGCGAGCGGTCGTGCTCGAGCTCGGTGCGCACGGACTCGAGGAATCCCTGCAGTGCGTGCTTGGAGCCGCAGTAGGCCGCCTGTAGCGGAATCCCGCGATACGCAAGGGCGGAGCCGACTTGCACGATCACGCCGCGGTCGCGCGGACGCATCCTCCGGAGCGCGGCCATCGTGCCCCAGACCGAGCCCAGGTAGGTGACCTCGGTCGAGCGCCGGAACTCGTCCGGCTCCGTCTTCGAGAGCGGAGCGAACACCGTCGCCATCGCGTTGTTCACCCACACGTCGATCGGGCCGAGCTCCGATTCCACCCGCGATGCCGCTTCCTCGACCGCGTCCGCATCGGCAACGTCGAGCGACACGGTCGTAGCCGGCACGCCGAATGCCTCGAGCTCGTGCTTTGCGGAGGCCAGGCGCTCCTCGCCGCGCGCGAGGAGGGCAACGGCAGCGCCTCGCCGCGCGAAGGCGAGAGCCGTCGCCCGGCCGACACCGGCCGATGCACCCGTGATCGCGACGACCTCGGGGCTCATCGCACCGCTGCTGTCTCGGGGAGGAGCTCCCGGGCGGAGAAGTCGAGGAACGACGCCTGTTCGGCGCCGACTTGATGGATGTAGACCCTGTCGAAACCGGCCTCCTCGAACTCGCGGATCGCCTCGCGGAACCGCTCGGGCTCGTGCCCGCAGACCACGTTCTGGGCGATGTCGCCGGGAGTGAGAAGCTCGGTTGCCTGGCGGAAGAAACGAGGGAGGCTGAGCTCCTGGCCGAGATCGCCGCCGAGACCGCCGTTTCGCCAGTTCGAGAACGCGCGTTCGACGGCCTCCTCGGTCGTCCCGGCGTAACACGCCGTGAGCTGCCCGTAACAGGGCTTCCCCGCGCCGCCGGCCTCTTCGAAGGCGGCCACGAGCTCGGGGTCGGGCGCGGTGGCGACGAGCGCGTCGCCGATCCGGCCCGCGAGCGACGCAGCATGAGGGCCGGCCGCAGCGACGGCGATCGCCGGCGGCTCGTCGGGGAGCGTGTAGAGGCGCGCCCGGTCGACGGTGAAGTGGACGCCTCGCCGGCTCACGAGCCCGCCGTGCCAGAGCTCGCGCATCAGCCCGATCGCCTCTTCGAGCATCTCGAGCCGCTCCTCGTGTGCGGGCCAGCGGTCGCCGAGGATGTGCTCATTCAGGTTCTCGCCGGTGCCGACCCCGAGGAAGAATCGCCCCGGCATCAGCGCCGCGCTCGTCGCCGCCGCCTGCGCGACGATAGCCGGATGAAGCCGGAGGAGCGGGCAGGTGACGCCCGTACCCAGCGAGAGCGCCTCGGTGGCCTGCGAGATCGCGCCGATCGTGCTCCAGACAAAGGCGCTCTCCCCCTGCTCGTCGAGCCACGGGTGGAAGTGATCCGAGACGAGTGCGAACCGAAAACCGGCCTCTTCGGCCAGGCGTGCATTCGCGACCAGCGCCCGCGGTCCCAGCTCTTCGGAAGACAGCGAATATCCGAGCTCGACCACACCGGGGGGGGTTCCCCGTGCAGGCGAACCTAAACGCCCGAGGAGGCTCTGGGGTCGTTCCCGCCGGCCGCTTGAAGAGGCTTTGCCTCGGCGGCCTCGCTCCGGATCTGGGCCACCCGCTCTCCGTCGCGGAGCTCCCGGCAGACGCGTCTCGCTGCAAAGAGGACGACGACCGGCGCGACCCAGATGAGCACGCGGTAGACCTCGATCTGGCCCGCGTAGCCGAGGCCGAAGAGCACCTGCACCCGGTCGGCGGAGCCGGCCATGAAGATCAGGAAGACCCAGGTGACGACGGCGGCGCCGATCGAGGTACGCCATGGGTTGTCACGCGGGCGCTGCAGGAGGTTGTGGGGCTCGCGATCCCGTGCAAAGCGGCGCTCGAGCCAGGGCCACGCGAAGAGGAGCCCGAAGACGAGGCCCGGGAAGAGCACCCCGCCCCAGAACGGGTTCGGGATCAGCGTGCGGTTGTCGACGACGACGTCGAATCCGGGGACGAGCCGGAGCGCGCCGATCAGCCATCCGAGGTACCAGTCCGGTTGCGCGCCGTTCGTCGAGGCGCCGACATGGTAGGGGCCCCAGAGCCAGACCGGGTTGATCTGGACGAGCCCCCCGAGCAGGAACAGGACACCGCAGACGCCGAACATCAGGGCGAGCGACCGCGGCGCCTGCGACGGGAAGGCGGGGATCCCGACGATCCGCCGCTCCGTCGTGCGCGCCGACTCGCGGAACTGGGTGTGATGGCGGGCTGCGACGAGCGTCAGGTGCCCGAGGAGCAACGTGCCGATCGCGACCGGAAGGATCAGGACGTGAACGATGTAGAGCCGCGACCAGAAGTCGGGGGCGCCTGGAAAGGGGCTGCCCCAGACGAGCGCGGCCAGGTTCGCGCCGACGAGAGGCACCGAGAGGAGCACCGAGTAGCCGATCGCGAGCCCCATTCCCGACAGGAGGTCGTCGGCGAGCGAGTAGCCGGCATACCCCTCGAGGAGGGAGAGCACGAGCATCGTGAGCCCGAGGTAGTAGGTCAGCCGGCGGGGTGTGCGGAAGGCTCCGGTGAAGAAGATCCGGAAGAGGTGGAGCACGATCGCGACCACGAACACGTCGGCCGCCCAGTGGTGCGTCTGCCTGATCAGAAGCCCCGCGCGGACAGAGAAGGAGATGTCGAGCACCGACTTGTACGCCTTCGTCATCGACGCACCGTCGAGAGGCGTGTACGGGCCGTGGTAGGTCGTCACAGCGGTCGAGTCCTGGAAGAAGAAGACGAGGTAGATCCCCGTGGCGACGAGCACGAGAAACGCGTACAGCGCCACCTCGCCGAGCATGAACGACCAGTGGTCCGGGAAGAGATAGCGCAGCGCCTTCTTGACCCTCGACGCCGAGCCCGTGCCGCGGTCGAGCGCGCGGACGGCGGCGCGGATCATCTCGCCTTCCTCGACCGAACGCCCCACCACGAGGGGCCGACGGGACCGCTGAACGTCCCGCCCGCGCGGAGGTCGCCGCCGGCACCGATCTCGAGCGGCAGCTGCGGCAGGGGCCGCCCGGCCGGTCCGAAGATGACGGCACCGCCGCGGGCCGGGTCGAAGGTCGAGTAGTGGCACGGACAGACGAGCGCCGGGGCGGGCTCGGTCGGCGGGAACGTCGGCTTGCGATAGAGGGAGATCGCGCATCCGGCGTGGGTGCAGATCTTCGAGTAGGCGAGGATTCCTTCGGGTGCCCAGCCACGTCTCCCCTGCGGGAGCTCGAGCTCGGAGACGGGAAGGCGAACGACGACGAGGGGCGCGCCGAGCTCCTCGCGATCCGCCCCTTCCGGATAGGCGGTGTAGAAGTCGTTCTCCTCGACGTCCGCCTCGGTGAGAGGCCGGCCGTCCTCGCCCACGAGCCGGCGGCCTCGGTGCCACGGCGTGGAGACGAAGGACTCGAGATCGAAGACGGGACCGAACGCAACGACCGGCGCGATCAACGCGGCGCCGAGACTCACACCGGCAATCGACGCGGAGGCGACGACGAGCCGGCGGCGCGTGAAGCGCTCACCGCCCTCGGTCACGACCTGCTCGAGCTCGAGCTGCGCCGCCTCGTCCTCGTAGGCCGGGTACTCGTGCTCCAGCTCCTGCGCCGCCACGAGCCTTCTCGCCACGAGGAGCAGCGCGGCGGCCAGGGCGATGAAGGCGATTCCGAGCGTGAGGCCCAGGAACTGCGTCGCGTCCGGGATCCGCGAGAACGCGTACACGACGACGAACGCGACGGCCGAGAGCGCCGTCACGAGCAGGAGCGCCGAGAGCGCGAGCTCCGAGCGGCGGCTCACGAGCGGCTCCGGTCGAACCGCGCGCGACGGCTCACTGCGAGGCACCCCAGCAGGAGGACGGAGCCGGCGATGAGCCAGGCTACGAGCCCCTCGGGAACCGGGCCGATCCGGCCGATCGCCCAGCCGCCCGGATCATCCGGGTGGCGGGCGTAGTCGAGGTAGCGGATCAGCGAGTCGAGCTGCGCGTTCGAGATCGCCCGCGCCGAGAACGCGGGCATGACGTAGGGCCCGATCCGCACAGCTTCCGCGATCTCCCGGTCCGTCGCCTGCTGGAGCGGCGGGACGCGCGCCCCCGTCACGTAGCCCCCCTCGGCCGCGACCTGGTGGCATCCGGCGCAGTGGTCGGTGAAGAGCTGGAGTCCCTGCGACACCGTCCCGCTCGCCGGATCGGGATGCGGGATCGCGGGACCGTGACCGAGCCCCGCGACGTAGGTCACGAGCCGCCTGAGGTCAGGCTGGGAGAAGAGCACCTGGGAGCGAGACGGCTGAACGTCCGGGCTCCGCAGCGGCATGTAGCCCGTGCGGAGGTAGAAGTCCGCGGCGAGCGCCCCGGCATCGGCAAGCGACGGACCGAGCCCCCCGAGATCGCCCACCCCGGGCCGCGCCGGGGGCGAGATCCCTTCGCCGTGTGGCCCGTGGCAGCTCGAGCAGTTCGCGGCGTAGAGCGCCGCCCCGGTGTGAGCAGGCACGAGGCCCGCAGGAGGCGGCCCGGTCGCCGAGCCCGCGGCCGCCGACCCGGCGAGGGCGATCAGCACACCGGCGAGCGCCAGCCTCCTCATGCCGGCCGGCACCCGTTCGTCGCGACCACCGTGATCCCGCTCAGCAGGATGGCGACCAGGAAGAGGACGTTCGCGACCATGCCGCCGATCGCGAAGAGATGCCTGCGCCCGGGCGGCCCGGCGGAGTCCGTGGAGACCCGGCGCAGCGCGAGAAACACCGTCGCCGAGGCGGCGGCGGCCAAGATCGCGACGAGCGCAGCGGCGACGGTCAACGCGACGACGGCCTGCGACCAGTCCGAGCGCCAGCTCGAGACCTCGCAGTGTCCCTCGGCGAAGAAGTAGCCGAACACGAGGTGGAAGGCCCAGGCGAGCCCACCCGCGAGAAGGCCGAACCACTGGAGCCTCTCGAGCCGGCGCTCCCTCATAGCCGCGGCGACAGCAGGGTGAAGACGGCGACGACGGTGATCCCTGCGACGACGACCCAGTAGAGCGCCACCGCCTCGAGGGCGCGGAGCCGGTAGGGCGTCAGGCGCCTCGCCAGCCGGGCCAGCAGCCAGAGATCGAAGAGCAGGCCGACCGCGATGTGCGCATGGGCGGCGCCGAGCAGGACGTAGTAGATCGAGGCGTAGGCGCCTGCCTGCGGCTGGAACCGGTCGAGGCTCGCGGAGAAGAGATGGATCTGGACGCCGAAGTAGGCCGCCTGGACCGCCGTTGCAACCGCCACGAGCGCGAGGGCGCGGGCTCGGTCGTCCCGGCGGGCAGCCGAGACCGCACCGTGGAAGGGAACGACCGACGCCAGCAGCGCCACCGTCAAGAGCACCGGTGCCAGGATCGCCGGCTCCGGAGCTCCCTTCGGCGGCCAGGCGGCGGCGTTGATGCGGAGGTAGAAGTAGCTCCCGACGATGGTTCCGATCAGCGTTGCCTCGGTCGCGGCGAAGAGCGCCATCCCCCACCATCCGTTCGAGCGCGCCCGCCCACGGGCCGGAGTGGCGGCGATGCTCATGCCGCCACCGGCTCGTCGCCGTGCCAGCCGACGAGCACGACGACCGCGACCAGCGCCGCGAAGCCGGCTGCGGCGAAGTGCGAGGTGAGGAGCAGCGCGAAGATCACCGTCGTGCAGAACGCGAGCAGGATCGGCCACGGCGACTCCGCGGGCATCTCGGCCACCTCGGCCGGGAAGCCGTCGGCGGGGGTGGAGGTGGGCGTCTCGTGCCCTCCCGGCAGGGAGATCTCGTCGTGCTCGAGGCGGCGGGCGTCGACCTCGCGATCCCCGCGGTCCCAGTTGGGATACGGGCTGCTCACCCGCGGGATCACTGCGAAGTTGTAGTGCGGCGGCGGTGAGGGGATCGTCCACTCGAGCGTTCCCCCGCGGAATGGATCGGGACCCGCCGGAGCGCCGCGGCGGTAGCTCCAGATGAGGTTGGCCGCGATCGCGACGAGCCCCGTGGCGAGGACGAACCCACCGATCGTCTCGATCAGGTTGTAGATCCCCCAGCCGAGCCCGGATCCGTAGGTGTAGACCCGGCGGGTCATTCCGAGCAGCCCCACGATGTGCATCGGGAAGAACGTCGCCGTCGTCCCGACCGCGACGATCCAGAACGTCGCGACGGCCCAGCGCTCGTGGTACATCCGGCCCGTGACCTTGGGGAACCAGTAGTAGAGGCCGCCGAGTAGCGGGAACACCGCCGCGCCGAAGATCACGAAGTGCAGGTGCGCGACGACGAAGTAGGTGTCGGTCGCCGCCTGGTCGAACGGGATCGCCGTGAACATGATCCCGGAGAGGCCTCCGATCACGAAGAAGACGACGAACCCGCCGATGAAGAGCAGCGGCGCCCGGAACACCGGCGTCCCTCCGAGCACGGTCAGCGTCCACGCGAAGATCTGGATCGTCGAGGGGACGACCACCATCATCGAGGCGGCCGCGAAGAAGACGAGCGTCGCGGTCGGCAGCCCGGTCGCGAACATGTGGTGGGCCCACACGCCGAAGCCGATGAACACGACGAGCAGCTCCGCGAGGGCCACCAGCGGGAACGCGAGCATGCGGCGCCGCGAGAACGTCGGGATGATCGAGGTCGCGATCCCGAAGGCGGGCAGCACGATCACGTAGACCTCGGGATGCCCGAAGATCCAGAAGAGGTCCTGCCAGAGGAGCGGCCTTCCCCCGTGCACCGGATCGAAGAAGTGAAAGCCGAGCTTCCGCTGGAGCTCGAGGAACACCAGGTCGATCGTGAGCGCCGGTAGCGCGAAGACGAGCGCGAGCGAGGCGGCGAGGTTCGCGAAGCAGAAGAGCGGCATCCGGTTCAGCGACATCCCCGGCGCCCGCAGCTTCAGGATCGTGACGATGAAGTTGATCGCGGCTGCCGTGGTCGAGATCCCGTTGAAGATCAGCCCGATCGCGTAGAAGTCCACACCCGGCCCGGGGTCGTACTGGCGCAGCGCGAGCGGGACATAGTCGAACCAGCCGGCGTTCGGCCCGGTGCCCATGAAGAGGCCGGTGTAGAGCAGGCAGCCGGAGCCGAGGAAGAGCCAGAACGAGAGCGCGTTCAGCCGCGGGAACGCCATGTCCCGCGCCCCGATCATCAGCGGTACCAGATAGTTCCCGAACGCCCCGAGCGACATCGGGATCACGAAGAGGAAGATCATCGTCACGCCGTGGGTCGTGAAGAGCTCGTCGTAGGTCGACGGCGAGACGAGGTGCTCGTTCGGCGTGGCGAGCTGGGAACGCATGATCATCGCCTCCACCCCGCCCGCGCCGAAGAAGACGGCGGTCGCGCCCAGGTACAGGAGCCCGATCCGCTTGTGGTCGACGGTCGTCAGCCATCCGAGGAGCCCCGGCCGCGGCAGCCACACCCGTTCGAGACGGCCAAGCTCCGAACGCTGCGGGGAGGGAGCGACAACCGCCATCAGCGGAGATGTCCGAGGTAGGCGACGAGGGCGTCGAGCTCACCGGGAGCGAGCGGGACGGCCGGCATCTTCGCGCCGGGCTTGACCGCCTGGGGATCCGCGATCCAGCCACGGAGGTACGCGGGCGTGTTCGGGATCGTGAGCGCCGCGAGCGTCGTACGGGTGGCGAGATGCGTGAGGTCCGGTCCGACATCCCCGCCGGCCGAGGTGCCGCGCAGCGTGTGGCAGCTGGCGCAGGAGGTCGAGAGGAACATCGCAAGCCCCCGCCGCTCCACCGCCGTTGCGGGCGGCGCCACGGGCCTCGCCATGTTCGCGAGCCACGCACGGAACTGGGCGGGCGGCTGGGCGACCACCGCCACGGCCATGTGCGCGTGCTGGACGCCGCAGAACTCGGAGCACTGCCCGCGGTAGCGGCCCGCCCGGGTCGCGTCGATCAGGACGGAGTTCGTGAGCCCCGGGATCAGGTCGATCTTGCGGTTCAGCTCCGGCACCCAGAAGCTGTGGATCACATCCGCGCTCGTGCCGAGGACATCGACGCGAGTGTTCGTCGGGACGTGGATCTCGTTCGCGGTCACGGCCGTCGTGCCCGGATAGCGCACCTCCCACCACCACTGGTGCGCGATCACGCGGATCGTCAACTGGGCCGAGCCCTTCGGCGGTGCCGCGGTCGATCCGATCACGAGCACGTCCGCCCACACGAACAGGGCGCTGAGAACGACGACCGGGACCGCGATCCCGAGCACCACGACGAGCCGTGTCAGGCGCCGTTCCCCGGCCGCGTCGACCTGCCGGCTGCGCCGCGTCCAGCCGGCGTAGAGGAGGCCGGCGATCACGACGAACCCGATCGCAGAACCGGCGGCCATCACCCACCAGAGCTGCACGATCTGCCCTTGCGCATGCGAATGTGGGTTCAGGCTGTCCTGGTTGCCGCCGCACCCCGATACAAGGGTTGCAACGAGCGCCGAGAGCATGAAAACCCGTACCGCGTCCCGAGCCACCGTCGCCGTGTTGCCCATCCGCGCGACCGCGAAAACACGCGTCCGATTGCATCCCTCCCGCTCGTTTTGCGCTCGAGACCGGTGGGTAGTTCCTGGCCGGGCGCAAACGGCGCCTCGACACCGAGACAAGGAGGATCGATGAATCTGAGCTCTTTGAACGACGTGTTCGTGGATCAGCTCGCTGACCTCTACAGCGCCGAGAACCAGCTGCTGAAGGCCCTTCCGCAGGTCGCGAATGCGGCCACCGACCCCGACCTCCGCAAGGCGTTCGAGCACCACCTCGAGGAGACGCGCCAGCATGTGACGCGCCTCGGGACGATCTTCGGCGAGCTCGGGATCGCACCGCCCGCCGAGGAGTGCGAGGCGATGAAGGGCCTGATCGCGGAGGGCGACGAGATCGTCAGGAGCACCGGCGATCCGATGGCCAAGGATGCGGCGCTCATCGCGGCGGCCCAGCGGATCGAGCACTACGAGATCGCGGCGTACGGCACCGCTCGTACGCTGGCGGGCGAGCTCGATCTCGGCAATGCGAAGTCCCTGCTCGACCAGACGCTCGGCGAGGAGGGCAATGCCGACAAGACGCTGACGAAGATCGCGACGGGGGGTCTCTTCAGCACCGGCGTCAACCGCGAAGCGGTCACGGGCCGGACGTAGGCCTCGACGGGCGGCCGACGGG
>DATBBA010000059.1:0-48686 GCA_036271235.1 Gaiellaceae bacterium
AGCCGCATCCACCCCCGACAACCCCCGAGCGATCCCCGCCCAAAACCGAACCCGATCCTCCCGACACACCACCGACCGACACACCACCATCGCAACCCCTCCTCACACGTTGCGACGACCGAATGAATCCACCCTGTCCCCGGGACTTGCCCGTGCGGACACTGTGCGAGGGGTCGTGCCTCACCGGGACATGTCTGGGGGACTGTCCCCCTCGTCCTCCCCTCGAGCCACGGCCGAAGAGGCCGGGGCGCGAAGGGCTAGACCTGTGCGCCCGGTGCTTCTGGCGGGAGGGCGAGGGCCATGGCCTCTGAGATCTGGCGCAGCGAGGACGGATCCGATTCGCGATCGGCCTCGAGGAAGCGGTTGCGGATCTGGATCAGATCCGGTTCGCAGGCGATGAGCCCGTCGACCACGTCCGGGTCGAACTGGCTCGCCGAGTTCTTGCGGATCCGTGCCAGCGCGGCCTCCCAGCGGAGCGGGCGGCGGTACGGGCGGCGGTCGGTCATCGCGTCCAGGGCGTCGGCGACGGAGAAGATCCGCGCGCCGAGAGGGATGTCCCCGCCGACGAGACCGTCCGGATAGCCGCTCCCGTCCCAGCGCTCGTGATGGGAGCGCACGACGCGGAGCGCCTCGCCACCGAGAAGGGGCACGTGCTCCAGCAGCTGCTCGCCGATCGTCGTGTGCTGCTGCAGGACCTTCCAGTCCTCGGACTTCAGCGAGCTGCGCTTGAGCAGGATCCGGTCGGGGATCCCGATGTTGCCGATGTCGTGGAACATGAAGCCCCACTCGAGTCCCGGATCGTCTGAAAGGGATGGGGCGACCTCGACTGTCAGCCGCATCGCGTAGGCGGTCACCCGCCGCGTATGGGAGCCCGTGTCGAGCCCCCGGATCTCCAGCGATCCCGCGATCGCCGCGAGCGTCTGCCGGTAGGCGCGGTCGAGGAGCTCGTGCCGCCGCCGGCCGAACTCGATGAGGCGCCGCAGCTCCGCCGCGTTGATCTTCGCCGCCTCGTCCGAGACGCCCGGACCGAACGCGTGCGTCAGCGGAGTGAGGCCGATCTGCTGCTCGAGCAGGGTCAGCAACTCGAGCGGATCGAAGGGCTTCTGCACGAACGCGGTCGCCCCTGCCGAGAGGGCCGAATCGCCGTTCAGCTCCGAGCCGCTGATCGCGACGATCGGCACCGTGGACAGCCGGGGGTTCTCCCGCAGCCGCCCGCAGAAGAACAGGCCGTCGATGCCCGGCAGGCCGATGTCGAGCACGATCGCATCCGGGATCCGGTCGTGCAGGAGCCTGTCGGCTTCGACCACGTGGTGCGCTTCGTCGACGGTGATCCCCTCGAGCTCGAGTGCCGCTCGCACGAGCTCACAGAGGGCGATGTCGTCATCGACGACGAGGACGTGCGGCTGTTTCATCGGTGCCTCCCGGGTTTGCCGCCGGTTGGTTTCTCACTTGTGGTCGGCAGCGAGGGGGCGCCGCTGAAGCGTTCGGGGCAGAAGATTTACAAAGGCATCGCTCGAACGGGGCAGAGAGGCTCCGGAGGGACGAAGGCCCGCCGAAGCCATACCGCGAATCGGCCAAGGTGGGCTCCCGGCGCCTCGCTCGATCGGTATCTCCTACCCGAGAGGCACGTGTTCCACCGCTGGACGACCCGGGAGCGTCGTCGGCGAGTCGGGGTTTTGCGCCCGCGTCAGTCGGCCGCCGGTCGAACAGCGGCCGGATGCGCCTCCAGCGGCAGGGTCAGGGTGAATGTCGTCCCTTCACCCGGCTCGCTCTCGACCGAGACCCTGCCGCCCATCGCCTCGGTCAGCTCCTTCACGATCGCGAGCCCGAGCCCGGTTCCGACGGCGCCATTCTGAGCACGGCGGCTGTGGAGATAGAAGCGTTCGAAGGCATGCGGGAGCTCGCCGGGGTCGAGCCCGGGCCCCGTATCCGAGACGGTCACCGCGCCGGGGTGCGCACCGACGACGACCGAGCCGCCCGTCGGCGTCGAGCGCAGTGCGTTCTCGATCAGGTTCGAGAGCACCTGGAGCAGCCGGTCGGGGTCGGCGACGGCGGGCGCGCGGCCGTTCGTCTCGCCGGTCAGCGAGACCCCGACGCGCGCCGACTCGGCGCCGTGCCGGCTCACCGCCTGCGCGACGACATTCGAGAGATCCACCTCGCGCGGATGGACGGAGAAGGAGCGCTGGTTCAGGCGAGCGAGGTCGAGCAGGTCGCGGACGAGCCGTTCGAGCCGCTTCGACTCCTGCACGATGACGCCGGCGGCCTTCGGCACGGTCATCACGCCGTCGATCAGGGCCTCGCCGTGACCGCGGATCGCGGCGAGCGGCGTCTTCAGCTCGTGGCTCACCGAGAGCAGGAACGAGCGCTGGGCGTCTCTCGCGCGGTCGAGGTCGTCGGCGAGCTGGTTGAACGACGCTGCGAGGGCGGCCACCTCGGTCGAGCCGGAGACCGGAAGCGGGCCTGGGCGCTCTCCTGCGGCCAGCGCGAGGCTCGCGTCGGACACGCGCTCGATCGGGCGCGCAACGGCCCGGGCGAGCCAGAACGCGGCGATCGCGGCGATCGCCGCGCCCACGGCGGCCGCGATCCCGAACGCGATCGTGAACGGCGTCAGGTCGGAGGAGGCGAGGCTCGCGGGCCGGAGCAGGACGACGGCCTCCTTGCGCACGGGATGCGCCGCGTAGAGGTATCGCTGCCCGCCGACGACCACGGAGCCCTCGGCCGGCGTGTTCGCGCGAAGGGCGCTCCCGCCGGCGGGCGGGAGCAGCAGCGCCGCCTGCTGCAGCGAGAGGATGGCCTCCCTCTCCTGCTGCGTGTCGAAGAAGGCGCCGAGGCCCGTGAGCTTGTTCCCGGGCGTCGCAGCGCGCTGCTGCGTCGCGATCAGCGATGCCTGCCGCGCGAGCGATTTCAGCGCCTCGTGGCGGGCCGAGCTGCGAACGAGCATCGCCGCGACCACGAGCGTCACCCCGACCGCGGCCACCACCGCCAGCGAGATCGCCGCGAACTCACGGGCGCGGAGCGAGTTCACAGATGCCCGCCCGAGACGTGGCCCGAAGGGACACGTCCGGTGCCAGGTACCGTGACGCGGCGGTTACAAACGGCGCTCAAACAGTGGAGTTTCCCACAAAACCCCTGCAAATCGGGAGAGCCTTTTCGGACATGTCGGGTGCCAGGCTCCGGAACGAAACGTTTGCAGAGCGTCCACACCTGTCCATTCAGGACTGGACTGCTTTGTACCCGGCTCCGCGGACGGTGCGGATCAGGTCGGGGCGGCAGAGCTTGCGGCGAAGCTGGGCGACGTGGACGTCGACCGTGCGCGTTCCGCCGGCGTAGTCGTAGCCCCAGACGCGCTCGAGCAGCACGTCGCGCGAGATCACCGCGCCGCGGTTCGAGATCAGGTACGCGAGCAGGTCGAACTCCTTCGGCCGCAGCTCGATCGCCTCGCCCGCAACGCGCACCTCATGGCCCGGCCGGTTCACGACGACGTCTCCGAGGGAGAGGAGCGGCTCGTCCGAGCCGTCCTCGGAGCGCCGCAGCACCGCCTTCATCCGCGCCACGAGCTCCCGCGGCGAGAACGGCTTGCCGATGTAGTCGTCTGCCCCCGCCTCGAGCCCGACGAGCAGATCGCTCTCCTCGTCGCGGGCGGTCAACATCACGACCGGCACCGACGACCGCACGCGGATTCGCCGGCAGACATCCAGCCCGTCCATGTCCGGAAGGTTCAGGTCGAGGACGACGAGCCGCACCGGCCCGAGCTCGATCTGCTCGAGCGCTGCCTCGCCGGTTCCGACCGACTTGACCGTGAATCCCTCCTGCGCGAGGTAGGCCTCGACGAGCGATGCCAGGCTCTCCTCGTCTTCGACCAGCAGAACGCTGCCGGCCGACAAGCTAGCTCGGCCTCACGAACCGGAGCACGCCGGCCGGCTTGCCGGCCTTCCACGAAGCAGCAAGCACGAACCCCGGCCGGACATCCGCGAGCCGCCCGGGCCTGCCGTTCACGAGCACCTGCGTCTTCTTGTCGTACGGGACGCTGGCAGCGGTTCCGTCGAGGAGCCGGACCGAGACGGCCGAAGGCAGCACGGACTGAACGACTCCCTGCACGCGTCCGGAAGGAGCCGGAGGAGCCGGCACGCCTACCGCCGGCTTCCCTGAGCTACCGCTGGAGCCACGCCCGTGGCTCGCGAATGCGGGTGCCGAGATTGCCAGCGCCAGAGCCGCGACGAGCGCGGGTACCGCGCGATACGGGATTCTCCGGATGCTCACTCCTGAATCTTCCCTACCCGCGATTACCGGACGATTCTCCACCTGTAAACGAAGCGTAAACGAGCCGCTGGCTCCCGCGCCGGTTCGAAATCGAGGACGGACGGCGAACACCCGGGCGCGTTCCGAATCCTCTCTCAAGAGACTAATTGTGGCGGCCGATGAGAGGAGCAGGCACGGAGGCGCGGGCGCGCCAACCGTGTCTACTGCGGAACTTGGGGCCTCATCCCGCGTGGCGATCGTCACGCGGGATGGGAAGCCCTCTCGGCCCAAACGAGAAGGGAACCGCAGGTGCAACGGACAGTGAACGGTCAGCGCGTCGAGATCGAATGTCTTGCCTGCGGAAGCCGGCGACTCGTTCCTGACACGACGTTCATCGGCGTCGGGGAGTGCCAGAGCTGCGGATACGTCGGATGGTCGCTCCCGTCTGCGCTCACCGAGCGCGACCGGAAACACCTTCACCGAAAGCACAGGCGGCAGATTCTTCCGGGCTGAAGTTTCCTGGAAGCTCTGCATCGGGGGCACCGCCGGGGCAGGAGATTTTTTTACAGCCCGAAAACAGCCCGAAGATCCTCGGATGACGGGCCCCGGTTAAACCTCGAGGCGTGTTTTCAGACCTGAGCACAACTGATCGGAGGAGGACTCGATGAAAGCTCCCAAGCTGCGCGCCCCACAGCGGCGCCTGCTGCTCGCCGGTGCCGCCGCTGCGGCGCTCGCTGTCGCCGGAATCGCAATCGCCGGCCCGGGCATGTCCGGCGGCACGAGCCTCGTTGCCGCCAGCTTCTACGCGAACACGCTCGTCCGGAGCCATACGCAGACGTGCACTGCGACGAACAACGACGCGATCACCGTGACCGACGCGACCTTCAGCGGCACGGCCACCAGCACCGACACCCGGCTCGCGGGCCCGGTGACGGTCCACGTGAAGAGCGTCTACGACTCGACGACGAACGCCGGCACGCTGACGGGCGACCTGCGGATCGCAGGCACGACCAGCCCGCCCGCGCCCGGCCACTTCCATGCCGCGCTCGATGCCGTCAACCTGAACGGCAACGTCCAGGGCTTCCTCGCCGGCGGGCTCGGAGGGGGCGCGCACTTTCTCGGAAGCTTCAGCGCCACGTTCTCCGCGACCGGCGGGTTCAGCTCCTCGGGCACGCAGGCCACGATCGGCGCCGGCAGCACGACGAACACCGCCGTGGTCACCGGAGGCGGCGGCTGCGGGCCGACTCCGCCGAACCCACCGCACCCGCACGCCGACAACCACCTGAAAGGGCCGAAAGCTCCCAAGGGGCACAAGGCTGACGACCACCACGGTCGCGGTCCGCATCACTGAGAGGTTCCACCGCCAGCCCGACCCGGAGAAGGGCGCCCCCGTCGGGCGCCCTTCTCATTTGGCCGAGCGGTGCTTGTAGAGCGCGGCGTTCGCGTCGGCCACGACGAGCGTCAGCCGCGGATCGATTGCCGCGGCGTCGCCGGCCGGCGTGCCGGGCGTCACGAGCACGTACACCGCATGTGAGATTGCGGCTGCCCCGCTTGGCCGTCCGGCGGCCCAGTCGAGATAGAGCCGCTGGTCGGGCCGCCGGAAGGCGTCGATCGGGTTGTCGACCCAGACCTTGCCGTGCAGGAGGGCCACCTGCTGGCCGAGCACGGCCTGCGCGAGCACCGGCTGTCCGTCGTAGGCAGCGAGCCGAGCGATCGGTAGCGAGCCGGGGTCGCGCGGCCCCTTGATCAACAGCGCGAGTGCCACGATTCCGCAGATCACTGCAAACCCGAGCAGCAGCCGAGCCGGAAGCGCGCGAAACTTTAGCCCGCGAGCGGCCGGATAGGCGAGCACGAAGAGGAGCCAGGTTCCGTTCCGGGCGACATCGATCGTGCCGAGGACGAGCCCGCCGAGGGCGACGGCCTCCCACGGCCGTGTCCGCCGCCACGCGCCGCCCCTCGAAGCACACACCGCGAGTACGACGACCGCGACGCCGAGGACGATGTCGAATCCGCCGGACCCGAGATGCCTCCAGAGTCCCTCGCCCGCCCGCGCCGGCTCGCTCCCGAGCACGCCGCGGTAGTAGGCCGGCGTATTCCAGAGCGCAGGCGTCAGGAACAGCACGAGCGTGCCCGAGACGAGGACGCCGAGCGCGACCTTCCACGACTGACGCGCCCGTTCGAACACGAGGTAGCAACCGAGAAGCCCGAGCCCTGCGAGCACCGCCCCGTGCAGGTTGCCCCACACGGCGAGCAGCGGAACGGCGAGCCAGATGCGGCGGCTCGGCGCCCGCGTCTCGGTTTCGAGCAAGGCGAGCAGCACCGGGAAGAGCGCGAGGGAGAACAGCGAGACGCCGGTCACGGCCACGGCGGGCAGTGCGCCGATGAGCGCCACCGACCCGACCGCGAGCGTTGTCCCGCTCGTCGACTCGCGGCGGATTCCCCACGCGAGCGCCCCGAAGCCGACACCGGCCGCCACCACCTGAGCAACGACGAGCCCGCGGATTCCGCCGAGCGCCTGGTAGAGGCTCCAGAAGAGCAGTTCCGCCGCCGCCGGCACGTTGTGCCAGCCCGAGGTCGCCGCGGTCGCGAAGGGAACCGACGAGGGGATGTGCCCGTGCGCGATCTCGTGCCCGAGCGGCACGAGCCAGAGCGCATCGGTGCCGACGACTCCGAGCGCCCCCACGACCGCGGCCAGAGCCGCGACGGCGCCAACAGCCGGCCACGCCCTGCTCGAGCCCTCCTCGGACTGTCTGGAAGCTCCGTTCATCGGATTTGCGACGCGCCTGCGCCGAGCGATTGTGACAACAGGGCCCGACGGTGGCGCCGGGGCGCTACCGCACGTGGACCGCGTGCTTGACCGATGCGGAGTGGCCGAGGTTGTCGATCACCGTCAGCTTCACCGTGTACGTGCCGGCCTTCGCGAACTTGTGGACGACCTTCGATCCCGTGTCGGTCTTCCCGTCGCCGTAGCTCCAGTTGTAGCGCCCGAGGCCGAGCGCGGGGCGCTTCGCAAGCGACGCGGTGGCGTTGAACGATTCGGTGAGCGCGCTCTTGCGTGAGAACGTGAAGACGGCCTTCGGCGGGACGGGCTTGCTCGTGGTCGTGGTCGTCTGCGCGGTCGTCGTGTTGGCAGCGGTCGTGCTGCCACCGTTTGCCGCAGCGACGATCGGGGTCGGGAATGCGGTCGCAACGGTATTTCCGGAGGAGTTCGTCGCCTGCACGAGCGCGTAGAGCTGGTGGCCCGCATCGGCCACCGTGAGCTTGTAGGTCGCCGTGCTCGACGCGGCCGCGATCGGCGTGTATCCGCCCGTCGGGTTGCAGATCGCCGCACAACGGACGAACTGGTAGAGGTAGCTCGTCGGGGAGCCGCTCCACGTGCCGCTCGACACGGTGATTGTCTTGCCCACGTCGAAGGTTCCGGTGATCGCGGGCGGGACCGTGTTCGCGGGAGCGGCCCCGGCGAGCGCCGCCGGCACCACGACGAGCGCCGCGAGCCCGGCAACGAGCGACCGGCCCAGCACGGCGCTACGCCTCGAGCGCATCGCCGACACCGAAGAGCTGGTTCCCCGTCGGCTGGAAGTTGAAGGTGCTGTCGGCGCCGTTGATGAAGATGCAGCCGGTGATGATGGCGAGGTTGGCCGTGCCGCTGACGTCGTCACCGAACAGGGCCCGCTGCGCTGGGGCGTAGATCGTCCCCGAGAACGACCCGAGCTGAAGCGTTGTCGGCCCACTGCTTCCCGTCTGCTGGAGCGCGATGTCCCAATCGGCGGGCGTGCTGTGCTTCGGGTCGCAGGCGTCAGCGGCATCGATGGTGAGCGCGCGGTCCTGGAAGATCGTCATTCCGGCGTAGGAGCCGCTTGTTTGTGGGCCGAGTGTGACGCTTCCGGAGGTGTTGAAGTCGACCTGCCCGAGCGCTCCGTTTCCGGTCGTGAGAGTGGGATCCTGGGTGTTGTAGATCATCACGTTGGGCGCGGAGAGGGTCGCCGAACCGCAGACGCTGAACCCGCCGCCGGCCATGATGTAGGTCCCGGGCGCGAGCGTGACGTTCGGGGGTGGAGAGTATGTCGCTGACACCTCGACGATCGATGCGCCGCTTGGATGCGCGGTGGCGACCGTGTTGTATTGCGACCGTGTCACCGGGATTGTCCAGATCGTGTTCGCTTTGGTTCCGGTCGAGGTAATCGCGGGTGTGGCGGGGATGAGCATGTCTTCCGCGCCGATCCCGATCACCTGACCTGCTGCGATCGGGTTCGTCATGCCTTTGATCGTGATCGAGGAGTCCCCGATCGCGACAGTCGCATTCAGGGTCGGGCTCCCCGCGTATGCCGTTCCGTTGGCAGTGGTGACGAGCTGCTGGATCTTTGTGTTCGCGGTATGGGCGGCGATCTCGGACGCCGGGGTGGCGCGGGTTACGGGAATCGTCCAGACGATGTTTCCGCCGCTTCCGGTAGAGGTGATAGCTGGCGTCGAGGGGACCGTCATGTCCTCGCTGTCGATCACGAGCACGTCGCCTGCGACGATCGGCGTCGTCGCGGCCTTGACGGTGATCGTGGTATCGACCAGGCTGACCGCGGCATTGAGCTTCTGCATCGGCGCGAAGTCCGCGGTGCTCGTGGTCGACCCGCCAGCGGCCTCACAGTTGCTCGTCCCGGCCCCGGCGCCTGGGCCGCCGGGTCCGCCCGGTCCGGGTGGCCCCGTCGTGACCGTACTCGAGCAATCCGAACCGGTAGCCGCACCGATGCAGATCCCGCCGTAGTACGTCCCCGGCTGCAGGGTCACGTTCCCGGTCGAGATCTCGTACGGCGTCGGGGTTCCGGGTCCGCCGGTCGTCACGTCTGTAGCTTTCTGAACCTCGAGCAGATTCGTGCTGACGGAGCCGCCTCCGGGGAACGCAACCGTGGCCGTACCGCTCGCCGACGTCGTCGGAATCGAGGCGACGGTAAGGCTTCCGGTTGCACTGGTGGCGGCGATAAAGGCGGGGACAGTGACGGTGCCACCCGTCGGCGTGTTCGCGGCGACGAGGGGCTGGTCGGAGGCTGAGCCACTCGCAGAGGTGCCCGCCGCGACAACGGGAGAATCAAGCGCGGTTCCCGACGCGCCGGTGCCGACTGCGACGGATGGGTGGTCGGTGACTGTGGCGGACGCGGAGGTCGTGGGCACCGTTGCAAGCGCCGCGGTTCCACTGCTCGGGATCCCGCTCGGCGTGACCTCGGTGGCGCCTCCCGTCGGTCCGGAAGCCTTCGAGCCGGTGTTTCCAAGTCCGCAATTGACAGAGAACGTCGACGCGTTCGCTGCGGTGACGGTGACATTACCGAGGTTGAGAAAATTATGTGGCGTATCAAAGCCACTGAGGTTCACCACGTCATTCTGTTTGATCGCATTCGTACCGGATACGGTCAAAGTGCAGATGCCGCCCGCGACGGCGTAGTTCGTGACGCTTTCGCCAATCGGCGCGTACGCGTACGTGAACGTTGTCGAGTTCGGGACGCTCGCGAGCGTTACGTTTCCATCGAATCTGCTGTCACCGGTGGTGACGGCGACGGTGTCGCCGGCTGAGAAATTATGCGCGGTCGAGGTCGTTACCGTGATGGTGCCGCTCGACAGCGACATTCCGGAGATTGTCGAGGAGGCAACCGTCAGCGGATACGAGAACGACTGGAGGGTTACAAGGGAAAGTTGACCGTTCGCCGCGGGCGGCGGCGCGTTGTGGGCTGCCTTGGTCGTGCCGAGATAGCCGCGGGTGACTGTGATGAATTGCTGGCCCATCGGAGGCGGCGGTGGACCGCCCGTCACTGCTGCGGCGGACATGACGAGCATATCCTCGCTGTCGATCTTGATGATCTGACCCGGCGCTACGTTTCCAGTGGGTCCCGATGCTGGTTGGACGTTGAACGAGGTTTGGGTCGCCGTGATATTCGCGCTCAGCGACTCCCCAGGGCTGTAGGCCGCTGTCGCGGCAGACGCGATGTTCGAGACGGTGAAGGTGCCGCCCAGTCGCGGGTCAACGCCGCTTACATCCACCGTGTCGCCTACGGCAGCGTTCGTCCCAGACGTATCGATCGTTGCCTTTCCGGACAAATATGAGTACCCGGTGACGGTAAGGCTAGTCGTGTAGGGGTCGTTGTAAGAAAATGTCTTCGCTCCAGCATTGATAGCGGTGACGGTGAAAGTGCCGTTGAATGCCGCGGAGTTGGTCCCCGTCAGCGAGACGGTGACCGTGTCTCCCATGGCCACGTTGGTGGCGACAGACGTCGTTAGCGTCGCCAGTCCGCTCTGGAGTTGTTCCTTGTTGATGGTCAGCGTCGTCGTGTTCGTGTCGTTGTACGAGAATGTGTTCGCGCCTGCATTGACATCGGTCACGACAAATGTGCCGTTGAACTTCGATGCGTTTGCGTCAGTGAGGTTCACCGTCACCGTGTCTCCCTTGGCCACGGCCGTGGAGCCCAGGGTTGTCAGGGTCGCGATTCCCCCTGAGAGCTGCTCCTTGCTTATTGTGAGCGGAATCGTGACCGGGTCAAGGTACGAGAATTGGTTCAGGCCCGAGTTGACAGCCGTTACCAAGAAACTCCCGTTGAAATTCGAGTCGACACCACCGACGGTGATCGGATCACCCATCGAGAGGTGGTTCGCCGATGTCGTCGTCAACGTCGCGGTGCCCAGGTTGAGCTGCTTGGTGGCGAGGTTCAGCGAGGTGGTGTGCCCTGGATCGGAGTAGGTCACAGTGCTCGATCCCAGGATGCTTACCGTGAATGGGCCCCCATTGAGGAGCGGGTCGACTCCGCTGACGTTGACGGTGCTGTTCGCGGGAAGGTTGTTGTTCGGATTTGTCGTGAGGATCGCCGTCCCCGACTGAAGCTGCTTCTGCGTCACCCCAAACGCCGCCGGCGTGTCGTTGAATGTGAACGTCGTGCTGGTCGGAACGGTCGTCACCGTCCATGTTCCGTTCACATTGCTGTTGACGTTGGCGATCGTCACGGTGTTTCCGACGGCAAGACCATGTGCCGATGCGGTAGTGATCGTCGCGACGCCGCCTGCCAGGCTGTACGAAGACACCGACAACGCCGGGAAGACGGTTCCTGTGTTGGCATAGGTCACAGTGTTGGTGGGGCTCCCGGTAACGCCGGTCAGCGTGTAAACGCCGTCGAAGCCGAACCCGACGCCGTTCACGCCGATGATGGAGCCGTTTACGAGGCCGCTGACCGACGACAGCGTGAGTGTCGCGACGTTCGACGAGTTTCGGGACGCACCCGTGACGGTGACCGACGACTCGGGGTGTGCCGCGGTGCCCTGGATGTGAGCGACGTTGACGCTCGCCACATTCCCGGAGTTCGTCACGCCAAGCACCGACATCGCATCGCTTCCGATCTCGACGGTATCCCCTGCGGAGATGATCGAAGCGGTTCCGCCGGCGCCGCCGGCCGTAAAGGTCGTGGCGCCGTTCGTCATCGTCCCGTTGAGGTACTGCTTCGGGCTGTAGCTGGACGTCGTGTACGTCCGCGTCCCGCCTTCGGACGCACCGATGCCCGAAAGGGTCGGTGAGGCGAGGACGGCGAACGGGTCAGCGAGGATCGGCTGGTTGATGTTCGGACATCCACTCGCGGCGGGCAATCCCTTTCCGTACGTCGCACCGCTGTCGTTGGCAGCGCATGTCGTGCCCGACGGGAAATGGATCGCGCTGCCCGTGTCGTGGAGCTCCCAGCCGCCCACCACGTAGGCTGCCGGTGCGGTGATGCTGCCGCCGCCGAACACGTCAAAGGCATCCTGCGGGTGATTGCACGAGTCGACGTAGATGTTGTTGTTGACGACGAGGTTTCCGCCAGCCTCGATCAGGAGCGTGTGGTTGTCGCAGGAGGTGTTCAGCGAGACGAAGCTGTACGCCGGAGGAGCCCCGCCGCCTGAGATGCCCGCCACCGCGTGCGCTGTCGCGGCGCCGCAGCTGAATGCGGTCGAGTGCGTGAAGAAGTTCGCCGCACCCCCGAAGATGTTCGTGATGCAGGAGATGTGCAGCCGGACCTCGACCTCGTCCGTATGGCTCGTGCCGGACGAGTCGATGTACGGGTTCGAGTAGCAGTTCGTGGGGTTCGCGCCGGTGCCGCCTCCGCTTTTCGAGTAGGTGCCGGTACAGGATGGGAAGCTGTTGTACGCGGACGTCGTCATCCCGAGCGTGCTCGCCGAGACCCCGTTCGCAGTGAGGTAGGTCTTGACGTTGTTCTGGATCGACGCCGCGGTCGTCTCGCTGTGGCCGAGGCCGAACGCCGCCGCGAGCGCCACCGAGTCGGCGGCGGTCTGGAGGTTCCGGCCCTGGTCGAACTCGCGTGTCCCGTCGACGATCACGAGCAGGAAGACGAAGAACAGCGGCAGGATGATCATGAAGACGGCCAGGATCTGTCCCGAATCGTCTTTCGTGCGTTGCCGCAGCCTCATCCCCCGCTCCCCGTAACTCCCCAACGTCACACCTCTAACTCGTGTAGTTCGAACAGTTCGAAAGGTTCGTTCCCGCCACGTACGTCGTCGCAGGCGACTGCTCGATCCGCATCGTCGCCGTTGCCTTCAGCTGGACCTTGCCGAGGTTCAGGAACGGGAACCAGCGGTAGTTCGTCTCGACGATCGCCTGAACCTGGTCGCCTACCGCGCCGGTGCTTCCCGTCGGGTAGTTGAAGCAGACCCGCAGCGGCTGGTCCGTACCCCACACACCGCCGCCGCCGTTCTTCAGGCCGTAGTTGTCGGCGTCGTTCTGAACCTGGGTCATGATCGCCGTGTTGGTCGTTCCGCAGCCGGTGCCGCAGCTGTTCACCGCGGCAAAACGCGCCGCCTCGGCTGCGAGCTGGGACAGGTCGTTGTGATCGCTGAAGGCGTTGCCAAAGTCGATCATCCCGATCAGGAGCAGCATGAAGACCGGCAGGACGAGCGCGAACTCGACCACGGCCTGGCCGCGCTCACGCAGGAATGGCAAAAGGGCGCGGCGTGCCGCGGATCTGGCGAGCGGGGGTTCTACGCACATCATCACTGTGTTATCGGCCGCAACCGCGATCCCTCCAATGGGCGAAGGCCAACCTCGACGCCCATGTTCCGCAGAAGAGATCACGGCCGGAAATCCTGGTTTTCCACACCAAAGAGTGCCCTGGATCGACCTCGAGCGCAAGCCGTAGTTCTCACTCGAACGAGGGGTACTGGATTTCGGGTGGCGGGTCCAGCCCGTTGGCGGGCGAGACGGCGCCGTGGAGCACCTACAACGAGTGGGCAGCACGGCGGTCGAGCACATCGACTCCGCTGAATCTTTCGGGTTGGGACCCATCTGACAACTGATCGACTCAGGGAGGCACGCACGCTCATGACCAGCCGGATCGACTTTCACAAGCGGAGCGCACGGATGCTCTTCGTCGCGTTTGCACTTTCGGCCGCGACGCTCGCATTCAACGCAGTCTCGGCCCTCGCAGACGCTCCGTCGCCGATCTCGGCTTCGACCAGCGGCACCGTCGTCGTCAACAAGGACGGTTCGCGCACCGTGACCCTTCAGGGAAGCTGGGCGTGGACGACGCACAAGAGCGACTGCTCGAACGACGGTCGCGCCGTCGGGTACGCCGTCGACTGGAACGACCCGCAGCAGGCCGGCAACACCGTAACCACGTTCGCCGGCTCGGTCGGGATCACCGCAGGCGCCGCAGCGGGCAACGCCTACAACCCTGCCGACAACCTCGTGCACGCGACCTCGGGCACCGACTCGACGAGCACGGGCTCGTGGCGCAGCGGCTGCGGCAGCTTCTCCTCCTCGGCCGGCTACAACACCGGCGACTGGGGGCCGATCGTCCACACCTACTCGCCGGCCAACACCAGCCCGATCACGCTGTGCGTCCTCATGTACGACGTGCACCTCCACTCGAACGGCGGCGCCCCGAACAACACCAACGAGATCACCGCAGGCGGCAACGGCCACAACGGCGACAACTCGGCCGAGGGGAACGGCGGCGGCCCCGACTCGGACGGCGACGCGGGCCCTCCCGGCCCCGGCCCCGGCCCGGGCCCCGCGGGGCCGCCGAGCGGCAACGGATCGGTCGGTAACGCTTGCACCCTCGTCACCCTGACGACCCCGCCCGCTCCGCCCACCACTCCGACGACACCGACCACTCCGACGACGCCCACGACTCCGACGCCCCCGTCCACGCCGAAGACGCCCACGACGCCTTCGAGCCCGAACACGCCGAACTCGCCGAACACCCCCGACACGCCTTCCACGCCCGGCACGCCGTCCACGCCGAACGATCCGACCGCACCGATCCCGCCCTCGACGAACGCCTCGATGTCGATCGTGAAGCTCGAGCGGATCGGCGCCTCGGGCAGCTATGTCCGGGGACCGCTCGCTGCAACCGTCGGCGAGACGGTCGATTACAAGATCGTGGTCACGAACAAGGGCAACGTCGCGCTGAAGATCGCTCTCTCGGATTCCCGGTGTGACGCCGGCACGCTCGCCCCGAAGGCGGCCCAGACGATTCCCGCCGGAAGCTCCGAGACCTACACCTGCACCCACGAGCTGCTGAAGGGCGACATCGGGACGTTCGCGAACGTCGCGACCGCGACCGGCACCACGCCCGGCGGCACCAGGGTCGGCCCGGTCGCGAGCCGCGTCCTCGTGAAGGTCGCAGACAGCGGCGTCCTCGGCGCCCACAAGGTCGTCGTCAAGAAGACCGTCAAGCACAAGGCAGCTCCGAAGAAGGTCAAGGTCGTCAAGCACGTGAAGGCGGTCAAGCACGTCGTCCACGTCAAGGCGGTCACGAAGGTCGCCAAGGCTGCACGGCCTGTGATCAAGAGCGCGGCGTTCACGGGCTGATGAGCCGCCGCCCCGAACAGAATGGGATGCGTCAGCTGTCCCCCGGCCGCCTCTTCGGAGGCGGCCGGCGGGGCGGCCCCATCGTCCTCACGCTCGCTGCGCTCGCCACCGCCCTGGCCGTCGCCGGGCCCGCGGCTGCGAAGCCTGGTGCCTCGGCTCCGAGCGCCAGCATCGTCGCCCAGGCCGCCGTCAGGTCGGTCGCGGTCTACCGCACACCGGCAACGAAGAAGCCCTTTCTGCACCTCTCGAATCCGAACACAGACGGTGGTCAACTGGTCTTTCTCGTCGCCAAGCGCAAGCCCGGTTGGGAGCAGGTTCGCCTCGCGATGCGTCCGAACGGCAAGCTGGGCTGGGTCAGGGACAGCTCCGTCGACCTCGTCCTCGACCCCTACAGCGTGCAGGTCTCGCTCCGTTCCCACCGCCTTGTCGTCCGTAACGGAAAGCATCTCGTGCTCAGCACGCGGGCCGGCGTCGGACGGTCGGTGTTGCCAACGCCGACGGGAACGTATTACATTGTCGAGCTGTTGAAGCAGTCAAACCCGAGCGGCCCCTACGGACCCTATGCCTTCGGCCTCTCGGCGTTCTCGAACGTCTTGTATAGCTTTGGCGGCGGTCCCGGCCAGATCGGGCTGCACGGTACCGACGACCCCGCGGCTCTTGGCACCGATGTCAGTCACGGCTGCATCCGCGTGAAGAACTCGATCATTGCGCGACTCGCGAGGATTCTTCCATTGGGGACGCCGGTACGCATCGCATGATGGTTGGAGAACGAGGGAGCTGGGTATGGACACAGGAGCTTCGGGCGAACCGAAGACCTACATGGGGTCTTTGACGTCAAAAGGTAGGTCTTCCTGCCTCCGGCTTCGACTAGCCGCGCTCGCCGGGGTGCTCGCGCTTGCCGTGTCCGCCTCGCTCCTCGCACCTGGCGGTGCCGTCGGCGAAACGCGGTCGCACTCGGCGCAGACCGCGCTGGAAGTGAGCGTCCTCGATCAGATCAACGCGCTGCGAACGTCGTTCGGGCTCCGGCCGCTCACGTTCAGCCATGGCCTCTTCGGCTCGGCCAGCATCCACTGCGAGCAGATGGTGGACGGCGGCTACTTCGGCCATCAAGCGCCCGACGGCGCGAGCGTCACCGTGCGGCTCGACAGCTACTACCCGCAGCAGCATTACGTCAACTACGCCGTCGGCGAGAACCTCCTTTGGAGCGAGGGCCCGATGTCCGGGGCCGCGATGGTCGCCGAATGGATGGAGAGCCCGCCGCACCGGGCGAACCTCTTGAACCCTCGCTGGCGTCAGGTCGCCGTGGCCGCGCTGTCGGTTCGCTCCGCACCCGGCGTCTTCTCGGAGCGCGCGGTGACGGTCGTCACCGCCGACTTCGGCGTCCGTCGCTGAAAAGAGCGGGCCGGCTCGAGATCGAGCCGGCCCGCTTCGCTTCTTCAGGGAGCGATAGGCGTTAGGCCTTGAGGTTGACCCGGAACGAGACGAGCCGGCGAGCCGAGATACCGCCGAGCAGATCCTCACCGCTCTTGCGGGCCCGGACGAACATCACGAGCAGCTGCTGCTTGCTCGAGGCCGGGAAGTTCCTGAGCTCGTTCATCGAGAGGACAGCCGAACCGTCCGCGCCCGTTGTGGCCTCGGGCGGGATCGAGAACTGGCTGAAGGGAACCGCGGTGACATACACGAGAGCGCCCTGGACGGGCCTCCCGCCGCATGCCGTCACGGTGAAGTGAACCTGGATCGTGCCGGACGTGCGCGTGACCGGGCTCGGAGTGACGCTGCCGCCGCCGATCAGCAGATGGGCGGGCGAGGTGAGATCGGCGATCTGGATTGCTCCGGTCCCGCTCGGGCAGCCGGTCGGACCGGCAGCTGCGGTCACGACCGCGGTCGCATTCGACCCTTCGGAATCGTTACCGTCGGAGTTCATGCCGGTCACGATGACGATGAGCGTGTTCCCGACATCGGCGTGCTGGACGGTGTAGGTGTTCTGCGTCTGACCCGTGATCGCGTTGCAGTTCTTGCCGCTCGTGTCACACCGGTCCCACTGATACGTGAACGTGATCGGCGTCGTTCCCGACCACGTGCCGTTGCCGGCGGTCAGGGTCGCACCTTCCTGCGGAGTCCCTGCAATCGTCGGGGCGGTCTGGTTTGTCGGCTTGACCGCGATTGCGGCGTTACCCGTTCGAAGTGTGCCGAACACAGCGCCGATCGCGGTCGCTGCGAGGGCAAGGACAAGAGCTGTTGTCCACCTGCGGCCGAAGAGCCGTGTTGGTGACGTCATTCCATCGCCTCCCTTCGTTGGCGGTTCCATGCGAACGATATGGATTACCCATTTCCCGCGTGGACAACCTAAGGATCGTGTCAGGGTGGTGTTAGCGCGCGGCGCGAAATCGGGCTAAGCTCGGGCGGTTATGGTCGCCGAGGTGGGCTCATTTGCACCTGAAGAGAGGGTCACGCCGCCTTGGCGCTGATTCTCAAACGCGTCGGCCGCTACGAGCTGCTGAAAGAGGTCGGGCGCGGCGGCATGGCGACCGTCTATCTGGCGCGCCAGACCGACCTCGACCGGCATGTCGCGCTCAAGGAGCTCGCAAGCCTCCATTCGGCCGACGAGGCCTTCGCCGAGCGGTTCCTGCGCGAATCGCGCATGGCGGGCTCGCTGAGCCACCCGAACATCGTCACCGTCCACGACTACTTCGAGCACGAGGGCACGCCGTACATCTCGATGGAGTACATCGAACGCGGGTCGCTTCGGCCCCTCGTCGGCCAGCTCACGCTCGCGCAGATCGCCGGTGTGCTCGAGGGGCTGCTCGCGGGCCTCCAGCACGCGGCGAGCCGCGGGATCGTCCACCGGGACATGAAGCCGGAGAACGTGATGGTCACCGGCGAGGGGGGCGTGAAGATCTCCGACTTCGGGATCGGCCGCGCGCTCAACCAGGCCGGGAACGCCTCGAAGTTCCTCACCGCGACCGGAACCGCGATCGGCACGCCCGCGTACATGGCGCCTGAGCAGGCGATGGCCAAGGAGGTCGGGCCCTGGACCGATCTCTACTCGCTCGGGATCATGGCCTACGAGATGGTGCTCGGCGAGGTCCCGTTCAGCGATTCCGAGACGCCGATGTCGATGCTCGTGCGGCACGTGAGCGAGACGGTGCCGGCGCCCTCGACGATCAACCCGTCGATCGACCCGCAGCTTGGCGACTGGCTCGAATGGCTGCTCAAGAAGGATCCCAAGGACAGGCCGCCGAGTGCCGGAGACGCGTGGGACAAGCTCGAGGAGATCGTCATCCATCTGCTCGGGCCGCGCTGGCGGCGCGAAGCCCGGCTCGGGGACGGCGTGCCGCATCCCGACGAGGACGCGAAGCCGCTCACGCCCGCGCCGTTCTCGGAGGAGCGCTCCAAGGTCTCGCTCGAGACGCCGCAGCCCGAATACGTCACGGTCGATCCCGTGGCTGCAGAGGCGCTCGCCGAGGTGGCCGCGGCGGATCTCCCCGCTGCGGGGGCGCCGGCCGGCGATGCGCCTGCACCGGCCGCGCCGGTGGCCGAGGAGCCCGCGGCACCCGAGCCTGCGGCGGCCGAGCCGGTTGCCGCCGAGCCCGTGGCGGCGGCACCCGCCGTCGAAGAGTCTCCCGCGCCCGCCGCCGAGGAGCCGGCGCCCACTGCCGGATCGCTCGACCTCGGCGACGAGGACGAGGACATGTACCTCACCTTCGCGCCGGGGGCGAAGAAGGCAGTTCCCCCGCCGCCTCCGCCGGCAGAGGAGGCGCCAGCGCCTGCGCCGCCCGTCGCCGCGCCGCCGCCTGCCGAGCCGCCTGCGCCCGCTCCGGTCGAGGCTCCGGCGCCGGTGGCCCCTGCGCCGGTGCCTGCGGAGCCCGTGGCTGCGGAGCCCGCGGCTGCCGAGCCGGTGGCTGTGGAGCCTGCACCGGCGGAACCTGCCGCGCCCGTTGCCTCCGAGGCCCCCGCCGAGCCGCTGGTGCCCGTGGCCGCCGCGGCTCCGCCCGCCGAAGCTCCTCCGGCCGAGCCGCCGCCTGTCGAGCCCGAACCGGTCGTTGCCGAGCCGGAGCCTGCGCATCCGGGGATCGCCGCCGCCGCTGCAACCGGGGCCGTCGCCGGCGCCGCTGCCGCTGCCGCCGCCGCGGAGGCCGCTCCAAAGCCCAAGCGCGGGCTTGGGCGTCTGAAGAAGCCAAATCTGCCCAGGCTCCCGGACGTCCCGGGAATCCCGAACCTGCCTCCGGAGGTTCAGCAGTTCGCCCCGGGCATCGCGGGCGAGGTGGCCGAGGCGAACGCCGAGGTGGCCGCGGTGCCGCAGGCGCTGCAGGTTCCGTCGGCGGGCCAGGAGCTCAGCGAGGCGATGCCCGACGTGGCCGGAGACATCGCGGAGGCCCAGTCGGTCGTCGGCGGCGGCGCGGGCGGGGCCGGAATCCCCATGCCGCACGTCTCGCACACGAGGGAGCCGATCGAATCGGCCGCGGCCGCAGAGGCCGCGGCGCAGACGCCCGAGGCTCCTCCCGCGGAGGTTCACGAGAAGAAGAAGCGGCGAGGCGCGAAGGTCGCCGGAGCCGCAGCAGGGGCCGCAGCTGCAGGCGCAGCAGCGGCCGCCACCGGTGCAGCCCCGGCCGCGGCATCCTCGGCGGCTGCTCCGCCCGCAGCGCCACCGCCGGTCGCTCCGCCGCCACCGCCGGAGGCGCCACCACCGGCCGCCGAGCCGCCGGCTGCCGCGGAGCCGCCGGCCGACAAGCCGGCCTCGACGCCGCTCGCCCCGGACCTCCGGGTCACCGTCCCGCCGGACAAGGCCCCGAAAGCGGTCGAGCATCCGAGCTTCGTCCTGACCGACGCGGTCAAGGCGCTGGACCAGGAGAAGGAGAAGAAGCCCGGTGGGATCAAGCCGCTCTGGATCGTGGCCGGGGTCGCTGTCGCCGCCGTGGCCGTCGTTGCGGTGATCCTGCTCACGAGCGGCGGCAGCAGCGGCAAGAAAGCGCAGACGACGCCGACCTCGACGCAAGCCACGACAGGGCAGACCACGACGACCCCGCCGACGACCACGTCCACGCCGCCGGTGGTCGCAGAGATCCCGCCCACAGCGATCCAGCAGCAGTCGATTGCGGGTGCAGGCGGGGGCTCGATCGTCGTGGCCTCTCCAGGCGGCGCGATCGAGCGTCTGTCGGGCGCGACGCTGAAGCCCCAGGCGACGACGACGGATCCGGCAGGACCGACCTCGATCAGCCAGAGCTACGGCCGGGTCTTCGTGACCGACAACGGCACGATCGCCACGTACAAGCTGAACGATCTGAGCCCCATCGACGCCGTCGCGTTCCCGGGCGCCTACGCGCTCGCCGGGGGCGGGGCGAACCTCCCGCTGTATGCGATCTCGAGGCGGGGGGTCGACGGCGGCCAGCTGTGCGCGGTCACGGCACAGGGCGCGTCGCCGTGCGTGACGCTTCCGTTCGCCCCCTCGGGCGGCGGCGTCCACCGGATCAGCTCGAGTAACAGCGTCGTCTATGTCACCGATCGCGCCTCCGCGAGCGTCGTCCCGTACACCGCGACGAAGACCGGCCTGACCGCGGGAACGCCGATCAAGCTTCCCCAGCAGCCGCAGGGCGCTCCGATCGCGATCCACGACACGCTCTATGTCCCTGTCCGCCGCGGGATCGCCGTGATCGACACCGCGACGGGCAAGGTCACCTCGACGATCTCGCTCCCCGTCTCGCCGCTCTCGCTCGTTGCCTCCCCGTCCGGGAAGCTCTTTGCCGCGCTCTTCTCCACGAACCAGGTCGCCGTGATCGATCCCGCGAAGCCCGCCGCGGCGCCGACGCTCGTGAAGGTGCAGAAGGGCCCGATCGCCCTGGCGAGCTCGGGCGGCTCCGTCTACGTCGTCAACGGAGCGACCGACAGCGCGCAGAAGATCAACCCGGACACGCTCGCCGTGACGGGCGCCTCGAGCCTTCCGTCGCTCGGCTCGAACACGCCGCCGATCACGGCGCAGACTCCGAGGATCGTCGCGAACGGGCGAACGGTGACCGTGACGATCCCGCTTCACGGCGGAACGCTCCCGGCGTCGGGCCTCGTCGTCTCGAGCACGAAGATCTCGGGCGGCAACTCCGCCGCGACGCTCTGGCAGGGCGGGATCAAGACGAAGGGCGGCACGAAGAGCGCCCACGGCGTCTCGGTGCTCACGAGCAGCCATCCGGGACGCGTCGATGTCGTCCTGAAGACGCGATCCGGCGACTTCGAGAAGGTCGTCGTGGCCCGAGCCGGAGACGGCCGCTCGGTGAGCTTCACCCTGACCGAGCCCCCGCCGCCCCCGCCGCCGACCTCGACAGCGGCGACCTCGACGACTCCCACCTTCTCTCAGTCGACGAGCACGTCGACGTTCACCCAGACGACGAGCAGCCCACCGCCGACATCGACCTCGACGCCTCCCCCGACGTCGACCTCGACCCCGCCGCCGACTCACACGACGACGCAGACGTTCACCGTCGGCTAGAGCCCGCCAACTGCTTGTGTTGCACGCCACAAGCGTTGCCAGTTAGCAACTTGCAACACAAGCGGGGTTTGCCTTGCGCCCGGGGTCAGTCGGCGGGCGGGGCGTTCGGGTCGGGGACGGCCGGGAGGACCTGCACCGTGCTGCCGCTCCCGCTTCCGGGGCCGGGTGACGATGAACTGCCGCCGGGCACGGCGCCGAACAGTCCCGTATTGCCGCCGCCGCCCTGGGCCGCCGGCTCCGGGGCCGGCGCCGACGGTGCCGCCGACGGCTCGACCGGAGGCGCGATCCCCGCGGCCGGCGGGGCCGGAGCACCCGTGGCCAGGCCGGTCACGTCGCTTCCGCCCGCGAACTGCTCCTTGTAATACGGCTCGTCGAGGCTCGAGATCTTCACCACGTCGCCCGTGTGAGGGGCGTGGAGGAACATGTGGTTCCCGATGTAGAGCCCCTCGTGGTGGACGTACCCGGTCGAGTCCTTGAAGAAGACGATGTCGCCCGGCTTCAGGTCGTTCACGTTCGAGATGTGCTCGCCGACGTTGAACTGATCGGCGGCGACCCGGGGCACGTGGATCCCGAGCTGGGCGTAGCTGTACTCGACGAGGCCGGAGCAGTCGAACCCGGTCTGCGGCGTGTCGCCGCCCCAGTGATACGGCGTGCCGATGTACTTCTCGGCGATCGTCAGCGCCTGGACGCCTGCGGTCGAGTAGCCGCCCTGCTCGTAGGGGTTGGCGCCGCCCGTGGCGCTCTGTAGCGCGGCCGCGGCCTCTGCCGAGTTCGGGCCCATCGTCCCGCCGGCGCCGGCTGCACCGGGGCCGCCGGCCGAGAGCAGGCTGTCGGCCTGGTCGAGGTGGGTCTGGTAGCGCCCGCGGTACTCGGCGGCGGGCTGCTCGACGTCGGCAACCCAGTCGCCCCACTTGCCCTTGTCCTGCCCATAGCCAGCGTCGCCCTGCGACACCCGCTCTCGCCGCACCTCGAGCGCCTGGTTGATGAACCACTTGAGCTGAAGCTCGGGGTGATCGGAGAAGCCCTTGTACTCGCCCTGGTTCCAGATGCTCGTCCGCATCTGGAAGAAGCCGAGCGAGTCGCGGTCGCCGTAGTTGTCGTTCTTCAGCCCCGACTCGGTGAGCGCCGCCATGATCGGCAGCTCGGCCGGCAGCCCCGCCTTGTGCGCCTGCCGCGCCATCCACGCGGCGATCGCCTGCTGGGAGGCATCGTCGCCCGGGTAGGTGTCGCTGGCGTCGGGCAGGCCGCCCGCGGCGTTCGGGTCGAAGCCCTGGAGCGCCGACTCCGCGGCGGCGGCGCCGTGGCCTGAGCCCGGCACCTCGAACTGGAAGGTCGAGTGGCCCTCGCGGCCCTGAACCGCGCCGAGGACGACGCTCTGGTGCGTCGGCGGCGGCGGAGGCGCGGCCGCCGGGACGGGGGTGACCGGCTCCGGCGGCGGCGTGCTCGGCGCTGCCGGCGTGGTCGTCGGGTCGGGGGGTGTCGGGCCTCCGCCTGCCGGAGGCGTGGCGGGTGTGGGCGGAGGGGTCGTCGGAGCGGCCGGCGGCGTGGTCGTCGGAGCCGGCGGCGGCGTCGTGGGAGCGGCCGGCGGGGTCGTCGACGGATCGGGCGGCGTGCCGCTGCCCGACGGGGCCGTCGCGGTCGGATCGGCGGGCGGCGTCGAGCCGCCGCCCTGGGGCTCGGGCGGGGTCGTTGCAGGCGCAGGCGGCGGGGTCGCCGGTGCCGCGGGCGGTGTTGTGGTCGGCTCGGGCGGCGGTGTCGAGGTCGAAGCGGGCGGGGTGGTAGCCGGATCCGGAGGCGGCGTCGTCGGCGACGACGGCGGCGTGGTGGATGGCTCCGGTGGCGGCGTCGAGGTCGAGGCGGGCGGGGTCGTGCTGGGATCCGGTGGAGGCGTTGTCGGCGATGCCGGCGGGGTGGTGCTCGGATCGGGCGGTGGTGTCGTGGGCGAGGCGGGCGGGGTGGTGCTCGGATCCGGTGGCGTCGTGGCCGGATCGGGCGGCGTCGTGCCCGGATCCGTCGGCGAGGTGCTCGTATCCGGGCTCGGGGTCGACGTGTCGATCGGGTCGTTCGTCCCCGCGACCATGTGCGTCGCCGGTGCCGTCGAGGAGGGGGCGTCGAAGACGATGTGGATCCGGTCGTCGTGCCCGCCGCCCTGGACGAACCCGTGCGCCTCGATCGGCCACGGGGTGACGACCTGGGCGGGCCGAAGCGAGGGGTCGAGCGAGGCGAGCTCGTTGGCGAGATCGCGGGCGTAGATGTTCGACTGGGACACCCGCTCGCCGTCGACCGAGAGGATGTCGAACGAGTCGCCGCCCGCCCCGTGGCTCACCTGGAGCGTTCCGATCCGGAGCTGGTGCTCCTTCGTCAGGTCGTCGAGGACCGAGACGAGCCGGGCGTCGGCGCCGCCGCGCGCCAGGGCCGCGTGCGCCTCGGGCGAGAACGTGAGATGCGTGTTGTGGAGGAGCGTCGTGACGTCGGTCGAGCTCGCAAGGTGCGCTGCCGACCCCGAGCCGGCCAGATGGTCGCTGAGCCCCGAGCCGTGGAGGTTGTCCGGATCGATCGCATGGAGCTTCGGGCTCGTGAGCGCGTGATGGACGACCCGATGAGCCCCGCCGTGGAGATGGTTGTCGTGCAGGTTCTTCAGATGGTCGACCGCGCCCGTTCCCTCGGACGCCGCAGCCATGAAGGCGCCGGCGAGGCTCGAGCGCGACTCGCGGATCTCGAGCGTGTGGAACATGCTGCCGCCCGCACCGCCGCCGAACTCGGTCGCGAGCTCGGGCAGGTCGTACTGCTCGCAAGCGCTCGCCGGATCGCGCCGGAAGCTCGCGCGGAACTCGTCGTCGGTCAGCAGCTTCTCGAGCAGCTCCGCAGCACGTGTCTCCTCAGACGACTGCACCTTCGACTCCTGTCTCCCGGTCGCTCCGGCGTGCCGAATAGGCCTTCCAGAATACCGCCAGAATCGGGACGAGCATGAGAACGTAGAACGCGAGCAGCACCGTCCAGACGACCCACGCGGGCGCGAGCGCCGTCATGTAGCCGTAGTACCGCTGCGACATCACGACGGTGAACGCGGCAGTCGCAAGCGACCAGACGAGCGCGGTGACGGCGTATGTCGCGAGCACGCCCGCGTCGTCGGGCTCCGCCTCCCGCCCCGAGAGCCGGTTCGAGAGCCATTCGCGCGCGCGGGCCCGCAGTCCGGGCTCGCGCATCAGGTCGACGAGGATGTGGTACCCGTCGCGATCGAGCAGCGGGTTCAGGTTGAAGATCGCGCCCGTGTAGGCGGCGAGCGCGAGCTGGAACCAGACGTCCTTGAGCGTTCCCGCGGGCGAGACGACCGCCAGCAGGGCCGCCCCGCCGCCGATCGTCAGGTCGCTGACCGGCCCCGCGGCGCTGATCGCGATCCGCCGTCGCGAGGGCTCGAACCAGGCCTCCGAGGTGTCCACGTACGCATACGGGAAGACCAGCATCAACTTGATCCCGGCCCTCGGCACCTTCCGGCCGAACGACTCGACGGTGAGCCCGTGCGCGAACTCGTGCACGATCACGACGAGGAACCTCCCGACGAGGAACACGATCCCGCCGACCCCGACCTTGCTCGCCACCACGAACGGCGCGACCGAGCCGCCGCCGATCAGGTCGGCGAACGCCACGATCCCCGCCACCGAGATCAGTGTGATCACGACCAGAGGCGGCCAGGTGAAGAGCAGGAAGCCGCCCGCGCGGTAGACCTTCGTGAAGATCGGGCCGAGCCACGTGAAGTCCCACTGGCGCATCCGGAAGATCCGCGCGATCGCCTTCTTCGAGGCCGGTGCCCTGGCCTCCTCGACGCCTTCGAGCAGGCCCCGCTCGCCGAGGTCGGCGAGCATCGAGGCGAGCTTGCTCGGCCCGTCGGTGCCGAACCGGCCGGTTGCCGCGGCGATCAGGCTCGACAGCGAGGACTCGCCGTTCAGCAGCTCGAGCAGCTCGGCGTCGGCGGCGCTCAGCCTGACGAAGCGGCCGTCGGGCCCCCGGAGGACGAAGCGGAGATCCCCTTCGTCCGCTGCGAGCCGTTTGAGCTTCGTGCCGGCGCGGAGCCGCGGGAAGCGGAGGGCGGCGCCGTCCTCGTCCGGCAGCCCGGGGATCGCGCCGAACACGACCGTCCGGCCGCTCTCGGACTCGTGCCGCTTCGCCTCGACCTTCAGCTCGACGTCGCCGAGCCCGAGCGTGGAGCCGTCGCGAAGGAGCGTGCGTCCCGCCACCTTCTCGCCGTTCACGAACGTGCCGTACGTCGAGCCGGCGTCCTCGACCGCCGGGCCTGCGGGATCGATCACGATCCGCGCGTGGTGGCGCGAGACGGTGTCGCCCTCGACCCGGATCAGGTTATCGGTACCGCGCCCGAGCGTCAGCGGGCCGTAGACGAGCGGGATGCGAACCCCGTCGCGCACGACCAGCTCCAGCGGCGCCCGCCCCCGGACGGGCGTTCCGCAAACGGTGCAGACATCGTCGGCGCGGGCGATCTGGCGGCGGCAGCTGCGGCAGAGCATCTACCGCGGCTTCCCCGACCGTTGTCCATGGAACTCGCCACTGCCGGAAGCCGCACCAGACGATCTCATGGAACTCGTCATCTACGGGGGTGTGACGTACTGCCAGGACGGGTTCTGGGCGCCGGAGGCGCGAAGCTGGGTGACGGTCGCCGCCGAGGTGAGGCTGAGCCGGGCGAGCGCGCCGAGCGCGTTCGTGCACGTGTTGTCGGCCTGCGTCACGATCATCTCGCCGCCGTCTGCGCGCCACGCGACCTCGCACGCGCGAACCGTCGGCGCGACGGGCTTCGGCGTTCCGAGCTGACCGCTCGACCAGGGTGCGATGTAGAGCTGGAAGACCTGGTTGTTCGTCCAGTTCGCGACCAGGGCGACCTGCGTCGCGTCGGGTGAGAAGGCCGCGTAGATCACGGCGTCCGAGCCCTTGGAGCCGTGCATCTTGTCGGTGATCAGGCCCTGCCAGACCCAGTCGCTCGGGCTCGACGAGAACGGCCGCGCCGTCGTGTACTCGCCGAGCTCGATCTGATTCTTGTCCTTCGGATCGTGGGCGACCACGAGGATCGCCCGCCCGTCGGGCGACCAGGTCGGGCGGTCGACGTCGAACGCCGGATCCTTGATGCAGGCGCCTTGCCTGAGCGTGGAGGCCGTGCGGACGAAGCAGAGGTCGCCGTCGGTTCCGGTCGAGCTCTTCCGGATGAACGCGATCACCTTCCCGTCGGGCGAGAACGCCGGCCGGCGGTCGTTCGGGCCGGCCGTGATCGCGCGGGCGCTCGTGGCGCCCTTCGAGGTATCCACCATCCAGATCTTCCCGGCGTTCGCATTTCCCGACGGGCCTCGCCTGAAGACGACCAGGTGGCCGTTCGGCTGCCAGCTCGGCTCGTCCTCGGTGTCGCCCGAGGACGCGATCTTCTTCGTGGCCGAGCCGTTGACGGCGCTCGTCGTGAAGATCGAGGTGCCGTTCGAGAACGCGAGCGGCGGCTCTCCGTCGGAGACGATCAACTGGACGGTCTGGCCCTTCTGGATCTTCGACACGTCCGCGGGGTTCGTGCCGACCACCGTCCCCGGTGCCATGGCGCTGAACTGTTTCGTCACCACCGCCGTCCCGCCGGCCGCCGCCACCTGCGCGGCTGCGGCGGCGGCCGAGGCCCCCGCGAGCGCGCCCGACGAGACCTGGGGCGTCGTCGTCGTGGCGGTGGGCGTCGTCTTGACCGGAGCGGGCGGGTTGACATAGATCGTCACCGCAGAGCCGGCCTTCTCCCTGGACTGCGCGGTCGGGACCTGGAGCGAGATCTTGGCCGTCGTCGGATTCACCGTCGACGGGATCGGGTTCAGCACGGGTGCGAGCCCGGCACCCTTGATCAGGGCCGAGGCCTGGGCGATTCCCTGGCCGACGACGTTCGGCACCGTGCGCAAACCGCTGCCCACCGCGACGACGACGGTGATCGTCGTCCCTTCGGCCACCGGCGTCTTCGGGGGCGGGCTCTGCGTGATGATCGTGCCGATCTTCTTCTTCGCCCGCGATGCGAGCTCGGTCTTCGCCGGGCCGAGCTGGAGCTTCAGCGTCGGCAGCACCTTCTGCGCCTCCGCCTGCGTCGCCCCGACGAGGTTCGGCACGCGCGGCTCCGCGACGAAGAACGTCACCGTCGTCCCGGTCTTCACCTTGTTCGCCTTGAAGTGGCCGTTCTGGACGGGGCCCTTGTGCCAGCTCGGGCTCTGCCTGACGACGTGGAGGTAGCCGACGGTTTTCGAGGGCACCTGCCCGGGGGCCTGTGACGGCGGCTTCAGGTTCGCCTTCTGGAGCGCGAGCCCGGCGGCCGTGATCGTCATGCCGTGAAGATCCGGCACCGTCGTCTTGTGCGGGATCAGCGAATAGAGCAGGACCGCGGCTGCGATGAGCGCGGGGATCACGATCGGGACCCAGAACGGGATCCACGGCTTCTGGCGGAACGTGCCCTGGAGCGGGCGCGCGGTCGATTCGCCGACGGCGCCCTTGGCAGTGATCTCGAAGCGCCGGTCGATGTAGCGGCCGATCCAGTGCTGGTGCTTGGGCTTCACGATGAACGTCGTGCCGTCGCGGCGCCCGGGCTCGGCGACGAAGCGCGGTTTCGCGAAGTCGAACTTCAGCGCGTTCTGGCTGTCGACCGCGGTGACCTCGGTGTCGAGCGGCGCGTTCGCCTTGTTCCTGACCATGACGGCGTACTCCGCCTTGCGCCGGCCGGTCACGAGCTCGGGCCGCAGCTCGCTCTCGATCTGCTCGTACGGGGTGATCTGGACCTTGCCGGCGGTCCGCCCGGTCACCTCGTTCTGGGCGCGAGAGAGGGCGATCACCTCGATCTCCCAGATCCGCGCCTCCGCCTCGGCGCTCCGAGGCGGGCTGAAGTTGATGTGCACGTCCTGCTCGTAGGTGCCGCTCGGCGCGCCGAACGGGACGAGGTACACCGACGGCGGCGTCACGTTCCACCACTCCTCCGGCATGCCCTTCACCTGGATCTCGTAGTTGTCGACGATCCCGCTCTGGTTGCGGACGAGCGCGGGGAGCGGCACGTGGCCGCCGGCCTCGACCACGAGCTTCTGCTCGTTGCCGGGAAGCTCCGGGTAGTTGAGCGTGATCTGCACCGCCTCGGTCGTGAGGAGCGGCGCGACGCCGGGGATGTTGGGCGCGTTCGGGTCGCCCGCCCGGATCACGGGCATGTCCATCGTCCGCATCACCGGCACCGGGATCTCGACCGCGTGCTGCTCCTCGGGCGGTTCTGGCGGTGCCGGGGGCGCAGCCGCAGGAGGCGCCGGGGCGGCGGCCGCGGGAGCTGCGACTGCCGCTGCGGCCGCCGCAGCGACGGCCGGATCTACCGGAGCCGCCGCCGGCGCTCCGTCGCCTGTACTAGCGGGCGGCGTCGCAACCGGTGGAGCTTCGGGCGCCGCAGGCTCGGGCTGGGGAAGCTTGACCGCGGGCTGGATCCGGGTCGGGTCCCAGCGCAGGTACGTCCCGCAGTTGACGCAGAAGTCGACGTCCTCGTTGTCGTGCGCGCATTTCGGACAGGGCGCCATCTAGATGAGTGTTTCCACGATCTCGCGTGTCCGGATGCACGATCTGAGCGGCCTGGGCCGCTCCGGCCTCATGGCAGCCGGTGATGCTGGCTGCCGTAAGGCCTGCGCTTCACCTCGGCAGGCCCTCATCGGGGCGTCTAGCCGCACTGAGGGCCTGCCGAGGCGCCCCAGACCACTCAGCTCGCGCCCCGAAGCAGACGATCTCATGGAACCACTCATCCGTCAGTCAGCGGCCGGCGGTGGCGAGGGCTTCTTCGCAGCTTTGACACGCAGTCTGTAGGTCACGTGCACCGGCTTCGTCTCCTCGATCACACGCGCGATCGCGAGCTGGGTCTTTTCGGGAATCGGAGTGTCGCAGTAGACCACAAAGCTCGGCGGGGGAGCCTTCGTCCGGCTGTCGGGGTTCGTCGACCAGGTGACGCCCCCGCCGTCCTCGACCCGGAGCGGGATGTTAGGGAACGCGATCGAGAGCGCGAGCGTCAGCCCGGCCTTCGTGCCGCGCTGCCGCGACAGCTCGCCTTCGCGGCCGATCGCCTCGCGGAGCCGCTCGTCCGGCCAGCCCTCCTCGACGTTCAGGCCGAGCCACGAGGCGAGCAGGTCGAGCACGTCCCGCGGCGCGAGCGTGGGATGGAAGTAGCGCGAGAGGACATCGAGGGTTCCGACGATCGGGTCGAGCGTCGTCTCGAGCGCGCCCAGGAAGCGGAGGCCGAAGTCGCCGTCCTGGTAGATGCTCGGCATGTTGTTGCGCAGGTAGCCGCGCGAGGAGGCGACCGCGGGCGCCTCGTTGGCCGAGAGCCGAGCCCTGAGCTTCGTCGTCGAGAAGCCCCGGCGCGTCGTGACGCCGTGGGCGAGCGAGGTCCCCTGAACGGTCGACGGCGACACTGTTAAATCTCCGCCCGCTCGGCCTTGATGATGTGCGTGCCCGACGCGATGACCTCGTCCTCGCCGATCTCGATGTAGCTGCCCGCAGGCTTCGGATCCTGTTTGCCGGTCGCGAGATCGGTCTCGTACACCCGGAGGATCTTGATGAACTCGACCCCCTCGATCTTGCGGACGATCCCGTAGAGCTCGCCCTGGTTCAGCGCCCGGCCGAACTCCCAACCCTCGCCGAGGCCGTCGGTCGAGCCTCCGACGAGCGGGTTCAGGTAGCTGTAGAGCGCATAGCCGACGTCCTGCTCGACCCGCTCGAGGTCGGCGTTGATCGACGCCTGCAGGTTCACGACGACGCTCACGCCGTGCAGCTTCACCGGCAGGAGCTCGAGGCTCATCCCGATCACGCGCCGCTCGTCGAGGTACTCGGCGACCTCCGTCAGGAGCGGCTCGTCGGGCGAGAGCTCCTCGACCGTGAGCTGCCGGTCTGCCGGCGCGACCATCGGCAGGATGTGGACGCGCACCATCCCGTCCTCGCCGGGAGGCAGGCATACCGCCCGCGCGACCCGTGGCGAGGCCTCGCCGCAGAGGAACTCGAAGTCGTCGGGGGTCACCGCGCGGTAGCGGGTCCTGATCTCGAGCGCCGCCCGGTTGCGAGCGCTCTCGAGCGACTCGGGATCCACGCCGCCGAAGGCCGGCCTCAGGTTCGTGACGGTGTCGACGCCGGGGATCGCGCTCTTCAGCACGGTCAACGTCCCGGTCGCGACGTTGCCCTGGCGGCCGCCGCCGTGGCGGTACCGCGTGAAGCGCAGCGTCGCGCCCTTCTTCGGCACGCCGCCGTACTGCCGCCAGTTGCCGTCGGGCGTGCGGATTGCCGGGCCGAACTCGAGCTGCCCGGCCGCCGCGTTCAGCACGTAGTGCCGGGCCGTCGGCTTGCTCTCGACGAACGACTCGACCTGATCCCAGCGCTCCCACGTACCGGAGTCCGGGTCGAGCACCTCGAGGAACTCCTCGGGAGTCGGATCGAGGATCGGGTAGTACCGGAGCTCGAGCACCTGCCCCGGGGTGCCGTCGCTCGCGCCGACGACCTCGCCCTCGACCCGCTCCGAGTGCGCGGCAGCGACGATCGCTCCGATCGGGGCGGCCGTGATCCCGTGGATCTCCGGCGGGTGCGAGTAGGTCGCGCCTCCGCTCGCCCCGGACCGGGTCTTCGTGTCGAGCCGGCAGCAGACCCAGTAGGCGCGGTGCCCGGCGATCGGGACCGCCGTGTGCTCGCCCGGAAGCTGGATCGTCACCTTTCCAGAGCCGTAGTTGAAGCCTCCGGTCAGATCTTCGACGACCTCCGCCTCGAGCCAGCCGGTCTCCTCCTCGGCGACCGAGACCTCCCAGCGGAGCGGTGGATCCTCGGGGTCGACGCCGGCGCCGCGGGCTTGAGAGCAGTCGACGTCCACCTCGAGGAGGATGTTCGCGAGGGGGACGTTGAAACCGATGTAGAGCGCGTCGCCCGCCTTCGGCGGCGTGCCGAACGCGTTCTGATCCGGCCCCTTCGGCTTCGCGACACCCGAGGCGACGCCGATGTCCTTCACCGCTCCGCCTCGCTTGACGGCGTAGAAGCCCGGCCGCGCCGGCGGGATCGTGAAGTCCTCGGAGGTCTGGAAGACGATCGCCTCCTCGTTCGCGGTGCGGATCGTTCCGACCTCGGTCTCGCCGGCGGGAATCTCGACGGGCTCGGTCGGCGGCGCCGTGAGCTTGAACCGCAGGTGCGTCGTGGCCGCGACCGGCGGCTCCATCTCGATCCCGAGCAGGTTGAGGAGCGTCACGTGGAGCTTCTCGGGAACGCGGTTCAGCCGGTAGATGATCGTCTCGGTCAACCAGGCGAAGAGCTCGACGAGCGTGATCCCGGGGTCGGAGACGTTGTGCTCGGACCACTCCGGGCAGCGTTGCGAGAGCCGCAGCCTGGCCTCGTTGACGAGATCCTGGAAGCCGCGGTCGTCGAGGGTGACCTCGGGAATCCGCGCCATTACTCGGGCTCCGACGGGATGATGTAGAAGGGGTAGACGAGGTTGCGGAGGTCGTTCGTCGCCCGCAGCCGGTATGTGATCTCGATCGTCAGCACGCCCTCGTCCATCTGGGTGAGGTCGGGGTCGACGCCGAGCACGTCGATCCGGGGCTCCCAGCGGTCGAGCGCCGAGCGGATGTCGTACTCGATCTTCGCGAGCGTCGAGGCGTCGATGTTCCCGAAGACGTGATTGTGGATCCCGCAGCCGAACTCGGGCCGCATCGGGCGTTCGCCCGGAGCGGTGCCGAGGATGACGTCGATCGCCTCCTGAACGTCGCTGTCGCCGGAGCTCAGCGCAAGCCCTCCGAGCCTGTCGACTCGAAGCGGAAACGCAATCCCGGTGCCAATGATGTCGGACATCTACCCCTTCCTGGTGTCGGTTAGCCGAGGCTGATCTGGGTTCCGGAGATGGAGATCACGCCCATCGAGTTCATCGTGAGCGAGGAGCTGCCGCACTTGATCTCGAGCTGGGTCGTGCCCTCGATCGAGATCGTGGTGCCGCCCTTGATCGTGACCGACGCGGCGCCGTCGAGCGTCATGTCCTGCTGCGGCTTCTGGTCGATCTTCCCGGTCGTCTCGAGGCTGAAGTCCTTGTCGCTCTTGATCGTGATCACGTCCTTCGCATGCATCGCGATCTTCTGGTCCGACTGCAGCGAGAACGAGCCGTCCTGAAGGGCGAGGTCGCTGCCGGGTGTCGCTGCCCCGTTCCAGATCGAGCCGAGCACGTAGGGATGCTGGACGTCGTCGTGCTCGAAGCCGATCACGACCTCGTCGCCGACCTGCGGCAGCATCAGCAGGCCTCGCGAGCTGCCCGCATTGGGTGCGACGACCGGCGCCCACCAGCCCTCCGTCTGGTCGCCGAGCGCCGGGTATTTCACCCGCACGCGGCCGGTGTTGTCCGGATCGTTGTTGTTCGTCACGATTCCCATCACGACGGAGTTGCCCCAGCCGCGCTTGCCCTTCGGCGTCATCAGGTCGACGAGGCTGCGAGGCGACCGGCCCGACGTGGAGAAGAGCGTCCGGTAGCCGTGCGAGCCCTGGAAGTGGTGCACGCAGGACGAGACGACGTAGGTTCCGCCGAAGCTCGTGCCGACCCCGTCGATCTTCACCTTCGAGCCCGCCTTGATCGCCGGGTTCCCCTTGGCGACGCCGTGGGCCTCGAGGTAGCCGGCACCCATGTGCGAGGCATAGGCGTCCGAGAGGTCCTGGGCCTCCGCCTGGGAGTGCACGGGCCGGTCGGCGACGACCATCGTGCCGCCACTCAGGGCCCCTGCGGCCGCCGCACGGCTGATCCCGATCGCCGACTCGGGCTCCTGCAGGCTCGTCGTCGCCTCGTACGGTTGGGCCTGCTGCCCGTTTCGGGCGCGGACGGTCACCTCGTCGACCTGCTGGACGCCGCTGATGCGCGGGTTGAAGCTGATCAGGGTGTCGCCCCACTTGAGGCTGATGTCCTGCGTCCCGGCCGGAGGGCCGGCCTTGCGGAAGTACAGCTTGTGGTCGAGGACGAGGACCTCGAAGTCGATCCGGGACGCGAGCTTCCAGAGGAACTCCCAGTCGGTCTCGTTGTTCTGCTGGATGAAGTCGTAGGCGACGCCGCCGCTGTCGACCGTTCCGACATCGATCCCGGCGCGCCCCGCGACCTTCCGGGCGATGTCCGAGGCGGTCATGTTCTGGTAGGTCGCCGCGGTCTTCGTCTGGTGCAGCTGGTGCGAGCCGTCGTAGGCGCGGAAGCCGAGGGTCGTTCCCGAGGCGAACTCGGGCTCGAGCGAGACGACCTTGCCCTTGAAGGTGCTCGTCAGCGAGGTGCCGTCGATCGCAGACAGGAGCACCTCGATGTCGCTTCCGATCTGGATCGGGAACTGGTCGATCTTCTCGAGCCCCGGATCGCTGAACCGGAGCAGGCAGGCATCGGGCAGCCGCAGGTTCTCCTGGATGCGCGCCTCGACGAGCTTCTGCCCGATCGCGTCGTCGAGCTTCGTGCCGCCCACGCGCACCTCTGCACCGGAGACGCCGCTCATGCCGGGACCCCGGTGTCTGGCACCGAGCGGATCGCGAAAAATGTGCTCGGAAGCCAAAAACGGACCCGATCCTGGCGCGGAGACATGCGGTGCCTGGCACCGGTCTTCGCCTTCTTGGACACGGGCGTCATTCTTCGATCTTCGGGATCGAGAGGACGGAGCCACGCTTCAGGTGGAGCGGATCGTCGATGCCGTTCGCTTCCGCGATCGAGCGCCAGCGGGTCGGGTCGCGATAGTGCTGGAAGGCGATCGAGGCGAGGCTGTCGCCGTCGCGCACGGTGTGCGACCCGATGCCGGGCTGGGCGCGAGTCGTCGGGTTCTGCGCCGCCGCAGAGCCGTGCTGGCTCGACTGGTCCATCGCCCGCTCGGCCTGGATCAGCGAAAGCTGGGCCTGCGCGCGCACCGGCGTCCCGTCGGCGCGGAACATCGTGTACTGGATGCTCAGGCTGTCGGCAACCGCCTTGAACGAGACGACACTGCCCCACACGAAGGTCACCATCGGCGGGCGCCCGCTGTTTCGTCCCGAGCCCGAGCCGAGTGCGGACTGGACTTCCATCATGTTGAAGAGCTGCGCGGTGACGTCGCTGACGTCGAGGCTGTCGGAGTCGGTGGAGTCGAAGAGGAGCTGGAGCGTGAGCTTTCGGGGATGGCCGCCGCCAAACTGTGCGGGCGGTAGCGCAACCCCGACGACGGGCTTCACGGTCCAGTCGTTCTGCTTCGCGATCGTGTAGTCCTTGGGGTTGAACCAGCAGTCGATCGGGTCGCCGCCGCCCTCGATCTCGAGGCTCGCAAGTTCGAATCCGGTGAGTGGAGGTAGCGGCATGATCAGCTCGGGGGCATGAGGCCCTGATGGGCGATCTCGAGGGTCTCGGTCGCCACGTTCGTCGACTTGGCGCTGAACGACGGCCCCGACCACTTCACAGGGAACGCCGCCGCGAACGACCAGGTGCGCACCTGCTCGCCGTCGTCGCCGAGGAGGTTGAGCGTGACGTTGCCGCGGTCGTCGCGGTCCGTGTCCTGGTCGAAGAACCACTGGAGGAGCGCGTCCTCGTAGGTCACCCCGCGCTTCAGCACGAGGTTCGGATACTTGAGCGCGCCGCGGAACTTGTGGACGTATCGCATCTCGCCTCCTTCCTGGTACTCGAAGATGTCGTACTCGACGCTCAGGCCGCTGCACTCGGCGAAGGCGCCGATCACGGCGTCGTCCAGCAGCACCTGGAAGCGGAGCTCGCCGACCGGGTCCGGCAGGCTCGCCCCATCGCTCTCGGCGCTCGATCGATCGCTCAGGTCGTCAGGCATCGCTCACTCCTTTTGCTGCTACGGCAGGTCACCGAGCAGGTCTCCCATCCGTTCGCGGTCTGCCAGGAGATCGCGGCGGAGCCGCTCGATCACCTGGGTGTAGATCTCCTCGATGTCGCCGCCGCCCCCACCGCCGCCGCCGCCCTGTGCGGGGGCAGGCGCCGGTGAGCTCTGCGGAGCCGCCGGGCCGGCGCCGGCCGGGGCCTCTGCAGGCGCCGCATCCTCGGCGGCGCGCATCAGCGAGACGGCCGGTGCGAACGCGAGCCCGGACGGGCGCGGGAAGACGACCGTCTCGTAGCCCTCGTCGCCGCGCGAAAGCGTTGCGCCCGTTGCGGTGGCGAGCCTGGAACCGCTCGTCGGCGCCCGTCTGATGCCGCTCGGCGCCGCGGCGGCCCGCTCGGCACCCGCCTCGGCGCGGGCGATCGTCGCGGTCGCGCCCGCGTGCTCCGGCGCGGCGACGAGGCGAAGTGGCGGGCGGCCCTGCCGTATCGTTGTCGGAGCGGCAGGTCGGGATGCAACAGCCGACGCCCGGGCGAGCTGGGAGCCGGGAGCGGCGACGCCGGTCGAGGCGAAATCTGTGGCCCGCTGCCTGCTCGGAGGCGCGGGGGCTTCGTACTGCGGAAGCTGCTCTCCCGGATCGCTCTCGAACCTCGGCTCGATGGCGCTCGCGCGGGGGGCGGCGGCCTCGTCGGCCACGCTGGGCTCCGGCGGCCTGCCGGAGGCAGTGGCCCGGGAGACCCGTTGCGCGGGGCTCGGAGACGGCGCGGGCGTCGTGGGAGCAACCGCACCCTGTGCGGGCGGCACCGGCGCCGGGGCAACCGCCGGCTGCGGGGCGGCGGACCGGCTCAGTGCCCGGAACGGCCGCATCACCGCGCGCGCGACCTTGCCGGCACCGGCGCCTGCCTCTTCCTCTTCCGCCGGGGCACCGCTCACGGGCGACGGCGCGGCGGGAGTTGCTACGGGCGCGCCGGCGGGGGCCGGGGTGCCGTCGGGTGCGGGTGCGGATCCCTCTGCGGGAGGGGGTCCCCCGGCGGCTGCCGCAGGCGGCTCCGGCGACGATTCGCCGGTGACCGGCGCCGGGGTGCTCGCCGGGGAGGCCTCCGGGCTCTGGCCTGCATCCGGGGTGGAAGCGGCTGCGCTCGAAGTTGCCGCGCCTGCCTCCGAAGCCGGAGCGCCTCCTTCCGGAGGTGTCGGTTCGACGAGCTCGAGCGGAACCGGGGTCGAGGCCGGGCCCGAGCTCGACGGGGTCGGCGCGGCCTCCGCAGCCGGTCCCTCGGCCCCGCCGGGGTCTCCAGCGAATGCCTCGGCTTCGTTCGGATACGGGGTGGGAACAGGGCCGGCCGGCGTGGGGGGCGCCGTCTGGTCAGGTCCTGCAGGCGCGGCACTCGGTGAGGCCGGCGATGCCGGCGCGCCGGGCTCGGGCGCGCCGCCGGACTCGGGCGCGCCGCCGGGCGAGGGTGCAGCGGGCATTACCGGCGACTCGGCGGCGGGCGGCACGGCTCCGTCGCCCAACGGATCGCGGGCATCGCGCGCGAGCGCCCGAGCAGGCGGGCTCGCCGGCGACGCTGGCATCGAGGCGACCGCCGGGACCGGGGGCACGGTTTCCGGCTCGCGCCGGAGGACCGCATCGACGACCCGGCGCATGAGGCTGCGGGGAGCCGCCACCGGCACCGAGGACGGCGGCGCCGACACGGAGGGCGCAGCTTCGGGGCGGGGCTCGGACTCGGGCTCCGCGGGACGGCGCCGCACCTCGAGCGCTGGCCGCGGTGAGCTCTTCTGGGCAGCCGGAGCGAGGCTGAGCTTAGCCCGGGGCGCCGGTGCGACCGCAGCGGCAGGGGCCTCGGCCGGGGCCGGAGGCGCCGGTGCCGGCTCGTCGGCGGCCTGGGCTTCGACCGCGGGCTCCGGGCCGGGCGGTGGGGGCGGCTCGAGCGTCGGCGATTCCGCAGGCTGAGGTGCCCGGGCCACGGGCGGCCGGGTCGAGAGAACATTCCGTGGAGCAGGCATCGCCGGCATTGCGGCCTGCTCGGCGGGCGGCGCGGCAAGCTCGGGCTCGGGTTCGGGCGCCGGCGCCTGGACCGCCGGAGGCCCCACGGGAGGCAGCGGCGCCTCGCCTGCCACCACCGGCGGGGCGGGTGCCGGTCTCCGCGCGAGCTTGAACGACGTGACCTCCTCCACCCGTCCACGCTGGACGGGCTGGGAGCGCCGCTCGACCTCCGCCTGGGCGGCCTGTGCGGCCTGAGCCTCCTGTGCGTCCCGCTCGACCATGAACGCCGGGCGCCCCCGGTCGGCCGGAGCCATCTCCTTCATCGCCGCCTCTCCGGCGATCGGGATCCCCTCGGGCGGCCCGTCGCCGAAGATCCACCGCGCCGCGAAGTCGCTCATCCCGGGCGGGCGGGGAACGGGAGCCTCCTCGGCGCGCGCCGCGACCGGTGCCTGAATCGAGCGGCCGCGGGCAAGCCGGGTCGAGCTCTCGACGATCCGCTCGGGCGTCCGGGCCGCGACGACCTGCTGGGCCAGGCGGAGCCCGCCGATCCGCGGCGCGGTCGCATGCCGTGCGAGAACCCTCTGCCCGAGCAGTCTGAGCCGGCCGGCCACGTGCGCTAATACCCCCCGTGGACGCGAGCGGAGATCGCGCCGGCCTCTTCGAGGAACCGGCGGCGATCGGGATGCTCGAGGTCGAGGATGGAGTCGAGCGGCCAGTGGAAGTGATAGGCGAGCTCGGCCGCCTCCGCGATCAGCTCATGCGGAGACGGCCTGTTCATTCCCCCAGGCGCCTGTCCTCGACCTCTGTCAGGTCCACTTCGAACGACTGCGAGCAGGAAGGACATGTCACCGCCCCGACCGACTCGCCGTCGGTGTTCAGCCGCTCGTAGAGCCGCTGAAGATGGTCGAAGTCGGCGGCGAAGAGGCCCTCGACGACATCCGGCGTCACGTCGGACACGTCCCCGAGCTTCGTCACGACGCGCGAGAGCAGGAGTACCGAGAGGTACGCCTCGTTCTGCCGGACCTCGGCAGAACGCAGCGGCTCGATCTCGTCGCGCGCCGTGGCAAGGCGCATCGCGCCCTGTCGATGGACGTTGCCTGCCGCGTCCACGTACCCCCGCGGCAGCGTGAACGGGAACTCTGTCTGCATCAAGTGACCTCCTAGCCCCCTCGGTTGCTACTCCCTCGTGAATCCTTCGTGACAGATGTGCAGTTCCTCGAGCGCGACGTTGTTCGTCGAGGCGTCTAGCGTCGCGGCGACGTACTTGATCGCCCATCCCTGCTTGAACTGGTACGTGGCGATCGTGCCGCCGTCGATGTCGAGCAGCTCGACCTTCCCGTCGACCCTGGCGGCGTCGGCGCCCTTGTTGATCACGTCGTCACGCCACTGCCAGATGTCCATGCTCTCGTCGACGCCGCGCTTGAGGACGATGTTCGCCCACTTGATCCCGCCTGCGACCTTGCGGGTGTACGGGCGGCCGTTTGCGTCGATCGACTTGTGCTCGATCACCTCGGTCTCGGAGTCGAAACCCGAGGCCTCCTTGAATACACCTACGGACTCCTTGCCGCCGAGCGTCAGTCGGAAGAATGACGCTGGGCGCGGTTCCCTTGCTGGCATTTAGCTCAACCTCCTCTCTAGGTGCCGTTAGGCGATTTCGCTCGCCCCGGCGGCGAACTGGCTGATGCGGAAGATCACGAACTCGGCGGGCTTCACCGGGCAGATCCCGATCTCGACGACGACCTGGCCGGCCTCGATGACGTCCTGCGGATTCGTCTCTGCGTCGCACTTGACGTAGTAGGCGTCTCCCGGCGAGGCGCCGAAGAGCGCGCCCTGGCGCCACGTGCGGTTGAGGAAGTTCGCGGCCGAGATGCGGAGCGAGCTCCAGAGCCGCTCGTCGTTCGGCTCGAACACGGCCCACTGCGTGCCTTCCATGATCGACTCCGACACGTAGTTGAAGAGCCGGCGGACGTTGACGTACCGCCACTCGGGATCGCTCGAGAGCGTGCGTGCGCCCCAGATGCGGATCCCGCGGCCGGGGAACGCCCGGATGCAGTTGATCCCGCGCTGGTTGAGGCCGCCCTGCTCCTCACCCGTGATCTGGAAGGCGACGCCGTTGACGCCGAGGGTGACCTCGTTCGCGGGCGCCTTGTGCACGCCGCGGGTCCCGTCGGTGCGCGCCCATACGCCGGCGACATGGCCGGACGGCGGAACGAGCAGCGGGCGCTTGGAGATCGGGTCCATGACCTCGAGCCATGGGTAGTAGAGCGTCGCGAACTTCGAGTCGTACCCGGCGGCGTTCATCCGCCAGTCGAGCGCGTCCTGCGGGTTCAGGTTCGGCGGCGGATCGAGGATCGCCATCCGGTCGCCCATGTTCTCGCAGTGGGCGATCATCTTCCCCTGCAGGTCGCGGAAGCCGGTGTCGTCGCCGTTCCCTGCGAACGAGACGGCGTCGGGGACGATCACCATCGTGACCTCGTCGACCGCCGCGAGGGCGCCCATGCCTTCACGCTTGGCGACGTCGCCCTCGAACTGCGTCGTCGTGATCGCGTCGGTCGACTGCTTCGGCATCGAGAGCGTGAAGCTGCCGGTGGCCAGTGCGACGTCGGGGAGGCTCGCGCCGGTCTCCTCGATCTTGATCAGCTTCGAGGCGGCGTTGACCTTCGTGACGATGTAGGAGCGGCCCTTCTTGGCGCTGAGGCCGTCGAACTCCTCGGTCTGCGAGCCCGCGGTGACCGTGAGCTTGTAGGTCGCCGGCGAGTCGTCGCCGTCGCCCCCACCTGTGCCCTCCGACGCTACGTCGAGCTTGACGTCGGTGTCGACGCCCTTCTGCGCGACAGCCCGGAAGGCCTCCGAGCTGGCGTCCCCTGCAGCCGGTAGCGCGGCCTGGCGGACGCCGCCGTCGGAGCTCCCGACGCGGACGATCCAGCAGAGCCCGCCGCCGTTCTGGAACCAGCCGTACACGCTGTGTGCGAGGTACGCGCCCTCCATGAACGGCCCGTTCTCCGGGTTCTGCGCATCGCCGAAGATCGTTGCGAACTGGGTCCAGTTCGCGATCCGGGTCGGCCGGTTCACGGGCCCGCCTGGGGCCAGGCCGACGAACGCGGCGATCGACGTCCCTACCCCTTCGATCGGCTTGTTCGCCGAGGGGACCTCCTCGACGTACACGCCCGGGGTCAAATAACTTGTCGCCATCTCACTCCCTTCTTAGGTCGATCGACCGGTGTGGAGCTCCCGAATCAGTGCGTCGGAAGCAGAAGCTGGTATGCGTCTTGGTGAGGTGCTGCCTGGGTCGAACACCTGCATCTCCGCCTCGTCGCGCGGCCAGAGGATCAGCTTTGCCCCGGGTGCGGCAATCCGAACGCGGTCGCCGAGGTCGGTCAAGCTGCTGCGCTCGAGGCCGAGGACGATCGCATCGGGTTGGAGGATTCGTGCTTGCTCGACGAAGGCGTCGGGAAGCTCGTCGTCGCCGACGACCTCCAGGCCTTCGTCCTCGAGAACCCGTGTCATGCCGAGCCTGGCCACGGGCTCGAGGTTCCCGATCAGAGCCCGTCGAGACATGTCGGAAGGTTGGTCTTTCTCCATCGCCAGCGCCAGAAGAGCCGGGGCATGGATTGGGGCAGCTCCGCTGCCCGTTCCGACCGGCCATTCCGCTGAGACGGAATGGCTAGTAACGGCTCGAGCGCTGCGGAGGTGTGCCCCCACTAGCCAAATCGCTCAGCAAAGGTTCGGCCCGGGGGCCGGCTAGCGCGATTTGGCAGGCGCGGCCGCACCGAGGACGATCTCTGTGCCTTGACCAGGGATCTCCAGTGCCGCCTTTGTCTCGCGTCCGTCAGCGCCGCGGGCCTGGACGGTGTACTTGCCGTCGTGCAGCCGGTCGAAGCGGAAGCGGCCGTCGCCGTCGGTCACCGAGATCTGGCCGGTCTCGAGGAGCCGGACCCAGACATCGCGCACGCCGGCGCCGTCGGCGTCGACGACCGTGCCGCCGCTCCGATGGGTCTCGATGAGGGTTGCGTTCCGCGAGTCGCGGTCGAAGAGACGGGTCGTGGCGGTCTTCACCTCGGGGCCGCGCTCGAGCGAGACGCCGGCCTCGCACGAGAGCGTGACGACGTAGTTGAAGGACGCCTTGTACTGGCCGCCGACCGCCGTCCAGAAATCCGAGGCGTCCTCGTGCCGCTCCTGGGCGGTCGCCGTCTTCAGCGGGAAGCGCTGCGAGCCGTTCGCGAGCGAGGCCGCGAGGATGTCCTGGGGCAGGGTCGGGAACGCGTAGAAGATCGCCATCGTCTGGGAGAGCAGCCGGTGCTCGTCCTGCACGTCTCGCGTCCAGGCGGTGACCGCGTAGGAGGCATCGATTCGAAGCGGCGGCCGCAGGTCGATCGTCCGTCCCTCGCGCACTTGCTCCTGCCACTCGATCGGGCGGAGGTCCTTCGCCTCGCGGATGTCGTACAGGAAGAGGTTCACGGCGGGGCTCGAGAGCGACGCCGCCCATTCCTTGTCGGGCGCGTCGAAGACGATCTCGACCCCGTCGAAGCCGTGCCGCTCGAGGTCGCGCTTGAGCAGGCTCTTCAACGACTCGTCCAGGTCGGCGAGCATCGTGTTCACCGGAACCTGGACCTTCAGCGGCGCCGCCGTCGAGTTCATCTCCATGAGTCTCGCAGATCGGCGGCAAATCGACAGGGGCGGGACGGGTAGCGCTTCGTGCCCGAAGGGGCAGCCGATAGGGCAGCACCAGTGCCTCAACGGCTCGGCCGATCGGCCCCGGCAGGACGGCTCGGAGTTTTTCAAACCGCCTGCGAATTTGTCTGCGGCGTGGGATCGCGGCTCTGGTTCACTGCGTCCGTCGCAGCCGACCTCGAGATCTCGCGGCGAACCGTGTCGGAGAGCCCCTCCGTCTCGTCCTGCAGGTGCATGAGCGAGTGGCCGGCGACCACGTCGAAGCAGAGCGGCGGCCCAAGATCCCCGTTCGAGCGGCCGCCCATCATCCCGAGCCCGCCGACGAACGGAACGCCGAGCCGCTTTCCGCCCGATCCCAGGAGCGGCGGTATACGCGGCTGCCAACAAATCGGGGTCGGCGAGCGCGGCCGTTCCGGCCAGCAGCCGGGGTATGATCGGACGGTCGTGGGCAGGTACGCAGAACGCGAGCGTCGGCCCCCTCGCGTGCGCGAGACGAAGTCCGGACGCCGCGAATCGCGTGACGAGATCGAGCATCCGATGCTCGCCCTCCAGCACTCGATCGGGAACCGGGCCGTCGCCGAGCTGGCACGGTCGATGCTGCTTCGCCAGCCCGATGGGCAGGCGGCGCCGCAGGAGCTTCACGACGTGCCGATCGGCCAGCCGCCTCCGGCGCAGGTTCCCGCGACCGACCTCGCCGCCGCCGGGTCGCCGCCCCCGACCGTGACCTACACGGGGCCGCCCGTCGCGACCGCCGCGGCGCCGACAACCGCTCCGACGACTCCGGCCGCGCCGTCGACCGCGCAGGCTCCCGCGCCGGACCCGGCACAAACGGCCCCCCAGACCCCTGCGCCCACCGGCGACACGAGCACGCCGCACAGCGACTGGACGTTGACGCGCGATCCGTTCAACGTCACCTTGACCTACACGATCGCCGACCTCCATCTCTGGCGGTCGCGCTCCCGGATGCTCGACGTCGACTTCCTGGCCGATCCCTCGGCGAGCATCTCGGTGGGCCTCGACGAGCCGCATGCGGCCGCCGGCGGTGCTGCCGTGAACATCTTCCTCGTCCACATCAAGCAGAACGGCGACAGCTTTCTCGACCTGGGGGTCGGCCCCTCCGTCGGCCTCGACGGCTCGGGCGCCACCGTCAGCGGCCAGGGCACGGCCGAGCTCCACCTGAACGACACGACGTCGCTGACCTTCACCGCGACGTTCACCCCGACGCCCGGCCCGGACGGCCTCGGCCTCCAGTCGACCGAGGTCGTCGGCTTCATGAAGCACTTCTAAGACAGGCCATTCCGCTGACCCGGAATGGCTAGAGGGTGCGCGCCAACGCCTTCCTAGCCATTCCGTCTAAGCGGAATGGCCCAGCGGCGAAGCCGCGGGTTTGATCACCTCGAGGAAGCGCTCGAAGTCGGCCTCGATCGTGAGGCGGCCGAGCTTGTTGTACTCGAGGGCGACCGCGCGGACGAGGTGTTCCATCGCGATCGGGCCGCCGGCGTCGGCGGCCATGAAGGCGCCTGCGAGCGAGCAGTTGCGGATGCTTCCGCCGGAGAGGCGGAAGCGTTCTGCGAGGAAATGGGTGTCGATGTCGGCGGCCTTCGGGGCGGGGTCCGGCAGCAGCAGGTCCCAGATCCGCTCGCGGTCCTCGGGTTCGGGGAACGGGAAGTCGACGACGACATCGAGGCGGCGCAGGAACGCGTCGTCCATGTTCTGGCGGAAGTTCGTCGCCAGGATCACGGCTCCGGGGTAGCCCTCCATCTTCTGGAGGAGGTATGCGACCTCGATGTTCGCGTAGCGGTCGTGCGCGTCGCGAACCTCCGAGCGCTTGCCGAAGAGCGCGTCGGCCTCGTCGAAGAAGAGGATCGCGTTGGAGCCCTCGGCTGCGCCGAACACGCGATCGAGGTTCTTCTCGGTCTCCCCGATGTACTTCGAGACGACCGTCGCGAGGTCGAGCCGGAAGAGGTCGAGCCCGAGGTCGCGGGCGAGCACCTGCCCGGCCATCGTCTTGCCGGTTCCCGACTCGCCGGCGAAGAGCACCTTGATCCCCTGCGTCCGCGCCACGGTCTTCTCGTAACCCCATTCCGAGAGCACGAGATCGCGGTGGCGGAGGTAGGCCGAGATCGAGTGGAGTATGTCGAGCTGGCGTTCGGCGAGCACGAGGTCGCCCCAGCCGAAGGGCGCGTCGAGCCGCGAGGCGAGCTCCGCGAGGCGGGTGCTCGAGGCGCGGCGGGCTCCGAGGTCGAGGTCGGCCCTCGTCGGCGTGGTCTCGCCGCGGGTCGCGGCCGAGAGCTTTGCGACGTCGGCGGCGTCGCCGATCTGCCCGATCGAGAGCCGGAACTTCGCGGCGACGTCCTCGATCTCGTCGCTGCCGGTTGCGCTCATCCAGGCCGACTGCCGTTCGGCGAAGCTCGCCTGAGGTGCCTCGACGACGATCGCCGTCGCCTCCCCGAGCGTCACGACCGCCTGCGCAGAGGCTGCGCAGATCAGCACTCGCTCGCCGCGCGCGGCGAAGGCCCGCTGGATGCGGAGGTGCTTGTCGGGCTCGAGATCGTCCAGGCCATCGAAGCAGATCTGGCGTTCCTCGAGCAGGGCGCGGACGGTGGCGTCGCGCATCAGCTCCAGGTCGCCGGCGTCGGTCGCGTCGACGAGCAGCAGCGGCCGTCCGAGTGCGGTGGCGAGGATCGCTTCGGCGTCGGGGCCCGCAAGGAGGATTGGAAGACCGCTTTCCGCAGCGAGGAGCGGGCGGAGCTCGGCGATCGTCGCGGCGCGTCCCGGGTCGTACTCGGGGACGGCTACGGGACGGAGGCGGCCGTCGCGCGGAGGCTCGTCGAGGCCGCTCGCCAGCAGGTGGGCCGCGAGCCGGTCGGAGATCTTCAGCAGCCGGTCGGCGACCGGGAGCTGGCTCCCGGCCTCGAGCAGCCGGACGGCGCCGGTTCTGCGCAGCGGAGCCTCGTGGTCGAAGCAGTCGAGTGCCTGCGCGGCCGAGATCCCGGAGTCTGCGAGGAGGCGGGCCACGAGCCGCGGGCTCGCGAGCTTTCGCGTGACGTCGTCGTGCAGGTAGGCGAACAGGCGCCCGTAGTGTGGGCCGAGCTCGGGCGCGGCGCAGAGGGCCATCGCCGCGGCCTCGACGTCGCTCAGCCCGAGCAGCCGGGCAGCGAGCGCGATCCGGTCGTCCAGGTCCTGGCCGGGGCCTTCGCGGGACAGCTCGACCGCGAGCTCGTCGGAGATGTAGAGGCCGCGAAACGGATCGGCCGGATTCGGGTCGGTGGCGGCGACCGCCTCGACAGCGGTGCGGATGCAGCCGTCGAGGGCGTCGAAGCTGTGGAGCGGTGCGGTGTGCAGCGAGGCCGGAGGCTCAGCCGACGAGGTCACCGGCAGCGGCCTCCGCCTCGTTCTCGAGCGCATCGCCCGGCTGGGAGACCTGGAGCGGGCCACTCGTCGAGGCGCCACGCTGCTGGACGACGTGCGTCAACTCGTGCGCGAGCAGCTGCTGGCCCTCGCTCGAGCCCGGATTGTGCTCGCCCTTCGCGAAGTAGACGTCGGTTCCCGTCGTGAAGGCGCGCGCCGAGACCGACTGCGCCAGCGCGTTCGCATGATCGTCGGCGTGCACGCGCACGTCGTTGAGCGAGTCTCCGAGCCCGCCGCCGATCTTCTCGCGGGAGCCGTCGTCAAGCTTCTGGCCGCCGCCGCGCGTCTGTGCGATCGCCGACTCCACGTCGGGATGAGCCCGGCCGTCGGGGAGAATGCCGGCGCCCTGGCGGGCAAGCGCGGAGAAGGCCTGGTTGCCCATCGTCGAGGCGAGGCGCTGGGCGTCGGGGATGTCGGGCGTCTGCGCGGACGGGCGCTTCGCACCGGCTGTCTGCTCCAGCTCGCGTTCGTAGCTCGACATCAGGTGACGCGCACGTCCTGACGCTTGGCGACCTTGCCGTCGACGACGAGCGTCGCGTACCAGGTGCCCTTCGGGAGCGCGACGTTCGACTTCAGGTCGGAGTCGATCGTCGTGGCGTACGGTTTCGTCACGGCGCCGATGAAGGTGAAGCTCGGCGTCCGCCACTCGATCTTGACGTTCTTCGAGCCCGGCGGTGCGACGAGGAAGTGGAAGCGCACCCACAGGATGTGCGTGCTGCTCGGTACGGCCTTCGTGGACTTTCCGCCCTGCGACGTGCTGACGACCGCGTTGTCGACGATGCCCTCCGCCGGTGTCGGCACGGTGAACTTCGCCGTCTGGCTTCCGACCTTCAGGACGTAGTCCTTCGGCGGGAGCCGGGCCGGGAGCTTGATCGTCTCGGCGACCGCCCCGGATTTCGTGAACGCGTAGTGCTTGACGGCCGCCACCGGGCCCGAGCTGACGGGGCGAACCGACGCCTGGACGTTGGCGGCGCCGCTGACGGTGACCGTGAAATGGAGGTTGCCGGTGAGCCAGCCTTCGTTCCAGACCGCGCTCAGATGCACGTTCGAAAGCCCCACCGAACTGGCCGGCGTCGCCGAAGCCGTTGCCGGAAGCAGGAACGCAGGCACCGCCAGGATCGCTCCGGCAAGCCGTACGCCACGTGGCGCGCGCCCGCTCATCAGCGGGATGGTACGTGCCGTACGATGCTCGCGCAATGGCTGAGGCAGGGGACGTTGGGCCGAGGAGCGACGACCCCGAGGGGATCGCACTGCTGCGGTCGGCTCTGACGGCCGCAAACTTCACCTATCAGGCCGTTCGCGACACGCTCTCGGTCGAAGGAGTTCCCGGCCGCGACTCGGCCGAGATGCCGCTCTACCTGTACCTGCTCGAGGGCGGAGGAGCGCTCGCGACGCTGATCAAGCTGTTCCTGCTCGCGCTCGAGGTGCCCTCGGTGGAGGCGGCCGAGGCGTTCGACGGGCTTTCGCTCGACCGGCTGCAGGCGATGGGGGTGATCACGCAGTTGGACGGGAGGGTGGCCGCCGCGATCGAGCTCGTCCCGACCGACGACCTGCTCGTCGCGTGCGACACCTTTCAGGACGAGTTCAGCCGGCCGGACCATGTCCTCGGTGTCTCGCCGTCGGCGCGTGTGCTCGCATGGCTCACGGTACGGGCGCCGGTCGAGCGGGCCCTCGATCTCGGCACCGGCAACGGGCAGCAGGCGCTGCTCGCGGCCCGCCACGCCCGGCATGTCACGGCGATCGACATCAATCCGCGCGCGCTGAGCTTCACGGGCTTCAACGCCGCATTGAACGGAGCACCGCCGATCGAGCTGCGCGAGGGGGATCTGTTCGAGCCGGTCGCCGGCGAGCGGTTCGACCTCATCGTCTGCAATCCGCCCTACGTGATCTCGCCCGAGTCGGGCGTCGCCTACCGCGACGGCGGCCTTCAGGGCGATTCGTTCTGCGAGTCGATCGTGCGGCAGCTGCCCGCCTATCTCGAGGACGGCGGTGTCGCGCAGGTGCTCGTGAGCTGGCTGCATCCCCGCGGCGGCGACTGGATCGCGCCGGTCGAGGGCTGGCTCGAGGGGAGCGGCTGCGACGGGCTCCTCATCCGCTATGCGGAGCACGATCCGCTCGAGTACGCCGCGGCCTGGAACCGCCCGCTGCGGAAGAGCCCCGAGCTGTACGGCGCCGCGATCAGACGCTGGATCGCGTACTTCGAGGAGCTCGGGATCGAGGCGATCTCGTGGGGCGCGTTGACGATGCGGCGGCGGGCAGGCGACAACTGGTTCTTCCCCTACACCTCGACGACCGACGAGATCTCGGGAGCGAGCGAACAGGTCCTGCGGCTCTTCACCGCGCAGGACTACCTGGCTTCGGTCTCGGACGAGGAGCTACTCGAAAGCGTCTTCGAGCTCGTGAGCGAGCATCGGGTGGAGCAGACGCTCAAGCTCGGCGGCGGACAGGAGCTCGTGGAGAGGAACTTCCTCCGTCTCGACCGCGGGCTTCGTTTCGAGGTGTCGATCGACCAGCCGGCCGAACGGGTGCTCTCGCTCCTCGACGGGAGCCGGCCGCTGCGCCCGCTCCTCGCCGAGGCGGCGACGGCAGTTCCCGGGCTCCCAGAAGAGCGGTTCGTGCAGATGGCGCTCCCCGTCGTGAAGCGCATGATCGAGCTCGGCTTCGTCGTCCCCAGCGGATCCGCGAAGCCCCTCGGGCCGTAGTCCGAATCGGGCCCTGGCACCGACAATCGGTGCCATGCACCGGTTTGGCGGTTGGAGCGATCAGCGCCAGTGCCCGGGTCGATTTTCGCTCATTCGGTGCCATGCACCGCATCGTCGAACCGCGAGGATCCTCGCAATTCGTCTGGCCACTACGCCGCGTTCGGTGCCATGCACCGGTTTGGCGGTTGGAGCGATCGGAGCCGAGTCGGGCCTCTCGATCGGTGCCAGGCACCGATTTGCCGGCGCGGGCCCCGGAACTCGTGATCTCCGTCTTGGGGCGCCCCCGCGCAGCGACTGCCCCAGGCACCGGTGTTCGAGCCGTCGCGGGGCGCATTCGAGCCTCGAAGCGGAGCGGACACCCGTCGTCGCCCGGACCGCCGGGGGATCGAATCGGTCGACCGGCTAGATCAGACCTTCGCGAACGGCTGCGGCGACGGCCTGCGAGCGGCTGCGGGCATTGAACTTCGTGACCACGTCGTGGATCACGTTCTTCACGGTGCGCTCGCTGTAGCTGAGCCGCTTCGCGACCTCGCGGGTGGGGTGGCCGTCCGCGACGAGGCGGAGCACTTCC
>DATBBA010000060.1:0-6621 GCA_036271235.1 Gaiellaceae bacterium
ACGTCCCCCGCGAGGTCGATCGCCTCGCGCGTCAGTCGCAGCGCCTCGTTGCGGGTCGCGTCGTCGGGCGAGCAGAAGCCTCCCTTGCCGAAGCGGGGGTCGAGGTGGATGCCGCTCGCGATGCAGTAGATGCCGTGTCCGTCGAGCGCGTCCCGGACCGGGTCGAGGTTGTCGTGCGAGAGCTCCTGCGGGTAGTGGAACTCGTAGTCGTCGATCAGGTCGCCGAGCCCTTCGACCGCGGTGCGGACCTTCTCGGCCGTCGAGAGGCCCGACAGCTCCGGCTTGTAGCCGCCCGGGTTGAACCGCGTCGCCATTCCCCCGAACGCCCAGATCCCGAGGCTCGTCTTCACGAAGCGACCCTATCTCCAACGGTCGGTATCAATCTTGAACTATTCCCGCAACCGAGTAGGATTTCTGTGCCGATCGACCGGAGGCCACGGTGAGGGAGTCACCGTGTCTGCGACGGAGCGGCACATCCAGGAGGCGCCGGACGGCGCTCTCGAAGTGGCACGAAGGAGGGCAAGAGAGTGAAGAAGTTCGGTAGGAAGGGTCTGTTCCTCGTGCTCGGCGTCGGGATCGCCGCCCTGGCAGTCTCCGCAGCCGCGGTTGCGAGCACAAAGAAGAAGACGGCGAACGTTCAGGTCTGCGTCCTGCTGCCTGACACGAAGTCGTCCGTACGCTGGACGCAGTTCGATCCGAAGTACATCGCTGCGGCGCTGAAGAAGGCAAACGTCACCTACTCGATGAACAACGCCCTCAACGACCCGGCGAAGCAGACGGCGCAGGCTCAGGCCTGCCTGGCCGCAGGCGCGAAGGTCGTGATCGAGACGTCGCTCGACAACGGCTCCGCCTCGTCGATCGAGAAGTTGTTCACGTCGAAGGGCGGCAAGGCGATCGACTACGACCGCCAGGTCATCGGTGGCACGGCCTCGGTCTACGTCTCGTTCGACGGCAAGGCCGTCGGCAAGGCGCAGGCCAACGGCGTGATCGCCGCGATGAAGAAGAAGGGCACCTACAAGAAGAGCAGCAAGGTCGCCGAGCTCTGGGGCGGCCAGACCGACCAGAACGCGTTCTGGTTCAAGAGCGGCAACGACGCGGTGCTCAACCCGCTCTTCAAGAAGCACAAGCTGGCGAAGGGGCCGCAGAAGTTCGTGCCCGACTGGGACGCGAACAATGCCGCAACCATCTACGACCAGATGCTCCTCCAGACCAACAACAAGATCAAGGGCATCATCGCGGCGAACGACAACATCGCCGGCGCCGTGATCGCGGACGAGAAGGCCAAGCACCTGCCGAAGACCCCGCTGTCGGGTCAGGACACGACCGCGACGGGTGTTCAGTACATTCTCGCGGGCTGGCAGTCGGGCACGGTCTACAAGTACGTGCCGCTCGAGGCGAACGCCGCGGCCGCCGCTGCGATCGCACTGCTCCACGGCAAGAAGCCGGTGTCGAACTCGTTCCGGAAGAACGGCTCGACAAAGGAACCGACGGATGTGCTTCCGGTGAAGTGGATCACCAAGAAGAACTACAAGCAACTCTTCACGCAGCACTGGCTGAAGAAGAGCGAAGTGTGCATCGGCCAGTACAAGAAGTACTGCAAGTAACTCGTTCACTGTGAGATGGTGGAGGCGTCCATGCCGGGCGTCTCCACCACGCTCTCCGCCGCGGAGCGAACCCGATGAGCGACACGCCACTCCTCCAGCTTCAGGGCATCACGAAGACGTTTGGCTCTGTCCAGGCTCTTACCGATGTCGACTTCGAGGTGCGCGCCGGCGAGGTGATGGCCCTCGTGGGAGACAACGGCGCCGGCAAGTCGACGCTCGTCAAGTGCATCGCGGGCACCCACACGGCCGACAGCGGCCGGATCATGTTCGAAGGGCAGGAGGTGCACATCAACGGCCCGAAGGCCGCCGCCCGGCTCGGGATCGAGGTCGTCTACCAGGATCTCGCGCTCTGCGACAACCTCGACGTCGTCCAGAACATGTACCTCGGGCGGGAGCTCAACCGGGCGCAGATCCTCTCCGAGGCGCCGATGGAGCAGCACACTGCCGAGACGCTCAAATCGCTGGCGGTCACGACGATCAAGTCGATTCGCCAGACGGTGGCGACGCTGTCGGGCGGGCAGCGCCAGTCGGTAGCCGTCGCGCGCGCGGTGATGTGGAACTCGAAGCTCGTCGTGCTCGACGAGCCGACGGCGGCGCTCGGGGTGGCGCAGACCGAGCAGGTGCTCGAGCTCGTGCGCCGTCTCGGCAGCCAGGGCCTCGGGGTCATGCTCATCTCCCACAACCTCCACGACGTCTTCGAGACCGCCGACCGGATCACGGTGCTCCGGCTCGGACGGAACGTCGGACTTTTCGAGCGCCGCGAGACGACACAGCAGGCCGTCGTCGAGGCGATCACGGCCGGCGCACCCACGAAAGTCTCGGGGGTCACACCCACCGCGGCAGGAGCCGGGACGTGACCTCGGCCGACGTCGTCGGTCCGGATCGCGCGCCGCCGCTCGAGGAGGAGCAGCTTCCGGGCGGAATCCGCGGCGTTCGGGACCGCGCGTGGCTCAACGTGCGCACCGGCAACCTCGGGCCGGTGCCGATCATTGTCGGCGAGATCGCGGTCGTGATGATCTTCGCCTTCACGGCGACGAACTTCTTCACCGCCGTCAACTTCGTCAACCTGATCGAGCAGACCGCGGGTACTGCGATGCTCGCGTACGGCGTCGTCTTCGTGCTCCTGCTCGGCGAGATCGACCTCTCGATCGGCTACCTCGCGGGCATCGGAGCGCTGGTCGTGGCCGAGCTTCAGCTCCCGGGCAGCAAATATCAGATGAGCGGCCTCCTCGCGATGCTGGTCGCGGTCGCGGTCTGCGCGGCGATCGGCGGCTTCCAGGGCTCGATCGTGGCGTTCGTCGGCGTTCCGTCGTTCGTGGTCACGCTCGCCGGCTTCCTGATCTGGCAGGGCGTGATCCTGAACACGCTCGAGCAGCGCGGCACGATCATCATCCAGGACCGTTGGATCAACTACACCGACCTCTACATCTTCTCGCCGCTGGCCGGGTGGGTGATCGCCGCGATCTTCACGGCCCTCTATCCGCTCAGCGTCGTGTACAAGAAGATCGTCGCCCGGGGCACGCAGATCGCCCAGCAGAGCTGGACGTCAGCCGTCCTGAAGACGATCGGGATCGGGATTGCCGCGTTCGGAACCGTCGCGATCGCGAACCACGGCAAGATCATCTCGACACCCCTGGGCCTGCCGCTCCCCGCCGTGCTCATGGTCTTCTTCTTGGTGGTGCTCACGTTCCTCGCCAAGTGGACGACGTTCGGCCGCCACGTGTACGCGGTCGGCGGCAACGCCGAGGCGGCGCGGCGCGCGGGCATCAACGTGCCGCGCATCCGGGTCCTCGTGTTCGCGCTCTCGGGCGCGATGGCTGCGGTCGGCGGGATCGTCTTCGCGGCCCAGGTCAACTCGGTCGCGCTGACGTTCCCGCCGGGGAACCTGCTGCTCAATGCGATCGCGTCCGCGGTGATCGGCGGCGTCAGCCTGTTCGGCGGGCGCGGCGAGGTGCGTGGCGCCCTGCTCGGCGCACTGTTGATCGGCACGCTGCAGAACGGCCTCAACACGCTGAGCATCTCGAACGGCTGGATCTACATCGTCACCGGCCTCGTGCTGCTCGGTGCGGTGACGCTCGACACGTTCGCCGTCCGGCTGCAGGCGCGCTCGGGCCGCTAGCGGTAAGCGCGCAGTCTGCGGAGGACGAGCGCCGCGACGCGGTTGCCGAGCGTGCGGCCCGCAGCCACGTCCGAGGGCACGTCGATCCCGGCGGCGACCGGGGCGTTTGAGGCCTTGCGGATCTGGCCCGCGTACGAGTGTCCCGTGAGCGCGGTCAGGATCCCGCCGGCCGCATACGCGAACGCGCTCCCCTCGGCGACGCCGCCGGGCGAAGGCGGTGTGGCGATCGGTGGCGACCACGCGCCCCCGTCGATCCAACGACCACGCGAGAGCACCTCCACCTTGCCGCCGCGGAGCTCGATCAGACCCGGCACGAGCGGCAGCCCGTCCGCGTTGTAGCCGGCCCGCTTCCGGTCGCTCGACTGGCCCTGGAACGCCAGGTAGCGGATCATCGAGATCGGGCGCGGGGGCTGGTAGGCGCGCTTCGCTCCCCAGGTTGCGACGGCGGCGTCGTTGAGCGCGCCGTTGAGGCCGAGGTAGAGACGGACGTCACTGGCAAGGTTTGCCGGCGTCTCGCGCACGGCGAGCGAGTTCCAGTCCAGCGGCGACCAGACCTGCGGGGCCGCTCCGCTCGCCGACGTCGCACGCAGGACCGCGACGGCGGCCTGCTTGTACGCGCGACTCGAGGGGTCTCCGAGCGGCGACGCGCCTGAATCGAGGGGGACGCCGCGAGGAGAGCGCGGGAGCGCGAAGCTGCGAACGTGGCCCCACTGCGCACCGACGAAGCTCTGCACGTCTGCCGGCGCCGCGGTCAGGCTGTGCGGCTGGATCGTCCCGAGCGCCAGCGGCTGCCAGAACGTTGCGTCCTCCACCGTCGAGCCGGCCGCGTGGACGATCAGCGGCTGATTCCGAGAAGTGAAGGTCGGGTCGGCGTAGTGCAGCGACTCGTTCGAACCGTCATGCCGGCCGGCGGCGATCACGGCCGCGGCGATCCGGTTCCCCAGCGCCGCCGGCGAGCTTCCGTGCGTGGTGGTGAAGTTCGGCGAGTAGCAGACCGCGCGCAGCCCGCTCGTCAGCAATGCGAACGTGTGGCGCAGGTTCGAGTCGAATGACGCATCCCAGAGAAGCACCCGGTAGGCGGCGTAGGCGATCGCCGCGGAGCGAGCTGAAGCGGGATCCGACGCGCTCGCCTTCCAGGCGTGCCACATCGCGGTGGAGACGTCGAAGAGGTCGCGGGCCTGAACAGGCTCGCTCGCAGCGCCGGACTCGAGCGCAAAGACTGCGTTCTGGTCCCAGGTCGTCGCCGCCTGGCGGGTGCTCGTCGTCGGCGTGCAGTCCCGGAGGCGATACGACGTGGATGGGAGCGTCGTCTGTGACGCATGTTGCGGAGAAACCTTGACCTTGACGATCCGGTCGGCGCGGACGTCGTGGAGAACGCTCTCGCCGCCCCACGGATAGCGAACGGTCAGGCGCGCGGCTTTCGTCGCACTGCCCAGGCCGAAGTGCACGCGCTCGTCCTCGGAGGACAGGTAACTGCTGCCCGAGCGAACCTCCTGCGAGAGCGTCCGGCCGTCCTCGAGCGTCAGCGTCACGACCGCTCCCGGGGCGAAACGGGAGAGCTTCACGTCCAGCCAGTGGCCGGCCGGACCGGTGGGCTTCAGCAGGAGGAGCTTGCCGCCGATCGAGTTGATCGCGATCTCCATCCGGCCGTCGTTGTCGACGTCGGCCGCGGCGAGCCCGCGCCCGTTCACGCGCAGCCCCTTCGGGACGATGCCCGGCGCGGCGCCGTAGCCGCTGCTGGTGTCCGAGAGCGGTGCGATCACCTTCACCGGGCCGGCGTCCTTCTGCAGGCTCGTGACCGGAATCCCGCCGGTCGCGAGCACGAGGTCGGAGCGGCCCGAGTTGCTCAGGTCGACGAACGAGTCGCCCCAGCCCGCGAAGTCGGTTCCGAGTGCCGGGTCGAAGTCGGGCCGCGCATTCGAGAAGGAGGACGCGCTCGTTCTGGCGAACGCGGCCGACGGCTCGTGGCGCGAGTTGCTGACGAACAGGTCGAGTGGACCGCCTTCGGCGCCGTCGACGGCGACGCCCATGCCGGCGTACGGGTCGGCGACGCCCGAGGCCGCGGCGCGGTTCTCGAACCGGAAGCCGAGCCCGGACGGGTCGGCCTTCGCGCCGCCCGGCCACGGCACGTTGACGTAGAGCTGGTTCGGATCCTCGTCGTTGGCGACGTAGAGGTCTGGTCGGCCGTCGCCGTTGACGTCGAGGAAGGTCGCGCCGAGTCCGTGCGAGAAGGCGGACGCCTCGAGGCCCGCCTGGACCCCGACTTCCCGGAAGTGGGCACGGCCGTTCGGGCCGTTCCCCTCGTTCAGGTAGAGGAGGTCTCGGACTCCGGCGAGGTTGGTCGGGAAGCCGGAGAGCGAGTTCGGCACCGGGTCGTACGGTCGGGCGTAGCCGGCGACGAAGACGTCCGGGCGGCCGTCGCCGTTCACATCCGCGACTGCCACGCCCGTATACCAACCGTTCGCGGTCATCCCCGCCGCTCTTGCACCTTCGCTGAAGGTGCCGTTCCCGTTGTTCCAGAGCAGCTTGATCCCATTCGTCGTCGTGACGACCAGGTCGGGACGGCCGTCGCCGTTCAGGTCGGCGGCGGCGCAGCCGTCACCCTGAACCTGCAGCCCGGCGTGCGTCCTCGCAGTGACGTTGCGGAAGTGGCCGTGAAGGTTCTCGAACAGCTGTGTGCGGGGCAGGCCGCCGTGCGCCTCCCACCGAGAGGCATCGGCGCTCGCGTACGAGTTGACCGCGAACAGGTCCTGCCAGCCGTCGCCGTTGTAGTCGAGCCAGCAGAGGCCCCCGCCCATCATCGCCGTGTAGTCGTTCGAGATTCCGTAGCGGAACGAGCCCTGGCGGAAGTCGAGGCCGACGGCCGGCGCGACGTTTTTCAACTTGTTGCCCTGGAGC
>DATBBA010000061.1:0-64188 GCA_036271235.1 Gaiellaceae bacterium
GGACTACACCGACTCGGCGAACGGGCGCGACCCGAATCACCGGACCGCGCTCCAGGATCTCCTGCAGGGCGCGCTGAAGAAGAACAAGGCCGTCCCGTACGACCTGTCGACGCTCGCCCCCGACCCGGCCGACCAGAACGCGCTTGCGATCCTCGAGTTCCTCGACTTCCATCAGCGCGGCCTCACCCCGCTCGTGCCCGACAAGAACGGAGTCCCGCCGCCGCAGATCGCGAGGCCGTCGCTTCCGAGCTTCGATTTCCACCAGATGGTCGGCCTCACGATGGGGCTCCCGGCCGTCCAGCGGCTGATGGGGCTCGCACTCGACTTCTACGCCCCCGGCGACCAGGTCGTGTCGTCGGGCGTGACGAGAACCCGCGCCCGCATCGTTGCGACCTTCGACGGCGAGCCGCTGAAGGAGCACTTCCTCGGTGCCACCGAGAGCATCTTCCCGCTGACCCTGTGCGACACGAACAAGGGCACTTTCCAGGCCCAGACGATGTTCCCGCAGGACTCCGACTACGAGGGCACCCAGCTCCTCCTCGGCGACCCCGACAAGTTCCGGGTCGCCCGGGTCGACACCGACTCGAGCGCGGTCAAGGCCTACCAGTTCGCGGGAACCGTGAGCCGCAGCCGCACCGGCGGCAAGAAGTACTCGGGCGCGACCCCCGATGCCTTCGCCCTGCCGGCGCTCAAGACCGGCGGCTTCGCGATCTCGAAGAACGGACGGGCCACGGACATGGTCTCGACGGTCGCCCGCCAGGACACGATCCAGCAGGCGACGTTCTCGAGCGACGGCACGCCGGTGACGAACGCGAACGGGGAGACGTTCTCACCGCTGCTCTTCCTCGAAGACCTCGTCCGGGGGTACCGCTTCGACGTCTACCACGCGGAGATCGACGAGTGGCGCTCGCTGATGTGGCGCGAGGGCGAGTACACGTTCCTGAGCGCGCCGAGCGACGGGAAGGTGCACGTGATCGAGGAGGGCTGCGTGGTCGAGAGCCCGACGACCGCGACCCGCCGGCCCACCGACCCGGGCGACCTGTACCTGCACGAGAACCTCGCGCACTGGAAGGGCTGGAGCCTCGCCGTGCCCCGGATCGGCACGCCCGCCACCGACGACGGCCTGCCTCCGAACCAGGGAGGCGCGACGTTCTTCCAGCTCGACTCGTCGTTCGCCGTGCCGACGACCGTGCTCGACGAGAACAACCCGTCGCAGTTCCTGCTGCCGCGCCTCCGCTTCGGTCAGAACTACCGGATCCGGGCGCGGGCCGTCGATCACGCCGGAAACAGCGTCAGCCCGGACGCCGCGGCCTCGGATCCGACGGTGACGAGCGCGCTCGAGACGTTCCTGCGCTTCGAGCCGGTCCAGGCGCCGCGCGTCCTCCTCGAAAACGACCCGGGGCCGGCCGAGCACAGCCTCACGGTCGTCGTCCGCAGCGAGAGTGCCCGCGACTACGGGACGCTCGCGCTCGACAACGACAGCTCGCTTCGCTTCCTCGTGCCGCCGCGGACGTCGGTGAGCATGGCCGAATGGCACCACGGGCTCGACAGCTTCTTCACGACGCCGCCTCCCTCGCCCGCCGCCTTCCAGGCCGGCTACACGCGGCTCGCGAAGCTCGATGCCGGCCGCCTGGACACGCATCCGGATGCCCAGCCCGACCCGGCGCAGCCCGGCTCGTTCGTCTATCCGACGACCGGGCTCGTGCTGAACTACCTGCCGGACGTGCTCGCCGGCCGGGCGATCCTGCAGGGCCTGCCGCACGAGAACGGCGCGCCCGGCGACCCGACCTCGACGGTGATGAACTTCCTGCAGCCGGGGCTCCAGTGGCCCGACTACCACTCGGCGCAGGTGTTCCTCCATCGCGCCAACCTGGCGGCGAGCCCGGGGAACGACGAGGTCTCGAACTGGGAGCAGCTCCAGCTCTCCCCCACCGATCCCGGCTTCCCGAACGTCCCGGCACAGCAGATCGACCGGCTCAACATCGCCCTCGCGCAAGGCGACCTCTTCACCGTGCAGCTCAACTGCCTGCTCGGGATCGAGGGGCTCGAGCTGATGGCCCTCTGGGAGTGGATCAGGGCCTGGGCGGGCCCGAACGGCCACGATCCCGCGCTCGTGCAGGAGGCCGTGCTGAACGGCAACTCCTGGATGTTCACCCCGTGGCGCAACGTCACCTTCCTGCATGCGGTGCGGGCGCCGCTGCTCGTCCCCAGGCTCCGCTTCGACACCGACGCCGTGAAGAACGCGGTCGGGCAGACGTTCGCCACGTTCAGCGGGCCGTTCCTGCCGACCGGGCCGACGAACCCGCAGGTGATCATGAGCCGCAAGAGCACCTCGGCGATCGACGTGGTCGGGACCTGGTCGATGCCGATCGACACCGGCACCAACGCGGATCCGGTGACGCCGGTTTCCTTCACCGCGCACGCCTTCACAGCCCCGATCGACCGGCTCGATGCGACTCCCGACGTCGAGAACCTGAACGAGTACCGCCACGAGCTCAACGACACGAAGTACCGCAGCGTCAAGTACCAGGCAACGGCCACGACGTCCTTCATGGAGTACTTCCGTGAGGAGCTGGCCGGCGGGCTGGACTTCACGAGCGCCAACCTTGCGCATGGGATCGACCCGGGAGTCGGGTTCGAGCCGACCACGGTCCAGCTCGTCGACCCGGCAACCGGTAAGCGCCTCGTGCAGGCGCCGCTCGGCACCGATCCGGGCGACACCTCGGTCGTCGCCGACTACACCGTGAGCCCGTTCAACGCGCCCTCCAACCCGAATCCGCCGACACCGCCTCCGGCGCAGCGGATCGTGCTGATGGCGGGGAGCGACTGGGCCAAGGACGGCAACGCCCACCACGCCGACATGAGCTACGTCGCGCCCTCGATCCACACGGTCTCCGACCCCGCGGCCGATGGGACGACCAAGATCATCATCCCGAACTCGGTGCGCCCGGACGCGCCGAAGGTGCTCTACGCGGTGCCGATCTACAACCGGACGACGACCTCGACCGGCGCGAAGCGGGTCGGCGGCGCGCTTCGCATCTACCTCGACCGGCCGTGGTGGTCGACGGGCGGCAGGGAGCGGCTCGGCGTCGTCTGCCAGCAGAGCGTCCGCATCGACGGCAGCGGTGCCGTGGATCCGCTCGACAAGTACGTCACGCAGTGGGGCTTCGACCCGGTCTTCGACTCCCGCCCGAGCCCCGCGAGCTCGCTGCCCGAGCAGCCGACTCCCGACTGCTTCCCGCTCAAGACGGGCCACCACAACAACCTGACGCTCGAGGAGCTCCCTGCGTCCACCGAGGTGCGCGTGGCCGCGCATGCTGTCGGCTTCGAGCCCTCCCAGCGCCCCGGCGATCCTGGCCGCTGGTTCTGCGACATCCAGCTCACCGATCATGACGGCAACGAGCTGAAGGCCTACATGCCGTTCGTGCGGCTGGCGCTTGCGCGCTACCAGGAGCACTCCATCCCCGGCTGCGAGCTCTCGCGGGTCGTGCTCGCCGACTTCGCGCAGCTCTCGCCCACCCGGGCCGTCACCGTCTCGAGCCTGCTCTTCGGTGCCGTCAAGACGGTGACCGTCGCCGGCCGCGCGCCGAAGGCCGGCGGCACGACCGCAGGCTCCACCACGAACGAGATCAGGATCTTCGTCGAGGAGCAGGACTCACGCCTCGCCGATCCCGATCACGAGGATCTGAGCTGGTCGAAGGTCGGCAGCGAGGTCACCCTCAACGCGACGGCGACCGACACGAACAAGTGGACGTGGACCGGCCAGATCATCGTTCCCGCAACAAGCGCGAAGGTGCGGATCACGATCCACGAGTACGAGCACCTCAAGGCCGACAACGCAGCCCATACCGGCCTGACGAACAGCACCCGCCTCGTCTTCAGCGAATCCATCCCGACAACATCGCCACTGCGGATCGGCTGACCTTCCGGGGCTTGCCCGCTCCCGGGCGGTCGATCTATGCTCCGTTCGTGCTCGTTGGTCGCTCGGACGAGCTGCGGCTGATCGAGGGGGTGCTGGCCGACGCCGGTTGCGGCGTGCCCGTGTCGCTCGTCTTCCGCGGCGAGCCCGGTATCGGCAAGACGGTGCTGCTCGAGGAAGCGCGCCGCCTCGCGCTCTCGGCGGAGATGCGGTGCGTCGTCCTGCGCTGTGTCGAGAGCGAATCGGCGCTTCCCGGAGCAGGGCTCGTGAGCCTCAGGGCCGGGCTGAGCGAGGGCGTCGGTACGCTCGTCGAGCCGTTTCGCTCCGCGCTCGCCGGGCTCACGAGCGATTCCCCGGAGGGCGCCGACCGGCTGACTCTCGCCGCGGCCGTCCTCCAGGCTCTTGCGGGAGAGGCGGCGTCCTCTCCCCTCCTGCTGCTTGTCGACGACGCGCACTGGCTCGACGAGGTCTCGGCCACGGCCTTGGCCTTCGCCCTGCGCCGTGTCACCGACGACACCCTGGCGGTGATCACGGCGATTCGGCCCGGCTATCCGAGCGCGTTCCTCTCGGCCGGCCTGCGGGTGATCGAGCTCGAGGGGATGGATCCCGGGAGCGCGACCGAGCTCGCGCGCCGTCACGACCCCTCGATCTCGGCTGCGGTCGCGCGCGAGCTTGCGGAAGCGACCGGCGGCAACCCGATGTGGATGCTCGATGTGGCGCGTGGGCTGACCGCGGCGCAAAAGGCAGGCGACCAACCGCTCGGGGTCCCGCCGCCGCCCGCCGAGGGCCTTCACCAGGCTCAGGTCGAGAGGATCAGAAGCCTGAGCCCGGCGGGGCGACGTGCGGCGCTGATCGTCGCCTCGGGCGAGGGCGCCGATACCAACGAGGTCGGCCAGGCGCTCGCCGAGGCCGGGCTCGACACGGAGGAGCTCGAGGCGGACGGTGTGGTCAGGCTCGAAGGCCGCGGCTGGCGGTTCGACCATCCGCTGCTCCGATCCGCCGCCTACCACGAGGGGACGCCGGCCGATCGCCGCAGCGCGCATGCCCTTCTCGTCTCGGCGTGCCGCGATCCGGTCAGGGCTGCCTCGCATCTCGCGCAGGCCGCGGCAGGCCCTGACGTCCAGATCGCGTCAAAGCTCGAGGAGGCCGCCGTCCTCATCCGGGCGCGTCTCGGCCCGGGCCCGGCGGCCGCGGCGTTCGAGCAGGCCGCGGCGCTGACCCCGCGCGGGCGCGAGCCCGACCGAAACCGGCGACTAGGGGAGGCCGCGATCGACTGTTACGCAAGCGGACGGTTCGACGAGACCCGCCGGGTGCTCGACGAGGCCCTCTCGGACGAGCGCCGCGCCGACCTGCCACCGAGCCTCCGCGGTCACCTGACCAGGATCTGGACGATGCTCGAGTACTGGAACGGCCACCCGACAGAGGCGATCCGGCTCGCAACCGACGAGGCCGACGCGCTCGCCCCGATCGAGCCGTCGGCGGCGTTCGAGGTGCTCATGACAGCGGCTTTCCTGAACTGCACCCAGGGCGAGACCGCCGCGGCGATGACCACCGCCGAGCGGCTCGTGGGGTTGGCCGCCTCCCCGAGGCAGGAGCTGATCGCGGCACTCACGATCGACCACATGAAGGTCGTCGCGGGCCTCGGAGCGAGTGACGCCTCGACTCCCGAGTGGCGAAACCGGATGGTCGCCGAGGGGCCCGGCCCCGATCTGAGCTACATGGAGCTCGCCCAGCTCGTCGTGCCGGGAATCTGGTGCGGCGAGCTCGAATCGGCCCGGGAGCACACGCTCGCGATCGAAACGGCCATGCGGAACAAGGGAGAGCTCGGAGGCCTCCCCTATCTCCTCGGGGGCGAGGCCGACCTGGCGTGGCGGATGGGCCGGCTCAGAACCGCAGAGGCACTCGCCCTTCAGTCCGAAGAGCTCGGCTCCGCCCTCGACGACCTGGTCGGGCCGCTCCTCGCGTTCGTGACGCTGTCGAAGCTCGACGCGCTTAGGGGTGAGGAGGCCTCGAGCCGCGTCTGGCTCGGCCGCGTCGAGGAGCCGGCCCGGGGTCTGCGACTGCTCTCGATCCTGGTCTTCGTCGAGCATGCCGCCGGACTGCTCGCGCTCACGCTGGGACGCCCGGCGGAAGCGGTCGAGCGCTTCCGCGCGGCCGGCGAGGTCGCCGACAGCGCCGGCTTCGGCTCCCCTGGCTTCGTCCCGTGGCAACCCGACCTGGCCGAGGCGCTGGCCCGCTCCGGCGCCGCCGAGCAGGCCGGCGGGGAAGCCGATGCCCTGATGGCCACCGCCGAACGCTGCGGGCTTGCGCAGGCAGAGGCGGCGGCGTGGAGGGTCCGGGGCATGCTGGCCGACGAGTGCGACGCCGAGGCCTGCTTCGTCAAGGCGCTCGAGCTCCACGCGAACAACGGCCCGGCCCCCTTCGAGGAGGCGCGAACGCTGCTCTGCTACGGCGAACGCCTCCGCCGCTCCCGCCGCCGTAGCGACGCCCGCGTCCCGCTGCGCCGTGCGGTCGAGCTCTTCGACGAGCTCCCCGCCCCGGTGTGGGGGAACCGCGCCCGCGTCGAGCTGGCCGCCACGGGCGAAACACGCAACGGGCCGCCCACCGCCGCGGGCATCGGCCTCACGTCACAGGAGCTCCAGGTCGCGCACCTGCTCTGCCAGGAGGGCGCAACCGTGCGGGAGGCAGCGGCGAAGCTGTTCCTCAGCCCGAAGACGGTCGAGGTGCACCTGAGCCGCGTCTACCGGAAGCTCGCGGTCTCGGATCGCGACGGGTTGCGGTCGAAGATGCGGCCGTTGAGCGGCGTCGTCGAGTAGGCCTGTCCGCAAGAGCGCATTGCGCTCCGCTCCGGTTCCGCAGATCCTCCCACGGTGACGCTGGTCGCCCTGACGCTCGACTCAGACGATCGCCGCGTCCACCTCACGGAACGGAACTGGGAACACACCAAGGACGAACATCCCGAGATGACTCCGTAGCTTCGCGAGATCATGGCCACCGTCCGCGAACCGGATCAGCGGCGAGCCGGTCATCGCCCGGCGGAAGTGTGGTTCTTTGCAGAAGCCCTGGGGCCCGGCCCCTGGCTCAGGGCCGTCGTACACTACGAAGGAGGTGAAGGATGGATAGCGGCAGCGTACGCCGAACGCTCGCTCCTACAGCCGTGAAGATCGCCGGAATCGAGTTCGACCGAGTCGTTACGACAGCGGTCGACTTCGACGCCACACCCGAGGGTCATCACACGCGTTATGGGCCGGATGGAAGCCTCGTGGGACTCACCATCGTCAACGCCCGTTGGTGGCTCGAAAAGGACGGCGAGATCGCGATCACGCTGGCCGAGCAAAAGGTGCGCGCGACAGATATCGGCGCCGTGCTCGCCGCCGCCTGAGCTGCGGCTAGTCGGCCTCCTCCACGAACCGGCAGAGCGCGTTCACCATCCGCATCTGATCGATCGTCCGGCAGCGGATGTCGAGCAGCCGCGGGCTCGCGACGAGCACGGCCAGCGACTGCGCCCGCGAGATCGCAACGTTCAGCCGGTTCCGCGAGAAGAGGAACTCGAGGTTCCGCGGGAGGTCGTCGCCGCTCGAGGTGGCCATCGAGAAGAAGACGACAGGCGCCTCCTGCCCCTGGAACTTGTCGACGGTGCCGATCCGCGCGTGGCTACCGAGGCGCTTGCGGAGGCAGCGCACCTGCGCGTTGTAGGGCGTGACGACGAGCACGTCGTCCCACCCGAGGCGGAGCTCGCGGCCGTCGCGATCGGTGTAGCTGCCGCCAATGAGGCGGTCGAGCTCGGCGGCGATCCGGTCTGCCTCCTCGGGCGCCGAGCCGCGGTTGCCGGCGTGGTCGACGGGGAGCCAGCGCAGGCCGGTTCCCGCGAGCCCGGGCGAGTCGATCCGCTGGCGCGCGGTGTCGGCGACCGAGTGGAGCCGGCCGTCGTAGGAGGTCTCCGAGATGAAGCGGCAGACGTCCGGGTGCATCCGCCAGGTGCGCGAGAGGAAGAGCCCGCGGTTCCGCGGAACCGTGTCGGCGCCGTCGAGCAGGTGTTCGAGCACGGAGGCCTCCGCGCCGGGAGGATGGATTCCCTGCGAGACCTGTGAGAGCTGCTGCGGGTCGCCGAGCAGGACGACGTTCCGCGCGGCGGTTCCGACAGCGAGCGCGTCGGCGAGCGAGACCTGGCCCGCCTCGTCGACGAACAGCGTGTCGACGACGCCGTCCATCTCCTCGCGCGCGAAGAGCCAGGCGGTGCCGGCAAGGAGGAGCACGTCGTCACCCGGGATCGAGAAGTCGTCCTGGTTCGTCGAGCTCTCGATCAGGACGCCGTTCTCGTAGGGCTCGCCCTTCTTGAGCCCACGGAAGACGAGGCCGTCGTTGCGCGCGGCCTGTTCGACCTCGTCGAGCAGGTTGTGGATCGCCTTGTGGCTCTGCGCGGTCACCCCCACGCGCCGGCCGAGCCGCATCAGGTGGACGATCAGCCGGGCCGCGGTGTAGGTCTTGCCGGTTCCGGGCGGGCCCTGGACGACGAGGTGACGGCCGTCGAGGGCGGCGACGAGCTCCTTCGCGGCCCCGAGGTCGTCCTGCGTGACCGGCCCCGGGAAGGGCTCCCGGACGAGGATCGACTTCGAGGCGGGAAACGTGTCGTTCCCGGCGAGCACCGAGCGCGCGAGCCGGCGGAGCGCGGCCCGCTGTGCCTCGGTGTTGTACGGGCCGCCGGGGATGAGCGCGCGCGGAAGCGGGACGTCCTCGAGGCTCGGCCCGCGCCGAAGCCAGAGCGTCCCCTCTTCCTCGTCGAGGTTCTCGATCGTCCCCGCGGGCCCGCCGGTCGCCGGATCGAACACCTGGCTCCCGTCGCCGAGGTGGTACTGCTGCTCGGGGAAGGTGAACGGGTAGACGAGCGACTTCCCGGATCCAATCGGCGGCCCGGCAGGCTCGAGCCCGCCGATCGCGTCGGAGTCCCGTTCGGTGAGCTCCTCGGAGGTGCGCCCGATCCGGTCGAAGAACTCCCACCAGACGGGCTTCTGCTCGCGCCGGTGGTAGAGCAGGAGCTGAGCGAGGAGCCACCGTGGCCGGTCCGCGTCGGCGAGCTCCGCGTGGTCGTCCGGGAGCCCGGCGAGGAGCGCGGCGCGGAGCTCCTCGGTCTCGGCGGCGTCGGCCGGCGGGTCGCGCGGCTCCTTCGGCTCTGGCGGCGTCGCGGCCCCGGGCCGCAGCGGCAGGAGCCAGTCGCGCAGCCCGAGCGTCGAGACGCAGTCCTCCTCGTTGTAGGCCGCGATCTCGTCCAGGATCTTCGTGTCCCCGCTCTCGAGGTAGTCCTCGTAGAGCACGATCGAGTCGTCGCCGGCGCGCAGGTCGGCGTGGCGCTCGAAATAGAACGTCTCGACCTGCTTCAGCCCGTAGCGCGGGTGCGAAAGCCGGAGCCCCTGCGAGACGACCTTGTAGAGGTCGACGAACACCTCGGCGCGGAGCAGCTCGTCGAGCTCCTCCTCGCGCGTGCCGTACTCGCAGGTGAGGCGCTTGAGCGCGGTGATCTCGTAGGCGGCGTAGTGGTAGACGTGCATCGCCGGGTCGGCCGCGCGCTGCAGGCGGATCATGTCGATCACGCCCTCGACCGCGCGCCGCTCCTCCGGCCGGTCGTGTGCCCAGAACGCCTTGAACGTCGCCGAGGAATCGACGATCCCCCAGAGGTATTCGAGCCCGCGCGCCGGCTCCCAGAACGGGTCGCCCTCGATGTCGAAGAAGAGGTCGCCCCGCGAAGGCGGCGGCAGCAACTCGAAGCCGCGCTTCGGCTCGGGCTCGAGCACCCTGAGCGCGTGCGGCGCCGTGCGCGCCGCAACCTGCATTGCGGCCTGTTCCCGCAGCGCCTCGAAGGTGCGCGGCGCCATCTGCGGCGGCCGGTTGTCGTCTGTCGCTCTCCCGAGCTCCACCACCGTCTTGATCCCGGCCTCCTCGAACCGCCGAACCTGATCCCGCCGCATCCGAGCGACGAGGCTCAGATGGTCGTCAGCCAGCCACCGCGCCTCGCACCGCGCCAGAAAGTCGCACCGCCCGCAGTAGGAAACCGGCACCGGATACACGTCGATCCCCGCCTCGACCGCGGCGACGAACCGCTCCCGCACCCGCCGGTAGTAGGCCAGGAAGTCGTCCACCCGGTGGCTTTCCCGCTCGCCTGCCCCGGTCACGACGTGCATGTGCTCCGGCATCGACGCCTGAATCCGCCCCACCTGCTCCGAGTAGAAGCAGAGCTGAAGCACGTAAGCCGGCTTCGAATGCCGCGCGAGCTTCGTATCGACGACCTCGTACCGGCCGTCCGGTTGGCGCTCGACGAAGTCGGCGAACCCGCGCCAGGCGCCGTTGACGAAGCAGGCCTGGTAGATCACGTCGGCGCCGGCGCGCATCGCCGCTTCGGTTACGGCTGCGGCGGCCTCGAAGTCGAAGTCGCCGAACGGGATCGTGACCACCGCGCGCCCCTCGGCGAGCAGCGCGGCGAGGTAGGCGGCTTCGTGCTCGTCGCCCTTCCGCTTGACGAGGTCGGCCTGGGGGTTCTCGTCGGTCGGGCGTTCGATCTCGTGGCGCGCGACCATGAGCTCGAGCTGCGTCAGGTGCTCGCACTCGAGGAATGCGTTGAGGTCTGAGGGCGAGAAGTGGATTGAGCCGTCGCGCCGCTGCATGCACGAAGTATCAGGGTTTACAAGGCGATTTCTTATGGCGCAATCCGCGCTGAAGTGTCAAGGGCCTTCTACGTGAGGCCGAAAGTGCACCTGATGGCGGGGGTCAGCACGTGATATTTCGCAGCCGTCGCCGCCATGCGCGGGGCCGCCGAAGGTCGAAACGTATTGGAAGCGCAGAGCGTGCGCGCGTGGGTCCACGTACTTCGCTACCGCCGCGACCCCCATGGCGCTCACCCTAATCGGTTTCTGCGGCTGTGAAAAGGGCCCGGACTTCGCTGGTAATTTCGTCCGCGGGCTGTGCTGGGGCCGGTGCTGCCATTGCGCCGGCCGGCCCGGCGTAGTTCTCGGTCGCAAGGCGGTTGAACGCGGCTTCTGTCTTGAACAGTTTTGGGGTGAAACCCTCGAAGGCGAGCTTCTTTGCCGCTGGGGCGACCGCGTCGGCAAGCACGCTCCAGATCCGCTCAGAGACTCCCGCTGGGTTAAGCAAGCCCCCCTCGAGTTGCTGGTAGTAGGAGCGAACGAGGGGATCGGCTTCAGGCGGTAGCCCGCAGAACGTGACGATCGCGTCGACGACCTCTCGGACTCTTTTCCGGGCGGCGACGCGGGCGGTGAGGAGCGGCGGGTCGGTTTCCAGGCGCGTCGCCAGGACTGTGATTACGTCCTTCGACGCCTGCGACGGCTCGCGGCGTGGCGCGCGTTCCAGGAATGTGTCGATGAGGCGCGCCAGCTCGTCGGCCTCGGGGCCGGCGCGGCTCAGGAGTGCATCGAGGTCGGTCGGTTCGCCGGCCGTCCAGCCAGCAACGAACTCCTCCAACAGGGCATCCACCGAGATCACTGCTCGAGCCATTCCTTCAAGCGTTTTGTGATCCTGGAGCGGGCCTGGTAGATCGCATTCGCGTTCTTGCCGAGTGTCTCGGCGATCTGATCGGGGTCGAGGCCTTCGGCGAGCCACAGCGCGGCGACCTCGCGGTCGGCGGGTGGGAGCGTCTCGACGAAACCCTTGAGGTCGAGGCGCGTGTCCACCTCTGCGGTCGCGTCGGGAGCCGGTCCATCCGCCTCGAGCCACTCGCTCTCGCCCCACCCCGGCTCGTAGTGGCCGTTGCAGGTGAAGTCGATGACCTTGTGGACGATCACGCGGAACGGCCATTTGCCGTCGCGGTGGCGGCCTGACTTGAGTTCGCGCCACAGGCGTACGCAGACCTGCTGCGCGACGTCGTGGCCCGACGGGCCGCGCATCCTGGCGACGCAGCGATTGACGATCGTCTCGTACCAGCCCGCCAGCAGCAAGTCGATCTGGCCGGATTCGAGCAGTCGCTTGTCTTCTTCGTCTCTCGCATCGTGCATCGACAAGGCAGTCACCCCCGACATGGCCCGATCTTACGAGGCTGAGAAGGACACCGTGAAGGGGGTTGACGGGCTGTTTGCGCTGCGCCAAGCTCCGGCGGATGTCCCTGCGCGATCGCCAGTACATGAAACGGTGGGGCAAGGACGATCCGTACCACAATCAACTCGAGCTCGGCCCGCCCGGGAGCAAGCGGATCGTTGCGAGCGGCGTGCGGCATCGACCCCGCTGGTGGGCCTGGCTTCTGCTCGTCGTAGCGGTTGTGGCAATTGTCGCGTTCGGCTATCCGCATCGTCGCGCCGTCGCCGATGACCTACGCAAGCTGCGCAAACAGAGCGGGGAGCAGACGATGAGGCTCAACGATCGTCCCGGCCTCGATTCACCCGCGACGGTCAATAGCACCTGGTCGGTCGACGACCCGGCCGGGGATCGCGTGACGGTGACGGTTCCAGCCGGTTCGGTTCCTCGACCGTTGCTCGTGGCCGCGCTGGCGCAACACGGTTACCGCGTCGTGGGCGGCTGAGCCCGCGCGAGTCGGACAGCGATACAGCTCAGCCGAGCTCGGCCAGGGGGAAGCTACGGTGCCGCCGCGGCGGAACCAGAAAGTTCTGCCTGTGAGTCGTGCGGAGGACGGAGTTGATGCCCTGCGCGTGTGAGCGGGCCTCAAGGCCGAGGTTCGCGGTCGGATAGACGCCGTCCATCGCGAGGCGGTTCCGTTCGAAGTCGTCGCTCGAGGGGTTGAAGGCGACGAAGTGCAGGCCGGCCTGGGGCCGCTTCCCCACGGCGCCGACGGATTCGGCGAAGGGGTTGTCGAGGGTGTTGAAGTCGGCGCGGATCGGGATCGGGGTGCCTCGCGGGTAGCGGGTTCCGTCGGGGCCGGTCGCCTCGGCTTGCAGGCGGCTCACCGGTTGGATCGAGGAGCTGTGGCCGATCGCGCCCGAGAGCTGGTGCTGCCAGCTCACGTCGCCGAGGCGGAAGAGTTCCTGCGAGCCCTGCGGAAGCACCTGTGACCCGGCGGTGACGGTGAGGTTCGGCCGGAAGGCGGCCTCGACGCGCTCTCCGAAGTCGAACCGGCCGTACCAGGCCTCCAGATCCTCCGCGATGTGCGAGAGGTGCATGTGGGTGCCCTCGCGGAAGTAGGCGCTGCCGCGGAGGTCGACGAGGCCGAGCGTCTCGAAGTTCGCGATCTTGCCGCTCCCCATCGAGGCCTTCTGGGTCGAGGCGAAGCCGAGGAAGAGCTCCGCGCCGAACGGGATCCGCTCGGCGCCGGGGACATCAGCGGCGAGCGCCATCCGGCGGACGAGCGAGTCGCCGCCGCCCGCCGAGCCGCCGACGAAGCCGCGACGCCTGCTCGTGACTCGCAGCAGGCCGAGGCCGAGGATCGCCTCCCGGGCGTCGTCGACATGCGCAATCTGGTCGCTGCGGAGCAGGATCGCGACGTCGTTTCCCTCGAGCACCGTGTCGTCGGGATCGCTCGGGAACCGCCGCGCGTCAAGCAGAGCCGGGCGGCCCGCGCGCCTGTCGAACGGGAGGTGCCGCGCTGCCGCGCCGGGAACCAACCGCGCGAAATACGGCGCCCCCCACGCGACGACGATCTCGAGGCCCGCCGGCGTCGGCTCGTATCGGCGCTCGAGCGCTGCGAGCTCCCGTTCCAGCGCCGCGCGAGCATCCTTCAACTCGCCCGCGTCGACGCGAACCACCGCAGTCACGACCTCGTGATGGAGCGGCGGGACGAGTACCGCAACGCCACTCGTATGAGCCACGCGTACCCCCTGGAGCAGGTGCTGCTCGGGAAGCACGCCCACCACCGCACGCCGCCGCGGCGGCGACCCGGCGAAGCGATCGACGAGCGCGTAGAGCCCGGAGAGATCGAGCGCCGCCACGGCCGCCCCTGCCACGGCGTCCCTGCGGGTGAGGCTTCCCTCCATCCTGCGCCATCGTAGGCGGTGCGAACCGCACTTGACCCCGTCCGGAGCGTGCGTTTCAATCCCCACGTTGGCTCTTCTCCCGCGGCGGGCGCTGGGGCTGCTCCTCGTGAGCGGATTTGTCCTGCTCGCGGCCGGCGCCGCGCGCTTCGCGGCGGCGGACGATTCCGATCAGCGGCAGGTGGCCGCGCACTTCGTCGCGGTCCAGTCCGCCGACAACTGCCACGGCGGGGCCGGGATCGTGGTCGCGCCCGTCCCGGGCGCTATCTCGTACACCTTCACCTACTTCGACGGGGCCTACGGCCACCCGGTCACCGGGAGCATCACGGTCGACCAGATCAAGCAGAGCACCGCGGACAACAAGGGCTACCGCGGCGTTCCGAAGCACGACTACTACAGCGGCGTCACCGGGGGCTGGGGCAGCCCGCCGTGCAAGGAGGCGAAGCTCGACCCGACCTACGGGGGCCGCTTCAGCAAGGGAGTCAAGGCCTGGGCGGTCTTCCCGCCGGGATACAAGGAGAAGCCGAACCGGATCACCGGCCGCCTCTACCGCCTCGTCTGCAACGAGCAGGGAACGTGCGACAAGCGCGCGCCATTCGGGAGGTTCGAGGTGAAGGCCGTCGGCGCCGGGAAGAGCGTCACGACGATGACGAAGGCCGACGGCTCCTACGAGCTCAGCCCGATCACCGAGGGCACCTGGCGCGTCGAGCCGACCCTGCCGCGCGACTCCCAGCGCTCCTACCCGAGCGCCCTGAGCGTGAGCACGTCCGGCCACTCGGACACGGAGTTCCCCGGGAAGGACTTCAACGTCTGCGACACAGACCCGCCGCCCAACGAGGCCGCCGGGTGCGTTCCGACCTTCGACTACACGATGGCCGACCGCTACCAGGACTCCGACCTCACGAGCAAGTACGCCGATCCCGACTCCTTCGCCTTCGACGCGAAGCTCGCGCAGTGCGACGCCTCCGCGGACTACACGTGGAAGGTCGACGGCAACCCGGCCGACGTCAAGAAGAAGGGCGCCTGCGAGTTCGAGATCGCCGTCCCGAAGCTGAGGACGTACCGGGTCGAGGTGGAGTCGGACGCCGCGAGCTACACGAGGAACGTGCGGGTGCAGGATCTCCTGATCGCGTCGCTCGGGGACTCCCTCGCCTCCGGTGAAGGCAACCCGCCCTACCTCGACCCGAAGGTCGGCCTGTCCCGCGACTGCGACCAGTCGTCGAGCGCCTACGGCCGGCAGACGGGCTACAAGGCAGAGCAGCTCGACCCGAGGTCGTCGGTGACGTTCCTGTTCCTCGCCTGCAGCGGCGCGCTCCTGCGTGAGGATCCGGCGGGTGAGCAGAGCTCGCTCGGTCAACTCGTCGCGGCGACCTCGGACAGCCCCGACAAGCCGCCGACGTGGTCGGCCGGATACGCCAGCTACCTCGGTGCGTTCACGCACGGCGAGAAGACGATCTTCAAGCAGGTCGACCAGCTCCACTCCCTGGTCGGCAAACGCCGCATCGACGGCCTGACGATCACGATCGGGATCAACGACCTCCACTGGCTCAGTCTCATCACCGCCTGCGCCACGCTGCCCGACTGCCAGACGAACAAGATCGTCACCCGGGTCGAGGACAACCTCATCTCCGATCTCGGCGACAACTACGACGCGCTGTCCGCCTATTTGAAGAAGTCGTTCCCGGACGGGCAGCTCGACCCGGCCGACGTGTACCTCGTCGGCTACCCCGACCCGCTCCACGAGACGGCCTCGAAGCTCTGCGACGAGTACGTGCCCGGGTTCACGGGCGACGAGGTGGCCTGGGCGGAGCGCGACGTCGTCGACGAGCTCCAGACGATCGAATCGCGCGCAGCTCGCCGCAACGGCTGGCACTTCGTCTCGATGAGCGGGACGGGCTTCCTCGACCACGGCGGCTGCAGCACGGACAGCTGGTGGTACAGCGTCCAGGACGCGATCCGGGATCAGCACCCGTCGGGGGCGTTCCATCCGAACCGCGCGGGCATTGCGGCCGAGGGTGCGCCGATCGTGAAGGCCGTCACGAACGCGCTCCTGCCGGGCGGAGTGGCACGGAAGCCCGGCTGAGGCAGCGATCCGATCGCGACGATCCCGGCTGCCGCTGAGCTCCCAAACGGGGCAACCGGAACAGGGTGAGTCCGCTCACCCCCGCGAGCGATTCTGCCGATCAGTTCCGTAATGCTCCGCAAGCGGATCCGGTCGGTGCGCGCCTCGTGGGTGCTCGCCGGGCTCGGAATCGTCTCGACGGCCGCCTACCTCGCGCCCGGCCGGCCCGGGGAGCGCTCCGCCCTCTTCACCGGCGCGCTCGCACTCTCGCTCCTCGGTGCGTTCCTGGCCCGTCGGCGCAGCCGTGTTGTGGAGCGGCCGGCGTGGCTTGCAAGCGGGCTCGCCTTCTGCCTGTTCCTGCTCGGGCTGATCCTGTGGCTCTGGGCTCCCGGCTCGCAGTTCGGGCCGTTCGAGCCGGCGTCCGACGCGCTGTTTCTCGCGGCGACCCTCACGCTCGCGGTGGCGACGGCTGCGGTCGCCTTCGCGCGCGGGGCACACCGGGAGGGGGCGGCGTGGGTCGAGGCGGCGATCCTCACCGTGGTCGTGGGCTTGACCGGGCTCGAGCTGTTCCCCGGCGTGCGGGCGGCCAATCCCTCGCTCGGGGTCGGCGGGAGGCTCGCCTCGGGGGCCCAACCGGTCGCAGAGCTGCTCGTCGTGGCGATCGTGCTCGCGCTCGTGCTCTCGCGGAACGGACGCGACCGCTCGGCGCTCCTCTTCGCGGGCGGCGCGGCGCTGCTCGTCGTGTCCGACCTCGCGTTCCGCGCCGGTGGGAACGACAGCGACGGCTTCCGGCCGGGCGGCGCCTCCGGAGCCCTCTGGATCGTCGGCTTCGTGCTGATCGGGGTCGCGGCCCTCCGGCCCTCGACCGCGTGCGCGATTCGACCCAGCCGCCGCCGCGAGGTGCTCGGCCGGATCCAGCTCGCCCTCGTCGCCGCGGCCGTGTTCGTGCCGCCGATCCTGCTCGTGCGCGACCTCCGCGGACGCACGCTCCTCGGTGCGAACTCGCTCACCGCCGCAGCGATCGGGGCGATCGTCGTGCTCGCACTCGCGGCCGTGCGCCTCCGACACCTGTTCTCGACGGTTCGCCGTGCCGAGGCGCATCGCGGCGAGGCCCGGCTCTCCGCGCTCATCCTCCACTCTGCGGACGCGATCGTCCTCGCCGATCGCGAGCACCGGATCACATTCGCGAGCCCGTCGGCCGAATCCCTCTCGGGGAAGCGCAGGAGCGCGCTGCTCGGCGGATCGGTGCTCGACTGGTTCACCGAGGATCAACGCGACGCGGTCGGGAAGCAGCTCGCGAACCTCGCAGCGCTCCCTCCCGGGTCGACGGTGCCGCTCGAGGGCTCCGTCCACGGAGCGGACGACCACGTGCGGATGGTCGAGGGCTTCGGCCAGAACCTGCTCGAGGACGCGAACGTCGGCGCGATCGTGGTCACGCTTCGCGACACGACGACCCGCCGCGAGCTCGAGCAGCAGCTCGAGCGGCGAGCGTTCCACGACGAGCTCACCGGCCTCGCGAACCGGGCGCTCTTCGCCGACCGGATGTCGCACGCGCTCAAGCGAAAGCAGCGCGACCACCAGGTCGGGATGGCCGTGCTCTTCATCGACCTCGACGACTTCAAGGCGGTCAACGACGGGATGGGGCACGACGCCGGCGACGACCTGATCCGCTGCGTCGCCGAGCGCATCCGCTCGAGTGTGCGCCCCGGCGATACGGTGGCGAGACTCGGCGGCGACGAGTTCGCCGTACTCGTGGAGGACACCCTCGCGACCGACGACGTGATGCGCCTCGCCGAACGGCTGATCGAGATGCTCGCGCTGCCGATCGAGGTGAAAGGCGTCGGGATGGCAGTGCCGGCGTCGATCGGCGTCACCTACGCGACCCGCGAGAGCACGGTCGATTCGCTGCTGCGCGATGCCGACATCGCGATGTACCGGGCGAAATCTCTCGGCAAGAGCCGGATCGAGGTCTTCGACACGACCCTTCGCGACGATGCTGTCCGGCGCCTCGCACTACGGGTCGAGCTTCCGGCGGCGCTCCGCCAGGGTCAGTTCCGGGTCGTGTATCAGCCGATCAGGCACGTCGTCGACGAGGTGCTCGCCGGCTTCGAGGCGCTCGTGCGCTGGCAGCACCCGCAGCACGGCCTCATCTCGCCGGCCGAGTTCATTCCCGCGGCGGAGGAGACCGGGATCATCGTCGACCTCGGCCGCTGGGTGCTCGCCGAGGCGTGCCGCAACACCGCCGAGTGGAACCGGCGCTGGCACCACCCGATCTCCATCAGCGTCAACGTCTCGGGCCTGCAGCTGCACCAGCCCGGGTTCGTCGACGACGTCCGCGGCATCCTCGACTCGACGAAGCTCGCTCCGGGCTGCCTCACCCTGGAACTGACGGAGTCGATCCTCGTCCAGCACCAGCGGGTCACGGCGATCCTGCTCGAGCTCCGCGAGCTCGGCATCGGGATCGCGATCGACGACTTCGGCACGGGCTACTCGTCGCTCTCCTATTTGCAGGAGTTCCCTGCGACGAGCATCAAGGTCGACCGCGCGTTCGTCTCTCGCCTCGACGACGGCGGGGATACCGGGATCGTCCGCAGCATCCTCGCGATCGGCGAGACGCTCGGCCTGACGACGGTCGCCGAGGGCGTGGAGACGACCGAGCAGATGGAGGTGCTGCGCGATCTCGGTTGCGACCGCGCGCAGGGCTTCCTGTTCGGGCGGCCGCAGAGCGCCGGCGACATCGAGGGGATGCTCGAGATGATCCGCCTCTCCCGCACGGCCGAGCGCGCGCGCGCCGAGACGGTTTATACGGTCGCCTGAGTCGTGCGGTAGCCGAGGCCGGTCTCGAGATAGTCGGCACGCTCGCGCTCGTTCCTCTCGCGGGCACCCATCACGACGGCGGCCTCATAGAAGCGCGCGGTCTTGCCTTCTGCGGCGAGCAGCGCCGTCGCCTCGGCGAAGATCATCCACAGGGCCGTCACGCCGGTGACGCCCGAGTGAGGGATCACGCGGAACCCGAGCTCTGCGTTCTCGAAGAGCCCGTCGCCGACCGGCCCGGCGAGGTCGACGACAACGTCCGCGAGCTCGTGGAGCCGCTTGCCCGATACGTGCTCCACCACGGTGTTCGGGTCGTCCTCGAAGGCCACGCTCGTCAGGGCGACGAGCGCCGCACCTCGCCGCTTGACCGCGATCGCGAGCTCGACATCGAAGGCGGAGGTCCCGGCCGGCGTGCCGTGGATCACGCAGTCGCCGGGCTGGACAGAGATCGTGTCGCGGAGGGCATGGACGGCCACCATCCCTCCCGCCCGCTCGGTTGCCTCGGTCGGGAGCGTGTGGTTCGTCGGCGTCAGCCAGACCTTCCCGCCGCCGCCGATCGCTGCGGCGACCGCGTGCGCCGCCTGCTCGATCCCGGGCTCGGCGCCGAGCCGCTCGACGAGCGGGAGCACTGCCTCGAGGTATGCCCGGGCGCTCACCGGCCGAAGTCTGCCGGTCCGCGGCTCGTAAGATCGCCGCCCCGCGACGCGGACTCCTTCCCGACGAAAGGAGAACCACGTTGCAGAAGACCCAGAACCTCCCATTCCAGCTCGGCGATCCCGTCGAGCACCGGGGAATCGTGATCGCACCGCTCTTCCCCACTCGCGATCCATCGTGCGCGTACGCGACACTCGACGAGGCGCTGCCCCGCGGGCTCGCGATCACGGAGACGGGCCTCGACGGCACCGTGCCCGAGCTCGCGGTCAAGAACCCGCTCGACGCGAACGTCCTCCTGTACGACGGCGAAGAGCTCGTCGGGGCGAAGCAGAACCGGATCCTGAACGTGTCCGTGCTCGTCGCGGCAGGCAGCTCGCTGCGGATCCCGGTTTCGTGCGTCGAACAGGGCCGCTGGTCTTCGCGGTCAGAAGGGATGGTCGCGGCCGACCACGTCTCCCACGCGAACCTGCGCCGGCGGAAAGCCGAGACGCTGGCCGCGGCCCCGATGTCGCTCGGGGTCGCGCAGGGCGAAGTGTGGAACGAGGTGGCCGCGAAGGCCTCGCGGATGGACGCACCGTCGCCGACCGGCGCGAACAGCGATACGTTCCGCGCCCTGGGCGCGGGCCTCGGAGAGCTCGAGCCGGCGTTCCCGCTCGAGCCGGGCCAGTGCGGCGCGCTGTTCGCCCTTGGCGACAGCCTGTGCCTCGATTGGGTCTCGCGCTCGGATGCCTTCGTCCAGCTCTGGCCGAAGCTCCGCCGCGGGTACCTGCTCGACGCGCTCGAGGCTCTGGACCGGCCAGCGTCCTCTCCGGAGGGACTCGCTCGATTCGTCTCGGCAGTCGACGCGGCCGGCGCGGCGCGCCAGCCGTCGGTCGGCCTCGGCGAGGACGTGCGGTTCCGTGGGACCGCGGTGATCGGGTCGGGGCTCGAGCTGGACGGCGAGCTGCTTCAGCTCTCGGCGTTCACGAGCGGCCCCGATGCCGCGCGGGCGTTCGGACGGATCGCGGCGCCGAGCCGGCGGCGGTGATTGCCGAGGTCGCGGGGCGTGATCGCTAGACGATCCGGGGAGAGGCGATCTCCATGCCGGGCCCGCACCAACCGGTCAAGAAGTCGAGGCCGTCAAGAGCGAGATCTGCGGCGCTCTGATTGCCGGCGTCTCTCAGGTGCTCGTAGACGTGCTCGAGCACGTGTTCGAGCTGTTCCCGCTCGAGGCCACCGTCGACCAGGCCCTGGAGGTAGCCCCGGACCCAGCGAATGTCCTCGGCCGATGCGACCGCTCGCTCGACCGTGAGTTCGAGTGTGCTCATATCGCTTTCATTCTATGTTCGAACCCAGAAGCCCCGCGAGCTCGCCAACGCGATCTGGAAGGCGGCGAAGCTCATAGGATCGCGCGGCTCGATGAACCCGTGGCGGAGCCGATTTGCCGGGTCGATACGGAACACGAGAGCGTGTGGGAGATCGGCCTCGTCGATCTCCCACACGGGATCAGGCCCGACGCCGCCATACTCGGGCGGCCGCCGGTGACGGATCAGATTTTCCGGCCCCGCGATCGCAACCGACAGCCCACCCGTGCCCGTTTCCACCTCCCCGCTCTGTGAGATCGGGATGTCGCCCTCGAGACGGACGCCGAGCATCCGCGCCGAGGGCCCGCACGCAGGATGGCCGTCGCCGTCGTCCTTCATGCCGCGATAAAGCAAGCCGAGCAGTATTCATCGGTTGAAAGCGCCTGTCATCGGCGCCTTCGGCCAGGTCCAGTCGTAAGAATTCCGTTTCCGTGCGACGACTCCTTGCCGATGCCAGCCCCAAACCCAGCAATCTTCGAAGCCCTCACCTTCGCCGTCGAGGCGCACGGGGCCGACCTCCAGGTGCGTAAGGGGACCCGCTTCCCCTACGTCATCCATCCGATCCGCGTCGCAGACACGCTTCAGCTGTTCGAGGCGGACGACGAGGTCGTGATCGCCGGGCTGCTCCACGACACGATCGAGGACGCCGGGATCACGGCGGACGAGATCGAGAGCCGGTTCGGCGCGCGTGTCGCCCTGATCGTCGTCGGCGCCTCCGAGCCCGACAAGGGCGCTTCCTGGAAGGACCGTAAGCAGCACACGATCGACTACCTCCGCGACGAGGCCGACCACGACACGCTGATGGTCGCGGCGGCAGACAAGCTCGACAACGCGCGGTCGATCCGGGAGACGCTCGAGCGCTTCGGTGAGGAGAAGACGTGGGCTCGCTTCAACGAGGGCCGGCGTGAGCAGCACTGGTACTACCGCGGCCTCGCGGAAGTCTTCCTCGGACGTGAGCCGAACAACCTGCTCTTCCGCACGCTCGACTCCGAGGTTCAGACGCTCTTTCCGGATCCGGCGCGCGGGACCCGTCTCTTCAGCGGGAAACCGATCGGAACCGCACACGATGCGCGTGCGTTCCTCGGCGATCCGATCAAGCACTGGAAGCCCGAGCACTCGGCGTACGAACTTCCGCACGCCTGGGTCGCCGCCGACGGGCTGCCGGCCGAGATCGACGCGGTTCTGCGGAGCCGGTTCGGGCCGTGCGAGCTCGTCGAGGGGATCTTCGAGAAGGAGACATCGCTCCCGGGCGGCAACCGGGCCAGCCAAACCGATCTGCTCGCGCTGGTCCGAAGCCCCGATGGTTACGTCGTGGTGGGCGTCGAGGCAAGGCGAGAGAACCGTTCGGACAGCTCGTCAGTGACTGGCACAACGGCAGCCCGACGAAGACGCAGCGGCTCGCGTATCTGTGTGGGAGGCTCGGGATCGACCCCGATAACGTGGCCACGCTCAGGTACCAACTCCTGCACCGCACGGTCGCGACGGTGCTCGAGGCCGAGCGCTACGGCGCTTCCGAAGCAGTGATGCTCGTCCACTCCTTCGATCCGGCCGATGGCTCGCTCGAGGACTACCGCGCCTTCGCAGGTGCACTCGGGATGACGGATGTCAAGATCGGGGCACTCACATCGCCTGTGGAGCTCAGCGGACTCACACTGCGGCTCGGCTGGGCGAAGGCGCCGCTCGTCGAGTGACCGAGCGCGATACCGTCAGCACGGATGTGCGACTTTCACGCCCACGCCCACGACCTGCCAGCGCTCGAGCACGACGAGTACGTCCTCGACGTCCCACGCGTCCGCGGCCTGATCGCCGAGGTTCGGTCGATCCGGGCGCGGGCGGCGAGCCCGCTCGAGGCCTGCGCGGCGATCGCGCCGCTCTTCGAGGCGCTCCTGCGCGACCACGACTGGCTCCCCGAGCGGTACCAGGTCGACGCGGCGGAGAGCGGTATGGGCGGCGGGATCGGGCAGTGGCTCCTCTACCGCGCGGCCGATCGTTCGCTCTGTCTGTTCAGTCTGGTCGTGCCGCCCGGGGCGCAGACTCCCGTTCACGATCACCTCGCATGGGGGCTCGTCGGTCTCTACCGCGGAAACCAGGACGAGGAGTTCTATGCCGTCGCGGGGGACTCGCTCGAGGAAGTCCGCAGGCGGCCGCTGGAGCCGGGTGACTACTACGCGCTCCTGCCGCCGCGTGACGACATCCATTGCGTCCGAACGACCTCGGCCGAGACGTCGGTCTCGATCCATTTGCTCGCGAACGACACGGGCTGTGTGCTCCGGCACACCTACGACGAGGTCAGCGGCGTGGCGAGCCCGTTCCGCTCGGGCTATGTCAACGCGGCCTGTCCCGAGGGCTCGCCGGTGACGCCCGGCTGAAGCACTCGGCGCGGCCGTGGTTATAGTCGGAGCCATGCCGTCCGCCGTCGAAACACGTCTCGAAGAGCTCGGGCTCGAGCTGCCGCCACCCCTGCCGCCGCCGCGGTCGAAGATGCGGCGCACCGCGCAGACGGGCGATCTTGTTTACATGTCTGGCAACGGGCCGTTCCGCGGGACGGAGCTCGTGTATCCCGGGAAGGTCGGGGCCGACCTCACCCTCGAGGAGGGGCAGGAGGCCGCGAAGCTCACGGCGCTGAACATGACCCGGGTGCTGCGGGACGAGGGATACGACCTCGACCGGATCCGCTGGGTCAAGGCGCTCGGGATGGTGAACAGCGACCCGTCGTTCACCGACCAGCATCAGGTCGTGAACGGGTTCTCCGAGACGATCCTCGCGATCTTCGGCGAGGAGAACGGTCTCCCCGCGCGCTCGGCGTGCGGGATGGCGTCGATGCCCTGGAACATGGCGGTCGAGATCGAAGCGATCTGCGAGCTGCTGGACGCTTGATCGGGAACGGCTCGATCAATCGTCTAGAGGGGGTCGTCGCGCGGTGATCGAGGAACACGATCTTGCGGTCCCAATGCGCGACGGAGTCCACGTCGCCGCCGACGTGTACCGGCCCGAGGGCGACGGGCCGTTTCCGGCACTGCTTGCGATCTCGCCCTACGGCAAGGGGAAGCAGTCGATCCAGGCCGTCGCGCAGCCGCCCGGAAGCCCTCTGTGGGACGGCGGCGTCGAGGCCGGCGATCCGCGGTTTCTGACTGCGAACGGCTACGTCCACGTAATCGCAGACTGCCGCGGCGTGAACAAGTCGGAGGGCGAGTACCGCGGCTGGATGTCGAAGCAGGAGGGCGAGGACGGCTACGACCTCGTCGAGTGGATCGCGGCGCAGCCCTGGTGCGACGGCAACGTCGGGATGGTCGGGATCTCGTACTTCGGGACGATCCAGCTGCACGTCGCGGCCGAGCAGCCGCCGCACCTCAAGGCGATCATGCCCTGGAACGCGGTCGCGGACTTCTACCGCGAGGCGACCCATCACGGCGGGATCCTGCAGACGTTCTTCTTCGAGCTGTACACGCGCTCGACGCTCGGGAATCGCGTGTCGGTGACAGCACAGGGCCTTTCGGCGGAGCGCCTGCGTGAGCTCGTCGCGGAGGCGATGGAGGAGCCGGATCTGCGGATGTACACGACGCTCTGGAACGTCCTCGACAACCCGAACACGAACCCGTCGTTCTTCGACGTGCTCATGCACCCGTTCGACGACGAGTTCTACCGGGAGCGCTCGGCCTACACGGTCTACGACCGGATCAAGGTGCCGTTCTACGCGCGGTCCGGCTGGTGGGCCTACGCGCACATGCACCTCACCGGCACCTTCCGCCACTTCGCGGGGATCGATGCGCCGAAGAAGATCGAGATCGACCGCCCGGTCGACGAGGAACGGCCGCTCGCCCGCAGCTACGACCAGGAGGTCGTGCGCTGGTACGACCACTGGCTGAAGGGGATCGACACGGGGATCATGGACGAGCCCTCCGTGCGGCTCTTCGTGATGGGCACGAACAGCTGGCGGACGGCGGACGAATGGCCGCTTCCCGAGACCGAGTGGACGACGCTCCATCTGCGGCCGTGGGAGAAGCTCGACGCCGAGCCCGAGCCGGCCGGCGAATCGAGCGACTCGTTCGTGCAGCAGCCGCCGACCGAGACGCTCGAGATCGCGAGCCTCGCCTACGCGACCGCGCCGCTTCCCGACGACACCGCAGTGATCGGGCCGATCGCGTTGACGCTCTACGCCTCGATCGACCAGGACGACGCGAACTGGATCGTCGCGCTCGAGGACGTCGACCCCGGCGGCCGTGCGCGTGAGGTGACGCGCGGTTTTCTCAAGGCATCGCACCGCGCGCTCGATCCGGAGCGCTCGACACCCTCGGAGCCGTATCACCCGCACACGCGGGCCGAGCCCGTGCCGGTCGGCGAGCCCGTCGAGTACGCGATCGCGATCTCCCCCACGTCCAACGTCTTCAAGCGCGGGCACCGGATCCGGCTGCGGATCATGTCGCTCGACTACCGCGGCAACCCGCGTCCGGCACCGGGTGTCTCGCAGGTCCACTATCCGTGGCATGTCTGTTCGAGCAGGACGACGCGGTTCACCGTCTTCCACGACCGGGAGCGGCCCTCGGCGCTACTCCTTCCGGTGATCCCGTCATGAACGCGGAGATCGAGCAGGCCGATCCGGAGGCCGCGCGCGAGGCAGCCCGGGTGCTCGCGAACGGCGGGTACGTCGTGCTCGCCGAATCGCGGGCCGAATCCGCCGAGGGGAACCTCATGCTCGCGGCGCAGTTCGTCACCCCGGATGCGATCGGCTTCCTCACGAGCCAGTCGCCGGGCGTCGTGCGCCTGTGTCTCACCGACGAGCGGTGCGCCGCGCTCGGGCTCGGCACCCTCGTCGAGAGCGAGTCGAACTGGCAGCCGACTGCGTCGATCGCGCATCGCTCGGCCGCCGGCCGGGGCGCTTCCACCGACGACCGCGCCCGGACGATCCAGGCGGCGGTCGATCCCTCGAGCACCGCCGACGACTTCGTGCCGGGCGGGTACGTGTTCCCGTTGCGGGCGCGGCCGGGAGGCGTGCTGCGCCGGGCCGGGCGGACGGAGGCGGCGATCGACCTGGCCTCGTTTGCCGGGTGCATTCCGGCGGCGGTGCTGTCGCTCGTGATGAACGGCGACGGCAGCGTGGCGCGCGGGCCGGAGCTTCCGGCGTATGCGGCAGCTCACGGCTATCCGCTCGTCACGGTGGGCGACGTGATCGCGCTACGCCGGATGTCGGAGAAGCTCGTCGAGCGGTTCGCGAGCGCCCGGATCCCCACGCCGCGCGGAGAGTTCATGGGCGTTGGCTATCGCGAGACGCTCACGGGCGCACATCACCTCGCGTTCGTGAAGGGCGAGGTCGAGGGCGCCGAGGACGTGCTCGTTCGCGTCCATGTCGAATGCGTCGTCGGCGACGTCTTCGGGACGACCGCCTGCACCTGCGCGCACGACATGGAGCGGGCGCTCGACCTGATCGAGGCCGAGGGTCGCGGGGTCCTGCTCTATCTCGTCGATCCGGACGGCACGCGCCGGGTGAACCGCCACGCCGTCGATCCCGGCGAGGCGAGCAGCTCACCGATGGACGAGTACGGGATCGGCGCCCAGATCCTGGCCGACCTCGGGCTGAAGCGGATCCGGGTGCTCACCGATCATCCGAGGCCGATCCCCGGGCTCGAAGGGTTCGGGCTCGAGGTCGCGGGGCACGCGCCGCTTGCCACTTCCGCCGAGTCGCCCGAGGAGCTCGGTAGCGGCGCGTCGGGGGCAGCCGCTTAGCCGCAGTACCGCCGATTCGCTATCCGCTCCAGGAAATGGCTAGGCGACGGTGGCGGGCTCGCGGTCGAACGCGGGCAGGACGTGCTTCCCGAGCATCTCGATCGCGCGCAGGTTCGCCTCGTGGCTCATGCCCTCGATCCCGAGCAGCATCTCGGTGTAGCCCATCGCCTCGAGCCGCTTGAACTTCTCGATCAGGAAGTCGGGCGTCCCGAAGAGCACGTACGGGGTCTTCTCCATGATGTAGTCGAGGTCGTGCTGATGGGCCTGCATCTCCTGGATGTTCCCGAGGTAGGCGTAGTCCGGTGAGGTCGGCGCGAGCTGCTCGTAGCGGCCGCCGGGGCCGATGTTGATGTCGATGAAGGCGAGCGCGGTCTGCTCGATCGGGGCGCGGGCCTCCTCGGGGGTCTCGCCGCAGTTGACGCGGGTCGCGAAGAAGCCGAGCGAGTTCTGGACCGGCGAGCCGGGAAGTGGCTGCGCGTCGGCGATCGCCTCGGTGTAGGCGGCGGCGGCCTCCTCGACGTACTGCCAGCCGACGATGCTGCCGCCGGTCATCGCGCCGAGGCCGAGCTCGGCCGCACCGCGGTGCGAGGCGACGCTCGAGCAGGAGACGTGGATCGGAGGATGCGGCTTCTGGATCGACTTCGGCGTGAGTGCGCGGGGCTCGGGGAAGTTCCACCATTCGCCCTCGTAGGTGAAGGGATCTTCGGTGAAGGCTTTCACGATCACCTCGAGCGACTCGCGCCAGATGTCCTTCGTGTCCTTCGGATCGACGCCGAAGGCCCGGATCGTGCTGAGGTTGTTCGAGCGGGCGGTGCCGAGCTCGGCGCGGCCGTTCGTGAGGTTGTCGAGCGTCGCGATCCATTCCGCGACGCGAAGCGGGTTGTTGAAGGTGAGGAGCACGACCGAGGTCGGGCGCAGCTTGATCCTCTCGGTGCGCGCGGCGACGAACGGGAGAAACGACTCGGGCGAGGACAGGGCTCCGCTCTTCTGCGCGTGGTACTTGTCGGCGCGCTCGGTGAGGAACGTCTCGGAGAAGCCGAAATGCTGCTCGGAGGTGCAGTAGAAGTCGAACCCGGCCTCTTCCGCGGCGACCGCCTCGTCGACCATGTCGAGGTAACGCTGCTGCAGCGTCGTCCCGGGCGGGAAATAGGCCTCCTGTACGACTCCGAACCTCATCTGCTGCCTCCTTCGCGCGTTCGCCGCGCGGTCGCTTCGGACACGGATTATGCATCGCAGGTCGCGCAAACCCCGGGAAAGGGGCGCTTCTGGCAGTCTCTCGGGGTGACGATCGTTCGGAGCTCCGAGAAGAGCGAGGCGAGCTGGAGGCCCGGGAAACGCGGGATCCTCCACGCGGGCGCGTCCGTCGGCGGGACGACGAAGCTGATCATCAACGAGTCGTGGAACGACGCGGGAATCGGCGCGCCGACCCACTCGCACCCTGACGGGCTCGAGGAGATCATCATGGTGCTCGAGGGCACCGCGGAGTTCTGGGTCGACGACGTCCATTCGACCCTCGAGGCGGGCGACCTGATCATCCTTCCGCCGTACTCGCACCACGGCTTCAAGAACGTCGGCGAGGGCACGTTGCGCGTGCTCGCGGTCTTCTCGTCACCGACCGCTCCGACGATCTTCGACGCCGAGCCCGACAAGCTCGTGCACATCGCCGGAACGAGCGGCGAGCGGCTCGACAGCCAGCGCACGGTCGAGCCGGTTTCCGGCTCGCAGAGCTAGTCGGTCGTTCCGGTCGTTCCGGACGTTGCGCGCGCCGTCGATGCGGGGGCCGCGCGGGACAGCGTCCACAAACGGTTAGACCCGGGGACAGACCCCTGGACATGGCACCTCGGGACGCGTCGAAGGAGAACGAGCCTTGCCTGGACGTGGCCGGCGAGGCCACCGCGAGGTTGCAGCCGGGGCGATCGCGCGGGTGCTACGCGCCGGGCTCGACGAGAGCCGCTTCGGCGGCCGCGTCGACGACGTCGGTGATCCACGCGGCAAGCGGACGGCCCTGGGCGATCGCTGCGGCCTGCCAGCGCTCGTGGCGAAGCTCTTCGAGCTGGATCGCGATCGCGACCGGGAGCGCCTCCGAATCGGGCCGGCCCGCGTTGCGAAGGCGGCTGCGGAGCTCGTTGCGCGACCAGCGCGCCGAAGAGGCCCGCGTCAGCCAGAGCTCCTGGTCCGCCTCGGTGAGGGACGCGAGCTCGGCGTGGTGGCCGAAGCTCAGGCTGTCCCGCCGGCGGTACAGGGGAAAGCGCGAGGCGATCCAGGCGTAATTGCGAAGCGTCTGGTACCCGAAGCCCGTTGCGGCGATCGCCGAGCGGTAACGATTCGGGTAGGTCTTCTGGCCGTAGATCAGCCAGTCGCCGATCCACCAGGCCGAAGCGTCGGCGAGCGTGCCGACCTGGACGCCGATGCGCGTCCACGACTCGAACGGCAGGCCGTCCTTGATCTGGAGGCCCATCCTCGTCGCCTTCGAGCGCGGGGTGAAGAGAGCGTCGGGCTTCCCGCCCCTGAACGCGGCCGCGCCGGACAGGTTCTCGGCATCGTCGAGAAGGTCGTCAGAAGGGTTGAACGCCGAGCGGGCCAACTGGTCTGACATGTATATCACGGACCACGGGGGGCACGTTCGCGAGGCGTACTCGTGTCCGGTTCGGACGCGGTGACACACAGGTACACCTACGTCACACCCCATGAACAAGCCAAATCCGGTGACGTTGATGTACATCTACATCACAGGGACACGTCCACAAACGACCAGTCCGCGCGAAACGGGCGCACACCCGCAGCGAACCGGGTCAGCTGTTGTCGGGCTGCTCTTGCGCGATCCGGGTCATCGTCACCTTCCGGATCGAGTCGACGTGCTCTCTCATCGCCGCCCGGGCTGCGATCGGGTCCCCACGCTCGACCGCCTCGGCAATCTTTCCGTGCTCTGCGACCGAGATCGGCGGACGGCCGGCGGTGACGTAGGAGAACCGCCGCGCCTCGGCAAGGAGCGTGTGCAGGTCGAACAGCAGGTCGTAGAGCAGCCGGTTGCCGCTTGCCTCGGCGAGTGCCATGTGGAAGTCGAGGTCGAGCCGCATCAGCTCGTCGGCCGGCGCGCCTGCCTCCACCTGCTCGCGGAGCACATTGTGGGCCGCGACGAGACTCTCGACGCCGTCGGGGTCGTGCTGCTCCGCCGCGCACTGCGCCGCGAGCTCGTCGAGGGCACCGCGAACGCGATGGAGGTCGAAGAGCTCGTCGCGATGCATCGCAAGCCAGCGGGCGAGCGGCTCGGCAAGCCCGGAGCGGCGATCGTTGACGAACGCTCCGCGCCCCTGCTGGACAGAGACCACCCCGAGCGCCTCGAGCGACCGGATCGCCTCGCGCACCGAGACCCGGCTGACGCCGAACGTCTCGACGAGCTCGCGCTCCGACGGAAGCCTCTCCCCCGGCTGGAAGTCCCCGCGGGTGATCGCCTCCTGGATCTGCTCCCGCACCTGAGCGCTGCGATGTGTCCGAACGATCGAGGTGAGCGGACCGCCGTGGGTGGAAGTCGCGACCTTGCGCGACGTCATCGGCTCCACACCTCGCCGAGCAGCCGCACGAAGTTGCCGCCGAGGACCTTCAGCACGTCTTCGTCGGCATAGTCGCGCGCGACGAGTTCCTCGGTGATCAGATGGACGCTGGCCATGCTCGTGAGGCCGAAGGCGTAGTAATGCTCGAACGGGAAGTCGCCGCCCATCTTGAGCTCGGGGAACTCGGTGAGGAACCCCTTTCGCCGCTGCTCGAAGAGCTCCGGCGTGAGCCCCTCGTTGATGTCGAGGCCGATCCCGATGTGATCGATCCCGACGAGGTCGACGAGATAGTCGATCTGGTCGACGAGCTGCGCGACGGTCGCCCCCTCCTGGCGGCCAGTCGGCGAGATCAGGCGCGCGATGCCGTTCATCCCGAACACGCCACCCTTCGCCGCGAGCGCCTTCACCTCCTCGTCGGTCGCGTTCCGCGAAACGGGATTGAAGTGCTGCAGGCACGAGTGCGTGATCGAGACGGGCGCCTCCGAGAGCTCGATCGCCTCGAGGGAGCTCGCGACGCCGGTGTGGGACAGGTCGATCAGGATCCCGAGCCGGTTCAGCTCGGCCACGAGCTCGCGCCCGAAGAGGCTCAGGCCGCCGTTTGCCGGCTCCCCGCCACCGTCGGCCACGAGATTGCGCCGCTGGTAGGTCAGCTGCACGATCCGCAGGCCGAGCCGGTGGAAGAGGTCGAGGTTCTCGAGACTGCCTTCGATCGGGTCGGAGTTCTGGAAACCGATGATGATCGCGGCGCCGTCCTCCGCCTTCGCGGCGGTGAGGTCTTCGACCGTTCGCGCAACCCGGACGCCGTCGCCGGCCTGCCGGTCGATCGCCTTCAAGAGATGCGAGAGGTTCTTGCAGGTGACCCGGAAGCCGTCGGACACCGAGATCGTGAGGTTCACCGCGGTGACGCCGCCCGCGCGCATCGAGGCCGGAAGGTCGAAGGGCGCATCGGGCGTCTTCGGAACCGCCATCGAGCCGCAGAGCCCGTTGACGATCAGCGCGCGGCGGTGAAGCTCGGCTGCCCGCTCGCTCGTCGCCGAGGCGGCACTCACGTCGAGGCTCCGACGGGTGTCCACGTCTTCCAGAGCGCGAGCTCGAAGATCTCGACCGAGACCGCATCGAGCATTCCGGTGGCGGCGATGCACACCTCGCTCGCGGTCGGCGCCGTCGCCGGCGGGAACGCAGGGAGCGGCCCCTCGAGCTCGACCTTCGCCGCGTAGAGCGAAACCGCGGCCGCGAGGAGCTGCTGGACGTGCGCCGCATCGACCCCGGCCGGGTCGGCAACGGCGCGCCCTATCTCGTCGAGGGTGGACTCAAACGTGGTGCCAGGCACGCCGAGACGCTACTACGAGCGCTCGGGCAGGCCGAAGAGCCGGCAGGCGTTCCCGCCGAGAATGGCGCGCTTGGCGTCCTCCCCCAGGAACGGCAGGTCGTAGATGACACTCGGCACGTCGAAGTCCCAGTGCGGGTAATCGGATGCGTAGAGCAGCTGTGTCTCGGCGCCGATGAGCTCGAAGGTCTTCGCGAGCAGATCGTGGTCGCCGGTCGATTCGAGCGGCTGGGAGGTGAAGTACATCTCGCGGATGTACTCGCTCGGCATCCGCTTCAGCAAGGGGGCCTCCGACGACCGCATCGCGTACTCGTGGTCGAGCCGCTGCATCATGAACGGCACCCAGGCAAGGCCGCCCTCGATCCAGATCGTGTTCAGCTTCGGGAATCGTTCCGGGAGACCGTTCACGACCCAGTTCGTCAGGTGGATCATCAGCGAGAACGGGAAGCCGAGGGCGTGAACCGAGAGGAAGCGGTTGAGCGACTCCATCGAGCGGTCGCCACCCTGCCAGCGGTAGCCCCCGTGGAACCCGAGCGGCAGCCCGCGCTCCTCGAGGGCGCGATAGAGCGGCGCGTAGGCGTTCGAATGCACCGCGCCGTGTCGCGTGCCGGTGACCATGAACCCGACGACGCCCGGCATCTCGCCGAACTCCTCGACGATGCGAAGGCACGCGTCGGGGTCGTTGAACGGGAGGTACAGCATCGATTTCAGCTGTGGGTTCGAGGCGAGCACGCGCTCGCCGATCCAGCGGGCGTAGGCACGCGCGATCGCCACCTCGACGTTCACGACCGGGTGCAGGCCGAGGCTCAGCATCGGCGTCGGGAAGACGATCTGGAAGTCGATCCCCATCGCCTCCATCGTCCGTTTGATGATCAGCGTGTCGCGCTCGGCGCCCTTCAGCTCGGGCGCCTCGAGCCGGCGAAGCGGCTGGCGGAGGATCCGGCCGGAGACGTCCTGGTTACCGATCGCGCCGAGCATCAGCGGAACGCTCCCGACGATCGCCATCGACCCACCGCCGGAGGCCTCGTGCCGGATCAGCGGATCCTCGATGTACTGGACGATCTCAGCCCAGGACTCGGTCTCGTAGTGGTGGGCGTCCGCGTCGACGATCGTGAAGCGGTCGAAGCCGCGCTCCTGGGCCTGACGCGAGGCATTTCGCAACGCCTCGCGCGTGTCGAAGCTGCGGCCGATCTGGAGCTCCTGAAAGGCGTCCGGGTCCCTGTTCACAACCGGGGCCGATCTGTGGAAGCCGGTGCCAGGCACCGGTTGTGAACGTCCCGCAGATCGGCGCAAGCCCGTTGTCCAAGGGGTTCCGCGAACCGATGCGGTGCCCGGCACCGATTTTTGCCCGGGTCGCGGTGCCTGTGGAAAGTCGTGTCAGACACGGACGTAGACCTCGGAGTCGCGGACGACGACCTCGTAGCGCCGGAGCCTCCGGGTCGGGTCGGTGACGAGCGCACCGGTGCGCAGGTCGTACTCGAAACCGTGCCACGGACAGACGAGGTTGATCGACTCCTCCGAGAAGCGCTGCTCGACAGACTCGCCACCGGGCCCGACGATCTCCTCGACCCGGCCGACGGTCACGCCCTCGCACACGGGGCCGCCCTGGTGGAGGCAGACGTTCTCGTAGGCGAAGAACTCCCCGTCGCGTGTCCGGATCCCGATCTCTCGGCCTCCCGCACTAACGAGACGGCAGGTTGCGACGTCGAAGTCGCTGATGCTGCCCGCATGGATCTCGGTCACGGCGTCCGTGGCAGCCACGACGCGAGTCTACGCACCCCGCGGGCGGGCCAGCCCGCCCGCAACCCGTCTTCCCGAGCCGATGTTCCGGCTCGGAACCGCCCCGAATCCGTCCTCCGGCGACGATGGGCGTTAGCGTTCCCACCCTGTGCACGACCCTGACCCGCCGCCTGCCGTCCAGCCTCGCCCCGAGGGCGGCCGGGGGCGTTCTGTCCCGCAAGGGTTTCCAGCGATGCCTGTTACAGTCGGCGCCGGCAGAGGCCGACGCCGGCTTCTCGCGTTTCGCGCAGCTGCGAGCTCAAGCGGCCCGATCATTCACCAGAGGAGAGACTCCAGTATGAAACGTGCGATTCCCCGGACGAACACGCGCATGCTCGTCGGTCTGCTCGGCGCAGTTGTGGCGCTCGCGCTGATCCCGATCGCAAGCGGCACGATCCATGCCAAGAAGGCATCGCTCACCACGGTGAGCTTCATGGACGACTTCACGACGAACGGCACCGACGCCGGCTACATCGTCGGTGAGGAGCCGAACGGGTACTACAACAAGCAGGGCATCAGCCTGAACTACTCGCCGGGAACCGGGTCGCCGGCCACGGCACAGGCTGTCGCCACCGGGCAGGTCCAGTTCGGCGAGATCACGACGAGCGCTCTCGTCACCGCCGTTGCGGCGGGCGAGCCGATCAAGGCGGTCGCGATGATCGAAGGCCAGGACGGCTTCGGAGTCGTCACCGTCCCGTCGATCACGACGCCGGCAGGGATGAGCGGCAAGACGATCACGACCGGAAACAGCCTGCTCGTCCCGATCTTCCAGGCCTACCTGAAGGACAAGGGCGTGACCGGCGTGAACCTCGTCACGGTCGCACCATCCGCACTCGATACCTCGGTCACCTCCGGCTCCGCCGACGGCTGCCTCTGCGTCGCCTACTCGGACCGGCTCAGGATCAACGCCACGGTCAGCGGCGGGAAGACGAACTTCTTCCCGTTCTCGGCCGACAACCTCGGCTTCACCGGCAACGTCGTGATCGTGAACAACAGCACGATCGCTTCCAATCCGGACCTCGTGAAGCGCTTCATCAAGGCGACGATGCAGGCATGGAACTTCGCCTACGACAACCCGAACCTCGCCGCCGGCGACCTCCAGGGCCTGATCGCGAACCAGTCGCCGCTCGCGACCGCGCAGACGAACGTCGCAACCCTGAAGGCGATGAAGAAGGTCAGGTTCACGAAGAGCCAGGCCGGACATCCTCCCGGATGGATGTCCGTGCTCGACTGGGCGGCTGCGATCAAGCAGATGAAGCTGGAGGGCGTGCTCACGGTCGCTGCTCCTTCGGCAGCGAGCCTGTTCACGAACCAGTTCATCCCGCCGCTTCCGGTCAGGAAGAAGAAGTAGGGAAACACACCGGCAGGCCATCCGGGTATCCGTGGAAGCGGAGCCCGGATGGCCTTCCGTCTTGCGGCATGGACGGCGACCCCCCGCCCCGGCACCGTCTCCGGATCCCCGGCGGCGCGCTTGCGGTGGCGCTCCTCGCCTGCCTCGCGGGAGGTTGCGGCGGCTCGGCTCACCAGGGCTCGGGCCAGTCCCTCACCGTCTACAACGGCCAGTATCCGCAGACAACGGCCGCGCTCGTCTCGGCCTTCGAGAAGGCGACCGGGATCGGGGTCAAGGTGCGGAGCAACGAGGAGGCCCCGCTCGCTGACGAGATCGTGCTCGAGGGCTCTCCGTCACGGGCGGACGTGATCTACACCGAGAACTCGCCGGTCCTCGAATACCTCCAGGGCAAGGGCCTGCTCGCCCACCTCGACGCCTCGACGCTCGCCCGCACTCCTGCGGCCTACGACTCCCCGGCGGGCGACTGGGTCGGGGTGTCGGCGCGAGCGAGTGTCGTGATCTACAACCCGAAGCTGATCGCGCCGAGCGAGGTTCCCACGACTGCTGCGGAGCTCGCCGATCCGCGTTATCGCGGCAAGCTTGCGCTGGCGCCCGCGGAGCCCGACTTCCAGCCGATCGTCACCTCGATGGATCGCCGTCACGGCAAGACGGCGACGTTGAAGTGGCTCGAGGGGATCAAGGCCAACAGCGGCAATCACATCTACTCCGACAACGAGGCGGTTGTCAGCGAGATCAACCGCGGCACCGCGGCGGTCGGGATCGTCGAGCAGTTCTACTGGTACCGGCTGCGGGCCGAGCTCGGCGCGGCCGGCATGCACACGAAGATCTCCTTCCTTGCCCCGCGCGACCCGGGATACGTCGTCGGCGTCTCGGGAGCGGCCGTTCTCCGGAACTCACGCCACCAGGCCGAAGCGCAGAAGTTCGTGGCGTTTCTCGTGAGCCCGAAGGGGCAGGCGATCATCGGGCGCTCGATCGAGGACGAGTACCTCTTCCACGGCCCGGCAAGCCCGGGCGAGCTTCCGTTCGACCGGCTCCAGCCGAACTCGATCACGATCGCGCAGCTCGGCGACGGAGCGGCCGCCACCGCGCTCCTGCGGAAGGCTGGGCTGCTTTGAGCACGACATGAAGACCGTGGCTGCTGCTCGGCCCGCGATCGCCGCCGTTCCCGAGCGGCGCGCAGCCCGCCCCCGGGTGCTCCTCGCGGCAACGGCAGTCGTGGTCGTGCTGCTCGCGCTCCCGCCGGCGTTCCTGCTGATCGAGGCCTACGGTGCCGGCGTCTCGACCGTCTGGCACCTGATCTTCCGTGAGCTCACTGCGACGCTCCTGCGGAACTCGATCGAGCTCGGAGCCGTCGTGACCCCGCTTTCCGCGGTGATCGGCACGGCAGCTGCCTTTTTCGTCGAGCGGACAGAGCTTCGGGGTCGCGCCGTCTGGACGACCCTCCTGATCATGCCGCTCGCGATCCCCGACTTCGTGGTCGCGTTCGGGTGGTCGTCCCTCACGAACTGGATCGAAGGGTTTCGCGGGGCCGTCGTCGTGATGACGCTCGCGCTCTACCCGCTCGTCTACCTGCCGGTCGCGGCCAGCCTGCGGAACTCCGATCCCGGCCAGGAGGAGGTCGCCCGAAGCCTCGGTGTGGGCCGGCTCGCAACGTTCCGCCGGATCACGCTCGGCCAGGCGCGAGGAGCGATTCTCGGCGGCTGCCTGCTCGTCGTGCTGGTGCTGCTCGCCGAGTTCGGCGCGTTCGAGATCATCGGCTTCCGCACCTTCAGCACGGAGATCTACATCGAGTTCAACGTCTCCTTCGACGTGCCGGCAGCAGCCGCGCTCTCGCTTGCGCTCGTCGCGCTCTGCGTCCTGCTCCTTCTCGGCGAGACGTTCCTGCACGGACGCGGGCGGGTCGCCCGTGCGGGCCCGCTGACACAACGCTTCGGCCGCCCGCACCGGCTCGGCGCCTGGAGCGTGGCCGTGATCGCCGGACTTGCTGCCCTCGTCGCACTCTCGGTCGGAGTTCCGCTCTATGCGGCGCTCCACTGGACGTTCGGCCGCGGCGGCGCGGTCGTCGACTGGAGCACGCTCGTGAACGCGTTCTGGCACACGATGCTCTACAGCGCGCCCGCCGCCTTGCTCGCGACGGCGATGGCGGTGCCCGTCGCCCTGCTCGTCGTGCGCTACCCGGGCCGCGGCAACAGGATCCTCGAGCGCTCGACTTACCTCGTGCTGGCGATGCCGAGCATGATCGCGTTCTCGCTCTCGTACTTCACGGGCCGCTACGTGAACGGGTTCGCCTACCAGAGCGCTCCGCTGCTGATGCTGGCCTACGCCGTCCTCTTCTTCCCCTTCGCGCTCGTCGCGGTGCGGGCGTCGGCGGCGCGGGTACCGGCGGCACTCGAGGAGGTCGGCCGCTCACTTGGCCGGCCGCGGTGGGTCGTCCTGACACGGATCACGCTCCCGCTCCTCGCCCCCGGCCTCGCGGCCGCGTTCTGCCTCGTCTTCCTCTCCTCGGTGATCGAGCTCACGACCACGCTGATCCTGATCCCGACCGGATCCCAGACGCTCTCGACCGAGTTCTGGTCGTTCCAGCAGAACCTCGCCTACAGCCAGGCGGCTCCATACGCGCTGGCGATGATTGTCGTCGCCGCGATCCCGGCGTTCATCCTCGGCCGCTTCTTCTCGCGGACGGCGGTCTCGGTGTGAGCGGCCTCGAGATCGGCGATCTGCACAAGCGCTTCGGCAGCCAGCTGGTCCTCGCCGGGCTCGAGCTCAGCGTGCCGGCAGAGTCCTTCACCGCAATCCTTGGCGCCTCGGGGAGCGGGAAGACGACGCTCTTGCGGCTGCTCGCCGGATTCGAGCGCCCCGATCGCGGCACGATCTCGATCGGCGGGACGGTGGTCGACGCCGCGGATCGCCACGTGCGGCCCGAGCAGCGGCGGATCGGTTACGTCCCGCAGGAGGGGACGCTCTTCCCGCACCTGACGGTCGAGGCGAACGTCGGCTTCGGCCTCCGCCGGTCGGGCCGGCGCGCGCGCGTGGCCGAACTGCTCGAGCTCGTGGGGCTCGGCGCTCTGGGTGCGCGCTACCCGCAACAGCTCTCGGGCGGCCAGCAGCAGCGCGTCGCGCTCGCCCGGGCCCTGGCGATCGAGCCCGACGTCGTGCTCCTCGACGAGCCGTTCGTCTCGCTCGACACGAACCTCCGTGCGGCGGTCCGCGAGGACGTCCGCTCGATCCTGCGCGCGGCGGGGACGACGGCGATCCTCGTCACGCACGACCAGGACGAAGCGCTCTCGCTGGCCGACAACGTCGCGGTGCTCCGCGACGGGCGGATCGCCCAGCTCGCGGCCCCGGAGATCCTCTACGGCGAGCCCGTCGATGCCCGCCTCGCGTCGTTCATCGGACTCGCGAACCTCCTCGACGGGACCATCTCTGGCGGACACGTCGACACCGCGCTCGGGCGGCTCGAGGTGTCCGACGGGGTGCCGCAGGCCGACGGAACACCGGTCACGGTCCTCGTTCGGCCCGAGCAGCTCGAGCTCCGGGACAACGTGGCGGCCGGCTTCGCGAACGCCGAGGTCGTGCGCGCCGGGTACCACGGCCATGACTCCGTGATCTACGTGGAGGCGGCACTCGCCCGCGCAAACCGGAGTGATGTAGATGTACATCAACATCACCTCAGGCTGATCGCGCGCGCCTCGGGCAACCACCGCTTCGAAGCCGGCAGCGCGGTAGGAGTGACGGTCGTCGGCCCGGTGTATGTGTGGCCTAGGAGCGGCTCGGGCCCGGACGGTTCCGCTGGGACGGATGCCAGCCCACCGTGAGCCGCTCGACCTGTGAGATGAACGCGAACATCATGAAGCCGAGCACCCCGAGGCAGAGGATCGCCGCGTAGAGCAGGTCGGTGCGGAGCTCCGCGCCGGCCGGGATGATCGTCGCGCCGAGACCGTGAGCCGGAGTGATGTACTCGGCCACGATCGCGCCTGTGATCGAGAGCGTGGCGGCGATCTTGAAACCGGTCATGATCATCGGCAGCGCGTTCGGGAGGCGGATCTTGACCATAATCGCCAGCCGTCCCGCGCCGCAGCTTCGGGCGAGGTACACCTTCTCGATCTGCAGACTGCGGAGTCCGAAGATCGTGTCGAGGACGATCGGGAAGACGCCGAGCAGGAACGCCAGCACGACCTTCGGCTCGCTGCCGAACCCGAAGAGCGCGAGGAAGATCGGTGCGAGCGCGACCTTGGGTGTGACCTGACCGGCGACGAGCAGCGGGCGGACGCTCTTGTCGAGCGGCCGCACGCTCGCGAGCAGGACTCCGAGCGGCACGCCGACGATCACGGCGAGGCCGAAGCCCTTGAGCGCCTCCTGCAGCGTCACCCAGCTCTGCTGAAGGAGCAGGTGGTGGTTGTCCCAGAAGGCCTGAGCGACGGCCGTGACCGTGGGCAGCACGTTCGACTGCACCTGGCCCGACTTGGCCACGAGCTCCCAGATCACGAGCACGGCGCAGAGCGCGCCGATCGCATAACGGCGGCCGACGAACCAGCCCACGATGCCTCCGGGTACCTTCGTGAGCTTGGCCGCGACGGCGCTCATTTCACGCGGTGGGTCGCGTGCCAGGGAATCGCGAGGCGCTCGATCAGCGAGATGATGAAGTAGAGAAGCAGCCCCATCACGACCAGGAAGAGGATCCCGGCGGTCGCCGAGGCCGGGTCGGGAATGTTGCCCTCGTACGTGATGTAGTGGCCGAGGCCCCGCTGCGAGGCGACGAACTCGCCCACGACAGCGCCGGTGAGCGCCAGCATCCCGGCGAGCTTGATCCCGACGAACAGGCTCGGGAGCGCCTGGGGCAGCTTCACCTTCAAATAGAACTGCAGCCGGCTCGCGCCGATCGAGTCGCAGAGCAAGCGTTTTTCGGGCTCGAGCGACTTCAGCCCCGTCACGCATTCGATCGTGACGAGGAACGTGCAGAGAAGCGCGACAATGATCACCTTCGGGGTCAGGCCGAAGCCGAACCAGACGATGATGATCGGTGCGAACGCGACGACCGGCATCACCTGTGAGCCGACGAGGAACGGCCAGGCCGCCTGCTCGACACGCCACGACGAGTCGATCAGGAGCGCGGCCAGGACGCCGACGATGATCGCGACGAGGAAGCCAAGCAGCGCCTCGTAGAGCGTCGTCCAGGCCTGCGAGGCCAGGAACCCGCGCTGGTGCCAGTCGATCTGGATCACCGTCGAGAAGGGCGCCATGATGTAGCGCGGCACGTGGTCGAAGCGGATCCACGCCTCCCAGGCGCCGAGCGCGATCGCGAGCGCGACCAGCGGAAGCACCACGGTCGCGATCCCGCCGCGCCACCTCCGCCACGCGTGACGGACGGTGCCTCCCTTCGTCGCAACCCGTGGCTGCGACGTGGTCGAGATGGAAGCCATGTGGTTACGGTACTGGAGGTCCCGCCTGGAAAACCACTCGACCCCTGCCCGGTCAGCCTCCAGGATGCGAGACGGTCTCCGGCGCGAAGAGCTCCTCGACCGCGAGCACACGGTCGACGAGGCCCTGCTCGGAGGCATAGGCGACGGCTGCCTCGAGGACGCGGCGGTTCGGCTCGACGCCGTAGGGGAACGGATCGCCGCCGAAGAGCTGCTCGAGCTCGTCGCGGCGCTCCTCCCACCATGGGTCGGCGATCGCCTCGACCTCACGGTCTACAAGAGTCGCACGGCCCCGGCGCCGGGATTCGACGAACGCCTCGAGCAGGGCGACGGCCAGCGTCGGATGTGCTTCGTAGACCTCGGCCCTGAGGACGACGAGGTGCATGATCGGGAAGATCCTCGTGCGGCGGAAGTAGTCGCGCTCGACCGAGGGATAGTCGGGAAACAGCCGCCTCACCGCTCCGCCCGGTCTGAACACGGCAGGCGGGCGCGGCGCGAGCACGGCGTCGAGATCGCCCGCGTCGAGCATCTCGCCGAGGAACCGCCCTTCCGGAGCGTCTTTCACCTCGACGCCCGTCGGCAGCCGCAGGCCGAGCTGCTCGAAGCTGCCGGGCCGGTCGAGGCCGCCGCGCACCCAGTAGAGCGACTCGGGTGTCACGTCGTGGTCGTGGAGCAGGAACGCGCGGGCCCACATCGCGGCGGTCTGGTGGTAGTCGGGGAGGCCGACCCGCTTTCCGGCGAGATCGGCCGGCGCCTCGATGCCGGCCTCCTCGTTGACGTAGATCTGACGCTGGCGGAAATATCGGGCCGGGAAGATCGGCAAGCCCACGAACCGGGTGTCCCCCCCGCCCACCATCCCCATGTACGAGGCGAGAGACATCTCCGCCGCGTCGAACTCGCCGTGGCGCACCATGCGTCCGAAGGCGTCCGGGACGGCGAGCGGGAGATAGTTCAGCTCGAAGCCCTCGGGTGAGACCTCCCCGGACTCGAGCGCGAGGGTACGAGCGAAGTGCGAGACGCCGGCGTACGCGATCCGGGGGCGCTTCTCGCTCATCCTCAGACCGCTGCGTGTCACTCAGTGCGGAACGTCGAGCCAGGTCTCCGAGGTGCTCGGCGCGGTTCCGCGGGCGGCCTGCATCCGCTTGACGAGCGGCCCTGCCTCCGCGCGGAAGGCGGCTCGGGCCTCCTCGCTCGGCCACTCGTCGAGGTCCATGATCTCGCCGTCGCGATAGACGCGGCGGTGGGAGAGCAGTCCGTGCGAACGGGCAAGCGCGATGATCTCGTCGTAGAGGCCGGGCTCGAGCTCCTCGGCGCGCTGGGCTTGCTCGAGGGTCGCGGCGATCCGCACCGTGACGAGGATCGTCACCCCGCCCCCGCTCCGGCACCGGTGTGCCGGCCGAGCCAGGCACGCATGCGATCGAACTCACGGTCGGCCTCGGGCAGGAGATGGGTCAGGTTCAAGAACGCATGGTCGCAGCCGGCGATCACCGAGAGGGTGGTCGGAACGTTCGCCTGCGTGAACGCCTTCGTCATCGCGAGCGACTGCGAGAGCAGCGAGTCCTCGTCCCCCACGCCCAGATAGGCCGGCGGGAAGCGGTCGAGATTCGGGGCGTAGACCGGGCTCACGAGCGGGTTTCGGTGCAACCCGAGGAAGTGCGGCCCGAGGTAGGCGGCATTCCACATCCACTCCACCGAGCCGATGTTGGCGCCCGGCTCTGTGACAAGCAGCGGGAAGTCGAAGATCCCGTAGGCGAGAAGCGCGGCGGAGAACGAGACCTCGGCGCCTGCAAGGTCACCTTCGTCGAGCTCCACCCCGCTGCCACCCGTCAGGAACGCGATCGCAGCCAGGCTCAGGTTCGCGCCGGCCGACTCGCCGCCGATCGCGATCGCTCCCCCGTCGCCGCCGTACTCCCCACCGTTCGTCACCAGCCAGCGCGCCGCGTAGACGGCATCCTCGACGGCTCTCGGGAACGGATGCTCGGGCGCGAGCCCGTAGTCGAGGTTCAGGACGAGGTGCCCGCCCGCGGCGAGGTGCATCGCCGGGAACCGAGCATCCGCCGCGCTGCGACGGCACCAACCGCCGCCGTGGAGGTACACGAGCGCGGGAAACGGCGGCTCACCGAGCGGCACGTACAGCTCGGCCGTGAGCGCGTGGCCGTCTCGCTCGCCCAACACGACGCCTTCGTGCACCTCCGCGAGCTCGGGAAGCGAGGCCGACACGTCCGGCCGGGCCGCGCTCGAGCGCCCCGCGACGACCTGCTCGACCGACGTGTAGCGGGTCGGCGTGACCGGCTTCCCGGCCAGCATCGACATCCATCCGGAGTTGTCTTCGTGCGGCATCAGGTGTCGAGCGTTTCCGGTGCGAAGAGCTCGGCCGGGTCGAGCTTCCGCGCGGCGAGACCCTGCTCGAAGGAGTACTGGGTCATCGCCTCCACTGCAGCCAGGTTCGCGGCGAAGCCGTACGGGAACGGATCGCCGCCAAAGAGCGCATCCACGGACGCGAGCTCGGGCTCCCACCACGGATCGGACACGGCGAGGACATCCATGTCGCGCGTCCGGCGGCGCCCCACTGCCTTCGCCTCCTCGAATGCGCGCAGGAGGCTCGTCGCGAGCCAGCGGTTCGCCTCGTAGACATCGCGCCGGATCACGACCGTGTGCATGATCGGATAGAGGCCCGTGCGACGGAAGTAGTCCTCCTCGACAGGCCGGTAGTCGGGGAAGAGACGGCGGATGGCGGGCGAGCCGTCGTGAAAGAGCTTCGGCGCGTGGGTGAGCGCGAGCGCGTCGAGCTCGCCGGCCTCGAGCATCCCCACCAGCGAGCGGTCCGCCGGCACGCGCTCGAGCTCGACGCCGGGCGGCGGCGGATGCTCGTGCCGCTCGGCCCAGTAGGGCGCCTCCACCCCGCCGTAGCGCCAGCGGATCGAGCCGGGCTCGACGCCGTAGTCGTGCTGCAGGAATGCGCGGATCCAGAGCGCGGCGGTGATCTGGTACTCGCGGAGGCCGACGAGCTTGCCCGCGAGATCCTCAGGCTTCTCGATCCCGCTGTCGGCGCGGACGTAGAGCTGACGCTGCCGGAAGGCCCGCGCCGGGAACACCGGGATCGCGACGAAGCGGTCGTCTCCGCTCGCGCGCATCAGCATGTAGGTCGAGAGCGAGAACTCGGCGGCCTCGAACTCCGCGTTCCGGCTCATCCGGCGGAAGAGCTCCGAGATCGGGAGCGACTGGAAGTTCAGGTCGACCCCGAGCGGGCTCACCTCGCCCGTCGCGAGCGCATGCGTCCGGTCGAGGTAGTCGATCCCGCCGAACGCGAGCGGCAGCTTCATCTAGCTCTTGAACTCGGGCAGCACGTGCTTCCCGAGAAGCTCGATCGTCTGCAGGTGGAGCTCGTGATCGAGCCCCTCGACCTCGAGGACCACCTCGTCCACGCCCATCGCCTCGAGCCGCTTGAACCGCTCGATGAAGAAGTCCGGCGTGCCGACGCTGAAGTACGGCGAGCGGTCGATCAGATGGGCGAAGTCGTCGCGGTTCTGCTCGATCTCGTCGAAGCCCTTCACCTGGTAGGCGTAGTCGGGCGAGCTCGGCGCGAGCGCCCGCCGCCGCGCGATCGTCGACTCGAGGAAGCGGTGCACGCGCGGCTTCGCCTCGTCCTCGGCCTGCTGCGCGTCGGGCGCACAGTGCGCGACGAGCATCGCGGCGCCGAAGAACGGCGGAACGGTGGTGATCGGCGTTGCGTTCGCAAGGCAGTCGCGGTAGATCCCGATCGACTCCTCGACGCCCTCCCAGCCGCCGACGAGGCTGTTGCCCGAGATCACCGGCAGCCCCTTCTCGCCGGCGATCCTGTGCGTGTCGACGCTCGTGGCCGACGCGAAAAGCGGCGGATGCGGTGTCTGGACCGGCCGTGGCGAGAGCGTTCGCTCGGGGATGTCCCAGTACTCGCCGTGGTGCTCGAAGACCTCGTTCGTCATCGCCTTGACGATCACGTCGAGCGACTCCGACCACTGCGCGCGGGTCACTGCCGGGTCGATCCCGAAGCCCTCGATCGTCGCCGGATGCTGCGAGCGCGCGGTCGAGGCCTCGACGCGCCCGCCGGTGAGGATGTCGAGCGTCGCGAGCTGCTCGGCCACCCGCACGGGGTGGTTGTAGGCGAGCAGGACGACCGAGAGGTAGCGAACCCGGATCGTGCTCGTGAGCGCGCCGACCGCGGCCAGGAAGACCTCGGGCGACGAGACCCCGCGGCCCGGCAGGAAGTGGCGCTCGGACACGCCGTAGCTGTCGAAGCCCATCTTCTCTGCGAACATCGCCTCCGCGAGCATCTCCGGGTACCGCTCACGGGGCGAGCTCTCAGCTTCCTGCAGGATCCCGAATCGCAAAATGAACTCCTTTTGACGGCCGACAGACGCAGGCGAGGTTACCGGTGAGACGCGAGCGAATCCTGACCAAAGACCTCCGCCTCCTGATCGCGGGGCTCTTTCTCGTCTTCGTGAACACGACGCTGCTCGTGCCCGTGCTGCCCGCGGTCGTCGCTCAGGAAGGCGGTTCCGGCGCGGCGGGGCTGGTGACCGCGTTCTTCTACTTCCCTGCCGTCGCGACCCAGTTGCAGATGCCGGACGCGATGAAGAGGTTCGAGGCGCGGCGGCTGCTGATCCACGCCTTCGTGCTGCTCGGGCTGCCGTGTTTCGCCTACGCCGCCGACCGCCACTCGATCGTCGTCGTGCTCGCCGCGACCGCCGTTCGCGGGATCGGATTCGGAATTGCAACAGTGTCGCTCGGGACACTCGTCGCGCAGCTCGCTCCGACCGAACGGCGCGGAAGGGTGATCGGATACGCCGGGCTCGCGTCGGGGATTCCGCCCGTTTTCGCCCCGGCGCTCGGTGTCTCCCTCCTCCATGGGCCGGGCGCGGGAGCCGCGTTCGTCGTGGCCGCGGCGGCCGGGCTTGCCGGATCGGTCTCGTGCGCGTTCCTCGACCACCGCCCGGCCGCAGGCCGCACCCGCCCTGCAGGCCTCCTGCGCGCGATCGCCTCCCCCGCTCTCGCCTGGCCGTTCTCGTGGTTCCTGCTCGTCAGCCTGACGCGCGGGGCGACGCTCAGCTTCGCCTCGCTCTGGCTCGTCCGCGGAGGGTTCAGCTCGGCGGCGACCTACCTCTTCACGTTCGGCACGCTCGCCTATCTCACCCGGTGGGTCGGCGGCTCGATCGTCGACCGCAGCGGGCCGCGTGTGCTCGTGGTGCCCGGCACGCTTGCCTCGCTCGCCGGGCTGATCTGCATCGCCGCGGGCGACGGCCCCGGGGCACTCGTGATCGCGGCGGGAATCCTGTTCGGCACGGGCTACGGGTTGCTCGCGAGCTCGTCGCAGCTCGACATGCTCTCGCGTGCCGGGCCCGAGGGATTCGGGCTCGCAACCACGGCCTGGAACATCGCGATCGACTTCGGCGTCGGCCTCGGGGGCGTGATCCTCGGCGGCGTCGCCGCGATCAGCGGCTACGGCGTCGCGTTCTGGCTGCTGCCGGCCGTGATGGGCATCGTGCTCCTGCTCGTGCTGCTCGAACCGAAATCAGAGCCGGCCACACCGTAGCCAGGTCCAGGCCGGCCACGTCCCCGCACGCCATGTCCCGGGGACAGACCCCTGGACAGTGGCCGAAAGGACGTAGACCCGGGGACAGACCCCTGGACATGGCGCGAAGGGGCACGTCCGCAGGAGCCAGGAGCGGACGTCGTGCTGGAGGGTCAGTCCGCGGGCGGGTCGCCCGGGGCCCGCGCTTCGTCGCGCAGGATGCCGAGCTTCGAGAACTGATTCCGGATCTCGCCGGCGTACTCGCTGAACTCGGGCGTTTCGCGGATCGAGAGCGGCCTCGGCCGCGGAAGGTCGATGTCGAGCACCTCCACCACCTTTCCGGGACGGCCCGAGAAGACAGCGACGCGGTCGCCGAGGAACACCGCCTCGGAGATCGAGTGGGTCACGAACATCACGGTCTTGCCGGAGCCGAGCCAGAGGCTCTGAAGGTCGAGGTTGAGCTGGTCGCGCGTGAGGGCGTCGAGGGCACCGAACGGCTCGTCCATCAGGATCAGCGGCGGGTCGTGCAGGAGTGCGCGGCAGATCGACACGCGCTGGCGCATCCCGCCCGAGAGCTCGTAGGGGTAGCGGTTCTCGAAGCCCTTCAGGCCGACCAGCTCGAGGAGCTCGTGCGCCCGGTCGACGTAGTCCTTCTTGTTCAGGCCCTTCCGGAGCTCGACCTGGAGCAGGATGTTCCCCATCACCTTCCGCCAGTCGAGCAGCACGGGCTCCTGGAACACGATCCCGAGGTCGGTGTAGGGCTTCTGCACGACGGTGTTCCCGATCGTCACCGTGCCCTCGCTCGCTTTGAGCAGACCGGCGACGATCAGCATCAACGTGCTCTTTCCGCACCCGGAGGGGCCGACGACCGAGACGAACTCGCCGGGCTTCATCTCGAGGTCGCAGTTGTCGAGCGCAAGGATCGGCTCGCCGCGGGTCTCGTAGACCTTGCGGACGCCGTCGATCTTGACGCCGACCTCGCGGCCGGTCCCGAGGCTGGGCGCCGCCGTCACGCGCCCGAGCCCCCACCCGGCGGCATTTGCGGCCTGCTCACGCTCCGACTGTAGCGGCCGCTCAGCGGAGCGATTCCACGAGCCGATCCGCAGCCCGCCAGGCAAGGGCCTGGATCGTCGCGGTCGGCGGATAGCCACCCGAGGTCGGGAAGCTCGACGCACCCACGACGACGAGGTTCGGCACCTCGTGGGCGGCGCAGAACGGATCGACGACGCTCGCATCCGGGTCGATTCCCATCCGCGTGGCCCCGAACACGCTCTGGAACGGCGCGGCCGGCAGCTTCGGCCGCGCAGGCCAGGTCTCGGCCGCACCCGCCTCGAGCAGGAGCTCCCTCATCGCCGTCGCGACATGGTCGTAGCGGCGGTCTTCCTGCTCGTGCAGCCGGTAGGTCTGGCGGATCACGGGCATCCCGATCCGGTCGACGACGTCCGGGTCGAGATCGAGGAAGCTGTCCTCGTAGGGGAGGCTCTCGACCGTTGCGACGAGGCGGCCGACGCTGTTGCCGTTGGCCGCGAGCCACGCCTTCCACGCCGAGCCCCAGCGCGGGACGGACGGAGGCGTCGAGAGCGCCGTCCCGATCGGCTTCGCCTCCGGCACCGCGTTGACGATCCCGCCGCCGACGAAGCCGAGGCCGGTGTGGTCGAAGTTGTCGGCGTTGAAGTCGTCGATCGAGGTGCACTGGGGCCAGGTGCCGCCGAAGCGGTTCAGCTTCCGCCCGGGAAAGACGCCGTCCATCCCGATGAACACGTGGCTCATCGCGTTCCGCCCGACCTGGCCGGCATTGTTCGCGAGGCCGTCCGGGAAGGCGTCCGAGCGGGAGAGCAGGAGCAGCCGCGTGTTCTCGTAGGTGTGCGCGGTCAGGACGACCGCACGCGCCGACTGGAGATAGGCGCGTCCATCCGCGAGGTAGACCGCGCCTGAGGCCAGCCCCTCGGCGTCGACGGGCAGCGAGACGACTCGGGCGTCCGGCACGACCGTCAGGTGCCCGGTGGCCTGAGCCTGCGGGATCACGTTCAGGAACGTCGAGGCCTTCGCGTCGGCATGGCAGCCGTTGAAGTTGCAGAAGCCGCAATACGTGCAACCCGGCTGCCCGCGGAACGGTTCGGAGAGGATCGCGGCCGCGCCGGCGAAGGGATGAAGGTCCCGCCGGCGGGACGCTTCGGCGACCAGCTCGGTCCATCCCGTCCTCCGCAACGGCGCAAGCGGGTAGTCGCGCGATCGCGGGCCCTCGAACGGGTTCACGCCTCCCCGGCCCGAGACGCCGAGCTCGTGCTCGACCGCGTCGTAGTAGGGCTCGAGCTCGTCGTAGGTGAAGGGCCAGTCGGTCGCCGTCGAGTCGTCCGGCAAGGCCCCCGCGCCGTAGCGCTCGAGGCTCGCGCTCCTGACCCGGAAGTGCCACGGCGCAAGCCGCAGATGCTGGCCGGCGTAGTGGATCGTCCCTCCGCCGACACCGTTCACCATCAGGCTGACGGTCCTCCCCGCCCGGCTCGTCGTCGCCTCGTCGCCGGGCCGGGCGCGCCACGTAGGCACCTCGGCGTTGATCTTCCCCGCGCCGAGCCGATTCCGGAAGTCGTCGGCCAGCTCGTCGAAGCCGAAGTCGCGATGTGTGAGCGTCGGGCCCGCTTCGAGCCCCACGACCCGCAGGCCGGCGGCCGCGAGGCGCGCGGCGATAATTCCCCCGGCGGCCCCGAGCCCGACGATGACGACGTCTGCCGGGTCGAGGCGTTCCGCCGCGTCCGGATCAGCCTGCATCCGGCCGCACCTTCGGGACGTCGACGTCGAGTTGCTGATCGTCGGCCGTGAAGGTGCCCTTGGCCCCTGGAAAGCCGATCAGATCCCACCCGGCGTGGCCGGCATTTCCGCCGTGGCGAGGGTCGGCGAACATGCCCTGGATCCCCTGGGTGCGGACGAGCTCGAAGAACACCTCGGGCGACGGCGAGAACCCGCCCACGGATCCTTGCTCGAGCAGCCGGAGCATCTCGTCGCGGGTCGCGGCGGAGAGCGCGGCGAATCCTGTGGCGTGGGCTTCGCGAGCCCAGGCGTCGAGCGCGGCGAGGTTGCTCGCGTAGGTCGCCCGCACCTCGGCCGTCTCGGCGTCCAGCGTGCGCTCGACGAACGTCGCGACGCCTGCCTCGACGGCTCCCGGGCCGTTCCCGTCGGCGGGAATGAGCCGGTCGAGGATCGCCTCGAGCACCGCGGTCTCGCCGGGGGTCATGGGCGCCCGGCGCAGAAGCCGGCGAGCAGCCGCTCGAACGCCTCGGGGTGCTCGCGGAAGCAGTAGTGGCCGGCGCGCGCGAGCACGTGCAGCTCCGCCTCCCCGGTCGCGGCCGCGACCCGGTCGAACAGGGCCTGCCCGAGCGGGAGCGGCGCCGAGACGTCGTTCGCCCCCCAGACGACGAGCGCCGGAAAGGCGAACCCGCCCGCGTCGATCGCCGAAAGCGCGTGGGCGCGGGCCGCTTCGAGCGTCGGTACCCAGACCGGGTCCGACCGGTCGCGCTCCCGCGCGGCCGTCGCCTCCACGAACGACGGCGTGAGCGCGATCTCGAGCAGCCGCGCGACGAAGTCGTCGGTGACGTGGTCCTTCGAGAACGACTGCTCGTCAGGCTCCATCCGCACGCTTTCGCGCGTCGGCGGCCCCGGTGGAATCCGCGACTCGAGCTCTCGGTAGAAGGCTCCACGCGGGAAGCGAGCGTCATCGGGCGCAAGCGTGTTCGTGTCGACAACCACGAGCGTCCGGATCGCTTGCGGGCGAGCCAGCGCAACCTCGGCCGCAACGAGCGCCCCGATCGAGTGCCCGACCAGATGGAACCGGCCGAGCTCGAGCCCGTCGAGCAGCGCGAGTGCATGCCCGAGCACCCGGTCGAAGGTGTACTCGCCGGGAGCTCCGGGATTGCCCGTGTGACCCTGCCCGAGCCGGTCGAAGGCGACGACCCGGAAGCTCGTTGCGAGCGCGTCCAGGTTGAGGCTCCAGCAGTCGAGCGAGTACAGCGACCCGAAGTAGCCGCCGTGGATCAGCACGAGCGGTTCCCCTTCGCCGGCCTCGTAGAGCCGCGTCGGGATCCCGTCGACATCGACGGTCCGAAGTTGTGCCGGATCGAGGCGGTCGTTCATCGGGCGGATCGTAGGGGTTACGATCGGCGCCGTCGCGATGCCCAACGAGCGCACCATCATTGAGAGTTCGCGGCCGGTGCGGCCCGTTGCGGCGTCGCGCAGGGAGTAGCGGCGGCTTCAGGCGCTCACGGGGGAGTTGCAGGCGCGGGTTCCACCGGCGCGCTTTTGCGCAACCGCAATTTCCTGCCGTATCTCGTCGGAAACACGCTCTCGGGGACGGGAACCTGGTTCCAGATCCTCGCGCAGTCGATCGTGATCTACGACCTCACCGGCTCGACGTTCCTGCTCGGCGTCGTCGGTTTTGCCTCCTACGGTGCGGTGTTCCTGCTCGCGCCCGTGACGGGCCGGGTCGCCGACCGCTACGACAGGCAGAAGGTCCTGATGGCGACGCAGCTCATCGCCACGCTCGTGACCGGCGTGCTCTGCCTCGTCACCGCGACCGGCGAGCAGACACCCGCCGTGATCATCTGTTTCGCGTTCGTGCTCGGGATCTCGAATGCGTTCGCGACGCCGGCTGCGATGGCGTTCGTGCCCTCGCTCGTCCAGCAGTCCTACCTCTCGGCGGCGCTGGCGCTGAACTCGGTCACCTACAACCTCGGGCGGGCGGTCGGGCCGGTGCTGGCGGCGGTCGTGATCGCCTCGTTCGGCCCGGCCTGGGCGTTCGGGATCAACTCGCTGTCGTACCTCGCGGTCGTCGCCGCACTGCTCATGGTTCATCCGTTGAGCCCCCACCGCCGGCCCGACGTCGTTCCGCGGCTGATGGACAGCGTCAGGATCGTCCTCCACGACCGGCGGCTCGCGTTCCTGCTCTACACGATCGCGGCGATCAGCCTGGCGACGGATCCGCCGATCACCCTCGGGCCCGCGTACATGGTCGAGGAATACGGCCATGCGGCTTCACTGGCGGGGCTGCTCATCGGTGCATTCGGCACCGGGGCGGTGATCGCCGCGTTCACGGTCGCCCACCGGCTGCGCGGGACGCGTGTGACGTTGATGGTCCTGTTGCTCGTGACAGGGGTCGGGCTCGCGTTCTTCGCGGTCGTCCCGGGCCTCGGGCTCGGGCTCGCCGGGCTCGCGGTGATGGGATTCGGCTACCTCTCGTCGAATACCGCGGCCACGTCGCAGCTTCAGCTCGGCGTCGATCCCCTGCATCGGGGCCGGATGATGGTGCTCTGGAGCCTCGCCTTCCTCGGCGCCAGGCCGGTCGGCAGCCTGATCGACGGCTCGATCGCGGCGTGGGCCGGTGTCCGGGTGGCGACGCTCGTGATGTGTCTGCCGGCGCTCGGCGGAGCGGCCGTCCTGTTCGTGGTCGGGCTTCGCGGCCGCCGGTACGCTCAGGCGCCTCGATGAGCACCGTCCGGATCCTCGACAAGCAGCAGGTCCTGCGGCTGATGCCGGTCGCCGAGTGCATCGAGCCGATGGCGGAGGTGCTGGCGTCACTGACCCGAGGCGAGCTCGAGAACCCGCTGCGGACGTTCCTGCGCCCGGAGGGCTCGGGGAACTACATGGGCCTGATGCCGTCCTACCGTCCCGAGCGGCCGCTCTACGCGCTGAAGACGGCGTGCGTCGCGCCCGCGAACACGGCGCGCGGGCTCGACACCCACCAGGGCTTCATCGCGCTCTTCGACGGTGTGACGTGCGAGACCCGCGTCCTGATGAACGCGGCGGCGATCACCGGGATCCGCACCGCGGCCGTCTCGGCGCTTGCGACTCGCCTCCTGGCGCGGCCTGACTCCCGCGTTCTCGCGATCCTCGGCGCCGGGACGCAGGCGCGGTTCCATCTGGAGGGAATGCGAGCGGTGCTGCCGTTCGAGCGCGTCCTTGTCTGGAGCCGCACGCCGGGGAGCGCAGCTGCGCTCGACGGCGTCGAAGAGGTCGGGAGCGCGCGCGAGGCGGTCGCCGAGGCCGACGTCGTCGTCACCGTGACCGCGTCGCCGGAGCCGATCCTCGCCCGCGAGTGGCTGAAGGAGGGTGCGCACGTGAACGCGGTCGGCTCCGCGAAGTCCACGACGCGTGAGCTCGACACGGCCACGATGGCCGCCGCGGCGCTCTACGTCGACCGCCGCGAGTCGGCGCTGCGGGAGTCGGGCGACTATCTCCTCGCGGCGGCAGACGGGGCGATCGGGCCCGAGCACATCCGGGGCGAGATCGGCGAGCTCGTGCTCGGCACGGTCGAGGGGCGGCGCTCGGACTCCGAGCTGACGGTGTTCAAGTCGCTCGGGCTGGCCGTCCAGGATCTGGCGGCCGCCGAGCGCGTCCTGCAGCTCGCGGAGGCCGAGGGTGCCGGCGTCGAGGTCGAGCTCTGATGCGCATCGACACTGCGCTCTTCGAGCAGATCCGCGGCGGATACTTCTACGACGACCAGGCCGCCGTGCGCGCCGGGGCGCGGGCCGACGGCGAATGGATCTCCGGCGACCCGGTCACCGGAGGCTTCTCGGCCGTCCGCATGCCGGCCACGGGGATCGCGGTGGGGCTGCGGCTCGACGACGGGACGCTCGTGTGGGGCGATGCAATCAGCGTCCAGTACCCGGGCGTCGCCGACCGCGACCCGCCGCTCGTCGCCGAGACCTACCTCCCGCTGCTCGCCGAGAGGCTCGGGCCCGCGCTTTCCCGGCTCGAGACGAGTGGGTTCCGCACGGCCGACCGCGAGGCGGTTGCGGTTCTCGAGCAGGCGGGCCTCTCGCATAAGGCGATCGAGTACGGCGTCAGCCAGGCTCTCCTCGCGGCTGCGGCCCATGCGGGCGGCTGCACGATGGCCGAGATCGTCTGCCGCGAGTTCGAGCTGCCCGTGCGGGCCGAGCCGGTGCCGATCTTCGCCCAGACGGGTGACAGGCGGCACGACAACGCCGACAAGATGATCATGAAGCGCGTCGACGTCCTCCCGCATGGCCTGATCAACAACGCCGAGAAGTTCGGGCCCGACGGCGAGGCGTTTCTCGAGTACGTGGCCTGGATCGCCGGGCGGATCGCGCAGCTTTCGGCCGGCGCGGACTATGCGCCGGCCCTCCACTTCGACCTGTACGGGATCGCCGGGAAGGTCTTCGACGGAGATGCGGAGACAATCGCCGCCTACCTGGCGCGCGTCGCGGAGGCTGCGAAGCCGTATCCGGTGAGTATCGAGACACCGGTGATCGCGGCCTCGCGCGCCGAGCAGATCGAGCGGCTGGCCGAGCTCCGCGGGCTCCTGCGCCGAGACGGGACCCCGCTCGGGATCGCGGCCGACGAGTGGTGCAACACCCTGGAGGACATCCGGGCCTTCATCTCTGCGGATGCCTGCGACATGGTGCAGATCAAGATGCCCGACCTCGGCTCGGTCTCCAACTCGATCCTCGCCGCCGGCGAGTGCCGCCGCGCCGGGATGAAGGCCTACCTCGGCGGCAGCTGCGCCGAGACGGAGCTCTCGGCCCGTGTCGCTGTGCACATCGCGGTCGCGACGCAGGTGGACATGCAGCTCGCGAAGCCGGGAATGGGCGTCGACGAGGGCCTGATGATCGTGGCGAACGAGCAGACCAGGCTGCTCGCGGAGCTACGCACCCGAGGCTAGATCCCACGGCCCACTACGGATATGGCCTTCGTCACGGCCCTGTCGCGGTACCTGGCACCGGACACGTCCACAACGGACATGTCTGGGAAGGAACGCCCGCTTTCGGAACGCGGCCGGTTTGGCGCGGTTAGGCGATGAGCTCGGAGCCGATGCCGGCAGGCATCCAGTCGAGCGTTTCCGGCGCGAAGAGCTCTTCCACGCCGACTCTCCGCTCCGAGAGGCCCTGCTCGAACGAGTAGTCGAGGGCTGCCTCGAGCACATGTCTGTTCGGGCCGACGCCGTAGACGAACGGATCGCCGCCGAAGGCGCTGAACGACTCCTTCAGCTCCTCGAGCTCGGCCGCGACCCAGGGATGCATGACGGCGAGGGTGTCGAGGTCGCGCAGGCGCTCGCGGCCGCGGCGCTTCGACTCCTCGAAGGCCTCGAGCAACGCCAGCGGCGCGGCGGGATTCGCCTCGTAGAGCTCGCGCTGCAGGGTGATCAGGTGCATGATCGGGAAGAAGCCCGTGCGGCGCAGATAGTCCTGCTCGACCGACCGATAGTCGGGGAAGAGCCGAACCACACCCGCACCCCGCTGGAACGGCACCGGCTGCCGCGCCGTCACGAGCGCGTCGAGCGTCCCCGACTCGAGCATCCCGTTCAGCGTCTCGCCCGCAGGGATCGGATCGATCGTCACCCCCGGCGGAGGCTCATGATGAAGGCGCTCGGCCTGGAACGGCACGTCCTGCCCTCCGGTCAGCCAGTGGATCGAGGACGGCATGACGCCGTAGTCGTGCTGCAAGAAGGCGCGGATCCAGACGGCAGCGGTCATCTGGTACTCCGGAATGCCGACCCTGCGGCCGGCGAGGTCCTCGGGCTTCGAAATCCCGCTGGCCGCGTTGACGTAGACCTGACTGTGTCGGAAGGCCTTCGAGGGGAACACGGGGATCCCGACGAGCCTGTTGTCGCCACGGCTCGTCATCAGCGCGAGCGTCGAGAGCGAGAACTCCGAGGCGTCGTAGGCCTTCGGATCCTGCGAGACGACCTGGAAGAGCTTCCCGACGTGGTCGTACTGGATGTACTCGAGCTCGATCCCCTCCGGCGAGACCTCGCCGTGCTCGAGCGCGCGGGTCTTGTCGTAGTACCCGACGCCCGCGTAGCGGAGCTTCAGGTCCGCCATCTCAGCGGCTCCGCTCGTAGGCGTCGAAGCCCGGCTTGTAGTCGCCGTCGAGGAATTGCTGGATCCCCTGGCGCCGTGCGTCGGGGTCGGCGGCGCGGAGCGCCTGGCCGCGGATCAGGAAGTAGTGCTCCGCGAGCGCGTAGTCCATCGTCGGCGAGTTCTTGACCGCGTCCTTGCAAGCCGCGAGCGTGTTCGGGTTCTTCGAGATCAGCTTCTGCGCGAGCTCGCTCGTCCGCTCGCGGAGCTCGGCGAGCGGGTAGGCGAAGGTCACGAGGCGCATCTTCTCTGCGGCCTTGCCGTCGAAGGTGTCGCCGGTGAGGACGTAGTACATCGCGTCGCGGTAGCTGATCGCATCGGCGAGCGCGCGGCTCACGAGCCCCGCCGGGAACGAGCCCCAGTTGATCTCGCTGAGCCCGAACGTGGCCTCGTCCGCGGCGAGCGCGATGTCGCAGGCGATCAGCTGCGTGAAGCCGCCGCCGAAGCAGTAGCCGTTGACCATCGCGATCGTCGGCTTGGGAAAGTGGAAGAGCCGCTTCCAGCGCCATTCCTGCGCGGCGTTCGCGGCTCGCTTCAACTCCGCCGGCTTGTCCCAGAGATCGCGGAACGACTCCTTCAGATCCTGCCCGGCACACCACGACTCCCCGGCACCGGTGAGGACGAGCACCCGAACCTCGGGGTCGAACTCGAGCTCCTCGAGCACTTCGACCATCTCGAAGTGCATCGTCGGGTTCATCGCGTTCCGCTTCTCGGGACGGTTGAGGCTGACCCACGCGACGCCGTCCTCGCGTTCGACCAGCACTGTCTCGTAGGGCGGCACGGCGCCGATTGTAGACTCGAAAACCGAATGGACTGGGAGCTGACGGACGAGCTGAAGCTCCTACAGGCCACCGTGAGGGAGTTCGTCGACCGCGAGCTGATCCCGATCGAGATGTCGGTTCCGGACGGCGAAGAGGTGCCGTCGGAGATCCTCCTGCCGCTCCAGGCCAAGGTGAGGGAGCTCGGCCTGTGGATGATCGACGTGCCCGAGGAGCTCGGCGGCGCCGGGCTCGGGCTGCTCCCGCGAGCGGTGATCGTGGAGGAGATCGGGCGCACCGTGGCGATGCCGTTTCGCGGCAACCCGCTGTTCGGGCCGTACCTGAACGCGATCCTCCTGGCGTGCAACGAGGAGCAGCGCGAGCGATACGTCTATCCCGTGCTGCGCGGCGAGAAGCGCGGCTGCTTCGCGCAGACCGAGCCCGACGCGGGCACCGATCCGGCGTCGATGCGCACGCGGGCTGTGCTCGACGGCGACGAGTGGGTGCTGAACGGGACGAAGCGCTTCATCACGCTCGCCGACCGGTCCGAGTTCGCGATGGTGCTCGCGGTCACCGACCCGGAGGCGCCGCGCGGCCGAACGATCAGCTGCTTCCTCGTCGACCTCGACAGCCCGGGCGTCGAGCTCCTCCGCGCCCAGCCGACGATGATGGGCGACGCGCCCTGGGAGATCGCGTTCGACGACGTCCGCGTCCCGGCGGCGAACCTGGTCGGCGACCAGGGCGGCGGCTTCGGGCTCGGCCAGGGCTTCCTCACCGTCGGCCGCGTGCTCGGCCACGGCGCCCACCCGGTCGGGGTCGCCCAGCGCGCGCTCGACCTCTCGATCGAGTACGCGAAGAAGCGCGTCACGTTCGGCCAGCCACTCGCCGACCGGCAGGCGATCCAGTTCATGATCGCGGACTCGGCGATCGAGATCCACGCCGCCCGGCTGATGGTTCAGCGCTGCGCCTGGCGCTACGACCAGGGTCTCGACACGCGCGACGAGTCGTACATGGTCAAGGTCTACTGCTCGGAGATGGTGAACCGGGTCGTCGACCGGGCGATCCAGATCCACGGGTCGATCGGGCTCACGAAGGAGCTGCCGTTCGAGCGCTGGTTCCGGCAGATGCGCTCGATCCGGATCACCGAAGGCGCGACCGAGGTGATGCGCTGGCGGCTCGCGCGGAACCTGATCCGTTCGCGCTAACCGATGCTGGAGGGCTACACCGCGCTCGACCTCACCGGCGCGGCGGGACAGCTCGCGGGAAAGCTCCTCGCCGAGCTCGGGATGCGGGTGCTGAAGGCAGAGCCTCCCGAGGGCGACGCTGTTCGGCGCCTCGGGCCGTTCAAAGACGGCGTGCCGCATCCGGACGGGAGCCTTCGCTTTGCTTTTCTGAACGGCGGAAAGGAGAGCTTCGTCGGTGACGTCGTGGAGGCAGCGACGCGGGTCGACGTCGTGCTCGAGAGCGGCTCGGTCGACGTCGCGGGGCTGCGCGCGGCGAATCCCGGCCTGGTCGTGTGCTCGATCACGGGCTTCGGGCTGACGGGGCCCCGGGCGGGCTGGCTGGCGCCGGACATCGTGGTTCAGGCGATGGGCGGGCTGATGTACATCTCGGGGGAGCCGTCGCTCGCACCGGTGCAGGCGCCCGATGCCCAGGGGTTCGGCTTCGGCTCGGTCGCAGCCGCGCTCGGGGTCGTGGCTGCGCTACGGCGGCGCGAACTGACCGGGCACGGAGATCACGTCGACGTCTCGCTCCAGGAGGCGCTCGCGACGCAGGAGCATCTGATCCGGGAGTTCGCCCAGGGCGGCGCCTCGATCCGCCGCGACGGCAGCCAGCACAAGCACGTCGCGCCCGGCCGGATCTTCCCGTGCCGGGACGGTCACGTGTTTCTCTTCATCTCGTCGATCCACTGGAAGCGGTTCCTCGAGCTGTGGAGCGAGCATCCGGCCGAGTTCGAGAGCGACGAATGGGCCTCGGCCGGCTACCGCCGGGAGAACCACGCCGTGGTCGACGAGGCGGTCGAGCAGTTCACGCGCCGGTTCCGGAAGCTCGAGTTCTCCGAGTTGATGCAGGAGGGTGGAATCCCGTGCCTGCCGGTCTACGCGCCGTCCGAGTTCATGGCCGACCCGCATGTGGCATTGCGCGGCTCCTTCGGCCCGGTCGAACATTCGCATCTGGGCTCATACGTCGCGCCGCGGCTCCCGGTGACGATCGACGGCGAGCGGGTGCCCGCCGCGGCGCCTCCCCGTCTCGGCGCGAACCGGGGAGAGCCGGCGCGGCACCGCCCCGTAGGCGGCGGTTCCGTGGCGATGCCGCTCGAGGGCGTCCGTGTCGTGAGCCTCACGACGGGCATCGCCGGGCCGAATGCGGCGCGGCTCATGGCCAACCTCGGGGCGGACGTGATCAAGGTCGAGTCGCGCGCCGGTGGGATCGACACGTTCCGCTTCTTCGGGAGCGATCTCGACTCCTCGCCGAGGTTCCTGGAGACGAACCTGGATGTGCGATCGGTGACCCTGAACCTCAAGCACCCCGAGGGCGTGGGGCTGCTTCGGGAGCTCGTCGCGGGCTCCGACGTCGTACTCGAGAACTTCCGGCCCGATGTGCTGCCGAGGCTCGGCCTGGACGACGAATCGCTGGCGGCGCTCCGGCCCGGCCTGATCGTGGCGCGGATGCCGGGTCTCGGCTCGAGCGGCCCGCGCGCGCTGTACGGCACCTGGGGACCGACCCTGGCGGCGTTCTCGGGGCTCACCTATCTCTGGAACCACCCCGGCCAGGCCGAGCCGGTGGGCTCGCAGGGCGTCTATCCCGACTACCTCGCGGCGGTGCTCGTGCCGCTCGTCGTCACCGCCGCACTGCTGCGGCGAGACCGATCGGGCGGGGGCGCGCTGCTCGACTTCGCCCAGGTCGAGGCGGCGGCGTACATGCTCGGCACGAGCTATCTCGAGACGGCGATCAACGGCGCGGACCCGCTACCGGCCGGGAACGCGGATCCGGCGCTGCCTCTGCACGGCTGCTTCGCATGTCGTGGAGAGGACCGGTGGTGCGCGATCGCCTGCGAGGACGAGGCCCAGTGGCTGCGTCTTTGCGGCCTGGCCGGAATCGCCCCCGAGACGGAGGATCGCGATTCCGCGGTTTCAGCCTGGGCCGGGACGCTCGATGCCCACGAAGCGATGAACCGCCTCCAGGCCGTCGGCGTTCCCGCCGGCGTCGTCCAGAGCGGCGAGGACCTCGCGGCCGACCCGCACCTCGAGGCTCGTGGGTTCGTCCAGTCGGTCACGCATCCGACGCTCGGCGAGGTGCGGATGGCGGGCCTGCCTCTCCGCTTCGCCGACGCGAGGACGCGGCCCTACGGAGGCGCACCCGCGCTTGGAGAACACAACGAGGAGATCGTCTGCGGCCTCCTTGGCCACAGCCTTGACGAGCTCGCCGCCTGGCAGGCCGCGGGCGTCGTCCACTGAGGCCGCCGCGCGACCCGAAAAATCGGTGCCTGGCACCGTTGGTTTCGCGAAACGCCTCCGATACAGGCGTTTTGCGAGTCCCGGCGCGTGTTTCATCCCGGTGCATGGCACCGGTTTGCACAACGCGCGGCTCAGGGAACGCGAGAGCCCGGCACCTTCGCGGCGAGCCACGCGAAGGCGCGCTCGACCTCGGCCTGCGCCGCCTCGTTGCCGTACGACTTGGCGTAGTTGTGGTTCTGCCCCTCGACGATCGAGACCGTGGCGGTCGCGTTCGCGTCGGCGAGGGCCTTCGTGAACTCGAGCGTGTGCCCGAGGAACGAGTCGTCATGGCCGCACGAGATGTAGGCGGGCGGGAAGCGGTCGAGATTCGGCGCGTAGACCATGCTCACGAGCGGATGGCGGAGCTTCGTCGTGAAGTGCGCGCCGAGGTAGGCGCGGTTCCAGAGCTCGGCCGAGCCGACGTTCGAGCCCGGGTCGAGCAGCAGCTGCGGAAAGCTGAACATCCCGTAGAAGAGCACCGCGGCTACGACACTCAGCTCGACGCCTTCGAGCCCGCCCTGGTCGAGGCCGTCTGCAAGGCCGTTCGCGGCGATGATCGCGGCGGCCGAGAGCCCTGCCCCCGCCGAGCCGCCCTCGAGCACGAGCCGCGACGGATCGCCCCTGTACTCGGCGGCGTTCTTCGTGAGCCAGCGCGCCGCATAGAGGCACTCCTCGACCGCCCACGGAAACGGGTACTCCGGCGCGAGGGCGTAGTCGGGGCTCAGCACGGTGTAGCCGCGCGCGGCGATCCGCATCCCGTACTTGCGGTCGTTGATCGCGCGCGAGACGCAGTAGCCCCCGCCGTGGATGTGCACGAGGAGCGGGAACGGCCCCTCGCCCTCGGGGACGTAGATCTCGGCGCCGAGCGTGCGCTCGCCGCGATCCCAGAGCTCGACCGCCTCGTGCACCTCCACCCCGGCCGGAAGGTCGTCGAAGTCGGCGAGCGAGTCCCAGAACGGGCGCGACTCGACGAGATCCTCGAGTGTCTCGCGCTTCGGCGCGGCGACGCTCTTGCCCGCGAGCTCCGAGAGCCAGCCCGAGTTGTCCTTCGCCATGGCTCCTAACCTACGACAAGCGGCTCGACCAGCCCGCGGAGAGTGGCGAGGACGCTGTAGGCGACGATCGACGAGGTCCGCGGGTTCGCACTCGCGACGTTGTCGAGCTGAAGGGTGAGGGTGCCGAATCCGCCACGAGCTGTGAGCAGCGCTCGATTCGCGCTGAGGCTCGGGTCGGCGACGACGACGGCGCGCGTACGGTCGAAACCGAGACCCGCGAGCGCGACGGCGGCCGCGACGTTCGTCGTCTTCGGATACGCGACCACCACCCCCGAGACGGGGCCGTCGAAGACCACGTGCGCCTCGGTCAGCTCGTCTGCCTCGTCCTCGGGAAGGAGCGCTCGCGGCGGCTTCCGCTGCTCGATCACGACCTCGTCGAGTCCGGATTCCGCGGCGGCCCTCAGCAGGTCGAGGCCCGCGATCGCCCCGCTCGGGACGATCAGGCGCGAGCCTCCCGCGGCTGCGGCGCCGGCAAGCCTCTCGCGCAGCTCGTGATCTGCAAGCGCGCCGACCGACATGCAGATCAGGTCGGCGCCGGAGGCGAGCACCTGCGCGCCGAGCTCGTGCACGGCCTGATGGCTCGCCGCCTCGACGACGACGGCGCCTCTGCCGGGAAGCTCCGCCAGCTCGGGGCCCGGTAGCCCGGGCCGCGGCTCGCGCGTCAGGAACCCGTGCAGGCCGAGCCCCGGGACCGCTCCGGCCGCGAGCTCGGCGCCCACGGTGCGGGCGATCGTGCCCGCTCCGATGATCGCAACGGCGCGAACGTTCGAGTCCAGCTCCATCCCGCGATTATCCTTCTCACGGCCTTGACGACCCTTGCGAGCGCCCCGTCGACTGGAAGGCGGGCGATCCCGCGCTTCGAGGACGGCGTCTTCCTTCGCGGCGAGGCGGGCTATGTCGGCGACCTCCGGATCGACGGAATGCTGCACCTTGCCGTCGTCCGCAGCCCGTACGCCTTCGGCCGCCTCGTCCCCGTCGATCTCGCAGCCGTGCGCGCGCTTCCGGGCGTCGTCGACGCGTTCGCGGCCGCCGATGTTCCGGGCTATCTCGCCGCGATTCCCACGCGGCTGCCCGTTCCCGAGCAGCTCGAGCGGTTCCTGCAGCCGCCGCTCGCGATCGAGGAGGTCAGGTACGTCGGCCAGCCGGTTGCGGTGGTCGTGGCCGTGAGCCCGGAGGCGGCCCTGGACGCAACCGATGCAGTGGTCGTGGAGGTCGAGGCCTCTTCACTTCCCGCCGAGGAGGCGATGCACACCGAGGAGGCCTCGTTCGGAGAGCTCGAGAAGGCATTCGAAGCCGCCGCGGTCGTCGTGCGGGAGCAGTTCACCATCGGCCGTCAGGCCGGGCTGCCGCTCGAGACACGGGGGCTGCTCGCCGACTTCGACGCCGATTCCGGGGAGCTGTCGGTGTGGGCCTCCGCGAAGGCTCCGCAGTTCCTGCATGGGGCGATCGCGCGGGCGCTTTCGCTGGCGCCCGAGCGCGTGCGCCTCCATCCGGTCGACACCGGCGGCGGCTTTGGGGTGCGGGGCGAGATGCACCCGGAGGACGTGCTCGTCCCGCTCGCGGCGCTCAGGGTGGGCCGTCCGGTGCGCTGGCTCGAGGGGCGGCTCGAACATCTCCAGAGCGCGTACCAGTCGCGCGGGCAGACGTGGTCCGCGGCGCTGGCCGTGGCGGCCGACGGGGAGATCCTCGGGCTCGACGCGACGTTCCGGGGCGATCTGGGCGCCTTCATCGGCCCGAACGGGCTGACGCCGGGCCGACTCGCGATCCGTGCGCTGCCCGGGCCCTATCGCGTGCCCTCGTTCCGCTGTGGCGCCGCGTACGTGCGGAGCTGCAAGCCGCCTCTGGGGACGATGCGGGGCCCGGGATACTTCGAATCGGCATTCGTGCGCGAGCGGCTGCTCGACCTGGCAGCCGGCGAGCTCGGGCTCGATCCGGTCGAAATGCGCCGGCGGAACCTGGTGAGGGCGGCCGAGCAGCCGTATGCGACCGGCCTCGACGGGGTTGTCTACGACGGAGGCGAATACTCGGTCACGCTCGACCGCGCGCTCGCGGAGATCCAGGGCGGGCCGGTCGCGGCGGGGTCGCTCGAGGGAGTCGGTGTTGCGTGTGTCGTCGAAGGGAGCGGCACGCCGGGCATCGAGACCGCGCACGCGCGCCTCGATCGCCGGGGCCGGGTGACGGTGACCCTGGGCTCGTCGTCGTTCGGACAGGGCCATGCGACGAGCTTCGCCCAGGTCGTCGCCGGGGTGCTTTCGATCGAGCCCGAGCTCGTCGAGGTCGTGGAGGGCGCCCGCGAGCAGACGGGCGGCACCTTCGCGAGCCGTTCCGCCGTGATGGCCGGCAGCGCCTGCCGCGAGGCCGCCGTGGCTCTTCGAGACGCCATAGCGGCCGGAGGCGCCGCGCCGCTCGAGGTGAGCGCGGAGTTCGAGAACACAGCTGCCGCTTACACCTACGGCGCGTGTGCGGCGCGCGTCGAGGTCGATCCGGAGACGGGATCGGTACGGCTGCTCGAGCTGGCCGTCGCCGTCGACGCGGGCGTCGTGATCAACGCCGAGATCGTGCGGGGACAGCTTGTCGGCGGGGCCGTCCAGGGCGCCGGCGGGGCGCTGTTCGAGGAGCTCGAGTACAGCGCCGACGGCGAGCCGCTCACCGGCGGGCTCCGCGACTACCACCTGCCGCTCGCGGCCGACATGCCGGAGGTGAGGACGGTCGTGCTCGAGCTCGTCCCCTCGCCGCGCAACCCGCTCGGCGTGCGCGGGGTCGGCGAGATCTCCACCGCTGGAGCGGCCGCTGCGGTCGCGAACGCCGTGGCCGCGGCGCTCGGAGCCGGGGCGCGGGTCACCGAGCTGCCGCTTGCGCCCTGGCGGCTCGTCGGGAATGCGTGGTTAGGATCGACGAGTGGAACCGGCTGAGTTTCGGCGGCTGATGGGCTTCTGGGCCACCGGCGTCAGCGTGATCACGGCGCAGGGGGACGAGGGCCCGGCAGGCAACACGGCGAACGCGATCTCGTCGCTCTCGCTCGACCCGCCGCTCGCGCTCGTCTGCTTCGACCTGAGCTCGCGCACGCTCCACGCGGTGCGGCACTCGGAGCTCTTCTGCATCAACATGCTCGCGAGCGACCAGGAGGAGATCTCGAGGCTCTTCGCCACGAAGAAGAGCCACGGCGAGAAGTTCGCCGCACTCGGCTACCGCCTCGAGCACGGAGCGCCGGTCATCGACGGGTGCGTCGCCTGGCTCGTCTGCGAGCTCGACTCGGAGTTCGAGCGTGGCGATCACGTCGTCGCGATCGGCCGGGTCGTTGCCGCGGCGACGAACGATGCCGCCTCGCCGCTCCTCTTCCATCGCGGCGAGTACCTGAGCCTGCCGCTGACCGGCAAGCGGCTCGCGAATGCCGGCTGACCGGTCTCCGGGCGCGCTCGAGGGCAAGGCCGCGATCGTCACCGGCGGCGGGAGCGGGCTCGGCCGCGAGATCGCGCTCGAATACGCGGCGCAGGGCGCGCAGGTCGTCGTCTCGTCGGTCGTTCCGGAGCAGGACGAGGCCGTAGTACTGGCCTGCCGCGAGCTCGGGGGCATCGCGATCGCCGTTCCTGCCGACGTGCGGAGCGAATCCGAGGTCGCGGCCCTCGTCGACCGCTGCGTCGTTGAGTTCGGCTCCCTCGACGTGCTCGTCGCGGCGGCGGGGCTCGACGTTCGGGAGTCGGAGTCGCGCGAGGATCGCTACGCCGCGAACCTGCCGCTCTCGCACTGGACGAAGGTGGTCGACACGAACCTCACCGGCACGTTCCTCTCGATCCGCGAGGCGCTCCGCCACATGCTCCCCGGCGCCTCCGGCTCGATTGCGACGTTCAGCTCGGGCACCGTCCGTTTCCCGCGAGCCGGCCTTGCGGCGTATGCGAGCACCAAGTTCGCGATCGAGGGGCTGACGAAGGTCGTGGCGGAGGAGGTGCGCGACCGCGGCGTCCGCGTGAATGCGATTCAGCCGGGAGGGATGACGGACACCGGTTTCTTCCCCGGCTGGACGGAGGAGCACGAACGTTCCGCGATGCACGACCCCGCCGTGATCCGTTCCCTTGCCGCTTTCGTCGCCTCCGACGACTCGCGCTCGGTGACCGGCGAATCGCTGATCGCAACCGACTGGAACCGCGACCACGGCCTCTCCCTCTGCGGCTGCCCGGCCTGTACCGCCGCGACGGCCGAAGCGGCGCACCTCACATCGCCACCGCGGTCGGCAACCGCCGTCGCCGGCGACAGTCCCCGGACTGCCTGACGGCCAACGCCAAAACGGCCCGGTCTCCGAAGGCCGTGCCCCTCCGAGCCATGGCTCGGGGGCAGGCCCCGTCCGGGTCCTTTCCGGCCATTGTCCAGGCGACGTTCCCCCGCCACGTCGACTTCAGCCATGTCCAGGGGACTGTCCCCGGTATCGCTTTCGGCCACTCTCGGTGTCGGTTTCGGCCACTGTCCAGGGGACTGCTTGGGTTCAATCGGTCGTTGCAACTCCGGTTTGTTGGTTTGTAAGTAAATACTCGTTGAGTGCTTCGGCTGGGGTTCGCCAGTTGAGGGTTTTGCGGGGGCGGGTGTTGAGGGCGTGGGCGACGGCTGCGA
>DATBBA010000062.1:0-97167 GCA_036271235.1 Gaiellaceae bacterium
CGACTGCGCCCACGGCTCGTTTCTCCCGTCGAAGCGCGCGAACTCGCTCCTCGGAGCGTCCCTCAGCCCGCTCGTCTACATGCCCTTTGCATCCTGGCGTCACGAGCATGCGATCCATCACGCGACGACCGGCGATCTCGATCGCCGCGGCGTCGGCGACATCAAGACGCTGACCGTCGAGGAGTACCTCGCCGCACCGTGGTGGAGCCGGCTCGCCTACCGCGCGCTGCGCAACCCGTTCATCCTCTTCGGCCTCGGTCCGCTCTGGGTGATCCTCGTCGGGCCGCGGCTCGTGCCCCGTGGCTCGAGCCGGCGCGTTCGCCGTAGCGTGCTCGGCACGGACCTCGCGCTCGTCGTGATGATCGTCGGCGGCTGCCTCATCCTCGGCTGGAAGGGCTTCCTGCTCGTGCAGGTGCCCGCGCTCATGCTCACGAGCGCCGTAGGGATCTTCCTCTTCTACTGCCAGCATCAGTTCGAGGACACCTACTGGCAGACGAACGAGAACTGGTCGTACGACGACGCGGCACTCCAGGGGAGCTCCTACCTGAAGCTGCCCGGCATCCTTCGCTTCTTCACGGGCAACATCGGCCTCCACCACGTTCACCACCTGAGCTCGCGGATCCCGAACTACAACCTCGTGGCGGCGCACGAGCGCATCGCCGAGATCGAGGAGATCCCGACGCTCTCGATCTGGGACGCCGTGCTGACCGTACGCCTGAAGCTCTGGGACGAGCACGACCACCGCCTCGTGACGTTCCGCGAGGCACGTCGGTCGCGCCGCGCGGCACGGTCGCTCACGGGCCCTCCGGCCCAGGCCCTGCCCCAGCAGCTACCCTGAGGGCACAGCGGCCATTCCGGCTGCCGGGAGATTCAGCTTCTCGTTCCACCCCTTAGCGGGCGTTCGAGGTTCTTGCATCTCGACCCCGTCTTAAAGGAGTGAACAACTTGTCAGACGTTTCGACACTGCAGCCTTTTGCTGCGCTCGGCGTCAGTGCCCCTGTGATCAAGGCCCTTGGCCGCCAGGGCATCAACGCACCCTTTGCAATCCAGAATCTCGTGCTTCCCGACGGCCTCGCCGGGATCGACATCCTGGCCTCGGCGCCCACCGGTTCCGGGAAGACCCTCGCCTTCGGGATCCCGCTCGTCGAGCGGACGCCCACGAGCGGCGGGCAGCCGAGCGCGCTCGTGCTCGTCCCGACCCGCGAGCTCGCCTCGCAGGTCGTCGCCGAGCTCCGTCCCCTCGCGAACGCGCGCTCGCTGCGGATCGAGGCCGTCTACGGAGGCGCGCCGCTCCCGAGCCAGGCCAAGCGCGCCCGCGGCGCCCAGATCCTCGTCGCGACGCCGGGCCGCCTCACCGACCTCATCGACCGGCGGATGATCAGGCTCGACCACGTTCGCGTCCTCGTCCTCGACGAGGCCGACCGGATGCTCGACATGGGCTTCAAGCCGCAGGTCGACCGGATTCTCGGCGGTGTCCCGCGCAACCGCCAGACGATGCTGTTCTCGGCCACGTTCGAGGGCCCCGTCACCGAGCTTGCCCGGTCATACACGGCAAACGCCGTCTCGGTGCGCGCCGACGCGCCCGAGGAGCGCCTCCCCGGCGAGATCGACCACGAGTTCCACTCGGTCACGGCCGACACCAAGCTCCGGAGCCTCGCCGCGCAGCTCGAGCGCGAGCGTGGCCTCGCCCTCGTCTTCGTGCGCACGAAGCACGGCGCCGACAAGCTCGCGCGCAAGCTCGCGCGCGAGCACGACCAGCGCGCGGCGGTGATGCACGGCAATATGTCTCAGAACGCACGCGAACGTTCGCTTGCACAGTTCGAATCGGGTCGCGTCACGACGCTCATCGCGACGGACGTCGCGGCCCGCGGTCTCGACATCGACGACATCACCCACGTCATCAACTTCGACCCGCCCCGCACCGAGGACGACTACGTCCATCGCGTGGGGCGGACGGGCCGAGCCGGACGGTCGGGAACCGGGCTGACGCTCGTACTCCCGGAACAGGAGCACGAAGTCGCCAAGCTCGCCGACAAGCTCGGCCACAGCGCCGCGTTCGCCGCCTCGGGAATGCGCGCCCCAACATCGACGCCCCGCGGCCCAAAGAGGCAGCGGCGCCGGCGCAGGTAGCGCCGAAGGGAGGACGAATGGCCTCGAAGCGAAGTCCCCAGACAGCAGCAAAGCGAGCCCGCGAGCAGGCGATGCGCGAGAAGCGCGAGCGGAAGGCGCTGAAGAAGCAGGCGGCCATTGCCGCGAAGAACGCTCCCGAGCCCACCGAGGAGGAGCTGCTCGCAGCCGCTCTCGAAGAGGGTGCTGAAGGCGTCGAGGGTGCAGAAGCCCAGCCCGAGAACGCGGAAGAGGTCGCCGGGTAGGTCACCGGATTTTCTCCCGGCCTCCCGCCGGAGCTCATCTAGACTCGCCCCCGGAGGTCACGTTGACAACGGGGGTGAGCCGTGGGCAAGCCGTTCAAGGGCAAGATCGAGCTCGACATCCGTGATTTCGTCGCGGACCGGGAGGCGTTCCTTCCGGAGAAGGCGCGTGAGAACGCCCCCGCATTCCTCCAACCCCCTCGGGGCTCTGCCGGCGTCGAGCTCGTCTTCGACGTCGCCGTCGAGAAGCACTTCGCCGCAGCCATGGCACGCGACTAAACAGGGAAAGGGGCAGATCACGATGACCACGCCGTTCAAGGGCAAGATCGAGCTCGACGTTCGGGACTCCACGCCCGACTGGGATCCCTTCATCCCGCCGAGGGCGCCGGAGGGATCGCCGAACGTTCTGATCGTGCTGTACGACGACACCGGCATGGCCGCGTGGTCGCCCTACGGCGGCAAGATCAACATGCCGACGATGCAGCGCCTCGCCGACGAAGGCGTCACCTACTCGCAGTGGCATACAACCGCACTCTGCTCGCCGACGCGCTCCTGCTTCCTGACCGGCCGCAACCACCACCAGAACGGCATGGCCTGTATCACCGAGGGCGCGATCGGATATCCGGGCGCGAATGCCCACATTCCGCCCACGTGCGGCACCCTCGCGGAGGTGATGCGCCAGGCCGGCTGGAGCACGTTCTGGCTCGGCAAGAACCACAACGTCCCGGTCGACGACCTCCATGCGGGCTCGACGAAGGAGACCTGGCCGCTCCATCAGGGCTGGGACCGCTACTACGGATTCCTCGGCGGCGAGACGAACCAGTGGTATCCCGACCTGCACTGCGACAACCACGCGATCGAGCAGCCCTACACGCCCGAAGAGGGCTACCACCTCTCGAAGGACCTGGCCGACCAGGCGATCTCGATGATCCGCGACGTGAAGGCCTCGGCGCCCTCGCGTCCCTGGTTCATGTGGCTCTGCCCCGGGGCGAACCACGCGCCCCACCACTCGCCGCAGGAGTACATCGACTCCTACAAGGGCGCCTTCGACGACGGCTACGAGGCCTACCGCGAATGGGTACTGCCCCGGATGATCGAGAAGGGGATCTTCCCGGAGGGGACGGAGCTCTCGGAGATGAACCCGATGCCGGACGGCACCTACTCACCGCTCGACGACGTGCGTCCGTGGGCAGAGTTGTCCGAAGACGAACGAGCATTGTTTGCGCGGATGGCCGAGGTGTTCGCCGGGCTCTCGGAGTACACCGATGCCCAGGTCGGGCGCGTCATCGACTACCTCGAGCAGACCGGCCAGCTCGACAACACCCTCGTCTTCTACTGCGCCGACAACGGCGCCTCGGGTGAGGGCAGCCCGAACGGGTCGGTCAACGAGAACAAGTTCTTCAACGGCTGGCCCGACGAGATGTCCGAGAACCTGAAGCACCTGGACGACCTCGGCAGCCCGAACACCTACAACCACTATCCGACCGGCTGGGCGATGGCGTTCTCGACCCCGTTCCGGATGTTCAAGCGCTACTCCTACCAGGGCGGGATCGCCGACCCGATGGTGATCCACTGGCCGAAGGGGATGAAGGCGAGGGGCGAGGTGCGGCATCAGTACCACCACGCGATCGACATCGTCCCGACGATCCTCGACGTCTGCGGGCTCGAGTTCCCGAAGACGCTGAACGGCCACGAGCAGGTGCCCCTTCCGGGAGCCTCGATGCGCTACTCGTTCGATTCCCCCGACGCGCCGACGACGCGGGAGCGCCAGTACTACGCGATGCTCGGGACCCGCGGGATCTGGGAGAAGGGCTGGAAGGCCGTCACCGTGCACGGTCCGACCTCGGGGATCGGGCACTTCGACGACGACAAGTGGCAGCTCTTCCACACCGACGAGGATCGCTCGGAGGCACACGACCTCGCCGAGGAGCACCCGGAAAAGCTCGAGCAGCTGATCAAGGCCTGGTTCGAGGAGGCAGAGAAGTTCGAGGTGCTGCCGCTCGACGACCGCAAACCGTTCGAGATCCTGACCGACCCGCGCCCGCAGCCGGAGGCTCCGCGCGACACCTACGTCTACTACCCGCATACGGCCGACGTGCCCGAGTCGGTCGCCGTCAACACGCGCTCGCGCTCGTTCAAGATCCTGGCCGAGGTGGAGCTGACGAGCCCGGACGCCGAGGGCGTGATCTTCGCGCACGGCTCGCGCTTCGGCGGTCACGCGCTCTTTTTGAAGGAGCAGAAGCTCTGGTACGTCTACAACTTCCTCGGGATCCCCCCGGAACAGCAGTTCGTCTCCGAGAAGCTCGAGCTCGGGACGCACGTGCTCGGGATGGAGTTCGCCAAGGAGAGCGTGGGGAAATACGGCGAGGGGATCGGCACGACGAGCCTCTATGTCGACGACGAGGTCGTCGCGACCGGGCCGATGCGCACGCAGCTCGCCCAGTTCACGCTGTGTGGAGACGGCCTGTGCGTCGGTCGCGACTCGGCCGACGCCGTCTCGAAGGAGTACTCCTCGCCCGCGCGGTTCAAGGGCGGGACGATCGAGCAGGTGGAGGTGTACGTCGGCGACGACCAGTACGTGGACCTCGAGAAGCAGGCAGCCGCGATGATGGCGCGCGAATAGCCCGGCCGATGGGCCAGGCAATCGGAGAGTTCCTGCCCGCCGCCCTCGGCGTGGCGATCAGCCCGCTGCCGATCGTGGCGGTCGTGCTGATGCTCGTCACGCCGAGGGGGCGGGTGAACGGCCCCCTCTTCGTCCTGGGGTGGCTCGTGGGGCTCGCGCTCGTCGGCGTGCTCGTGCTCTCGATCTCGAACGGCGCGGATGCCACCGGGAGCAGTGGCCCGGCCACCTGGGTCGACTGGCTCTTCCTCGTACTGGGGCTCGGCCTGATCGGGCTCGCGTTCAAGGGATGGCAGGGACGGCCGCGCGAAGGCGAGGAGCCGGCGACGCCGAAGTGGATGGGCGCCCTCGACCACTTCACGCCGGTCAAGTCCGCCGGTGCCGGCACCGTCCTGTCGGCGTTGAATCCGAAGAACCTGCTGCTCGCCGTCGCCGCAGGGGCGGCGATCGCCGACGCCGGAGTCTCGACCGGGCACGAGATCGCCTCCTACGTCGTGTTCGCCCTGATCGCCTCCCTCGGCGTCGCGACGCCCCTCGCCGTCTACTTCGTGATGGGCGAGCGGTCGACCGAGATCCTGCAGCGCATGAAGACCTGGCTCGGGCACAACAACGCGGTGATCATGGCGGTGCTCCTGCTCGTGATCGGCGTGAAGCTGGTCGGGAACGCGATCTCCGGCTTCTCGGGCTAGATGAGTAGTTCCACGATCTCGCGTGTCCGGATGCGCGATTTGAGCGGTCTGGGCCGCTCCGGCCTCATGGCAGCCGGTGATGCTGGCTGCCGTGAGGCCTGCGCTTCACCTCGGCAGGCCCTCATCGGGGCGTCTATCCGCGCTGAGGGCCTGCCGAGGCGCCCCAAACGCGTCAGATCGCGCCCCGAAGCACACGATCTCGTGGAACTACTCATCAGGCCGAGGTGAAGCTGCCGGTCTTCGCCTGGGTTCCCGTCTACGACCGCCGGTGGCTTCGCGGCGACCTGCTCGCCGGGCTGACGGTGTGGGCCGTGCTCGTCCCGGAGGCGCTCGCGTACGCGTCCATCGCCGGGGTCTCGCCGGTGATCGGCCTCTATGCCGCGCCGGGCGCCCTGATCTTCTACGCCGCCTTCGGTAGCTCGCGGCACCTCGTGACCGGGCCGATGGCGGCAACAGCCGCACTCTCGGCAGCCGCGGTGGGCGACCTCGCCGCCGGTGGGACCGACGAGTTCCTGCAGCTCACGATCACGCTCGGGATCGTCGTCGGCGTGCTCGCGGTGGTCGCGGGGCTGCTCCGGCTCGGCTTCCTCGCGAGCTTTATATCCGAGCCGGTGCTCAAGGGGTTCATCGTCGGGCTGGCCCTGACGATCATCGCCGGCCAGGTGCCGAAGCTCTTCGGGGTTCCCAAGGGCGAGGGCGACTTCTTCCGCCAGGTCTGGGACTTCGTGACGAACCTGGGCGCGACGAGCGGGATCACGCTGCTCGTCGGTGCTCTCTCGCTCGCGCTCGTGCTGGGCCTGAAGCGGCTCCTGCCGGTCGTCCCTGGATCGCTCGTGGCCGTCCTCCTCGGCATCGTCGCGGTAAAGGTCTTCAACCTCGACGAGCACGGCGTCGAGATCGTCGGGCACATCGACAGCGGGCTCCCGTCGTTCGGGCTTCCCGACGTGGCGGCACACCGTTACCTCGACCTGGCTCCCGCGGCCGTGGGCGTGATGCTCGTCGGCTTCGCCGAGAGCCTCGCGGCGGCGAAGAACTACGCCGCGAAGGATCACTACGAGATCGATGCGAACCGCGAGCTGCTCGGTCTCGGCGCGGCGAACCTCGCATCCGGGCTCTCGAGCGGGATGGTGGTGAACGGCAGCCTCTCGAAGACCGCCGTGAATGCCTCTGCCGGTGCGAAGTCGCAGGTTTCCGGGCTCGTCGTCGCGGCGCTCACGGTCGTGACGTTGCTCTTCCTGACCGGCCTCTTCGAGAGCCTGCCGGAGGCGACGCTCGCAGCCGTCGTGATCGCGGCGCTGATCGAGCTCGTCGACGTCCGCTCGCTCGTCGCGTTCTATCGGTTCCACACGAGAGGGAGCGGCCTGCTCTACGGCGTCACCTCTCGCCCGGACTTCGTCGCGGCGGTGTCGGCGCTCTTCGGCGTGCTTCTCTTCGACACGCTTCCCGGCCTGTTCATCGGGATCGCCATCTCCATCGTCCTGCTCCTGTACCGCGCCTCGCGGCCGAATGTCGCGATCCTCGGCCGCATTCCGGGAGCGCCCGGCCAGTTCGGCGACATCGCGCGGCATTCCGAGAACACGCCGGTTCCGGGCGTCATCGTCGTCCGTCCGGAGAGCGGCCTCTTCTTCGCGAACTCGGATGCCGTCCGCGAGAGCATCCGCAGAGAGGCGGCCGCCGACGGAGTCCATGCGGTCGTCCTCGACGCCGAGACCATGCCCTTTATCGATATCACCGCCGCGGCGATGCTCTCCGAGCTCGAAAGCGACCTCGCCCGCTCGGGTGTCACCCTCCTCCTTGCCCGCGACATCGGCCAGGTCCGCGACTTGCTGCGGGCTGCGGCCGAGGACGGGGGAACCGTTCCCGCCTATCCGACGGTGGACGATGCCGTCGCTGCCCTCGGCAAGCCGTCCGTCTAGAGGCCCTTTACGGCCGGAGGATGCAGCGGAAGCCGATGTGGCTCGTCGAGGTGTCGACGGCCTCGCCCTGACGGGCGGCAGGGCGATAGCGAAGGCAGTAGTTCGGGGCGCAGAGGTGGGAGCCGCCCTTGATCACCCGTCGCGGGAAGCGCTCGCCGTCGAGGAGCGGCGGTGCGCAGCAGGGTGAGGCGGCGGTGTCCGGCGAGGCGCGAAACCAGCTCGTCGTCCACTCCCAGGTGTTCCCGCAGACGTCGCTCAGGCCGTACCCGTTCGGCTCGAAGGAGCCGACGGGCGAGGTGCCCTCGTAACCGTCGAGCTTCAGGTTCTGCCACGGGAACTCGCCCTGCCAGGTGTTCGCCGCCGGCTTGCCGCCCGGGAAGTGCTCGTCGCCCCAGGCGAACGTCGTGCCCTCGAGCCCGCCACGGGCGGCGCGCTCCCACTCCTCCTCCGCCGGCAGGCTCTTCCCCGCCCAGGCGGCGTACGCCTCGGCGTCCTCGACGGCGACGTGGACGACCGGATGGCGGTCGCGCCCGTTCGTCGTCGTACCCGGGCCGCCCGGCCGTTTCCAGTACGCACCGGGGACGTACTCCCACCAGCTGCGGACGTCGTCGAGCCGCACCGGGCCGGCCGTCTTCTGGAAGACGAGCGACCCCGGCACGAGGAGCTCCGGGTCCGCGTCGGGGTAGTCAGTGGGATCGAGCGGCCGCTCCGCGAGTGTCACGTATCCGGTCGCGCGCACGAACTTCCTGAACTCCGCCACCGTCACCGGGTGCTCGTCGGCGAAGAAGCCCTCGACGGAGACCTCGCGCACCGGCGCCTCCTCCGGATAGAAGCTCTCCGAGCCCATCAGAAACGTTCCGCCGGGAACCCATCGCATCCCGGCCGGAACCGGCGCCGTGCCAGAACGCGCCGAAGCCGAAGCGGTCATTTCCCAAGCCTAGCCCGACGATCAGGCCCTGTCTGTCGCAGCCATGTCCAGGGGCCTGTCCCCCGGTCTAGACGCTTCAGGCCATGTCCAGGGGCCTGTCCCCCGTCGTACGCCGCTTCGGACGAGCCGAGATGGAGGCGTTCAGCCGGGGTGAGGCTCGGGATCGGCCGGCGGGTGGACGGGCTCGAGGATCGACATCGTGAGCCAGGCCGCTGCGGCTGCGAGGACGACGGCGGGCACGGCGTCGAGGCCGACGAGGCCGACGAGGAGGGCTCCGAAGAGGATCGAGGTGAGGACGAGCCGCGTCGAGGCGCACATGCCCGCCGCGGCGCCGGCTGCGACGGCGACGGTCGGCGACATGTGGAACCAGTCGACGGCGAAGGTCGCCACCGCGACACCGAGGAAGATCGCAGGGAAGACCGGCCCGCCGCGAAAGCCGCAGCCGAGGCTGACGGCGTAGGCGATCCCCTTGGCGACGATCAGGATCACGAGGATCTTCGTGGACTCCGGCGAGATGAGCGCCGGCACCGAGGACTGCCCCGAGAAGAGGACGTCCTGCGAGCTCGCGCCGAGAAGATCGGCCGCCTCGGCGAGCGCCCCGACGGCCAGGCCTCCGCCGAGGAGCAGGACGGGCAGTCCGAGCCGACGGTCGTCGGAGATCCGGCGCGCGAGGCGACGGATCGGCGCGATGATCGCGGCCGCGATCACCCCGACGAAGACGGCGACGATCAGGTCCCTGATGTGAGTGCCGTGGTAGGCCGGGAGCCCCGGAACCTCGAGCCCGGGCACGCCGAGGCCGCCCCAGTTGCCGAAGCCGATGAAGATCGTGTAACCGAGCGCGGCAGCGACGAAGCCGGGGAGGAGCACCGGGATCAGCGTCGCGCCCAACATGGGCGCGCTCGCCTCCACCATCATCACGCCGCCCACGATCGGGCCGCCGAAGAGAGCAGAGATCGCCGAGAACGAGCCTGCGAGCGCGAGCCCTCCGCTCTGGCGCTTCGTCAGCCGCATGAGCGGCGCGAACGCCATCGCCGTCACGGAGCCGAGCGCGATCAGGGGCCCCTCGGGGCCGAGCACGGCGCCGAACATCAGCGTGCCGGTCGCCGCCACGGCGACGCCTGGCCCGTGCGAGAACGGCGTCGGGCTGGCATCGATGCCGTTGATCGGGGAGTGGCCGCCGTCTCCCGGCAGCAGGAGCCGCGCCGCGACCACGATCGCCGCCCCGACGACGGGAAGGCCGATCACGAGGTACCACGGCGGGGAGCTGTGCCCGAGGCGCGCCGGCAGATCCGCCCAGAGCCAATGCTGGCCGTCGTGCACGAACGCCAGGAAGAGCGCGGCGACGACCGCGGCCGGGATCCCGATCAGCGCCGCGAACCCGACGAGCCGCAGGTACTCCGGCCCGCTCGGGCCGGCGTCCGGCCGGGCCGTTGCCTGAGCGGCAGACTCGTCGGAGCTCATCCCGCCACGTTACGGCCTGCACCGGCCAAACGCATTCGAGAACGGCGTTCGGCAGGTCGTCTAAGCTCCGCGTCATGAGCGAGACCGCCGGCGCAGCCGTCCTGGCAACACCGCCCGGAGAGAGCTCGCGCGGCCGGCGCCTCACGAAGGTCGCGGCCTGGCTTCTCGGGATCACGCTCCTCGTCCTGCTCCTCCAGTTCTTCGGAGTCGACGTCAGGGGCTGGCTCTCGAACCTCTGGGATCAAGTGAAGGCGGTACCGGTCAGCTACATCGTCGCCGCGCTCGTCTTCCAGTCGGGCCAGACGATCTTCGCGGGTGTCTCCTATTACGGGATCCTGAAGGCCGCGTACCCGGGCGAGGTAACGCTGGCGCCGATCGTGACCGCCTACGCCGTCGGCGTGGCGATGAACAACTTCCTCCCGGCGAACATCGGCACATTCGTGACGCTTCTCATGTTCGTCGCCCTGATCCCCTCCTGCACGGTCGGCGGCTCGATCGCGGCGTATCTCGTCCAGAAGATCTTCTTCGCGGTCGTCGGCGCCCTCGTCTACCTCTACCTGTTCCTTTCGGTCCCGAACTCGTTCCACGACAACCTGGGCAACATCACGGCCCATCCCGCGCTGGCGGTCGTGATCGTGGTCGGCGCAGGATTCCTGATCGTGATCGTGGGAAGGCTCTGCTGGCGGCAGGTGAAGAAGCTCTGGGCCCAGGCGAAGCGGGGCGGCGTGATCCTCTCGACACCCAGGCGCTACCTCACGCACGCGTTCCTGCCGTCGTTCCTCTCCTACGCCTGCAAGTTCGCCGTGATCGGGATCTTCCTGGCCGCGTTCGCGATCCCGGTCACGTTCGACTCGCTGATGTGGATCGTCGGCTCGGGCTCGCTCGCCAACGTCGCTTCGTTCACGCCGGGCGCGGTCGGGGTCACCCAGGCGACGAACGCGCTCGCACTCGATGTCTGCTGCAACGTCCCGAAGAACACCACGGTCGCCTATTCCACCGCGCAGCAGCTGATCACGACGGGCTGGAACGTCTGCTTCGCCGTGATCCTCGTGATCTCCGTCTTCGGCTGGACGGGCGGGAAGCAGCTCGTCTCGAGCTCATATGTCGGCGCGAAGGAACAGGTGGCCGAGCGCAAGGAGGAGCACAAGCGCAAGAAAGCAGAAAAGAGAGCCGTGGAGGACGCTGAGAGCGACGACTGAGCCACGTTCCTTCTTCGCTCTCGGGCCTCGGTCACCAGGAAGACCGCAGATGTTCACCAGAATGACGCACGAAGTTCACCCGGCTCCCCCTACCCTGAGGGCCGTGCGCCGAAAGAACGCTCATGACTGAATCCGGAGTGCAGGACGAGTATCTCGCCCTGCTGATGCGCAATGGCGACGCCGAGCCGTTCGCGGCCGGCGAGAAGATCTTCGACGAGGGCGACGCCGCGGACAAGGTCTATCTCGTGAAGCTCGGCGAGGTCGAGCTCACGACCGGTGCGAACCACGTGCTCGAGGTCGTCGGCCCGGGCGGCCTCTTCGGTGAGATGGCCGTGATCGAGCGTGACACCCGCTCGGCGACCGCCGTTGCCCAGACCGACTGCGAGCTCGTGACGATCGACCGGCGCCGCTTCTGGTTCCTCGTCCAGGAAACGCCCTATTTTGCAGAGATCGTGATGAGGGTCATGGCCGACCGGCTCCGCCGCGAGACGTCTCGTTCCTAACGAATCCCTTCCGCCGGCGTCCCACACGTACTACGATCGCGCGTACAGGTAGCGTCAGTTCGGTACTCGGGGAATCAGCGGCAACGGGAAGGGGGAGCGATGACAACTGCGTCAGCATTCGGTTCGGGGAGGACCTCGAAGGTCTTCGTCGGGATAGCGCTCGTGGCCGTGCTTGCGGCCGGTCTCACCGGTTCGACTTCTGCGGCGGCGCCGCCGAGCATCTCGCTCACGGTACAGCTGCTCCCCGGCGTCGTCTCGCCGGGCAAGCAGGAGCTCGCCGTTGCCACGTTCCATAACTTCTCTCCCGTACCGCTCCCCGGCGTCGTCGTCACGGTGCATCTTCCCGAGGGCTTCACCGTCGTGACCCCCGGCAAGTGCGTCGTCATCAAGAAGACCGCCGGAACGGTCGCCTGCCCGCTCGGCCAGGTTGCGCCGCACACGACGGCCACCGCGAACGTGGTCTCACGCGCGCCGAAGACGATCCCCGAGGAGACGAGCGTCAGAGCGACCTTCGCGCTCCGGGTCGGTGCCAGCAAGCCGAACCCGATCCTCACCGGCACCTCGGCCAAGGTGCTCGCCTCCAACAACGACGCCGAGAAGGGCAGCTGCAATCGAACGCCGTCCCCGATCACCGCGACCCTGAACGACCAGCAGACGTCTCTCGTCGCGCCGTCGGCCGCGGCCTCATCGCTCGGCCTGCTCTGCACGCCGCTCACGGTGGGCGTCGAGCCGAAGCCGGGCACCGGTGCCTACAAGACGCAGATCTCGTCTGTCGGCCTGCCGGAGCTCTCGCATCCGACCGTGGTCAAGCTGACGTTCCCCAACGAGACGCTCCCCGACGAGAAGTGGCTCGACGACATCGTCCCCGGCACCAAGCCGACGTTCGACAACCCGAACCCACTCTGGATGCTCGATGCGAAGGCTGCCGGCGGCAAGCGCGTCGTGCCGAAGTGCAAGGCCGGCCCGACCCTGCCGACCGGCTGGCTGACCTGCGTGATCCAGGTGCACGCGATCGACGTTCCCGTCCGCGGTCAAGCAGCCGACGAGAGCGACGACTACGACGAGGGCTGGATCAAGCTGCTCGTCCAGGGCACCGGCTTCGGCGACCCGCGTTACATCGGGTAGCTATCCGGGGGAAGGGGCCAGCGCAGACGGCTGCGCCAGCTCGGCCTCGACCCGCGCAAGACCGACGAGGTGCTGCTTCCGTTCGTAGAGCGAGCGCGCCTCGTCGAGTGCGGCCGCTCGCTCCTCCGGCGTCTCGCCGAGCACGCCTGAGACGTCGACGAGCGCGTCGGCGCGAAGGACCGGCGCATCGGTCTGCCCCGTGAGCGCAACGGCCGCGCGAGCCACCGTCCGCGCTTCGTCGATCCGCCCCCGTGCCGCGAGAAGCCTTGCCTGAACGGTCTGGAGCAGCGCCTGGGCCTCGACGTCCTCCGCGTCCGAGAGCTCGGCGGCGACGGCGACGAGCTCCTCCGCCTCATCCAGGCGATCGAGCTCGTACAACGCCTTCGCGAGCAAGGCCGCGATGTTCGGGAGGAAGAACCGCTCGTCCATCGTCGTGAGGGCGTCGTAGTCGACCCGGAGCTTCGCCTCCGCCGCCGCCGGATCCCCCGCCATCAGCTCGATCCGGGACGAGAAGTCGGACGTCCTCGCCGCGAGCACGGTGGCGCCTAGGTCGTGGAGGATCTCGGCGCCACGGGCACAGCGCTCCCGCGCACGGTCGAAATCGCCCGACATCGCGTGGAGCGGAGAGAGCGTCAGGAGGGCGATCGCCTCGGCCTCGCGGCTGGCGAGCCCCTGGCCGAGCATCTCGTCTGCGCGCGCGATCGCCTCCGGTGCGGGTGTCGTGCCCTCCGCGAGCGCCATCACGTACGACGCGGACAGGCGCGCGATCCGGCGGTCGTCGCCGGCGAGGCGGGCGCTGCCGATCGCCCGTTCGAGGGCGTCGGCCGTCTCCTGCCAGCGGCAGACCGTGCCGTGGACGAACGCGATCATCCGCCACGCCTTCGCAAGGGCGCCGGCCGCTCCGTTCGCCTCCAGCACCGGAATCAGCCGTTCGGCCTCGAACTGCACCTCCGAGCGCCAGGCATCGAGATCGTCCACCGTGTGGTGGGCGACGAGGAGGCGCGTGAGGATCGCCTCGGCCTCGAGGGTGCCGTCCCCGAGCTCGGCGGCACCCGCGACCGCCTCGTCGAGGAACTCCTGCGCGGGGCCGAACTCGCCGATCTCCATCAGCGCCTCGCCAAGATCGGGAAGCAGCTCGAGCCGGGCCCGCGATCCCTCGGGCAAGAGCTCGACGGAACGGCGGAAGAGGTTCGAGGCCGCCCACATGTCGCCGCGGCCGAAGGCGCGGAGGCCGGCGGGAACGAGATGGCCCGCGGCGCGGCGGCCGAGCTCGCGCCCGACGTCGTCGAGAGGTGCGAGCTCGACCAGGTACCGCCGTGCCTGTTCGAGGTGGTAGCCGACGATCTCCTGGAACTCGACCTCGCGGTCGCGCTCGCGGTTCACGCGCTCGGCCCAGTCCGCGAAACGCGAGTGCAGCGTCGACCGCGTGCGCTTGGGCAACCGGTTGTAGGCCGTGTCCTTGATCATGATGTGGTGGAAACGGTGCAGGTCGGGAGCGTCGTCGACGCGCTGGATCAAGCGGCGCTCGACGATCCGCTCGAGCCGATCGTCGAGGTCGGCGGCCGCGTCCGGCGAGAGCTCGGCGACCGGTTCCTTCGGGAACTGGAACCCGATGATCGAGGCCGACTCGACGACGGTCAGCTCGCTCATCGGCAGCAGGTCGAGCCGGGCCGTGAGGAGCGCCTCGATCGAGGCCGGCACCGCCATTCCGCCCGAGAAGTCGGCGGTCGGGACCCACGTGTCGCCCTCGGGATGGAGCATCCCCTCCTCGACGAGCATCGTCACGAGCTGTTCCAGGAAGAGCGGGTTGCCCTGCGAGGCCCGGCTGATCTGAGCGCGCGCGTCCTCGGGAAGCGAGCCGCCGAGGACGTGCTCCACGAGGCGGTCGACGTCCTCACCCTGGAGCGGCTCGAGCTGCATCCTGAGAGCTCGCGGGACCGCAGGCCAGTCGGGTTGCTTCTGCTCGAGATCGGGCCTCGAGGAGCAGACGAGAAGGAGCGGTGCCGAGGTTGCGGTCGACCCCACGTGCGAGAGCAGCTCGAGCATCGCGTTCTCGGCCCAGTGGACATCCTCGAAGACCGCGACGACGGGCTGTGAGCGCGAGAGCGACTCGAGGAACTTGCGCATGCCCCAGAAGAGCTCGTCCAGCGGGAACTTCGCCTCGGACAACCCGACGGCAACCGCGATCCGGTCGACGACGGCGCTGTCGTCCACGAGCGCGGAGATCTTGGCCCGGGCGCTCTCGGGTGAGTCCTCGTCGGCGATCTCCGCGGCCTGGGCGACGATCTCGACGAGGGGCCAGAACGTGATGCCACGGCCGTAGGGCAGGCAGCGTCCCCGCAGGGCAAGCCCGCCGCGCTCTCCCGTGAGCGTCATCAGCTCCTCGATCAGCCGTGACTTCCCGGTTCCGGCCTCTGCGACGAGCGTGACGAAGCGCGGCACCGCGGAGGAGATCGCCTCGTCGAGACTCTCCGTGAGAAGCCCGAGCTCACGCTCGCGACCGACCAGCGGTAGGTCGGTGCGCCGCGGCGCGCTTCCTGCCTCCGTCACGGCGAGCAGGCGATAGGCGGGCACTCGCTCGGCCTTGCCCTTCAGCTCGAGCGGCTCCACCTCCTCGACCTCGACAGCGCCGCGAAGCAGCCGGTAGGTCGGCTCGCCGATCAGCACCTCGTACGGAGGTGCGGCCTGCTCGAGCCGGGCCGCCGTGTTCACCGTGTCGCCCGCGACGAGCCCCTGCCGGGTCGAGGCGTCGCCGGAGGCGATCACCGAGCCTGTGTTGATTCCCGTCCTGTTCGCGAGCGTCACCCCCCAGCCGCGCTCGAGCTCCTCGTTCAGCACCGCCAGCCTTGCCTTCATCTCGAGCGTCGCGCGCGCGGCCCGGAGGGCGTCGTCCTCGTGCGCGACCGGCATCCCGAACACCGCCATGATCGCGTCGCCGATGAACTTCTCGACGGTACCGCCGTGCATCTCGAGTGCACCGCTCATCTCCTCGAAGTAGCGCCGGAGCACCTCGCGCACGGCCTCGGAGTCGATCCGCTCGCCGAGAGCCGTCGAGCCGACGAGGTCGGAGAAGACGATCGTGACCGACCGGCGCGTCTCGTGAGCCGGCTCGGGCGGCGGGGCCGCTTCGAGGGGGCCGCCGCAGAAGCCGCAGAACTTGAATCCCGCCGGATTCTCACCTCCACATGCCGGGCAGGCGATCATCGAGCCGAGCTCGCCGGGTCCGTCATCACCAAATCGTATAAGCCGCGCCGTAGGGGCTTACTACGCGCCTCCTGTCAGGTGTCTGCGAAGACCCTCTTCCAGTCGTTCAAGACGCTCACGACCGTCCAGCCCTCGGCGGGGGCGGCCGCGAGCGCCCGCTCGGCCCCGGCCGTGTAGTCGAACTCGCGCTCGGCATCGTCGTGCAGCACGAGCAGCCGCAGCGACGGCTTCGACGCTCCGCCCGCGTAGCGGAGCATCTCGATGTCGCCGTTCGAGTTGCCGCAGGCAAGGATCGGCCGCCGCCCCACCCGGCTCCAGATCCGCACCGGCTTCACCGGGCCGTCGTCGAAGAAGTCGGGCTTCGCGAGGTAGACGATCTCGCCGCCGCCCTCTCCCGGCTCGTAGCCAAGGGCGTTCGAGCTGCCGACGATGCGCTCTGCAGGGATGCCGTAGACATCGTCTGTGACCGACCGCATGAAGTCGCGGTCGCCGCCCGAGACGATGAAGGTGGTGAACCCGTTCGCGGAAAGGTGGTGAAGGAGCTCGACCATCGGCACGTAGCTGCAGTCCGTGTAGCAGCGCGAGAGCGTCGGGTGGACGCCGGCCGTGAGGAAGGCGCGTGAGGCGGCGGCGTAGGCCTCGACCGTCATCCCGGCGAAGCCCTCGAGAATCCCGCCCATCAGCACCTCCACGATGCTGTCGTCGCCCTCCTCGTGCTTCTGAAGCGCACCTCCGAGCCAGGCATAGTCGCCCTCGTACGCGGCCTTCCAGGGCTGGCGCTCGGCGAGGGACGGGTCGGCCGCGACCATCTCGGTGAAGCGCTTCAGGATGAAGGCGAGCTCGACCGGCATCGGCTTCTCGCACCAGAGCGTCCCGTCGTTGTCGAAGACGGCGATTCGCTCGGCGGGCGGGACGTAGTCGGGCGAGCCCTCGTCCGTGACGCGCTCGACGAAGCTCTCGATCTCCGACCTGGCCGATCCGTCGTGCCAGAAGGCGAGGGTCCCTGTCATGGCGCGCGAAGGATAACCGCGCGGGGGCCGGAACGATATTCCACATCCCCGACCGCTCCTGCGAGCGAGGCGAGAATGAGGCCCAGGCAATTCTTCGACGACAAGGACGACGGCGGCCGTGAGCAGCGCCCGACAGTCGGGATCGATCCCGACGACCTGAGGGCGCTCTCGAACGTCTTCGCAGCGCCGAAGTGGCTCCGCGACCTCGGGCTGGCCTCGTGGCTCCTGGCCGGGGTGACGATCGTGCTCGTCGGCATCGTCTGGTTCGCGGCACTCACTGCAACGATCGTCGACCCGGTGCTGGTCGGGCTCGTGATCGCGACGGTCGCCTCGCCGCTCGTGGGCTTCCTGAAGGCTCATCGCGTTCCACGGGCGGCCGGTGCCGCGATCGTCCTGCTGCTGATCGTTGCGGTGGCGGTGCTGATCGCGCTACTCGTGATCGGCGGGATCACGAGCCAGTCCGCGACGATCCGGGAACAGGCGGCCGCCGCCGCTCCGAAGGCCCAGAACTGGCTAAAGGACCTCGGCGAGAGCGCCTCGGGGGCCTCGGGCGCGACCTCCGAGCTTGGGTCCGCCCTCCCGAAGGTCATCTCGACCCTCGTGCACGGCCTCGTCCACGGCATCACCGGCCTCGCGTCGTTCGCCTTCGGGCTCTCCTTCACCGCGCTCGCGATCTTCTTCCTGCTGAAGGACGGCCCGGGGATGAGGGCCTGGGTCGAGGGCAGGATGGGCGTGTCGCAGTCTGTTGCGCGAATCGTCACGAAGGGCGTGATGCTGTCTCTCCGGCGCTACTTCCTCGGCGTGACGATGGTTGCCGCGTTCAACGGCGTGATCGTGGGCCTGGGTGCGCTCGTGCTCGACGTACCGCTCGCCGGGACGATCGCGGTCGTGAGCTTCGTCACCGCCTACGTGCCGTTCATCGGCGCGTTCGTCGCCGGCGCGTTCGCGGTGATCCTGGCGCTCGGCGCGAAGGGAACGACGACGGCGATCATCATGCTCGTGATCGTGCTGCTCGCAAACGGGCTGCTCCAGAACGTCTTCCAGCCGATCGCCTTCGGCGCGACGCTGAAGCTGAACCCACTCGTCGTGCTCGTGGTCACGATCGGCGCGGGCTGTCTCTTCGGGATGATCGGCCTGATCCTGGCCGCGCCTCTCACCTCCGCCGCACGCCAGATCGCAGCGGAGCTCGGCAAGGCCCGCGCCGCCGTCCGGCCGGACCCTCCGCCGGACGCGCCAGAGCCCGTACCCGCATAGCCCGGCGCCTTCACCAGCCATGTCCCCGAGCCAACGCCATGGTCTCGCGCCGTGCGCGGGAAATGGCCTCTTACAGATAGCTACGCCGCTGGAGCCAGCGGAGCGCGAAGAAGCCCCAGATGGGCGGCAGATAGAACGTCGAGATGCGGTAGAGCAGCACGGCCGCGAGCGCCGACGCCTCATCCATCCCGGCCGAGGTCAGCCCGACGGTCAGGCCGAGCTCGGTCACGCCGATCCCGCCGGGAACCGGGATGAAGCTCGAGAGCAGCGAGACGCTGATGTTGATGACCAGGAGATCGGTGAGGCCCACGTGCGAGCCGAGGCCCAGCGCAAAGAGCCCGAGCGCCGTCGCGAACAGGGCCTCCGTCGCGAGGCTGCCGAAGACGAGCAGGGCGAGCTTGCTCCCCGAACGGAGCGTGCCGAGGGCGCTCTTGACCTGCGGCCACCAAGTCCGGAGCCTCCCCGTCACGAGCTGGCGGAGCCGGCGCACGACGACCACCGCCACCACGGCTGCGACGACGAGCCCGACGAGGACGAGGAGGATCACGAGCAGGCCGCCAGAGGGCGCAGTCAGGTCGACGTCGAGAGACGCCTCGCTGAAGAGCAACAGCAGCACGAGCAGGATCGTCTGGATCACCATGCTCGCGAACGAGTCGATTCCGCCCGCCGTCACAGCGGCCGCGGGCGGCACGCCCTGCCGCTGGAAGAAGCGGATGTTGATCGTCAGCCGGGCGGCGACCGAGGGCAGTGCGAGGTTCATGTACCCGGTCGCGAGCTGCATCGCGTAGACCGGCCCGAACCTGAGATCGGCGGCGACCGAGCCGAGCGTCGAGGCCGACTGCGTGAGCCGAGGTGTCTGCGCGACGATCGCGCCGACGGCGATCCACCCCCACACCGCATCTCCGACGGCCACCCTGAACTCGTGCCAGTCGATCCCCGTCGCGAACGACAGCAGGGCTGTGGCGGCGAGCAGGAGCAGGCCGATCTGGATCACGGATCCCCAGGTGACCCGACGGAGCCTGACGAGCCCGGGCTCCTTGGCGTCGACGCGCAGCGCCGCCTCCTTGCGCAGGTCGTCGACATCGATCCCTGAGCGCTCTGCCGCCTCCTGAAGCGGCCCCTCGAGGGCGGCGGACTGGAGGTACGGCAGGAGCTCGCCGACGCCGTCGGCACCGAGCGCCTCGACGGCCGCGGCGAGAGAACGCTCGACCCCACAGCATGTCGCGGTAGCAACGAGGAGCTGAGCACGGTCGGTGAGTCGGCGATCCTCCGACGCCGCGGTCGTCGCGGAGCCGAAGTCGACGAACCCGACCTCGTCCCCGAAGAGCACGATCGTCTCCGGGTCGAGATGTCGGTGGACGATCCGGGCTCGATGCAGGAGCCGGAGCGAGCTCCAGCTTCGCCCGAGCAACTCGTCGCCGAGCTCGTCGGCGGCAAGCTCTCCGAGCTGCCGAGCATCGCCGCGGAGCACGAGCAAGCCGTTGTCGCCGGAGGTCGTTCCCGCGCGGAGCACCTCGTACGACGGAACGTCGAAGCTCCGGGCGAGCAGCGTGACGAAGGCCTCGTACTCCGCCACCTGACCGCGGCTCAGCCTCAGCGGCGGCCCGGCGTCCTCGTACCAGAGGAAGCGCCAGATCTTCTCGAGAAGCTGGTTGTCGTAGGCGTCGCGGCCGTGGAGCTTGATCGCCAGCCGACGACCTTCCGCGTCGAGGCCGTGGGCGAGCACGACCCCGGCCGTCTGCCGCTCGGCGAGCTCGACGTGCTTCGCCTCGATCCCGAGCTCGCCGAGAGCGACTCCGACCTCCGCAAGGCCCGGGCGGCCTGCAGCGGTTCCGAAGGCGAGCCGCACCGCCGAGGAGGCGACGACCGCGACCATCAGCGCCGCGAGGTTGCCGCTCGGGGAGGCGTGGTCTAGAAAAAGGCCGCCGGTGAAGCCGAGCACGAGCACGAGACGGTTCACACGCTGCGCGGGCCTGATCAGGTACGGGCCGATCGTGAGGATCACCGAAGCGGCGAGCGCCACCCGAACCGCCGGGAAGGCAGGAGCGCTCGAGCTTTCCCTCAGCGCGTCGCCGAGATCCGGCCAGCCGCCGCTCGCGAGGCGAGCCGAGACGAGCGCGACGGCGAGCGCGAGAACGGCCGAGACAACCGCTTGCAGCGCCGCAGCACCGCGCCGCGCCACGGCGACGACGACCACGAGCAGCAGGGCCCACAGCCAGAACAGGTCGAAGGCGAAGGCCCAGATCGGGTTGATCCAGCTCGGGAGCGCATTCAGCGCCGCAGCGACCGCTCGCTCGAACGGGCCCGGTGGGTAGGCGGCGACGAGGATCGCGAGCGCGACGAGCGCCGGCACGAGCAGGATCACGTCGGTCGCGCGCCGGAAGCGCCGTGCTCCCGGCCTGGAGGAGAAAAGGCTCATGCGTATCCGCGCGGCCGCGTCCGACTCAGACATCGGTGCCTGCCGCGGAAAGCTCCTCGTTCCGCCCGCGCCGCCGGGCCGAAAGCGTCGCGTTGATCACGGCCGATGCGACGACGAGCCGGCCGATCAGGAACAGGCTGAGCAGGATCGCCGAGGCGGTACCGAGCGTGCCGTAGCTGTTTCGCCGCTGCTCCTGGAGCACCCCGAGCAGGTACCTGTCGAACGCCCGGACGCAGAGCAGGCCGGCCCCGTACAGGATCGCGCCCGGGATCAGATCCGTCCATGGTGCGGCCGCATGCGGCAGCCGCAGTGACATTCCGAGCCAGACGATCCCGAGGACGGCGCCGAGAGCCGCGAGCAGCAGGACGTACTCGAGCGTCGCCTCGGGCCTGAACCCACCGAGGAGTCCGATCGTGACGAGCTGAGCCGCGATCCCGAGCGCGAAGATCTTCCGCGAGCGGCCCGACTTCGCCGGCAGGGCGGTGTTCTCCCAGGCCAGCGCATGAACGACGGCGACTGCGCGATGCAGGACGGTCGTCACGTAGGCCAGCACGACGATCGAGACGAGCGCGACCCATACCCCGGAGCCCTTCTGCGAGGTCTCTCCCACCTCACGGGTGACGAGGCTGACGACTCCGATGTTCTTCGCGATCCCGTGGGGCTTCGTACCTGTCCACCGCGCGACCAGCCCGAGCATCGCGATCAGGAAGAACCCGAGCGGAAGGAAGAAGAGAAACAGCCGGTAGGCGAGCGCGCCCGCGAGGATGCTCCCGCCGACGTGCGAGTCGCGCTCGATCACCTCGAAGGAGGCATCGAGAAGCGGCGTGCGCGTGCGCGTTCGCTCGATCCTGAGCCGGAGCTCCTGCGTCTGGTCGATCGCGTGCTTCAGGCGCTGGAGCGTGCCCGGCTTCGAACCGTCACTCACGGGGATGGGAGTGGCGCATCTGCGGGAGCGTAGTCCGTTTCCGGTCAGGCAACTCGAGCCTGGATACGCTCCCGCCGTGGCGGAGCAGTTCATCTCGACCGGGGCGCTGCCGCCAACCGACGTCGTGGGCTCGCTCGTCGTGGATGCGCACGAGCGCTTTCGGGTAAACGAAGACGGGCGAGTCTCGAATGTCTATCCGGCGCTCGAGCGTGTCCCGCCCGGCCTCTTCGGCGTATGCGTCGTCGGCGTCGCCGGCAACGTCCACGCCGCAGGCGACACCGACTACGGCTTCACGATCATGAGTGTGTCAAAGCCCTTCGTGCTTGCGCTCGTCACCGAGGCGCTCGGAGCGGACGAGGTTCGGCGGCGGATCGGGATGAATGCGACCGGCCTCGCCTTCAACTCGCTCACTGCGATCGAGCGGAGCGCCGACGGCCGCACGAACCCGATGGTGAACCCGGGAGCGATCGCGACGACGAGCCTCGTGCCGGGCGACGACGAGGAGTCGCGGTGGCGGGCGATCGAGGACGGCCTCTCGGCATTCGCGGGGCGGCCGCTCGAGGTCGATGCCGAGGTCTACGCCTCGGCCTCGGAGACGAACCACCGCAACCAGGCCGCCGGACGCCTGCTCGAGAGCCTGGGCCGGATCTACACCGCCCCGGCGGAGGCCGTCGACCTCTACACCCGGCAATGCTCGTTGACGGTCACGGCGCGCGATCTCGCAACGATGGGCGCGACGCTTGCCGACGGCGGCGTCAACCCGCTCACCGGCGTCCGCGTGATCGGCGAGACGGCCTGCCGCCACACGCTTGCCGCGATGGCGACGGCCGGGCTCTACGAGACCTCGGGGGACTGGCTCTACCAGGTCGGACTGCCGGGAAAGAGCGGCATCGGCGGCGGGATCGTGACGGTCTCGCCGGGCAAGGGCGGCCTTGGCACCTTCGCCCCGCTGCTCGACGGCGCAGGCAACAGCGTCAAGGGACAGCTCACGGCCCGCTTTCTCTCCCGTCAGCTCGGCCTCGACCTCTTCGCCTCCGAGCCGCTGCTGTGAAAGATCTCTTGACGTGACAACAGGGCCTCACTAGGGTCGGGACTGCGGGCCGGTGGCCCGTGCCCCCGAGCCTGATGTCGACAATCGCCTCCGAGCCCACGCCCACACCCGACAACGGGTTCATGGCGAAGATGCTCGACGGGATCGAGCGGCTCGGGAACAAGATGCCCGACCCGGCGATCCTGTTCCTCTGGCTCTGCGCAGGGGTGATCGTGCTCTCGCAGATCCTCTACTGGTTCGGAGTGAAGGCCACGTTCCAGGTGGTCACCGCGCCGCCCGTGCTGACGGAGCAGACGTACTACGGCGGGTCGACCGAGCCGACCGATGTGGGCCCGACGCAACCAGTCCCCGCGCCGGCCTACCACGAGGAGACGCAAACGGCGAAGGTCAAGGGTCTACTGACCGGCGAGGGCGTCCGCTATCTCTTTACGTCGTTTGTCAGCAATTTCCGCAACTTCGCGGCGGTCGCGATCATCCTCGTCGTGATGATCGGCGTCGGGTTGGCCGAGGCCGCCGGGCTGATCGGGGCGCTGATCCGAAAACTTGTCGGGGTGTCGTCGAAGAGCTCACTGACGTTCATCATTGTGCTACTCGGGATCATCTCGAGCATCGCCTCGGACGCCGGGTACCTGGTGCTGATCCCGTTAGGTGCGGCTGCGTTCCTCAGCGTCGGGCGACATCCGTTAGCGGGGATCGCCGCGGCCTTCGCGGGCGTGGCAGCGGGCTTCGGCGTGAACTTCCTGATCACCCCGCTCGACGGCGTGCTCACGGAGATCACGAACGACGCGGCCGGCTCGAGCGCGAACCACATCGATCTCGCTGCGAATCTCTACTTCGGGATCGGCTCGACGATCTTCGTCGCGATCGTCCTGACGTTCGTCTCGGCGAAGTTCGTCGAGAACCGGCTCGGCACCTACAACCCCGCCGACGCCGGCGAGGGCGAGGAGCTCGACGCGAACCCGCCGGTCGAGATCTCACCCGAGGACGAGGCCCGCGGGCTCCGCTATGCGGGCCTCGCGACGCTCGCCGTCGTCGTGGTGATCGCCTTGCTCACGGTGATCCCGGGCGCGCCGCTGCGGAACCCGATCACCGGCAGCATTATCGGCGACTCGCCGTTCATGGACAGCCTCATAGTGATCATCACGATGATCTTCTTCGCCGCCGGCCTCGCCTTCGGCTACGGCGCGAACACGATCAAGGGCAGCGCCGCGATCCTCGGCTCGATCACGAAATCATGGTCCGGGCTCGCGAGCCTGCTCTTCCTGTTCCTGCTGATCGCGCAGTTCATCGCGTACTTCAACTTCACGAACATCGCCGAGATCCTGGCTGTCAAGCTCGGCGACTGGCTCGAGCGCGCGAACATCGGCACGCTCTGGCTCCTGATCGGGCTGATCCTCATCACGATCATCGTCAACCTGATCATCCCGCAGGCAATCGCGAAATGGGCGCTCCTCGCGCCGATCTTCATCCCGCTCTTCCTACGCCTCAACGTCGCACCACAGACGGTGCTCGCCGCCTACCGGATCGGCGACTCCCCCACGAACGTGATCACCCCGCTGATGGCCTACTTCCCGCTGATCGTGATCTTCACCAAGCGGTATCGCAAGGACGCCGGCATCGGCACCATCGTCTCGATGATGATCCCCTACGTCGTCATCCTCTCGATCGCCTGGATCCTGTTCTTCATCGCCTGGTACCTACTCGACATCCCGCTCGGGCCCGGCTCACCGGTCCACCTGCACTGATCGACGAACTCGACGCGGTCGAGATCAGATTCGTCGCGGAGGCGGACGAGGAGGGCGTGTACTCGATCGGTCTCTCCGAAGAAGCCGAGTTCTCCGGCGGGTTTGCGGTGAGCTTCCAGATCGCCGAGCCGGACGACGAGGAGTCGGGGTACTGCCTCGTCGCCGAGCCGGGCCAGCGAACGGCCTACGACGCGATTACGAGCTTCAGTCTCGACAGAGCAGGGCTGCGGCTGACCCTCGGCGAGCAAGCGGCGGCGCAGCTCGAGCTTCCGGAACGACTCATGCTCCAGCTCGCAATTACGGACGAGCAGTTCGAAGCCCTCGACCGAGGACTTCGCCGCGTCGGACTCCTCTTCTGACGGCTGCGACCGGCCAGGCGCGCACCCGAGCCGCCGGCGGGTAGCCGGCACTGGCCTCCACACACGCGTTGAACCCCATGCCAGCCACCGGTTATCCACAGGACGTCGGATCCGGTGCATGGCACCGGGTCGGCATTCGCGGATGGAACCCGGTGCGTGCGACGAACCGCTTGAACACAGGCCGTTTGCCGTCTCGGGCCCCGCGGGCCGAACCGGTGCATGGCACCGATTTTCGGATTGCGGTGCGGCTCGGGCGGCGTTTATCCGCGTTGTTCTGCGAAGCGCTGGAAGAACTCGGCCTCGGCGATCGCGGCCTTTTCGAGCTCGTCGAGGATCACGCGCTCATCCGGGGCATGGATGTTGCTGTAGCCGTCGGTGGCGCCGAGGAGCAGGATCTCCGCCTCGGGGACGGCCTCGGCGAGCGCGTTCACGAGCGGGATCGAGCCGCCCGTGGCGACGATCGCGGTCTCGCTGCCCCACGCCGCCGACATCGCCTCCTTCGCCGCCGTGTACGCCGGGCCGGAGATCTCGGCGAGGAAGCCGTTGCCGGTCTCGAGCGGCGTGACCTTCAGCGGGATCCCGAACGGCTTCAGGCCTTCGAGGAAGCTCACCACTGCCGCCTGTGCCTCCTTCGCGTCCTGCGCGGGATGAACCCGGACGTTCAACTTCGCAGCGGCATTCGGCTGGACGGCGTTCAGCGCGCCGGCGACCGAGGGTGCGTCGATCCCGATCACCGTGATCGCCGGGCCCGACCAGAGCCGCGAGCCGAGGCCGCCCGTTCCCTGGAACGGCAGCCCGTCGTTGATCTCGGCGAGCGCCCGGAACTCCTCGTCGCTGTAGTCGGTCCCGCTCCATTCCTCGCGCCGTAGCCCCGGCACCGCGACGTCGCCGTTCTCGTCGTGGAGGGCGGCGAGCGCCTGGATCAGGACGATGAGCGCGTCCGGGGCGGCGCCGCCGTACTGGCCGCTGTGCTTGGCACCTGCGAGCGTGCTCACCTCGATTTTCAGCTGCGCCATCCCGCGCAGGCCGATCGTGAGCGTCGGGACGCCCGGCCGGACGCTGCCGGCGTCGCCGATGATCATCGCGTCCGAGCGGAACGCGTCGGCGTGCGAGCGTGCGTAGTTCGTGAGATCGCCGCCGCCGACCTCTTCCTGGCCCTCGATCACGAGCTTGATCCCGACCGGAGGCTTGCCGTCCCAGGCCCGGAGCGCACCGATGTGCGCGATGATGTTCGCCTTCGAGTCGGAGGTGCCGCGCCCGTAGAGCGCGCCGTCGCGCTCGGTCGGCTCCCACGGCGGAGACGTCCAGAGTGACTCGTCACCCGCAGGCACGACGTCGTAGTGGCTGTAGAGGAGCACCGTCGGCGCGCCTTCGGGGGCCGGGATCTCCCCGACGATCACCGGCGCCGTGCCGGGAAGCGACACCGAGTCGACGTGGGTCACGCCGGCCCCACGCAGGAGCTCGACGACGAGGTCGTGAGCCTCGATCACCTCGGCGCTCACCTCGGTGGTCGTGGAGATCGACGGGATCCGGGAGAGCCGGACGAGGTCGTCCTTCAGCTCCGGCATCAGCGCCCGAACCTTCTCCTGGATCGCCGCTCCGGTCATGTGCGTCTCCGTCATCGTGCTCCTCCCCGCTCGAAAAGTTGTCGCCGCACCGGGCAGCGTACTCACGGCACGGTTAGGTTTCCACCGTCCTCTCCGAGGCCTGCCCCGTGAGCCATTCGACGATCACCTTCCTCGTGCTCGCCGCGGTCGTCGTGGTGTTCACGCTCGACCGGATACCCGTCGCGATCGTCGCCATCGGCACGGCGCTTGCCCTGTGGGCGACGGGCGTCCTCGACCTGAACCAGTCGCTGGCCGGATTCGGCGACCCGACGGTGCTCTTCATCGGCTCCCTGTTCGTCGTGAGCGAGGCGCTCGACGCCTCGGGCGTGACCGCCTGGGCAGGGCAGATGCTGATCGAGCAGGTCGGGGAGAGCCGAACGCGCCTGATTGTGCTGATGTGCCTGCTGGTCGCAGCGCTCACGGCCCTGATCAACGTGAACGGCGCCGTCGCCGCGCTCGTCCCGGTCGTCGTCGTGATGGCGATGCGGCTCGGGCGGCGTCCGGCCCAGCTGCTGATGCCGCTCGCATTCGCGGCCCATGCCGGGTCGCTGCTGGCGCTCACCGGGACGCCCGTCAACGTGATCATCTCGGAGTCGGCAAAGGATGCCGGCGTCGGCGCGTTCGGCTTCTTCTCCTTCGCGCTCGTCGGGATCCCGCTCCTCGCCGGGACCGTCGCGATCATCCTTCTCTTCGGCGAGCGGCTTCTGCCGGACCGCCAGCCTCGCGCGAGCTCGCGGAACTTCAGCGAGCACGCACGGACGCTCGTCGATACCTACGCCCTCGACGACGACCCCGAGACGCTCATGACCAAGCGCTCGGGCGTGGCCGAGATCGTGATCCCGCCCCGGTCGGAGCTGATCGGCGAGCTCGCCTATCCCGGAATGGTCACAGACAGCGGCGACCTCGTCGTGCTCGCCGTGCAGCGGAACGGCGAGGATCTCGAGCCCGGCGACACGACACTCGCAGCCGGCGATTCACTCCTCCTGCAGGGCTCGTGGGGAGCGCTCGAGCATCACCTCGACGACCCGTCGGTGCTCGTCGTCGACTCGCCGGAGGCGGTGCGCCGCCAGAGCGTGCCGCTCGGGCTGGGAGCGTGGGAGTCGATCGGGGTCCTGCTCGCGATGGTCGTGCTGCTCGCGACCGGAGCCGTGCCGCCGGCCGTGGCGGGGCTGCTCGGCGCCGGGACGCTCGTTCTGCTCGGCGTGCTGTCGATCGACCAGGCCTATCGCGGAATCTCGTGGACGACCGTGATCCTCGTCGGCGGCATGATCTCCCTCTCGACAGCAATGACCGTGTCGGGCGCGGCCGAGAAGCTCGCGAACGAGCTCGTGAGGATCGTCGGCGGCCACGGAGGCTACGCCCTACTCGCAGGCCTGTTCGTGCTCACCGCCGTGCTCGGGCAGCTGATCAGCAACATGGCGACGGCGCTGATCGTGATCCCGATCTCGCTCTCGGCCGCCCACGACGTCGGCGTCTCGCCGAAGCCGGTGCTGATGTGCGTGTGCGTCTCGGCCGCCGCGTCGTTCCTGACACCGGTGGCGACGCCGGCGAACCTGATGGTGATGGGGCCCGCCGGCTATCGCTTCGGCGACTACTGGAAGCTCGGGCTCCCGCTGCTCGCCCTCTTCGGCACGGTTGCGATCTTCCTCGTCCCTGTCTTCTGGTCGTTTTAGCCGTGAGGGAACCAGCAAGGTTCCCCTACCAGCCCTCCTCGGTTGGATCCCGGCCGCTCCCGGCCTCCCGCCGGACAAGCCCGGCTCCGGCCGTCAGCGGACAAGGGCTAACTCGCGGCGGCCTCGGGCGACTTCACGTACTGGATGTAGCCCCGCACGTCGGCGGCCGGCTCGGAATAGGCGTCGCCGAGCGTCGACTCGATCCGCTCCATGTAGTCCTTCGCCCACTGCGGGAACTCGTAGTCGACCGAGTTCAGGAACTCGAACGTGGCGGCGAGGCGGATGTCGGCGATCGACGGCGCGTCACCGCCGATGAACGGCCTTCCGGCCAGGAAGAAGGTGTTGTAGACCTCGAGCGGGCCGGCGAGCGCCGCGTGCGCATCGGCCTGGGCGCTCGCCTTCATCTCGTCGGAGGCGTGTGGGGAGGTGCCGACCTCACCCGCGTACTGGCCGAAGGCCAGCGTCGGGTAGGTCGCCCGCGCGACGAGAGGATAGAGCGTCGCGAGGTGGTAGGCGATCGCGCTGTCGACCATCGCCCGCTCACCGGGATCGGTCGGATAGAACTGATCGAGGCCGTGCTTGTTGCAGAGGTACTGCATGATCGCGCAACTCTCCCAGAGCGCGCCGCGCGGGAGCCCGTCGCACTCGAGGAGCGGTGTGAGCATCGAGGGGTCCTTGGAGACGAACTCGGGGCTCTGCTGCTGGCCCCACACGTCGATCTCCTCGAAGTCGAGCCCGGCCGCGCGAACGAAGATCCGCGCGCTGAGGTTGTTGACGCTCGGCTTCAGGATGCTGAGAGTGTTGTCTGCCACGTGATCCTCCGATTCGGGACGGTTACCTGGGGGCGTTCGTGCGGTACGGGTTCTTCGGCGACCGGTCGCGCGAGAGCGAGTCGCGTGACCGCTCGACGAGCGCCTCGATCGCGTTGGCAAGGTGCCGCTCGTCGATCGAGTAGTCGCCGCCCGCCTCCTTGAGCTTGTGAGCTTCGAACAGCACGTCGGCGTGCGTGAACCCGTGCGGCGGCTCGAAGCGGTACGACGCGAGCTCGATCGTCAGCCCGAGCGGATCCTCGAAGTAGATCGAGTCCATGAAGCCGCGGTCTCTGACTGCCGGCTCGATCCCCCGCTCCTCGAGCCGCTCGACGGCCTGGGCGAACGTCGCATGCGAGACCGAGAAGGCGATGTGATGGACGCAGCCGGGATCCGTCGGCGTCCGGGCCGGGTCGGGCACCCGGTCCTCGTGCGTGAAGATCGTGATCAGCCGGCCGTCGCCGGGATCGAAGTAGAGGTGGCTCTCGTCCGGGTTGTCGAGGTTCGGCTGCTCGAACACGAACGGCATCCCGAGCACGCCTTCCCAGAAGTCGATCGACGTCTGCCGGTCGGCGCCGACGAGGGTGATGTGGTGCACGCCCTGCGATTGAAGCTTGCGCACGCAGTGATCCTAACGATCGACGAGCTTCGACTTGTACTCGCTGCGAGCGAGGCTGCCGAACGGCACGAGCGCTACCTGGAACTGGACGACAAGCGTGGCGCGCAGCCGGTCGCGGATCGAGCCGGCGAGCCCGTCGGCCGCCTCCTCGCCCGACAGCTCGACCGCGACCGGAAGCGGCGGTTCCTGCTTCACGCCTTCGGCGGCCGGCTTCACGAGGATGTTTCCGCTGACGGCCGGCGCGAAGGTGCTCACGACCTCCCGGATCGCCGAAGGGAAGACGTTCACGCCGCGGACGATCAGCATGTCGTCGGTCCGCCCGATGCAGCGGATGCGCGGGCCGGTGCGACCGCAGGAGCACGGCGTCGTCCGCACCTCGACGTGGTCGCGGGTGCGGAAGCGGAGGAGCGGCGCGGCTCGGTGCCGGAGATGCGTGAGCACGAGCTCGCCCGTCGCGCCGTCCTCCAGCGCCAGCGCGTGGCCCGTGTCCGGATCGATCAGCTCGGGATGGACGAACCCGCGTGCGCCGAGATGCATGCCGTCCTGGGCCTCGCACTCACCCCACAGCGAGATCCCGATGTCGCCGATCCCCATCGCCTCGGTCACGGTCGCCCCCCAGGCCTCCTCGACCTTCGCCCTGAAGGCGGGCTCGCCGCCCCCGGGCTCGCCCGCGACGAGGACGCGCTTGACGCTCGAGCCGCGGAGGTCCCTCCCACGCTCGGCCGCCCATTCCGCGAGATAGGACGCGTACGACGGCGTGAGCACCGCGGCGTCCGGCTTCAGGAGCTCGATCGCAGTGACGAGCCGGTCGCTCGAACCGGTGCCGGCCGGGATGTGGCAGAGCCCGATCCGGTCGAACGACTCGAGCGCGGCGCCCGCGACGAAGGGACCGGCGTTATAGGTCGAGACGATCCGCTCGCCGGCCGAGATCCCCGAGGCGGCGTAGCTCCTGGCGGAACCGGTGACCCAGTTGTCGAGGTCGCCTGCGGTCAGCGGGATGAAGCTCGGCGCACCGGTCGTCCCGCTCGTCGAGTAGATCCGCACGATCTCGTCAGGGGCCGCGCACAGATGCGCGCCGATCGGGTTGTCCGCGGTGACGGTCTCGCGGAGCTCGCGCTTCTCGGTGAACGGCAGCTCGGCGATCCGGTCGAGCCCGCCGGCGTTCGTGAGCCCGGCGAGCTTGACGCGATAGAACGGCGAGCGCTCGCGCAGGTAGTCCAGCTGCTCCCGGTAGCTCGTGTCGTCGACCGCGAGCTGCTCTGCCCATGGGCGGCTCTCGAGCTCGGGCTCGAGCATCAGGCGCCCTCGTACTCGACCGCGTCCTCGGCGGCACCCGCCATCAGGAAGCCGAGCGGGCGCTCGCGCTCCTCCGCAAGGTGTGCGAGGAGGCCGGCGGTGCGCGCGAGGATCGGCACGGACTTCACGGCCGAGGCCGGGAAGCCGAGATCGAGCAGCACCGCCGCAATCGGCAGCGAGACGTTCATCGTCAGCGGCTTGCCCCACACCTCGGCAACGCTCTCACGCAGCGCGCGGGCGAGGGCGACGTGCGGCCCGCTGACCCCGCGGGCGTCGGCCAGCTCGACGATCCGCTCGGCGCGCGGGTCGACCGGCCTGTGTACCGGATGGCCGAATCCCGGCATCCTGCCGCCCGCTGCGTGGATGGCGAGAGCCATCTCGTCCGCGACGGCCGAGGGATCGTCTCCCGCCGCCACCTGAGCCTGCGCGTCCGCCAGCAGGCGGGCGCAGGGCTCGGCCGTTCCGAGCAGGACGGGCCCGGCGCCGAGAATCCCGGCCGCGACCGCGCCTTGCAGCGAGTCCGGATCGGCGGCCAGCGTCATCCGCGCCGCGACGTTCGTGGGCATCATCCCGTGCTCCGCGATCGCGACGAGCAGCACGTCGAGGAAATAGGTCTGCTCGGGCGTCGGCTCGTGACCGGTCAGGAGCAGGTGGAAGTACTCCGTGAACGTGAGCTTGCCCATCAGCTCCGTGAGGTCTCGACCGCGTACCTCGACCCTGTCCGGAAAGGCCTGGCTGATCCGCGTGACGGGCGATCCGGGCTTCCCGATCATCGGCCGCAACCTAACGGAAACCCTAGCCCCAGACCTCCGCAGCGGTCTCGACGACGAGGCGGAGCTTTGCCAGCTCGTCGTCGATCGTCAGCGCGTTCCCCTCGACGGTCGAGGAGAAGCCGCACTGCGGCGAGAGGCAGAGCTGGTCGAGCGGGACGTACTTCGAGGCCTCCTCGATCCGGCGCTTCAGGTCGTCCCTGCGCTCGAGCTCGCCGCGCTTCGTCGTCACGAGGCCGAGAACCACCTGCTTGCCGGGCGGGACGAAGCGAAGCGGGGCGAAGCTGCCAGAGCGCTCGTCGTCCCATTCCATGAAGAAGCCGTCGACCTCGAGCTCGTTGAAGAGCGCCTCGGCCACGAACTCGTAGTCGCCCTCGGCGACCCAGGAGGAGCGGAAGTTGCCGCGGCACATGTGCGTCGTGACCGCCATCCCCTCGGGCCGCATTGCGAGCGCCTCGTTCAGGTGGCGGATGTAGGCGACGTGCTGGCGATCCGGGTCGCCGCCGATCGAGGCGACGTACTCACGCTGCGACGGGTCGTTCAGGTAGGCGAGGCTCGTGTCGTCGAGCTGGAGGTAGCGGCACCCGAGCTCGCCGAGACGCCGCACCTCCTCGGCGTAGGCCGCGGTCAGGTCGGTCCAGAAGCCGTCGAGGTCGGGGTACACGGAAGCATCGATCGCGGTGCGCCCGCCACGGTAGTGGACCATGCTCGGCGAGGGGATCGTCAGCTTCGGCATCACGCCCTCGGCCGTACCGCGCAGGAACGCGAAGTCGTCGCCGAAGATCGTCTCGCCGAGCCCGATCCGGCCGTCGACGTGCATCGCCGCCGGCGTGAACTCGATCGTCCCGTCTTCGTTTCGGAACTCGACCTTCAGCTCTCCCGGCGCCTTCGTGATCCCGTCGAGCGCGTAGATGAAGTCCATGTGCCACGATGCCCGCCGGAACTCGCCGTCGGTCGCCGACTGGAGCCCCGCCTCGCGCTGCATGCGCACGACGTCGCGAATCGCCGAGTCCTCGGCCGCGCGGAGACCCGGGGTGTCGAGCCGGCCCGCCGCGTGCTCGGTGCGCGCCTCGAGCAGCTCGGGCGGGCGGAGCAGACTGCCGACGTGGTCGGCGCGAAACGGAGGTGTCGTGCGCTCGGCCACGTCGCTGCAATCGCAGGCTACCTGATTCTCGCGTCGATAGGATGTCGCCGTGCCGGGAATCGACCTCCATGCCGTGGTCGCGATCGACGTCCACACCCACGCCGAGGTCTCGACGACGGGGCTCGACCCGCTCTCACCCGAGCTGCGTGCGGGAGCGGCGACATACTTCTCGAGCGACCGGCTCCCGAACGCGGAGGACGTCGCCGCGTACTACCGCGAACGGAACCTCGCCGCCGTCATCTTCGGCGTCGACAGCGAGTCCGTGACCGGCGCTCCCCCGATCCCGAACGAGGAGATCGCCGAGATCGCAGCGGCGAACTCGGATGTCCTGATCCCGTTCGCTTCGATCGACCCGGCGCGCGGGGCCGACGGCGTCCGCGCCGCGAAACGGCTGATCGCCGAGCACGGCGTGCGCGGGTTCAAGTTCCACCCGAACTCCCAGGGCTTCTTTCCGAACGACCCGCTCGCCTATCCGCTCTACGAGGTGATCGAGGCCGCAGGCCTTCCGGCGCTCTTCCACACCGGCCACAGCGGGATCGGCGCGGGTGTGCGCGGCGGTGGCGGGCTGCGGCTGAAGTACTCGAATCCGATGGTCGTCGACGACGTCGCGGTCGACTTCCCCGACCTGAAGATCGTGCTCGCCCATCCCTCGTTTCCCTGGCAGGACGAGGCGATCTCGGTTGCCCTGCACAAGCCGAACGTCTACATCGACCTCTCCGGCTGGTCGCCGAAGTACTTCCCGGAGATCCTCGTCCGCTATGCGAACAGCCTGCTGCGCGAGAAGGTCCTGTTCGGCTCCGACTTTCCGGTGATCACGCCGGACCGGTGGCTCGCCGACTTCGCCGAGCTCCCGATCAAGGACGAGGTGAGGCCGCTGATCCTGAAGGAGAACGCGATCCGCCTGCTCGGACTGGGCTAGGGAGCGAGCTGGGCCACGAGCTCGTCGCGGAGCCCGGGCTCGCCGGACGGCTGCTCGAAGACGAGGCTCCCGAGCTTCAGCACCGCCACGGTGTCTGCAACGTCGAGGCTGAGATCGAGGTTCTGCTCGACCATCAGGATCGTGCAGCCATGCCGCTCGCGGAGGCTCTTGAGCGCCGTCCCGACCGCCGAGATGACCGCGGGGCCGAGCCCGTCCGAGATCTCGTCGAGGACGAGCAGGTCCGGCGAGCCGACGAGCGCCTTTGCGAGAGTCAGCATCTTCTGCTCGCCCCCACTCAGCGTGCCGGCGCGCTGCTTCAACCGCTTGCCGAGCACCGGGAAGTACGAGAACACCTCGTCGCGCAACTCGGAGCTGCAGCGCTTGCCCTTGCCGACCGTGAGGTTCTCCTCGATCGAGAGCTCCCCGAAGAGCGACTTCTCCTGGGCCGCGTAGGCAACCCCCATCCGCGAGATCCGGTAGGTCGGCCACCCGGTGACGTTGCGCTCGCCCATCGAGACCGAGCCGCGTGACGGCTTGAGGTAGCCCATCACCGCCTTCAGGAGTGTGGACTTGCCCATCCCGTTCCGGCCCACGATCGCGAGCGCACTGTGCTCGGGCACGGAGAATCCGATCTCCTCGAGGATCGTCGCCGAGCCGTACCCGGCGCGCAGCCCCGCGACCTCGACCCTCACGACGCCGCCACCGTCCCGACGTAGGCCTCGCGCACGACGGCCGACGCGGACACCTCGGCAGGCGTCCCCGACTCGACGACCTTCCCGCCGTGGAGCACGATCACCCGGTCGGCCACGCGCGCGACGAAGTCCAGGTCGTGCTCGATCAGCACGATGGTCATACCCGCGTCGACGAGCCGGCGGAAGACCTCGCCGATCACGCCGCGTTCGTTGCTCGTGAGGCCGGCGGTCGGCTCGTCGAGGAGCAGCAGCTCGGGCCGAACGGAAACAGCGGCCGCGAGCTCCAGTCCCTGCTTGAGCCCGTGGGCGAGCGCCGGCGACGGCACGTCTTCGCGGCCTTCGAGGCCGGTCGCGCCGACGATGTCGAGCACCGACTGCGGAACGGCGACCTCCTTCGTCCGGCTCCAGAGCGACGGAATGCGGCCCTTCCGCGAGGCCAGGAGCAGCGTCTCGGCGACGGTAAGGCTGTCGAACAGGTGCGGGATCTGGAACTTCCGGGCGACGCCCGCGCGCGCGATCCGGTGGATCGGCTGGCCCTTCCGCGCCAGTTCACCCGCATGCATGAAGTACGAGATGTCGCCGCGCGCGGAGAGCTTCCCGTCCGTCAGCACGTTCAGGAGCGTCGACTTGCCGGCCCCGTTCGGCCCGACGACGCAGAGGAGCTCGCCGGCCTTGATCTCGAAGTCGACACCGCGGAGCACCTCGAGCGCGCCATAGGCGAACTCGACCTCGGAGACGACCGTGATCGGCTCGCCGCGCTCGCGCAGGGCCGGACGGGCACGCGGAGCGGGCACCAGGACGCGGCTCGCCTTCCGCGGCCCGCGATGGAGCAGCAGCCGTCTCGCCTGCCGGACGACCGGCGGGAGCACTCCGTCGGGCACGAAGACGACGACGGCGACGAACAGCAGCCCGAGGAAGAGCGACCACTCGGTCGGGTAGGAGGCGCTCAGCTTGGACGTCACGAAGCTGAGCCCGACCGCCCCGATCACGGGCCCGAGGATCGTCCCTCGCCCGCCGACGGCGACCCAGATCAGGATCGAGGTCGACTGGGCGAAGCCGAAGAGCGGCGCCGAGACGAAGCCGACGATCGTCGCGTAGACGCCGCCTGCCCCGGCCGCGAGCACGGCGCCGAGCACGAACACGCCGATCTTCACGAGCTCGACGTTCGTTCCGAAGAACCGCACGCGCCGCTGATTGTCGCGGATCGCGCGCATCACGAGCCCGAAGTCGCTGCGGACGAGCACGAGCGCACCGGCGGTCACGATCGCGAGCAAAGCCGCGCAGATGTAGTACCAGGTGGTTCCGGAGAACCGGTGCGAGGCGAACCCGAAGAGGCCGCTGTCGCCGCCCGTGTACGGGGTCTCCTGGCTGTAGACCGTGGCCGCGGCGATCGTCAGGGCGAGGGTGACGATCGCGATGTAGAACGGATCCGACTCGCCCTGGGAGAACGAGAGCAGCCCGACGAGCAGCGCCACCCCGCCGGCCACCGCCATGCCGATCGCGATCCCGGCCGCGTGACGCCCGAGTCCGCCGTGCGCACCGAGCACGAGACCGGAAGGGTCGACGGTCGTCGTCATCATCCCCACGGCCAGGGCACCGGTTCCGAACCACAGCGCGTGCCCGAGGTCGGGCATGCCGGTGTAGCCCCAGACGAGGTCGAGGCTCAGGGCCACGATCCCGAAGAGCAGGGACTGGGCGAGCAGGCTCAGGTAGTAGGTGTCGAGGAGCTGCGGCATCGCCGCAACGGCCGCGACGACCACGACCGCGCCGACCGCCCACATGGCGAGGCGCCTGCTCATGCCGATCGCCGCAGCGCGAGCCCTTGCGGGCGGAAACGGAGGATGACGACGGCGACTCCGATCACGACGACGTTCGACCAGACCGCGTTCTCGTACCGCGAGAAGAGCGTCATCGTCCCCGCGAGCAGCACGCACGAGAGCACGAGCCCGACGAGCGTCCGCCCCGAGAGCAGGACGGCAAGGAAGCCCGTCGCGATGAGCGTGGCGCCGAAGTTCGGGTCGACGCCCTCGATCGGGCCGAGCACCGCGCCGGCGAGACCGGCGAGAGCCGCTCCCGTGATGAACGTGAGCTGGCGCACCCGCACGGTGTTGATCCCGTCGGCACGCGCGAGCGCCTCGTTCGCCATCACGGCGCGGATCGTCAGGCCGAGGCCCGTTAACCGCACGACGATCGCGAGCGTCGCGATCAGGCCGGCCCCGAAGGCGATGATGATCAGGCGGTAGTTGGAGTACGGCGTCCCGAAGACGTCGGTCGCCTTGATCGTCGGCAGGTCGAGAAAGCGCTGACCGGGCCCGTAGATCTCCGTGATCCCCTGCACGAGAACGAGTGAGAGGCCCCAGGTGGCGAGAATCGTGTCGAGCGGCCGGGCGTAGAGCCTGCGAATGACGATCAGCTCGATCACGGCGCCCACGGCGCCGGTGACGAGGGCCGCGAGGACGAGGCTCGGCCAGAAGCCGACGCCGTGCCCGCGGAAGCTCACCTCCGCGTACACGCCGACGGCCATGAGCCCGGCGTTTGCCAGATTGATGACGTTCAGGAGGCCGAAGATCAGGAAGAGGCCCGTGACGACGAGTACCAGCGTCGCAATCGCGACGAGTAGGTCCAGCGTCAGACTCACGGGCCTCTACCCTAGGGCACGCGCAGAAATAACTGGCAGATTGGTGCAGCCGTTCCGCGGCGACATGCGCCACCCCCGAGCTCGCAAGAGGCCAGCTCTTGACACCGCTCGGGTGCAGCGCCTGTCATCCACGGCTCGACCACCCCAACCGATCACTTATTCCTGCGCGGGCCCTTGTTTTCGTCAGCTCAGATTCAGCTCTAGCAGGTGGGATTGGCGGGGATCGGGGTGATCCGCTGGGCTTTCGTCACGAGCTTCGCGGTGCCGTCCTTCTGCTCCTGGACGATGTAGGTCGTCATGCTCACGTAGTGGCGATTCTTGAACGCGAGATCGCCACGCGGGCCCGACGTCTTCGACGTGCTCAGCGCCGTGATCATGTCCGGCCCCGAGGTCGACTTCGCCGTCTTCAAGGCATGCGCGAGGACGAATACGCCGTCCCAGGCAGCCGCGGCCGCACCCGAGACCTCGGCCTTGTCGCCGTACTTCTTGTCCAGCGCTTTGACGAACTGCTGATTGCCCTTGCTCGTGTTGTCCTTGAAGTAGCCGGTCGAGATGATCGTCCCGTTCAGGAGCGTGCCGCCGATCGACGCGGCGATGCCGTCGTCCATCAGGAAGCTCGCGGTCTTGATCCCGCTCGAGCGCGGATCGGTCTTGAACTGCTTGTAGAACGCGGTCTCGTCGCTGCCGACGAGGATGTCGATGACCGTGTCCGGCTGCGCCGACGCGATCTTCGAGATGTCGCTCGAGAAGTCGGTCGTGCCGAGCGGCTCGTACGAGTTGCCCACGATCGAGATCCCGTGCGCCTGCGCCTGAGCCTGAACCGCTGCCGTCCCGACGTGGCCCGACGAGAAGTCGCTCGCGACGATGTAGACCTTCTTCGTCCCCTGCTTCGCGAGATAGCTCATCAGCGGGTTGACCTGCTGGTTCCCGACGTTCGCGAGGGAGAAGTAGTTCGAGAGGCACAGCGACCCGGACGTCGAGGTCTGCGCCAGGATGTAGGGCAGGTTGTTGTTCGTCATGTAGGTGTTGCACGCGGCCGTGGAGGGCGTCGACTCGAAGCCGAGGATCGCGCTCACGTGGTTCGAGTTGACGAGGCGGTTGCAGACGTTTCCGGCGGTGACCGGGTCTGCCGCGTCGTCCGCGTAGTAGACCTTGATCGTCCGGCCCGCCACGTTGTTCTTGTTGACGTAGGCAAGCGCGGCCTGAAGGCCCTGCGTCGCCGACGCCGCATTCGTCGCCTGGCTGCCCGTGAAACCGGTGACCCATCCGATCACGTAGGGAGCGGGTGCGGCCTTACGGGCTGACACTGCCGTTGCCGCAATCGTGCCGGCCAGGACCGCGATGGCCAGAACCGCCGTCACAGCCCGGCGGCCCCGGAGTGAAACCTTGAGAGCCGACATGTACGCGCCTCCTCGAAACGTTCGTTGTCCGCGGTCGAGTGTGACCGGGTGGTGACACCGGCTTTTAACCGAGCCGGCGTTGATTGTCAAGTAGCCTGATACTCATCGGGGCGTGCAGCAAGGCAGAGCCTGCGTTCATTCTTCGGGTTCCTGCCTCTCGGTCGCCCGGCGCGATTTCCGGCGCGACTCACGACTAGGACGTCGAGTTGCCGCGGTTAGATAGCGCCGGCGGCGCGGAGGGCCTCGACACGCTCGTGCGAGTAGCCGAGAAGCCCTCCGAAGACGAACTCGTTGTGCTGCCCGAGGCGCGGGGGCGCCCCCTCGTAACCGGCACGCGTCTCGGAGAAGCGCACCGGAAAGCCGCTGCCGACGATGTCTGCGACCGGGCCGAGCTCGGGATGCGCGAGGGGCATCGTCTCGCCGCGGCGAAGCGCGAGCGGATCGCGTACGGCGGCGGCGGTGTCGCGCACGACCGCAGTCGGGACGCCCTGCGACTCGAGCGCCGCGGTCGCCTCAGCGCTCGTGAGCTCGGCCGCCCAGGTCGCGATCAGCGCGTGCAGGGCCGCGGAGTTCGCGACACGCCGGTCGCGGTTCGCGAACCGCCCGTCCTCGATGAGATCGGGGCGCCCGATCGCCGCGAAGACGCCGCGGGCAAAGGCTTCCGTCGGAGCACAGAGGGCGACGTAACCGTCGCGGGTCTCGAAGATGCCGAAGGGAGCGAGGCGCGGGACGACGTTGCCGGTTCGCATCGCGATCCCGGCGCGCTCCATCGTGTCCCAGGGCTCGGTCGCGATCAGGGAGGTGAGCGCGCCGAGCAGCGAGACGTCGACGTGCTGCCCCCGCCCCGTTCGCTCCCGGTGGTAGAGGGCCGTGAGCGTGCCGATCACGCCGAAGAGCGGCCCCACCAGGTCGCCGAACGGAACCGCGTTCCTGACCGGCTCGTCGCCGTCGAGGCCCGGTGTCGTCATCAGCCCACTCAGCGCCTGGAAGATCGTGTCCATGCCCTTTCCCGGCTCGCCGGCCCCGAAGCCGCTGATCGACACGTAGACGATCCGCGGGTTGATCTCGGAGGCGAACGCATAGCCGATGCCGTTGCGGTCGGCGGTGCCGGCGCTGTAGTTCTCCACGACGACGTCGGCGTGGCGGACGAGGTCGGCGAAGATCGCCTGCGCCTCAGGGTGCTTGAGGTTGAGGGTCGTGCTGAGCTTTCCCCGCCCTCGCTCGAGCATCGAGACCGACATGTCGTTGTCGTCCGCGCGCGCGAGGTGCAGCCCGGAGTCGCCCACGTACGGAGCGTTGTTCCGCGACGGGTCGCCGCCGGCCGGGTTCTCGACCTTGATCACGGTCGCGCCGAGCGCGCCGAGCAGCTGGGTCGCGTACGGCCCGGCGAGCGCGATCGTTAGGTCGATCACGGTGATCCCCTCGAGCGGGCGGGGCAGCCTCGAGTCCGACATGGGCGGGCACGATATCTCAGGTGCCCGAACAGTAGGGTTGGCGCATGGCGGAGCACAGCGAGCGAATGCGCGTTGGCTGGATCGACACCGACGCGGGCGGCCGGATCCACTTCACGGTTGCCTTCCGTTGGGCGGAGACCGCCGAGACCGGCCTCTACCGCAAGCTCGGGCTGCTGGAAGAAGGCCGTGGCGACTACCCGCGCGTCCGGGTCGAAGCCGAATACACGAGGGTTCTCGTCTTCGACGACCAGATCGAGATCACGTTGCGCGTCGAGTCGGTCGGACGCACCTCGATCCGGTTCGCCTGGGAGGTCGAGCACGACGGCGAGGTCGCGATCAGGGGCGGGCACACGATCGTCCACGTCGACGACGACGGGCGCCCGGCACCGATCGACGAGCGCACCCGTGCGCTCCTCACAGGCTGACGGATCGAGTATCAAGGAACCTGATACTCTCGCCCGCGGTGGCCGCGACGGGCGACTGGGATCCGAACACTTCCTGGCAGGCGCTGATGAGCGACCGCGTCCCCGACGCGTCCTCGGCGTACGCGGGCGTGCCGCTCGAGGGGTGCACTTGAGCGCTCTGAAAGACTTTGCCCTCTCGGATGGGCTGACGCTCAGATACCTCCAGCTCGGAGAGCGCGGCGACCCGGACCTCGTGCTCCTGCACGGCGGCGGGCTCGACTCCTGCGACTGGCAGCAGGTGGCGCCCGTGCTCGCGGCGGCGGGCTACCGCGTCACCGTTCCGGACCAGCGCGGCTGCGGGGAGAGCGACTGGGATTCGAAGGTTCGCTACGGCGTCGAGCAGAGCCTCGTGGATCTCGACGCGCTCCTCGGGCACCTCGGGATCGGCGAGCTGACCCTCGTCGGCCACTCCCTCGGCGCCGTCAGCGCCTGTGTCTACACCGCACGCAATCCCGGCCGTGTCGTCGCCTGCGTGATGGAGGACGGCGGGCCTGCCGATCACACGCGCCCCTCGTCGCTCGAGAGCCCTACGCTCGTCTTCGACTCCGAGGCTCACGCGCTCGCGGCACTCGGGAAGTCCCTCCCGCGTGGAGTTCCCGGCTGGGTGCTCGAGTCCCGGTTCCACCGGCTCGACGACGGGAGGCTGACCTGGCGCAGCGATATCGCAGGGCGAGTCCGGTGGTCGGCCGAGGGCGGCGAGCCCCTGATCATGGGGCTCTGGCCCTCCGTCGAGGCGATCACCTCACCCACGCTGGTCGTCCGCGGTGCGGAATCTCCGTTGTTCAAGATCGACTACGCCGAGCGGATGGTCGAGCTGAACCCGATGATCTCCCTCGTGACGATCCCCGACGCCGGCCATCTCGTGCACTGCGAGCAGCCCGAAGCCTTCACGGCGGCCGTCCTCGACTTCCTCGGCCGATGAGCGCGCTCGAGACGCTGTCCGCGCTCTACGCCGACCCCGACGCCGGTGTCCGCGACCGGCGCGCGGCCGGCGCGCGGGTTGTCGGCTGTGTCGGCGCCCGTGCTCCCCGGGAGCTCGTTACGGCTGCCGGTCTCCTGCCGGTCCGGCTACGCGGCCAGGGGCCGCCCTCCGTGCTCGCCGAGGACGTCCTCGGGCCCGGGGTCGACCCCCCGGTCCGCCGGATCCTCGCCGGGCTGCTCGAGGGAACACTCACCGCCGATTTCGTGCTGATCGGCGGCGATTCCGACTCGAACGTGCGGCTCTTCACCTCGCTGCGCGTGCTCGCTCTCGACCGCGCGCTTCCCGAGCTCTTCTTCCTGGACCTCCTGCACGTCCCGGCGCGGACGAGCGCGCGCTACGGCCTCGACCGATTCCGCGAGCTGAGGGCGGTGCTCGCACGCTGGTCGGGATCACCGGTCACAGACGACGCGATCCGGGAGGCAGCCGCCGAGGCGGACGAGTCGTGCCGGCTGCTCGCCGCGCTCTCGAAGCTACGGCGCGCCTCGCCTCCGAAGCTGAGCGGCGCCGACTCGCTCGCCGTCATCGGAGCCGGGGCGTCGCTGTCCGCCCCCGCGTACAACGAGATCCTCGCGGCACTGCTGGCGGAAACGACCGACCCGCTCGACAATCCGCGGCAGCGGATCTACCTGACGGGAAGCGCGCACAGCTCGCCGGAGGTGTACGACGCGCTCGAGTCGGACGGATCGGTGGTCGTCGGCGAGGATCATTCCTGGGGCGAACCACTTTCGAGCGTTCCGGCGCTCGGAGACGGCGATCCGGTCGCAGCCCTCGCCACGCGGTACCTCGCCGACCCGGGCCCACGGGCCGAGCGTGTGGCCCGGGAGGCGTCGGCGTCCGGAGCCGACATCGTGATCTCGTGGATCCGCACCGGCGAGGACGCCCTCGCCTGGGAGCTTCCAGCGCTGCGAGCCGCCCTCGCTCCGACCGGGATCCCGCTGCGCGTCTTCGAGCACCGCGGCCTCGAAGCGCCTCGCGACGCCGACCTCGCGGCGCTCGCATGACGAGCGCCGAGGAGTTCCGCGGTGCGCGCGGCACGAAGCGCCTCGAATCTTCGACGGCCGCTGCCCGCTATCAGCGCGAGTGGTTCGCGGGCCTCCACGAGCGGGTCGCCGCCGGCGAACCGCTCGCGCTCGTCGACGCAGACGTCCCGCACGAGCTCTTGCGGGCGATGGACATCCCGTACGTCGTGAACCAGTGGTGGGCCTCCATCTGCTCGGCCAAGCAGCGGGCGCCTCACTACCTGGCGCTTCTCCGCGAGCGCGGCTATCCGGACTACGTGGAGCAGTACAGCGCGATCTCGCTCGGCTCGACCTTCGAGGACGATCCCGAGCAGGCGCCGTGGGGTGGGCTGCCGCCCGTATCGATCTTCCTCACGCAGCTCTGGACCGATGCGCACCTGGGGATCGCCGAGGCGTGGCGCCGCGAGTGCGGAGTGCCGTTCTTCGCGTTCGAGAAGGCTGTCGAGAATGCACTTCCGGAACGCTGGTGGGAGCGGATCGCGAACGACTGGGAGGTCGTCGTCGGCACCGCGCGGCTCGACCTGATGAGCGCGGAGCTCGAGCAGTGCATCGCGTTCCTCGAGTCGGCCACCGGCAAGCGCTTCGACGAGTCGCGCCTCGAGAGCGTGCTCGCTCTCGCGAACGAGCAGCAGGAATGGAGCCGGCGGACCCGTGACCTGCTCGCTTCGACCTCGCCGGCCCCGGTCGACATCGTTGACACGATTCCCGCCGTGATGCTGCCGCAGTGGCATCGCGGGAGCGAGTGGGCGCGCGACGCGGCCCGCTCCTTCCACGAGGAGATCGAGACGCTCGTCGTGGAGGGCGCCGCGGTTTGCGAGAACGAGCGGCTCCGGCTGATGTGGATCGGCCGGGGCCTCTGGTTCAACCTCGGCTTCTACCAGCACTTCCAGGAGACCTACGGCGCCGTGTTCGTCTGGTCGATGTACCTGGCGATCGCCGCCGACGGCTACCCGCGCTACGGCGGACCGCCGCTCCGTGCGCTCGCCGCACGGTTCGCCGCCTTCTCCGACCTGATCGGGATGCCCGGCTGGGCCGACCCGTGGTACGTGAAGGAGGCCCAGGGCCATCGCGTCGACGGGGTCGTACACCTCGTCACGCCGGAGTCACGCAGCTCCTACTTCGTCACGCGGGCGCTCGAGGATGCGGGGATCCCCGTGCTCGAGCTCGACGCGAACAACGCGGACGCGCGCGGCTGGGACGAGGAGGCGTTCGTCTCCGAGCTCTCCGAGTTCGTCGAGAACCGCGTTCGGCCGGTGGCGGGGGAGCGGACGTGAGACTGCTCCTTCTGGGTGATCTGATCCTTGACGAGCCCGATCCGGACTCGTTCTTCGAGCCGAGCCGGGCGCTGCTCCTCTCTGCCGATCTCGTCGTCGGACAGGTCGAGGTCCCGCATACGGCGCGAGGCGTGCCCAGTGCCGTCGACGTTCCCGCTCCGCCGGCCGACCCTGCTCACCTGGCGGCCCTTGCCCGGGCGGGCGTCGGCGTCGCGACGCTTGCCGGCAACCACATCTACGACTCGGGACCGAACGGGGTCGAGGACACGATCGATGCGCTGCACGAGCTCGGGCTTGCCACAGCGGGCGCCGGCGCCGACCTCGACGAGGCACGACGGCCGGCGCTCGTGGAAGCGGGCGGCATTCGGGTCGGAGTGCTGAGCTACAACTGCGTCGGCCCGCGGGAGTCGCGTGCGACCTCACGCAAGGCGGGCGCCGCTGCGCTCGATGTGCTCACCCATTACGAGCTCGACTACGCGGGCCCCGGCGGCCCGCCGCGCGTCTACACCTTCGTTGCGCCCGAGAGCCTCGGCGTCCTGCGCGACGGCGTGCTCGGGCTCCGCGAATCGGTCGACATCGTCGTCGTCGCGTTCCACAAGGGGATCGGGCACGTCCCGGTCGAGGTGCCGGCCTACGAGCGCGAGCTCGCGAGGACGGCGATCGACTGCGGCGCCGACGTCGTCGTCGGCCACCACGCGCACATCCTTCGCGGAATCGAGCTCTACCGCGGCAAGCCGGTCTTCCACGGTCTCGGGAACTTCGTCGCCGTCACCCGCGCCCTTACCCCGAGCGGTACCGACGCCGACGAGCTTGCGGCCTGGTCGGCGCGCCGCCGCGAGCTGTTCGGCTTCGAGCCGGACCCGTCGATGCCGTTCTACCCCTTCCATCCGGAGAGCCGCAACACGATGATCGCCGACTGCCGCATCGGCGCAGATGGCTCGATCGCGGCCGGCTTCGTGCCGTGCTGGATCGACGACCAGGGCCGGCCTGTTCCGGTCGGGCCGGCGACCGGAGGTGAAGCGGTTGCGGCCTACGTCGAGCGGATCAGCGCTGCTGCCGGCTTCTCGACGAGCTTCGCCTGGGACGGCGAGCGAGTGGTCGTCAGCTAGCGACGCAGGCGAGCGGCAACGTCTCCGGGCCGTGCACCGGCCAGCCGAGCATCTCGGGCTCGCCGGCACGCTCGAATGACGAGGTTCGCGCGAGAAGCTCTTCGAGAGCGACCCTGAGCTCGGCGCGGGCGATCGCGATTCCGGCGCACTTGTGCGGGCCGTGGCCGAAGGCGAGATGGGGGTTCGGGATGCGGCCGAGGACGAAGCTCTCGGCGTCTGCGAACACCTCCGGGTCGCGGTTGGCGGAAGGCAGGACGAGGGCGGCCATCTCGCCCTCACGGATGGTGCGACCCCGCACCTCGACATCGCGGGTGGCGGTGCGGGCGAAGCCCTGGTTGGGTGCATACAGGCGCATCAGCTCCTCGAGCGCGGCCGGGATCAGCGCAGGCTCTCCTCGCAGCCGTGCCTGGAGCTCCGGCTCGCGCGCCAGATGATCGACAGCACTCGCGACGAGCGCCGTCGGCGCGACGTGTGCGGCGATCAGGAGCTGGCGGATGCTCCCCGCGACGAACTCGTCCTCGAGCGGCTCGCCGTCGATGCGAACCTCGAGCAGCGCGCTGACGATGTCTTCGGCCGCGTCGAGCGGGCTCTGCCGGCGTGCCGCCACGAGCTTCCGGCACTCGGCGTAGAGATGCTGGTTTTCGCGTTCGGCCGTCTCCGTGTCGAAATGCGCCTGGGCGTGCTCGAAGCGCTCGCCGCTCGCGTTCAGCTCGCGGGCGTAGTCGCGGGGCAGGTGGAGGATGTCCGTGAAGACGAGCCCGGCATAGGGCGAGCTGAACTCGGACACGAACTCACCCCCGCCCGCGGCGACGAACGGGTCGAGCAGTTCGGCGGCGAGCTCGCGCATCCGCGGCTCGAGCGCCGGTACGCGCTCCTCCGCGAACACCCGGTTCAGCGGCCGCCGGTAGCGCGGGTGCTCCGGCGGGTCGAAGTGCAACGGCGCCCGGCGGCCCGAGACGGGGTTCTTCGGCACGACGATGCCGAGCGAGCTCGTGAAGTCGGCCGGCCGCGAGCTCGCGGCGACGATGTCGTCGTAGCGCGTCAGCGCCCAGAAGTCCCAACGGGCGCCCCGCGCGACCGGGCACTCGGACCGCAATCGAGCCCACGTCGCGTTCGGGTCGGCGACGAAGTCGTCGGCGAGGGGATCGAAGTCCGCCTGTTCGGGCTCCGGGGCCGCCGTCATCTCGGCGCTCGGATCCTGGGGCACGACTTGCGCAGCTCGTTGTAGGCGGGAAAGAGCTCCTCGCCGCTCGGCGCGTCGAGCGGGTTCCAGTCCTCGCGGACGGCGCTCATGGTGTGAGGACCGTCGGCACGCTCAGCGTCCCCCACTCCGGCCACCCGGTCATCGTCACGTCGCCGTCGACCACGATCGAGGACGTCCGGGCAAGCAGCTCCTCGAGGACGACCTCCAGCATCAGCGTGGCGAGCGGCGCACCGGCGCAGCGGTGAGGGCCCGCGCCGAAGGCGAGGTGGCGGTTGATGTTCGGGCGGTCGAGGAGAAATTCGTGCGGATCGTCGAAGACGGACTCGTCGCGGTTGGCCGAGGCATAGACGAGGGCCACCGGCTCGTCCTTCCGGATCAGGCGGCCGCCGATCTCGACGTCACGGGTCGGCGTGCGGGCGAAGCCGCGGTACGGCGTCAGCAGCCGCAAATACTCCTGCACCGCTGCCGGCACGAGCGAGGGGTCGTTCCGAAGCTGGGACTGCAGCTCGGGATGCTCGGAGAGGTGGACGACCATGCTCCCGATGAAGACACACGGGGCGACCATCCCGACGACGATGAACTGCCGGATCGTCCCGAGCAGCATGTCCGGCGGCAGCGGCTCGCCGTCGACCCGGACGGCGAGCAGCCCGGAGACCGGATCGTCGGCTGGGTCGAGCGGCTCGGCCTCGCGCATCGCGATGATCGCGCGGGCGATGTCGTAGAGCGCGACGCTCGTGCGCTTCACGCCCTCCAGGTCGAACTTCTGCACCGCGTCGACGAACTCGCGCGTCGCCTCGCGGATCGCCATCCCGAGCTCGGGTGTGAGGTTGAAGAACTCCGCGAAGACAAATCCCGGCAGGCGGTGGGTGAACTCCGCGCAGATGTCGGCGTGGCCCTTGTCGACGAGCGGCTGGAGCAGGTCGGCGACGATCCGGTGGAGCTCCGGCTCGATCGCCGCCATTTTCTCCGGGCTGAAATAGGGGTTCAACGCGCGCCGGTAGGGCGTGTGCTCCGGCGGGTCGAGATGAAGCGGAGGCCGGCGGCCGGTGAACGCGAGCTTCGGAACCACGTTCTGGACGCCGGTCGTGAAGAGCTCGTAGTCCTTCGCGGCCGCGAGCACGTCGTCGTAGCGCAGAAGCGCCCAGAAGCCGTTCCAGGCATCGCTCCGCGCGACCGGGCAGCTCTGCCGCAGGGCGGTGAACTCCTCGTGGAAGCTCGCGAACGCCTCCGGCTCGAGCGGGTCGAAGTCCTGCGCGGGAAGCTCGTCGAGGCGAACGGCCATCAGCTCTCGTCCAGCTCGATCGCGAGGTTCGGGCACGCGTCGACCGCTTCCCTGACGGCGGCTTCGTGCTCGGGCGAGGGCACGACGTCGTAGACGAGCTCACCGTCGACGATCCGGAAGACGTCGGGCGCGGCGTAGGTGCACTCCGCGTTCAGCGAGCAGACCTCGGCATCGACGGCGATCTTCACGTCGTCACCAGGCGAAGCGGCAGGTAGGAGACGCCCTGCCGGATGAACGTGGTGCGGATCGGCTCGCCGGCGAGCTCGACCCAGGACGTCCGGCCGAGCAGCTCCTCGACGACGACGCGGATCTCGAGCCGGGCGAGGTCGATCCCGATGCAGCGATGGATGCCCCGGCCGAAGGTGACGTGCTCGTTCGGGCTCCGGTCGATCAAGCAGCGATCAGGCTCCGAGAAGTGTGCGGGATCGCGATTGGCGGCGGCCCACATCAGCATCAGCTGCTCGCCTGCCTCGACCCGGCGGCCGTGCAGCTCGAGGTCGTCGTTGGCCCAGCGCGGCATTCCCTGCACCGGCGTCTCCAGGCGGAGGAACTCCTCGATCGCGAGTGGGATCAGCTCGGGCTCGGCGCGCAGACGGGCCTGGATCCCGGGCTCGGCGGCGATGCGCAGGAGCGAGTTGCCGATCCCGCCCGTCGTCGAGTTGTGGCCGGCGGTGAGCAGGAGCCGGATCAGCTCGACGCAGGTGGCCTCGGTCACCTCGTTCGCTCCGTCGGTGGCGCCGAAGATGCCGGAGATGATGTCCGTCTCGGGATCGCGCGGCCGCTCGATCCGCTCGCGGACGAGCGCGCGCGAGTACTCGTACAGCGCGTCGTTGCAGCGCGCGCGCACCGCGGGATCGTTGCCGCGGCCTTCCTCGGCGAGGAAGAGCTCCTCGGAGATCGCCTTCAGCCCGGCCCACTCCTCGTCGGGCAGGCCGAGCCAGAGGCAGAGCGTCCGCGCCGGGAGCGGATAGGTCAGAGTTTCGGCGAGATCGGCCTCGCCGGCCGAGAGCGACGGCTCGAGCATCTCGGCGACGAAGCCTCGAACCGCCGGCTCGAGCTGCTCGACACGAGCCTTCGCGAAGTAGGGCTGAAGGGCTCGTCGGTAGAAGGTGTGCTCCGGCCGGTCGACCTCGAGCGGCGGCCGCGCAGTGCCGAACTGCGGGCCGCCCGAGTTGTTGAAGCGCTCCGAGGCCCTCGCGATCGAGACGATGTCGTCATATCGCGACACCGCCCAGAATCCGCCCATCCGCTCCGCCCAGGCGACCGAGCAGCGATCGCGGAGGTTCGCGAAGGACGCGGGCGGGTCTGCGGCGGTATCGGGCTCGTAGGGGTCCCACTCGGCCGGGCGACTGACGGCGGTGCCGGTCATCTGGGCTCGAACGTCTCCCCGACGGCCTGGTGACCAGGCTCCTCGATCCGCTTGAACAGGCGGAAGGCCTCGAGCACGGGCCGGTCGCTGATCACGAACATGTCCGCCTCCTCGTTCGCTTCGTGGTCGACCGCCGCCCACGAGGGGACGACGAACGTGTCGCCGGGCCCCCACTCGTACGCCGTCCCGTTCATCACGGTGCGACCGGAGCCGCTGAAGACGACGTAGACCGAGCTGCCGGTCGTGCGTGTGGTGGGCGTGCGCGCTCCGGGGTAGAGGCGGGTCATCTCGCTCGAGAAGGTCCGGATCGCCGGACCGCCGGTGGCGGGGTTCAGGTACTCCATCGTGACCTGGTGGCCTCCGTTCGCCGCGTGGAGCGCCTCCAGCTGGCGCACGGTGTTCGCGCGGCTGTAACGGAGAAGCGGGGAGGTGAGCGGGTCGCGATCGCCGCCCGTGGGGGCGACTCCCTGGCCCGAGTAGAGCTGCTCGGAGAGGTTGTGGCCGCGCACCTCCTGCGTCAGGTCGGGGTGGTTCTCGAAGAAGATCGACTCGAGCGAGACCATCAGCGGCAGGTCGAGCCCGTCGAACCAGACCATGGGCTCGTCGCCGTAGTTGTTGTGGTCATGCCACTTCCAGTTCGGCGTCAGGACGAGGTCGCCGGCCTCCATCTCGCAGGCGTCGCCGTCGACTGTCGTGTAGACGCTCGAGCCCGCCATCACGAACCGGATCGCCGACGGGGTGTGGCGGTGGGCGGGCGCGCTCTCGCCCGGCCCGAGGAACTGCACGGCGCCCCAGAGGGTCGTGCTCGTGAACGGAAGCCCGTTCAGACCCGGGTTCGCGAGTGCGAGCACGCGCCGGTCGCCGCCGCGCTCGATCGTGATGATCTCGCCCGCGCGCTTGGCGAGAGGCAGGACGGTGTCCCACTTCCAGAGCCAGGGCACGGTGCTCGGAAGCGGAACGTCGGGCATGATCTTGCGCTGCAGGCTCCACAGCGCCTGGAGGTCGTGGGCGGCGAGCGCCCCGCAGAACTCGTCGTAGCCGACCTCGACGGTGTGGGCGCTACTGACGTCGATGCTCATTCTGTCCTCCTGTCGCGCGTAGGGGCGGGCTCGCCATCGTCGAGCCGGCCGAAGTTGTCCTGCGCCGCCCCGTGCCATGTGGCATGGCGGCGGTGGAAGAGTTCGTATGCGCGCCGCCTCGGCCAGTCCCGCGGCAGCAGCTCATCTGGTAGATCGGGGTCGAGAAACGCGATCCGCCGCCACGCATGGACGAGCTCGGTCTGCGTGCGGAAGGTTGCCTCGCCGTCGCGCGGGCGCGCGCCGTCGAAGCGGTCGAGGAAGCCGGCGTATTCCGCGCGGAGCCCGTCCAGGTCCCACGCCTCGAGAAGATCCTCGGCGCGGCCGAGCGTGCCGAGGCCGGCCATGAACGACACCGCCTCGGCGCTCGCGTCGGCGGCTCGCAACGCGTCGGCGACAAGCGGCTCGCGGTCGGCGTGCGGGGCGATCCACACGCCGCCGCCCAGCGAGCCCATGCCTGCCCGCGCGAGCCGGGTGCGAACGTGGTGCCTGACGCGGCGGCGCTCCTCGGGAATGCGCAGCACCACGACGAGCCAGCGCTCGTCCCATGTGCTCTCACGGCCGAAGCCGAAGATGCGCTCGCGGCCCTCCTCGAGCACGTGCTTGGTCTCCGGAGTGATCGCCATGCGGGTGCGCCGCCCGCGCCGCTCGCCCGAGAGCCAGCCGTCACGTGTGCTTCGGGCGACCGCCTGGCGTGCGGTTTGCTCCGTGTGCCCGAGGGTCACGAGCGCCGCGATCAGCCGTTCCTGCCACACGACGCCGCCGCGCGGCATCACGTACTCGCCGAGCACGGTCATCAGCACCGAGCGCGCGGCGGGCGGGCCGACACTCCGGCGCCGCATCGCCCCGGCGAGCGCACCGTCGGTCGCGATCGCGGTCACCCGTCGACCTCGAGCACGAGAGCGGCACCGGTGTCGCCGGCGGCGCAGCCGGTGAAGAGCCCGATCCCGCCCCCGCGGCGGACGAGCGCGTGCATCAGCTCGACGACGCCGCGAGCACCCGTGGGCGCCTGCGGATGTCCGTAGACGAGGCTCGAGCCGAACGGATTGAGCTCGTTCGCATCGACTCCGAGCTCGCGGGCGAACCACACGTCGTTCACCGCGAAGGGGTTGTGCGTCTTGATCACGGCGACGTCTCCGATCCCCATGCCGGCGTCCTCGAGCGCCGCACGGGCGGCGGGAACAGGCGCCTTCGGCATCGTGCCGGGCTCGACACGCGCGAAGCCGGTCGAGCGGATCCGCGCTACCGGACCGTCGTGCCCGCCGAGCGTCTCCTTGTCGGCCACGATCATCCCCGCGCATCCGTCGGCGGGATGGGTCTGGGTGCCGTAGCTCACGACCCCGCCCTCCTCGACCGGCCCGAGCGCCTCGAGCTCCTCGCGGACGACCGGGCGGATGCCCCAGTCCTCGGCGAGCTCGAGCGGCTTGCGCCTGGAGCCGGCGGCGATCGGCACCATCCACTCGCGCTGGAACGCCCGATCGTCGGCGAGCGCGTCGAGGTACTGCTCGTAGCGGCGGACGGCGAGGTCGTCGAGCTCGGCCTTCTCGATCTTCCCCTCGGCGGCGACGCGCTCGGCGGTGGCGAGCATCGCCTTGCCGGTCACGGGATCGCGCCCGAAGTTGTCGAGCACCCAGTTCTCCGAGTCGGGCGTGGAGCCGGGCGCGCCGGTACGCGGGTACACGAGATGCGGGCCGTTGCTCGTGCGGTCGGTCGCGACGACGAGGCGCGCGCCCCGGCCGTTGGCGGCGGCCCAGTGGATGCAGGCGACCGAAGTCGCGCAGGCCTGGGCGAGCATCGGGCCGCTCGTGTGCCCGAGCCCGAGGCGGGCGGCGAGCGTCGGGGCGCCGTAGAAGGACTCCTTCTGGGGCACCGTGATCCCGAGCACGAGCTCGGAGACCGGCCACTCGACGCCGCTCCGTGCGAGCCCGTCACGCGTGACCTGGAGTGCGAGGTCGAGGCTCGAGATGTCTGCCGCGGGTCCCTGCCAGCGCACGAACGGGCTCGACCACGACGCGCTCACCGGAATCCACGAGTCCTCGAACCTCATCCTTGCGACTCCTCCTGTCCAAGATCTGCCATCTGCATTATTGACAGTTCTTTCGACTGCCGTCTAGTGTTCTGTCACATGACGATCCTACCCCTGGCCGGCCGATGCGGCTCGTAACCCTGGCCGGCCCGGCCGGCGCGACGGTCGCGGCCGTGCGCGAGGGCGACGCGTTTCACGCGCTCCTCGACGCCGGTGGCGTCCCGTACGCGGATCTCGGCGCCGCTCTCGCAGGCGGTTTCGACGGCGCCTCGCCGGAGGCTCTCGGCGACGGCTACCACGTGGTTCGCCCGGTGCTGAGCCCCGCGGCGATCGTCTGCGTCGGGATCAACTACGGCGCCCACATCCAGGAGATGGGACGCGAGACGCCCACGAGCCCGACGCTTTTCCTCAAGCTTCCGCAGGCCCTGCTCGACCCCGGCGACGACGTTGCGATGCCGCCCGAGTCGGGGAAGGTCGACTACGAAGGCGAGCTCGTCGCGGTGGTCGGCCGGGGCGGCCGGCGCATCCCGCGCGACGAGGCACTCGACCACGTGGCCGGTGTGACGCTGATGAACGACGTGACGATGCGCGATTTCCAGTACCGCTCGATCCAGTGGTTCGCCGGTAAGTCGTGGCGCGCCTCGACGCCTGTGGGGCCGGAGGTCGTCACGCTCGACGAGCTCGACGGGCTCGAGGCGAGGGAGCTGACGACGACCGTGAACGGCGAGCTCCGTCAGAAGGCCGCGATCGGCGACCTCGTCTTCGACATCCCCTCTCTCGTCGCAGACATCTCGCAGGTGATCGAGCTCGCTCCGGGCGACCTGATCGCCACCGGCACGCCGGGAGGAGTCGGTCACGGAATGGACCCGCCCGGGTATCTCTCGGCGGGGGATGTGGTCGAGGTCTCGGTGGACGGCGTCGGCACGCTGCGAACGACGTTCGTCTCCGGATGATCCTCGATCCCGCGGAGCTCGAGCGGCAGGTGCTGAACGGCCTGATGAACGGCCTCGTCGCGCCGCGTCCGATCGCGTGGGTTTCGACGATCGGCACGGACGGGCGGCCGAATCTCGCACCCTTCTCGTTTTTCAACGCCTTCTCGTTCCACCCGTTCCCGACCGTCGGGATCGGCCCGGGCGCGCGCGCAGGGATCGACAAGGACACGCTTCGCAATGTCAGGGAGACCGGAGAGTTGACGATCTCGACCGTCGACGAGCGGCTTGCCGAGCGCGCGAATGCCTCGAGCGCCGAGTTCGGCCCGGAGGTAGACGAGTGGCAGATCGCCGGCGTGACCCCGGCCCCGTCGGTGCTCGTCGCCCCGCCCCGCGTGGCCGAGTCGCCTGCCGCGTTCGAATGCCGCATCCATGAGATCGTCGACCTCGGCAGCGCCGAGATGCCGTCGAATGCACTCGTGATCGCGCGGGTCGTCCGCATCTACGTCCGCGACGACTGCGTCGATGCCGACCTCCGGCCGCGCTCCGGCCCTCTCGCTCTGGTCGGACGGATGGCGGGCAACGACTGGGTGCGGACGCGCGACCGCTTCGAGCTCGAGCGACCGGTGAGCATCGATCCGGACGAGGTTGCGCGCACGGTCCAGGGCGGGCGTTGACGACCGGACTGAGTCGGCTCTTCACGCCCAGGTCGATCGCGGTGGTGGGCGCCTCGGCCACGCCCGGGAAGGCCGGCAACGCGCTGATGCACAGCCTCTCGTCCTTCGCAGGGTCTGTGACCGCCGTCAACCCGCGCGGCGAGACCGTGGCCGGCAGGCCCGGCGCCGATCGGCTCTCGGGCATCGACGAGGCGGTCGATCTCGTCCTGGTCGCGGTGCCGGCGGAAATCGTGCCGGGAGTCCTTCGTGAGTGCGCGGAGACGGGCGCCGGTGCGGCGATCGTCCACTCGGGCGGCTGGGGCGAGTCCGGCCCCGCCGGAGTGCTGCTCCAGGCGGAGCTGGAGGAGATCGCACGGAAGACCGGCCTGCGGATCCTCGGGCCGAACACGTCGGGTTTCTTCGCGCCGCCGGAGAGGCTCTGCGCGAGCTTCGTCCGAACCGCTCGCGAACTCCCCAGCGGAGGCCTCGCGATCGTGGCGCAGAGCGGCGGCGTGAACCACGCGCTCGCGTTCCTCGCCGCGGCAGAGGGGCTCGGGATCCGGCTCGGCGTCGGCCTCGGGAATGCCGCGGACATCGGTTTCGCCGACGTGCTCCACGCCCTCGCCGGCGATGCGGCTGTCGAGGTCGTCGCGCTTGCGATCGAAGGCGTGGCGGATGGGCGCAGCCTGGTGGAGGCGGTCGAACGCGTAGCGGCCGGCGTGCCGGTCGTCGCCCTCAAGACGGGCCGCACGGACGTCGATGCCTTCTCGCGCTCGCATACCGGCGCCCTGACAGGCAGCTGGCGGGTGACGCGCGCGGCCCTCGCGCAGGCGGGAGCGGTCGTGGTCGACGACCTGACGCAGCTCGTCGACGCCGCCCAGGCACTCCGGCTCGTGCGACTGCCGCCGCTCGAGTCCGCGGGGGTCGGAGTCGTCACCGGGCAGGCAGGGCCCGGCCTGCTCCTCGCCGACGAGCTCGGAAGTCTGGGCGTGTCCGTGCCGGAGCTCCGCGCCGCCTCGCTCGCCCGACTAGGAGAGCAGCTGCCGCCGCTCACCTTTCAGCGCAACCCGGTGGATACGGGCCGGCCCGGCGAGACGTTCGGCGCGGTGCTCGAGACGGTTGCGGACGCTCCCGAGATCGACCTGCTCGCCGTCTACCTGCTCGACGAGCCCGACGCCGTCGATCCGGTCGCACTCCTCGGCACGGTGGACGCCCCGGCTGTGCTGGCACTCACGGCGACACCGTCTGCGCTCGCCGCTGCCCGCGCCGAGCTCTCCGGCGCGCGCGTCCCGGTCTTCTCGACGCCGGAGCGGTGCGCGCGGGCGGTGTCGGCGATCGTGCGGGATGCCGGACGCCGCACACGCATTCCCGCCGGGGAATCTCGAGGACGCCCGTCCGCGTTCGAGCCAGGCGGTGCGTGGGACGAGGAGCGTGCAAAACGGCTCGTCGCGGAGACCGGGCTCGCCGTCCCATGTGGAATCGTGTGCGGAACCCACCGGGAGGCATTCGCCGCCCTCGGCGAGCTTCGTCCGCCGCTCGTCGTGAAGATCCTCGATCCGGCCGTGGAGCACAAGTCGGACGTCGGCGGCGTCCAGCTCGGCATCCGCGACGAAGCGGGCCTCACCGCTGCCCTTGCGGCGATCGACGCGATCGGTGCGGACCACCGGTATCTGATCGAAGAGACCGCGCCGGGGGGCCCGGAGCTGATCCTCGGAGCCCGGCGCGACCCGGCCTTCGGCGCGATCGTCGCGCTCGGCGCCGGCGGCACGGCCGCCGAGGCCCTGGACGACGCCGCCGTCCGGCTCGCGCCGCTTTGTCATGCAGAGGCGATGACGATGCTCGACGAGCTCGCCGCGGCATCGGCCTACCGCGGCGCGCGTGGGGCATCCGCCGTCGACGAGGCCGAGCTCGCGTCGGCGCTCGTGGCGTTCGGCGATCTGATCGCAGCCCGAGACGACATCGCGGAGCTCGAAGTGAACCCGCTCCGCGTCACACCGGGCGGGCTCGTGGCGCTCGATGCGCTGGTGGTCGCCCGGTGAGCGGCCGCACGATCGTCGTCGGCGCCGGGCCAGTCGGCCTCACAGCCGCACTCGCGCTGCGCGCGGAGGGGATTCCCGTGACGGTGGTCGAGGCAGGCACGGCCGACCGCGTCCGTCCCGGCAGCCGCGCGATCTTCATCCACGGAGCCTCGATCCGGCTGCTCGACGGGCTGCGGCCGGGGCTTGGCCGCACGCTTGCGGACCACGGGCTGATCTGGCTGACGAAGCGGACGCTCTATCGCGGGCGCGAGGTCTATGCGAAGAGCTACCCGCCGCCGCCCGCCCACGAGCTTCCCGCAGCAACGAGCCTGCCCCAGGTGGTCACGGAACAGCTCCTGCTCGCGGCAGCCCGGGACGCCGGGGTCGAGTTCGCATGGGAGAGCCAGGTCGCCGGGGTCGAGGCTCACGAGACGGGCGTCACGGTCGTCACCGAGAGCGGCTCCCGGCTCGACGCCGACTACGCGATCGGCGCCGACGGCGCGCGCTCGAGCGTTCGCACCTCGCTCGAGATCCCGCTCGAGGGCCCACGGACCGAGAACGCCTTCGTGATCGTCGATGCCGCCGAGGATCCCGGCGCGCCGCTCCCGGTCGAGCGGGTCTTCCACTACGAGCATCCGGCCGTCGACGGTCGCAACGTCCTCTTCGTCCCGTTCGCCGGCCACTGGCGAATCGATCTGCAGTGCCGCCCCGACGACGATGCGGATGCGTTCGGCGGGGCCGGGGTCGCGAACTGGCTACCGCTCGTGATCGACGAGAGATACGTCGAGCGCGTCACCTGGGTCTCGACCTACGTGTTCATGCAGGTCCTCGCACGCGAGTTCGCGGACCCGGCGCGCCGTGTCCTGCTCGTCGGCGAGGCCGCGCACCTGTTCGCGCCGTTCGGGGCCCGCGGGCTGAACTCGGGAATCCCCGATGCGATCGTCGCCGCACGCGCGATCCGCGCCGCGCTCGACGCTCCGACCGCGGGCGAGGCGCGGGCCGCCGTCGACCACTTTGCAGGGGCCCGCCGAACCGCTGCCGAGCGCAACCGCGCGGCCTCGAACGAGGCCCTCGCGCATCTGGCACCCACTACCGACTCCGCACTCTCGAAGCGCCGGGCGGCCGCCGCGGCGGCACCCGCCGACGAGGCGGCCGGCCGCTGGCTCGACTCGGCTCCGTACGGGCCGCGACTCGGGCCACCGGACGCCGACGGGATGCAGTACTGAGGCGCATGTCGAACAAGTCGGTGAGCGAGCCGCAGCGCTACCGGTTCGCATGGCGAAACAACGAGCGTCGTGCCGGGCTCTACGGCCGCGAATGCCTCGTCGTCGCGGCCGGTGCGATGCGCACGGTGCTCGTCGAGTTCCTCGACGACGGCGAGCGCGTCACGACGTCGGCCCGGGCGCTCAGGAAGGTGCCCATGAGTGAGCCGGCAGCCGGCTGCTGAACGCCGCCCGGCCGTCGAAACCGTTACAGAGTTGGCACAGACACGGAGGCTTCGAGCCCGTAGAATTGGTGTTGAGGGTGGCGGGGATGGCTCCCCACCCAGGGTGGGGGCTCGATCGGGGGCGTGTCCGGTTGAAACATCGCTCGTTGAGGCATCGCTCGTTGGGACATGGCTCGTTGGGACGCGCCGCCTGGCGGGAACCTGGCACGTAGCGGCGGCCGGTCAGCTCAGGCTGAGCCGGCGGGCAAGCGCTTCACGGTCGATCTCGCGTTTCAGGATCTTCCCCGTCGGGCCCGTCGGTAGCGCTTCGACGAGGACGACATGCCGTGGGTACTTGTACGCGGCAACCCGTTCCCTGGCCCACTCGCGAACCGCGTCGGAGTCGCAGCTGCTCCCCGGCCTCGGGCGTACGAGCGCGACGACCTCCTCGCCGAGCTTCGCATCCGGGATGCCGATCACGACCGCCTCGAGCACGTCCGGGTGGGCGTAGAGCACCTCCTCGACCTCCCGCGGATAGACGTTGTAGCCGTTGCGGATGATCAGCTCCTTGAGCCGGTCGACCAGGAACAGGTACCCGTCGGCGTCCACGTATCCAAGGTCGCCGGAGGGCAGCCAGCCGTCTGCTGACACGGGTGCGGGCTCCCGGCCCGCTCCCAGCCAGTACCCCGGGATCACACTGGCGCCGCGGAACTGCACCTCCCCCACCTCGTCCACGGCGACCGAGGCACCATCCGGCGAGACGATCCGCAGCGCCGTATCGCCCAGCGGCAGACCGACGGACCCGGGCTTTCGGAGCTGGCCCTCCCGGTAGGTCGTCGCGATCCCCGAGATCTCGGTCAGGCCGTATCCCTCGTAGACAGCGGCGCCGAAGGTCTCCTCGAACCCGCGCGCCACCTCGACGGGAACCGGGGCACCGCCCACATGCGCCAGCCGGAGCGGCGGTAGCTTCGCGACGCCGCGTGCTGCCTCGCAGAGCGCGATGCACATCGTGGGCACTCCGAGCAGGACGGTCGTCCGCGTCTCCGTCATCCGGGCGAGGGCATCGGCGGGCTCGAATCGGGGCACGATCGACACGGCACCACCGGTGAGCAGGGTCGCGACGAGCCCTGTCGACTGGCCGAGAACGTGCGAGAACGGCGCCGCGCCGAGCACGACGTCGTCCGGGCCGAATCCGAGGGCGTCCGCTGCGTTCCGCGCCGACGCCGCGATGCTGCCGTGGGTGAGCACGGCGCCCTTCGAAACACCCGACGTGCCCGATGTGAAGAGGATCACGGCTGCATCGCGCCCTTCGCGCCGGACCATCGGCACGGCAGCTCCCCCCTGCTCGCAGTCAAGCGTCACGCCGGGGAGGCGGCGTGCGGCTGCCGTCGGTCCGAGCAGCGTCTCCCGTTCGCCGTCGTAGACGACCGCGGCAGGCGATACCGCGTCGAGTCGCTCTTCGATCTCACGGACGCGCAAGAGGATGTTGATCGGGACGGCAATCGCGCCGATCCAGAGCGCTCCGAAATACGCGGCCGCGAAGGAGGGTGCGTTCGGGAGCGCGATCGCGACGCGGTCCCCGGGCGCCACGCCTGCCTCGACGAGGCGCGCCGCGGCGGAGAGCGTCCGGTCGCGCAACTCCGAATACGAGATCGAGCCGTCTGCGTCGATCAGCGCCGCCGCGGCCGGATCGTGGCTAGGCTCGCTGAGGATGCAGGCGAGATTCTCGTTCACGGCCGTGCGAAGAATGTCAGGTTATCTGACACTATGCGGAGATTGTCTCCGCAAGCGATCGCACCGACCCGTATGAAACGATTCCCCGGATGAGCGAACCCGTCACGATCGATCAGCGCGAGGAGATCGAGCCGCGGATCAGCTACGTGATCGCCCGGCTCGAACGCGCCGTCCGCGGAGCGATCAACGAGCGGGTCCGTCCGTACGGGCTGACGACGCTCCAGTACACGACGCTGAGCGTGCTCGGCCGGCGCGGCAGCCTCTCGAATGCCCAGCTCGCACGCCGCTCGTACATGACGCCCCAGTCGATGAGCGAGGTGATCGAAGCCCTCGAAGGGAAAGGGCTGATCAAGCGCGACCAGCACCCCAACCATCGTCGCGTCTATCCCGCGCAGTTGACCGCGACCGGGATCAAGGTCCTCGAAGCCTGCGACGAGGCAGTCGGCAGCATGGAGGAGGACATGCTCCGCGAGTTGGACACCGACGAGCGCGAGGCGCTCTACGGTGGACTCGTCGCCGCGGTACGGGCACTGCATGCCGGTCTTCCCGAAGGCTGAATATCAGGTAGCCTGACGCCCGATTTGGTCAGGCCTATCGAGGCAAGCACTTCGAGGAGGTAGGTGCATGAGGGTGCTCGACGGCAAGGTCGCGCTGGTCACCGGCGCAGCACGCGGGATCGGACAGGCGGCAGCATCGCTCCTCGTCGAGCACGGGGCCCGGGTGATGATCGCGGATCTCGACGAGGACGTCGCGCGTACCACGGCGGCGGAGCTCGGGAACGAGACCGCGGTCTTCGGCGGCGACCTGACGAAGGACGGCGTTTGCGAGTCGCTCGTTGCGACAACGGTCGAATCGTTCGGCCGGCTCGACATCGTCGTCAACAACGCCGGTTACAGCTGGGACGGGATCGCACACAAGATGGGCGACGACCAGTTCCGCGCGATGCTCGAGATCCACACCGTGGTGCCGTTCCGCATCCTCAAAGCCGCGGCGCCCCACCTACGCGAACCCGCGAAGCAGGAGGCGGCGGAGGGACGCGAGGTCTTCCGGAAGGTCGTGAACGTGACCTCGATCTCGGGGACGCAGGGCAATGTCGGGCAGGCGAACTACTCGGCCGCGAAGGCCGGGCTCGTCGGGTTGACGAAGACCCTGGCACGCGAATGGGGCCCCTCGAAGATCAACGTGAATGCTGTTGCGTTCGGGTTCGTCGAGACGCGCCTCACCGGAACGCCCGGCGAGGCGACGTTCAAGGCAGGCGACGTCGAGGTGCCGCTCGGGATCCCGGACCGCATGCGCGACCTGGCCGCCCAGATCATCCCGCTCGGCCGGCCCGCGACCGCCGAGGAGGCCGCCGGGCCGATCTTCTTCCTCTGTTCGCCGTGGTCGAACTTCGTGCAGGGCCAAGTGATCACGGCAAGCGGCGGACAGACCACGGGGATGACCTCATGAGCACCCAGGTCGAGCAGCTCAGCCTCGAGCGCCTCGGCGCCGCCGGTCCCGAGGTTCGCTACGTCGTGACGTCGGACGCGATTCGGGAATATGCCGCCGCGACGGAGGACGCATCCGACGGCCGCATCGCGACCCCGGTGTTCGCGATCGTCCCGGTTTGGAAGGCGATCGCTCCCGCGTCCCGCTCGATCGCGACCGAGGACGCCCGCAAGCGGGTCGTCCATTTCGGGCAGGACATGGTCCTTCACCGCCCGATCGAAGCAGGGATGACGCTCGTTTCGACGGCGACGCCGACCGCCCTCATCCAACGCGGAAGCGGGACCGCGCTCGTGATCCACACCCGGACCAGCACCGAGGCCGGGGAGCTCGTGAACGAGCAATGGGTCACCGAGTTCTTCCGCGGAGTCGATGCACCGGCGACCCAGGGCGAGCCTGCGGCCGATCACAGGCTTGCCGCCGAGGTCGCCGAGTCGGAGCCGCTCGCCGAGATCGCGCAGCCGATCTCCGAGGACCAGCCGGACCGCTACGCCGAGGCCTCGGGTGACCGGTTCGTGATCCATCTCGACGACGACGCCGCGCGCGCCGTCGGCCTTCCCGGCCGGATCCTTCACGGCTTCTGCACCCTCGCGTTCACCGCCCGCGCAGTCCGCGAGGCGGCGGGCGGCGTCGAGGACTCGCAGCTGACGAGGGTCGCGGCGCGTTTCTCGGCTCCGGTCTTTCCGGGCGATGACCTCACGACGCGCGTCTGGGAGCTCGGCGGGGGGCTCTACGGCTTCGAAGCCTCGTGCGGACCCGAGCGGGTCGTGATCAAGGACGGGCTCGCCCTTCTCACCGCGCGCTGAGTCGAGCGCAGGCGAGACTTCTACGAGCGCGGCTCGACGGCCCAGAGGCTCGCCCAGCCGTAGAGGAGGAGCCGGCCAGAGTTCCCGGAGACGGCGACGTACTCCCCGTGCGGGAACGTGAAGAGCTGCTTCCCGGTGCGAGCGTCGGCACCGACGATCCGGTGCGAGAAGTTCCCGGCGTACACCACCCCGTCGACGACGGTCGGCGAGCCCGAGATCTCGCCGCCGGTGTCGAGCGACCAGAGCACCGCCCCGGTCGTCGCTGAGACGCAGTACAGGCGACCGGTGTACGAGCCGAAGTAGACACGGCCGTGCCAGACCGCAGGCGCCGAGTAGACGAGACCTCCGGTCGAGACGTGCCAGAGGTACTGCCCGCTCGTCGTGTAGGCGTAGAGCGCACCGGCGTCGCGCGAGGGAACGAAGACGCGCCCGCCTGCCACCGCCGCGGTCCCGTACACGGGGCTCTCCGCCGACGCCGTCCAGAGGAGCGCTCCGGTCGCACGGTTCAGGGCAAACACCCGACCGCAGTAGTCGCCGAGATAGAGCGCGCGTCCGACGACGGCGACGCTGGCGGTGATCTTGCAGCCGTCGTGGTAGGTCCAGCGGAGCTTCCTCGTCTTCAGGTCGAGCGCATAGACATCGCCCGACCAGTCGCCCAGGTAGTCGATGCCGCCCTCGATCACAGGCGAGGACTCGACCTCGCCCGAGACGTCATGGCTCCAGAGGATCCGGCCGGTCGCCCGGTCGAGGACGAGGACGCGGCCGGCCTTGACGTGGGCGACGAGCTTGCTGCCGAAGACGGCGGGCGAGGAGTCCTCTTCGCGCGTGTGCATGTCGATGTGCCAGATGACCTTCCCGTCGCTCATCGAGAGCGCGAAGAGCTGCCCGTGGAGGTTCGAGAGGTATGCGGTGCCGTCGTCGACGACCGCCGGGAACTCGAGGAGGGTGCCGAGGTTCCGACCCCAGACGACGCGGAACGGGGGCCGAAGCCGGATCGCGGGCTGGTACTGGTTTCGATTCGCCGACGCCCCGTAGAGCAGCCACTGTCCGGCCGGGCGGTAGAGGCTGAGCGTGAGGCGCCCGGCGCCAGGCGCGAGCCGGCTCGTGACGCTGCCGTAGCCGGGAGCCCGGCCGGTCACCATGATCGGCTTCGCCCGGATCCGGGTGACGAGGACGGAGCCATCGGCATGCGTTCCCGGAGCGCTGAGGCGCACACGCGCGACCGGCTTCCCGGTGTCGCCGTCGAGGACGGTCACCTGGATGCGGCGCGGCGGCGGGCCGTGCTGAACGACCGCGGGCGCAGTCGTGGCCGTTGTCGTGGCCGCCTGATGCTTGCCGCCGCAGCCTGCAACGAGAAGGACGAGCGCGCCCGCAACGGCAGCTCCGAGGCGCGTGCACCGAAACCCGAGCACTCAACGAGGGTAGCGACGACGGCGGGCCTCTCCGTCACACTGATGCGATGGCCGGCCTCAGGACCGTCAGCCTCGTCATTGCCCTCGTCGGGGTGCTGGCCATGCCGGCTGCCGGCGCACTTCGGCTTCCGGCGCCGGTGCCGAACCGCACGATCGACCTTCCCGTGCTGATGTATCACCGGGTCGGGCCGATCCTCGCATCGCAGCCCGCGGTCACCCAGACGTTGACGGTGAGCCCCGCCAACTTCGCGGCGCAGATGACGTGGCTGCACGCTCACGGCTACCACGCGATCACGCCGAGACAGGCGTTCGAGGCGCTCGAGTACGGGCGGCCTCTTCCCGCGAAGCCGGTGATGATCACGTTCGACGACGGCTATCGCGACATCCTCTGGCACGCCGCCGCGGTGCTCCATCGCCTCCACATGCCCGCGACCGCGTACATCATCACGGGCCGGGTCTCGGGCCCCGATCCGAGCTTCCTCACGTGGCCCGAGCTCGTGCGGCTCGAGAAGTTCGGGTTCACGATCGGCTCCCACACCGTGACCCACCGCGACCTGCGGCTGATGTCGAGCACGGAGGCGTACAGGGAGCTCCGGGACTCGCGGCTGGCACTCCAGCAGCACCTCGGCCGCCCCGTGCAATGGCTCGCCTATCCGTTCGGAGCCGAGAACGCGTCGGTTGTCGCGCTCGCGCTGAAGGCGGGGTACGTGCTCGCGTTGACGACCCAGGGCGGGGTGACGCAGTCGGGCGCGCAGCCGCTCCTGCTGCACCGTTACGAGGTGACCGACTCGACCGGCGTCTCGGGCCTCGCCGGAATTGTCGGCGGCTGAGAACCTCGCTGTCTAACGTTTCCGGCTGATGCCGGGGCTTCTCGTCGATCTGTACGAGCTGACAATGGGCGAGAGCTATCTCGCCGAGGGGATGGACCGGCGTCCCGCGACGTTCCAGCTCTTCTGCCGGACGCTGCCGGCCGGGTGGGGCTATCTCCTCGCGGCAGGAATCGACGACGCGCTTGCGGATCTCGAGGGGCTGTCGTTCTCGGGCGAGGAGCTCGCCTACCTCGAGTCGACCGGGCTCTTCGGCGCCGAGTTCCTCGAGCGTCTGGAGGGGCTGCGCTTCACGGGCGAGGTGCGGGCGATGCGCGAGGGAACGGTGTTCTTTCCGACGGAGCCGGTGCTCGAGGTGAGAGCGCCGCTCCTCGAGGCGCAGCTCCTCGAGACAGCCGTGATCAACCGTGTGCATCTGTCGTCCCTGATCGCCTCCCGGGCGGCGCGCTGCGTGGATGTGGCGGGCGGACGGACGCTTGTCGAGTTCGGCTTCCGCCGGGCGCACGGCGCCGAGGCGGGCGTCGCGGTCGCCCGTGCGAGCTACCTGGCAGGGTTCGACGCGACGAGCAACGTCCTCGCCGGTGAGCGCTACGGGATCCCGGTGGCCGGGACGATGGCGCACTCCTACATCGAGACGTTCGCCGACGAGACGGCGGCCTTCGAGGCCTTCACGCGCTCATACCCCGACGGCGCCACGCTGCTGATCGACACCTACGACACGGTCGAGGGCGCTCGGCGCGCCGCAGCGGCCGGCCGCGAGTTGGCTGCCCGCGGCGGCAGGCTCGGCGCCGTCCGGCTGGATTCCGGCGATCTACTCGACCTGAGCACCAGGGTGCGGGCGGTGCTCGACGACGAAGGCCTTCCGGACGTCACCATCTTCGCGAGTGGAAACCTCGACGAGTACGCGATCGCGGCGCTGCTCGAGGCCGACGCCCCGATCGACGGCTTCGGAGTTGGCTCGCGGCTCGCGACATCGGCCGGGGCCCCGTACCTCGATCTCGTCTACAAGCTCGTCGACTTCGACGGCCGTGGCGTGATGAAGTTCTCCGCCGACAAGGCGACGCTCCCCGGCTCGAAACAGGTCTGGCGCCGGATCGAGGGGAACCGGTTCGCCGGCGAAGTCATCACTCTCGCCGACGAGCAACCGCCCGTTGCGAGCGAACCGCTGCTCGAGCCCGCGATGTCGGGCGGCCGGCGTGTCCGTGAACCGTCTCTCGCTGCGGCCCGCGAGCGGGCCGCGACGCAGCGATCCGCTCTCCCGCCCGCATCCCGGCAGCTGGAAGCCACGCAGGTGGCGGTCACGATCAGCAGCGAGGTCGAGCGGCTTCGCGAGGCGGTAACCGCCAGGCTCGCACGCTCCTGACAAACCGAGGAGAGCAACGATGGCGCGGTCGAGCGCCCTACGTGACCGAAGGAGCCATGGCCCGAAACGTGTAGACCAGGGGACAGCCCCCTGGACATGGCGAAAGGAGCCGTGGCCCGAAACGTGTAGACCGGGGGACAGACCCCTGGACATGGCCTTCGGAGACGTGGGCGGGGAAGGGAAGCGATCAGGGGACGATCGTGACGAGCGTGCCGATCGGGGTGTACGGCCAGATCTTGCCGGCCGTGTCGATCGGGGCCTCGACGCAGCCGACGCTTTGCGGAAAACCGTACGAGCCGCGGTTGAACCCATGGATCGCCTCGCCGCCGTTGAAGTAGCTGATCCACTTGATGCCCGGATCGACGTAGTGGCTGCCGTCAGGGTTCTGCCCCCGCATCGTTCCGACCGAGATGTGCTCGAACACGGCGTGCGTCCCGAAGGGGGTAGGTGCGGCAGGGACGCCTGTGTTGACCCTGGCCGTCAGGATCGTCTCGCCGTTGTTCCAGAGGGTCAGGGTCTGCGGGACGCTGCGGTGCACGAGGACGTAGCTGTACGAGTGCGCGTTGTCGCCCTGGAGCGCCGCGGAGATCAGCGTGTGCCAGACGATCGGGCCGGGGATGCCGTCGGCCGTGAGGCCATGGTCCGCCTCGAAGGCCATCACCGCCCCCTGGGTCATCCGCGTCCATCCATTCGGCGCCCACAGCGACTGGAGCTGCGCGGGGGTGTTCGGATAGCGCCACGTGAACTTCCCCGCCGGAGCGTGAAGCGCGGCCTGCTTCTGCTCGAGCGCGGTGTCCGGCACCGAGCCCGAGGCCGGGGTCCAGGTGAGCGGCAGGTAGCCGAGCTGGCTGAGGAGCTGCTGAAGCCGGAGCGTCGAACCGACGGGAACACTCCACGTCAGCGACTTGACCGTCTGGGTCGAGGAAGCCGAGAGGACGTCGGTCGCCGCCGGGAGCGTCACCACGACGTGGCGCCCGAGCGGATAGCCGGCCCCCCTCGGTTTGAACGTCAGGGCGTTCGGCGCGGTCTGGATCCACGTCCCTGACGTGGCGGGATCGATGGTCGGCCGCACCTTTCCGAGCACGGCGGAGATCGGCTCCGAGAACGTGACCTGGATCGGCGTCGAGGGCTCGATCACCGAACCGGGCGCCGGCTTGACCACCGCCTGCAGGCGCTTGCCCGCCGGGAACCAGCTCACGCGCGCCGGCGCCGAGAGCTTCTCCCAGGGCCGGGCGGCGACCGCGACGGTGAGGACGCCGAACCGGTTCGGCCCCGTGGCGAGGACTCCGGTTGCGAAGGCACGACGCGGCTTCGCGAACGTCAGATGCTGCTCGTGATAGCCCGGGAGGGTCAGAGCGACGAGGCTCACGGCCCCCTTGAAATGAAGGACGACGGGGGCGTTGGGCGCGAGGTGGAAGAACGTCCCGCTGAGCTTCGTCGCGGGGGTCGTCAGCGTGGTCGAGACATGTTCGGTGCTCCCGACGAGCCAGCCGATCCAGGACGACCGCCGCACCGTGGCCCGAACCTCGAGGCGCTCACCGGAGGCGAGCTTCCCGGTCGGCCAGATCGTGTCGCCGCGCAGTGAGACCGCGACCGGTCGTCCGCTTGCGTCGCGCACCGTGACCGCGGCGACGTGCTCACCGGTTCCTGCGACGGTCAGCTTCGCGAGCGCCTGGGTGTCCGCCGCGATCGAGGCACCCGGCCAGGTGAGCCGAACCGCGAGCAGCCCGCCACCGACGAGCACGAGCAGCACGAGAAGCAGCGTAAGCACAAGCGGCGCGCGCGAGCGCTTGCGGCGTCGACGGCGCGCTGGATACCGCGAATACGACTCCCCACGCGCGGACACGCCCTAAAGGGTGCCAGGTACGCCCGACCGCATGCCGGATTTGTCCATCGCCGTTCCGAGAATCTGGCCGTTTAGACTCCGAGCCGATGAGCGCAACGGAACCGCAGCCCGGGCTGGAGCTCGCCGCCGAGACGGCGGGGCGCCTCCCTGGGGTCCTGCCCGCTCAGGCGCTGCGGAAGGCGATCGCCGACGAGTGGATCCACTCCGACCCCTATCGGATTCCGCCGGACAGTGTGCAGCCCGCGAGCCTCGACCTTCGCCTCGGGGAGTTCGCCTGGGCGCTGCGCTGCAGCTTCCTCCCAGATACCTCCTCGACGGTCGAGGAGAAGATCGCCGGCATCGCGTTCCAGAAGATCGATCTCCGCGACGGCGCCACCCTCGAGCGCGACCGGCCGTATCTCGTGCCCCTGATCGAGGGACTCGCGCTCCCGGACGAGCTGCGCGCCAAGGCGAACCCGAAGAGCTCGACCGGGCGCCTCGACGTCTTCACGCGCGTGATCACCGACGGCAATCCCTCGTTCGACGAGGTGCCGTACGGCTACCACGGGAAGCTCTATCTCGAGATCGTCCCTCGGTCGTTCGCGATCCACGTCAAGACGGGGCTCGCGCTGAACCAGCTTCGCCTCTTCACCGGCGACGCCCGGCTGCGCGACTCGGAGATCCTCGAAGTCCACGAGGAGTTCCCGCTCCTGTACCTCGACTCGCACGCACTGCGTGGCTGGGAGCTCACCGTCTCCGACGGTCTCTTCCTGAGCGTCGACCTGAGCGGACCGACCGATCGGATCGTCGGCTACCGGGCGAAGCGCAACAGCCTGCCGATCGACCTCGGCCAGATTCGGGGATACGGCTGGCGGGACTTCTGGGAGCCCGTGTTCCCGGAGGCGGGGTCGCGGATCGTGCTGGAGCCCGAGATCTTCTACCTCCTTCTCTCGGCCGAGGGAGCGTGCATCCCGCCGGGTTATGCGGCCGAGATGACGGCCTACGATCCGACCGCTGGAGAGTTGCGCACCCACTACGCCGGCTTCTTCGATCCGGGCTTCGGGTACGACGTCGGCGGCAGGCGCCACGGAACGCGGGCCGCGCTCGAGGTGCGGGCACGTGACGTCTCGTTCATGGTCGAGCACCGCCAGCCCATCTGCAAGCTGGCGTTCGAGCGAATGCTCGAGCCTCCGGACGTCCTCTACGGCGAGGATCTGCACTCGAACTACCAGGGGCAGGAAACGATGCTCAGCAAGCATTTCGTCGAGCAGACCGCCGGTGCGGGAACCACGCGCCAGAGCGTTTCGAGCCGTTCCGGCGAGACTGCTTAATTAAGAGCGCCTGCGGGGCGCTTTTCTGGGTTTTCTGCGACATCACCCAAAAGGGTGGGAGATCGCCGAAATCGGGCGCCGATACTCAGGTAGCGCGCCCGCGCCCTAACTCTGAATAGAAGGAATCGCTTCTAGGTGAAGAAGCAGCTCCACAATTCGACGACCGGGGGGTCGAATCAGCTCCGCCATCCCAAGCGCGAGGGCCGGCGCCGTGCGCGCTGGATCCGCGTCGCATCGGTCTGGCTGGTGGCCCTCGCAGCAGCGTCCGTCCTCACTGCGGGCGCGGCCGCGATCTCTTCCGGGCCGGTAGGCGTGCTCGGGGTGGCGCGGACCTGTGTCGTCACAGCCGGGATCTACAAGGGCGACGTCCGGATTCTCGTCGACATTGCGGCCGCATGCGGTCCGGGCGAGTCGGAGCTCGACCTCGCGCTGCCGGGTGCATCCGGCCCGATCGGTCCGGCCGGGCCGGTAGGGCCCGACGGTGCGCCGGGAGCAACAGGGGCAAAGGGCGCAACCGGGCCCACAGGACTTCAGGGGCCCGCAGGCTTGCGGGGGCTTGCCGGCACTCCGGGGCAGCCGGGCGCGGCCGGGCCGAACGGCCATCGAGGACCAACCGGCTCACAGGGCCCGGCCGGCAACAAGGGTCAAGCCGGTAGCCCGGGAGCGAACGGGGAACCGGGCGCGCCGGGACCGAGCGGACCTCCGGGCCCCACAGGAGCGCCAGGCGACACGGGAGCGGCGGGCGTCGACGGGCAAGCCGGACCGAACGGCGCGACGGGTTCGGTTGGACCGACCGGCGACAAGGGCTCGACCGGCGACAAGGGCTCGACCGGCGACAAGGGCCCGACGGGCGACCGGGGCCCGGCCGGCGAGAAGGGCGAAAAGGGAATCCAGGGTGACAAGGGAACGGCCGGAGTAACCGGAGCAACCGGAGCAACCGGAGCAACCGGAGCAACCGGAGCGGCCGGAGCCGAGGGGCCGGCCGGGGTAACGGGCGCCGCGGGCCCGAGCGGAGCTCAGGGAGACACCGGGCCGACCGGCTTCGGAGGCACGACCGGCCCGACCGGGGATACCGGTGCAGTCGGGGCGACCGGGGCCACGGGTGCGACGGGAGCCGCGGGCACGACGGGAGCCACGGGAGCGACGGGAGCGACGGGAGCCGTGGGGGCAACCGGCGCGACCGGCACGCGTGGTGCGACCGGTGCAACCGGGGCCATAGGGGCCACAGGCGCTGCAGGCGCGACCGGAGCCACCGGGACCGCCGGAGCGACCGGAGCGACGGGCGCAGCCGGCGAAACGGGCGCAACCGGAGCCACCGGCGCAGCGGCCTTCACCACGACGGCCGGCGACTTCGTCCAGCCCTCCGTGAGCGGCAGCGTTACCGTCACGGTCGGAAACGCCGACTGGATCGCCGCCGGACAGATCCTGTACGTGACCGGCGGGGGCTTCTACTCGGTCGACGCGATCCCCGACGGGGCAACCGTCGTCCTCACCAACCTCGGGTATCCCGGCGGCGCACCTCAGGGAGCGACCGTGTCGAACGGATCGTCCGTCAGCCCCGGCGGACTCCAGGGGCCGACCGGACAGACAGGAGCGACAGGAACGACCGGAGCGGCGGGAACAACCGGTGCCACAGGATCGACGGGAGCGACCGGCATGACCGGCCCTACGGGAGCGGTAGGAGCGACCGGTGCGACGGGTTCGACGGGTTCGGGAGCGACCGGAGCGACGGGGGCGAGCGGCGCCGACGGGGCGACCGGAGCAACCGGCGCGGCAGGGGCCACCGGAGCCGCGGGCGCGACCGGTGCCATGGGCGACGACTCGTTCACTCTTACGTCCGGCGCTTTCGTCCAGCCGGGTCCGAGCTCCGATGCGATCGTGACGGTCGGAAGCACCGCGTGGATGATCGCCGGCCAGTACGTCTACATCGCGGGCGGTGGCTTCTACACGATCGCGTCGGTCACCGATGCCACGACGGTGGAGCTGACGAACCTCGGTCTCTCCGAAAACTCGTCGCCTGGGTCGACTGTGCCGACCGGCGCGGGCGTGACTCCCGCGGGAGCGCAGGGCCCGGCAGGGCCGCAGGGCCCGGCAGGGCCGCAGGGCCCGGCCGGCGCGACAGGAGCCACAGGCGGGACAGGATCGACCGGCGCGACGGGCGCCGACGGGGCGACCGGAACCACGGGCGCGACCGGAGCGGCCGGAGCCACCGGCCAAACCGGGGAGATCGGCGCGACAGGTGCGGCAGGAGCCGCCGCCTACACGAGGACGGCCACGGATTTCCCGCAGCCCGCGACGAGTACCGACGTGATCGCGACCTTCCTGACGACAGCCTGGATGGCGGCCGGCCAGACGATCTACATCACCGGGGGTGGCTACTACACGGTCGACTCGATCACCGATGCCACCACCGCCCACCTGACGAACACGGACGCCGCGGGTAACGCCGCGGAGGGCGCAACGATCGCCGCGGATTCAGCAGTCAGCGCCGCCGGCGTCCAGGGGTCGGCGGGCTCGACAGGTGCGGCCGGCGCGAACGGGAGCGACGGTGCCACAGGCTCGACGGGTCCCGCCGGGCCGGCGGGCGCCACGGGCTCGGTCGGAGCGACCGGGGCCGACGGCGCAACAGGGGCGATCGGACCGGCCGGGGCCGACGGCGCCGCGGGAGCGGCCGGCGCAACAGGGGCGACGGGAGCAATTGGCGCGACCGGAGTGCAGGGCGCGACCGGGGACACCGGCGCGGCTGGAGCCGACGGTGCCACCGGGGCGACCGGAGATACGGGCGCCGCCGGGGCCGACGGTTCCTCGGCGTTCACGACGACCGGCACGGACTTCGTGCAGCCCGCGCCGGGTGCCGACGTGACAGTCACCGCGGCCGACACGCGCTGGATGGCGACGGGCCAGGTCGTCTATGTCACCGGAGGCGGCTTCTACACCGTTCTCCTGGTCGGCGATGCGACCAGCGTCGAGCTCACGAGCCTCGGCTATCCGGGCGGCGCGTCCGAGGGAGACACCGTCCCGGCCGGGGTTGCAGTCAGCCCCGCAGGTCTCCAGGGACCGGCCGGTGCTGCCGGCGCGACCGGAGCTACAGGCTCGACAGGGGACGCAGGAGCGGCGGGGGTAACCGGCGCCGACGGAACGCCTGGAGGCAACGGCGCCGACGGAGCAACCGGGGCAACCGGGGCAACGGGGGCAACCGGCGCCGACGGAGCGGCTGGAGGCAACGGCGCCGACGGCGCGACCGGAGCAACGGGCGCGACAGGGGCGACCGGCACGGATGGCACGGATGCATTCACGACGACAAGCTCCGACTTCACGCAACCGGCCGCGAGCGCCACGGTCGTCGCCGACGTCCACAGCACCGCCTGGATGGCGGTCGGCCAGTACGTCTATGTCGCAAGCGCCGGCTTCTTCACCGTGGCCTCGATCGACGGCGCGACGACGGTGGAACTGACCAACCTGGACTATCCCGGCAGCGCCGCCGAGAGCGACACGATCCCGAGCGGTAGCGCGGTGACTCCCGCCGGTGTCCAGGGCCCGGTCGGCCCGCAGGGCCCGGTCGGTGCGACCGGCGCCACGGGCGACAACGGAGCCGATGGCGCAACCGGCGCGGTCGGGGCGACCGGAGCAACGGGAGCGGTCGGAGCGACCGGAGTAACAGGCGCCGACGGAGCCACAGGAGCAGACGGAGCGACCGGAGCGACCGGAGTAACAGGCGCCGACGGAGCGACAGGAGCAGACGGAGCGACCGGCGCGACCGGGGCCGACGGAGCGGACGGAATCGATGCGTTCACGACGACGAGTGCTGAGTTCGCTCAGCCGGCGAGAAACAGCGACGTCTTCGTCACCGTCGGGACGACCGCATGGCTCGCCGCGGGGCAGATGATCTATATCGCGGGCGGTGGCTACTACACGGTCGACTCGATCTCGGACGCGACCACAATGGAGATCACGAATACCGGCGCAATCGGCAACGCGGCGGAGGGCGACACGATCGGGAGCGACGCGGCGGTCAGCGCCGCCGGGGACACGGGAGCGACGGGCGCGACGGGCGAAAGCGGAGCTGACGGCGTTACGGGCGCGGCCGGAGCCACGGGTGCCGTCGGAGCAACCGGCGAAGACGGGGCTACCGGAGCCACGGGTGCCGTCGGAGCAACCGGGGCAGACGGAGCAACCGGCGACACCGGAGCGGGCGGAGCCACAGGCGCAACCGGAGCAACGGGCGACACCGGAACTGACGGAACTACCGGCGCGACCGGCGCGGGCGGAGCCACAGGAGCGACCGGAGCAACGGGCGACACCGGCGCTACGGGCGCTACGGGAGCTAACGGAGCGACGGGCGCCGCCGGGACTGACGGCGCGACCGGCGCGACCGGCGCGACCGGCGCTGGCGGAGCCAATGGAGCCGACGGCGGGACAGGAGCAACAGGAGCCACCGGCGAGACGGGTGCTGTCGGCGCGACCGGTGCAACAGGAGCAGTCGGGGCCACGGGCACGGTTGGCGACACCGGAGCAACCGGTGCCGTAGGCTCCACCGGAGCCGACGGCATTACTGGAGCCACGGGAGCGACTGGAGCCACGGGCGCGACTGGAGCCAACGGCGTCGACGCGTTCACGACGACCGGGGCTGACTTCATCCAGCCCGTCGCGAGTGGCGAGGTCTCGGTCACCGTCGTGAACACGACCTGGATGGCGGTCGGGCAGGTCGTCTACGTCACAGGCGGAGGCTTCTACACCGTCACCTCGATCCCGGGCCCCGCCACGGTCGACCTCACCGATCTCGACTATCCAGGCAGCGCCGCCGAAGGAGACACGATCTCGACCGGCGCTGCCGTCAGCCCTGCCGGCCTTCAGGGCCCGACGGGCGCCAACGGTGCGACCGGCGCCACTGGAGCGACCGGCGCAGACGGCGCGACGGGAGCCGCGGGAGCCACCGGCGCCGACGGAGCCACCGGAAGCGTGGGAGCCACGGGCGCTGCTGGAGCCACCGGAGCCGTCGGTGCGACCGGCACGGACGGCGTGAACGGGACGGATTCGTTCACGACGACCGACGCCGACTTCGCCCAGCCCGCCTCGAGCGGCGATGTCACGATCACCGTCGCGAACAGCAACTGGATGGCCGTCGGACAGTTCGTCTACATCGCCGGCGGCGGCTTCTACACCGTCGCCTCGATCCCGAGCTCGACCACCGTCGACCTGACCAACCTCGACTACCCCGGAAGCACGAACGAAGGCAACACCATCGCCGGCGGCGCCGCGGTCACCTCCGCCGGCATGCAAGGCCCAACCGGCCCACAAGGCCCAGTCGGAGCAACCGGCGACACCGGAGCAGACGGAACCACGGGTGCGACCGGCGACACCGGAGCAACCGGCAACACCGGAGCAACCGGCAACACCGGAGCAACCGGCGACACCGGAGCGACCGGAGACACCGGAGCAGCCGGAGCAACGGGCGCCGCCGGAACAAACGCATTCACAACGACCGCAGGCGATCTCACCCAGCCGACCCCCGGCTCCGACGTCGTCGTAGCCTTCCTGACCACGACCTGGATGGCGGCCGGCCAGACGATCTACATCACCGGGGGCGGCTACTACACCGTCGACTCGATCACCGACGCCACGACGGCCGACATCACCAACCTCCCATACCCCGGCAACGCCGTCGAAGGCGGCACGATCACAACCGGCGCCGCCGTCAGCCCCGCTGGCTTGCAAGGGCCCATCGGCGCAACCGGAGCGGTTGGAGCGACCGGTGCGGATGGAACGACAGGAGCTACAGGCGCCATTGGCGACACCGGTGCTACCGGCGACACCGGCGACACCGGCGACACCGGCGACACCGGCGACACCGGCGACGTTGGCGCAACTGGAGCCGCCGGCGCTACGGGAGGCACCGGCGCAACCGGAGCCGCCGGCATCGATGCCTCCACCACGACCTCAGCGGACTTCACCCAGCCGGACGAGGGAGACGACGTCGCGGTCACCGTCGCCCAAACAGCATGGATGGCGGCAGGCCAGATCGTCTTCGTCGAGAACGGCGGCTACTACTCGGTGCACTCGATCACCGACTCGACCTCCGTCGAGCTCACCAACCTCGCCTACTCGGACACGACCGCACCGAGCGTCACCGTCCCGGCCGGGTCGACGGTAAGCGCGGCCGGTCTTCAGGGACCAACAGGGGCTACCGGAGCCGTCGGCGCGACCGGAGCCGACGGTACGACCGGAGCCGATGGTGCTGTCGGGGCGACCGGAACTGCAGGAGCAGACGGAGCGACGGGCGCCGTTGGGGCAACAGGGGCCACCGGAGCGACCGGCGCTGTGGGAGCGACCGGCGCTGCTGGAGCAGACGGAGCGACAGGAGCCACCGGAGCAGCGGGAGCGACGGGAGCGACGGGCGCCGTTGGGGCAACAGGCGCGGCCGGCGCAACCGGAGCCGCAGGCACAGACGGAGCGACGGGAGCAACAGGAGCCGTCGGCGCGACAGGCGCGGTCGGAGCCACGGGCGCAACCGGCGCGAACGGGATCAACGCCTTCACGACGACGAGCGCCGACTTCACGCAGCCCGCCGTCGACGCGACCGTCGGTGTGAGCGTCTCGTCGACCGCATGGATGGCGGTTGGCCAGACCGTCTACATCACCGGAGGAGGCTTCTACTCCGTCAGTTCCGTCGGTGGAACCACAGCCGTCCTGATGAACCTCGGTTACCCGGGTGGCGCGTCGCCGACGAGCACCGTCTCGAGCGGCGGAGCGGTGAGCCCCGCCGGTCTCCAGGGCCCGACCGGAGCAACAGGCACGACCGGCGCCACGGGGGCCGCCGGAGCAACAGGCACCGCCGGAGCAACCGGAGCGACCGGTGGCACAGGCACGAACGGTGTCAACGCCTACACGACGACGGGCGCCAACTTCACGCAGCCAGGCTCTAGCTCGACCGTCAGCGTCACGGTCGGAACCAGCGCCTGGATGGCGGTCGGGCAGTACGTCTACGTCGCGAACGGAGGCTTCTACACCGTCGATGCGATCACGAGCGCGACGACCGTGGATCTGACGAACCTCGGCTATCCGGGAAACGCCTCGGCTACCGATTCGGTCGGGAACGGATCTGCTGTAACGCCGGCCGGCCTTCAGGGCCCGACCGGCCCGGAAGGTCCGACAGGCGCGACGGGCGCGACCGGAGTCACGGGCGCCGCCGGAGCGACCGGTGCCACAGGCGCAGCCGGGTCGGTCGGAGCAACAGGGTCGGTCGGAGCAACGGGAGCGACCGGAGCCGTCGGCAGTAACGGCACGAACGGCATCAACGCATTCACGACCACCGGCAGCGACTTCACGCAGCCCGCGGCGAGCAGCACCGTCCCGGTCACCGTGGCCACGACCGCTTGGATGGCCGCCGGCCAGTACGTCTACATCGCGACGGGTGGCTACTACACGGTCGCCTCGATCACCGATGCGACCCATGCCGTCCTCACGAACCTCGGTTACTCGAGCAATGCCGCGCCCTCGGCCACGGTGGCGAGCGGCTCCCCTGTAAGCCCGGGCGGAATCCAGGGCGCGACCGGCACCACGGGATCGAACGGCTCAACCGGTTCGGTAGGGGCAACCGGCGCCGCCGGAGCAACCGGCTCCGCGGGTCCGACCGGCTCCGCGGGTCCGACCGGCTCCGCAGGCCCGATCGGCTCCGCAGGCCCGATGGGCCCGGACGGTGCGACCGGGGATGCCGGCGCAACCGGAAACACGGGCGCAACGGGAGCCGCAGGAACAAACGCCTACACCGGCACGACGTCCGGCTTCACGCAGCCCGCTGTCAGCGCCACGGTCTCCGTCAGCGTCGGCTCGACCGCGTGGATGGCCTCGGGCCAATACATCTACGTCGTGAACGGCGGCTACTACACCGTCAGTTCGATCACGAACGGTACGACCGTTGTCCTGACGAACCTCGGCTACAGCGGGAATGCGACGGCCGGCGGGACGATCGCGAGCCCCTCGGCTGTGAGTCCCGGGGGAACTCAGGGAGCAACCGGCGCCACCGGTAGCAGTGGACCGACGGGTTCGGCCGGCGCGACCGGCTCCGCAGGAGCCACCGGCCCGACCGGGGCCGCAGGAGCCACCGGCGCGACGGGATCGGTTGGGGCAACGGGCGCCACAGGGTCCGGCAGTACCGTCGCCAATGCCTCCTCGTCCGGCACGGTGACTGCAAGCTCGGCCACCTATGCCGCCAATGCGAACGGTGCGGGTGGCACGAGCGGGCTCTCCGTCACGGTACCCGGCAGTGGAAGCCAAACCGTCCTGGTTACGGTCGGCGGCACGTGCAGGGATACCTCCGCAGCCGACGGCGGCGGCTGCTCGATGAGCTTCCTCGTCACCCACTCGAGCACCACGGACGACGCGGCCTCGATCGCCCGTTCCTGGACGACGTCGACCGGCGGCAAGGGTGCCGGCGCGACCAATGCAGGTAGCGCGGTCATCCCGCTCACTCTCACCGGCGGCACGACTTACACCATCACCGCGGAGTATGCGAACAACGCGACGGGGACAGGCGGTGCAGGTGGGACCGCAAGCTTCACCTCGAGCTTCATCTCGGCTCAGGCCTACTAACACCTCTAAATCGCCGGGACAGACCATCCGGGACGCTCCCTACACTCTCCGGCTCGTGCGCGTACCGGCTGCCAGAAGCGCCGCAGTTGCGGGGCCTCTTTTCGCGTTTGTCGGCAGCGGTTGCCTCCTCGTCGTCGAGCTCGTCGCGGCCCGTCTGATCGCGCCGACGCTGGGCGTGTCGCTGTACACCTGGACCTCGGTGATCGGAGTGGTGCTCGGCGGAGTCAGCGTCGGGAACTACATCGGAGGCCGGCTTGCAGACCGCCGGCCGAGTTACGCGACCCTCGCCGCGATCTATCTCGTCGCTGCCGGCACCGTCCTGCTCGTACTCGGGCTTCTCCCCCATCTCGACGCGATTGAGTTGCCGACGAGCGCACCTGCGCTGATCCAGGTGCTGTGGGCAACGGCGGTGCTCTTCCTGCTGCCTTCGATCGCGCTCGGCGCACCGACGCCGCTTCTGACGCGACTCTCCCTCGGCTCGGTCGAGGAGACCGGTCGAGTGGTGGGACGGATCCAGGGCGCCGCAGCCCTCGGCAGCATCGTCGGCACGTTCGCGACTGGGTTCTTCCTGATCGAATGGTTCGGAACACGCGACATCGTGGCCGGGGTAGCGGCGATCCTGCTCATCCTCGCCGCGCTTGCCTGGGGCCCCTCAGGCCTTCGGATCGCGCTACTCATCCCGTTGCTCACGGTCGTCGCCGGCGCAGGCTGGGCCTCTCACAGCCCGTGCACCAAAGAGAGCGCGTACTACTGCATCCGCGTCGTACCCGGGATCCAGTCGGTGACGACACCGCAGGGACGCAAGATCAACTTCGAGGCGCCGATCCAGGATCTCTACCTCGACCACCTCCTGCACAGCGAGGTCGATCTCACGAACCAGACGCACATCTTCTACGGCTACCAGACCCTCTATGCGGAGGTGCTCGAGGGCCTCCTTCCGCCCGGCAACGAGCTCGACTCGTTCTTCATCGGCGGCGGCGGTTACGTGTTTCCACGCTGGGTCGAGGCGAACTACACGGGGCGGATCACCGTCGCCGAGATCGATCCGGACGTGACGAAGATCGCCTACCAGCAACTCGGCCTCCAACCCTCGCCGAGGCTCCGGAACATCACCGGGGACGCCCGGCAGGTTCTTGCCTCGGAGCCGTCGACCACTACCTACTCCGCGATCTTCGGCGACGCCTTCGACGACTACGGCGTGCCCTTCGAGCTGACCACGCGTCAGTTCGACCAGCTCGTCTCGGCTCACCTCAAGCCGGACGGTGTGTACCTCCTGAACATCGTCGACGGCGTCCACTACGACTTCCTGCGCTCCGAGCTGAGGACCCTCCGGCTCACGTTCCCGTACGTCGGACTCCTTGCCCAGAAGGGCGACTGGCCGCTCCGCGGGCGTCGCGTGACCCTGGTCATCGTCGCGGCCAAGTCGAAGCCGGCACGCCGCCTCCCGACGGTCGCACAATCACAGCTCGACCACTTCATCTCGAACGGGCACAGCGTCGTGCTCACCGATGATTACGCGCCCGTCGACCAACTTCTGGCGCCGGTCTTCGCTCAGGAGCTGCACACGGTCGGCGAAGGCTGATTCGAGCCTCAGGCCCTGCGTCGCAGCCCGAGCAGCGACAGCAGGAACGAGGTGAAGAACACCTGGATCCCGATCACGACGAACGTCATCGCCGTGATCGCGAGCCGCTCCTCACTGAGCGTGCCGAAGCCGCGATCGATCCAGATCCCGACGACGACGCCGCCGAAGACGAATCCGACGACCACGATCGCGACGCCGAGCAGCAGGCCGTGCTCGAGCCGGAAGCGGCTCTGCATCCGCTGGAGCCACGGATCGCGCTCCCCCATCACATAGACGGCGTAGGCGCGGCCGCAGAGCCCGAGGCCGACCACCTGGGTGCCGACGATCGCGAGCGCGGAGGCAGCGATCAGCGTGTGCACGTAGTACGCGCGGCCGAAGAGGCTCAGGTGCGCGAACACCGCCACCCCGATCAGCACTCCGAGCGCGACCATCACGATCCCCGGGATGATGAAGAGGGCGGTCGGGCTGTAGATCAGGATCAGCCGCAGGTGCCGCCAGCCGTCACGGAACGGCGAGAGCTTCGACTCCCCGCCCCGGACGTGCAGCTCGATCGGGAGCTCGTGAACCTGGAGCCCGACCTTCGAGGCGCGGATCACCATCTCGGAGGCGAACTCCATCCCGGTCGAGCGCAGATCGAGCTCGAGGAGCGCGTCGCGTCGAAGCGCCCGCAGCCCGCAGTGCGCGTCCCTGGCCGGCGTGGAGTGCAGCAAGTTCAGAAAGCCGGTGAGGATCGGGTTGCCGATGCGGCTCGTGAGGCTCATCGCGCCCGGATCGATCGAGCCCATCCTGTTGCCCATCACGAGCTCTGCCCCGCCCTCGAGCTCGTGCACGAAGCGCGGGATCTCGTTGAAGTCGTAGGTCAGGTCGGCGTCGATCATCACGATGTAGTCGCCCGAGGCCGCCTCGAACCCGGTGAGGTAGGCCTGACCGTACCCGCGGCGAGGCTCTTCGATCACCGTCGCGCCGGCCGAGCGAGCAAGTGCGGCGCTCCCGTCCTCGGAGCCGTTGTCGACGACGATCACCTCGCCGTCGAGCCCGCCGTCGCGAAGCGCGGCGAACGCGAGCCCGACGCACTCCTCGATGTTCTCGGACTCGTTGAGGCAGGGAACCACGACCGAGACGCGTCCGCTGGCGGCTTGCGAAGCAAGCGACGTCCGCTCGGGCTTCGCCGACATGTACTGCTTGTACCACGTGCCCCGGATATGGCTCCGGCAGCCTCGTCCGCTAGCTTCAGCGGATGAGCCTCAAGGTCGTGTGTGCCGGTGCGGGCTGGGTGACCCGCGAACGTCATCTGCCCGCGCTCCAGGCGGAGCCCCGGGTCGAGGTGATCGGGATCGTCGACCCGAACGCCGAACGTGCCGAACGTGTCGCGAAGGACCTCAACCTCCCTCACTTCGGCACGTCGCTCGACGAGCCCTGGACGGAGGCCGCCGACTGCCTGACCGTGGGCACCCCACCGTTGACGCACGCAGCCCAGATCTCGATCGCGCTCGACCGTGGCTGGCACTGCCTGTCGGAGAAGCCGTTCGCGCTTCCACCGGCCGAGGCGGCGGCGCTCGTGGAACGCGCGCGTGAGACGGAACGGACGCTCTGCGTCGTCCACAACTTCCAGTTCTCGCGCTCGGGAGCCCGCCTCTTCGAGATCGTCGAATCGGGCAAGCTCGGCGCGATCGAAGCGGTCTACGCGTTCCAGCTCTCGAACCCCAAACGCCGCCTGCCGACGTGGTACCAGTCGCTTCCCGGCGGGTTGTTCCTGGACGAGTCGCCCCACCTCCTCTACCTGCTACGCCGTGTCCTCGGCGGACGGCTGGACGTGCGCGCGCTCGACGCGCGCCTCGACGGGACGGAGATCCGCGACCTCGTCGCAACGTTCGAGCACGAGACGATCTGGGCCTCCCTGTCGATGAGCTTCGGCGCGTCTGTCTCGGAGTGGCAGTTCGTCGTGGTGGGAACCGAGTCCGTCGCGGCGCTCGACATCTTCCGGGACATCCTGCTCGTGCTTCCGAACGATGGCGGTCATCGCGCACGCGAGATCCTGCGCACCTCAGGACGCGCCGTCGGCGGCCATCTCGCCGGTGTCCTCTCCTCGGGCGTGCGCATGACCGGGAAACGGCTCTCCTACGGGAACAACGAGGTCGTGGGGCGGTTCGTCGACGCAGTCGAGGGCCGCACCGAGCGGGCGCGTTGGATGACCGGAGAAGACGGCTACGAGGTCGTCGCATGCATCGCCGACCTCCTCGGTCGCGCCGGCATCGAGGTCTAGAAACCGTGCGGGTCGTGCTCGCGAGCGCCAACTTCCTGCCCCACGTCGGCGGGATCGAGCGCTTCGTCGAGATGCTGGCGGGCGGTCTCGCGGCGCGTGGGCACGAGGTGACGGTCGTGTGCTGCCGCTACGACGGCGCGCCGGAACGCGAAGAGGGACCGTTCGAGATCGTGAGGGTCCCGTCGACCTACGCACTGGAGCGACGGCTCGGCGTGCCGTATCCGCTTCCGTCGCCGACCCTCGTGCGGACGCTCGGCCGCCTGCTCCGTGAGGCCGAGGTCGTCCACGTCCAGGACGCGGTCTATGCGACGTCGGTCGCCTCGCTCCTGGCAGCGCGGCGCCGCCGCGTCCCGAGCGTGCTCACCCAACACGTAGCGTTCGTCCCGCAGGCGAACCCGGCGCTCGATGCGATCGAGCGCGTCGCGCTCGGGACGATCGCCCGGGCCGCGCGACTCGCGACGGTCGTTGCGACGCTCAACCCGGCAGTCGCCGACTGGGCGGCGAAGACCTGGCGGATCGCCGAGCCTCGCGTTCTGCCGGTCGGCGTTCCCGAACCGCCGGGAGCGGGGACCGACCGGGCCGCGGTCCGACGCTCGTTCGGGCTGCCGGAGGACCGATTCGTCGCGCTCTTCGTCGGCCGGGACGTCCCGAAGAAGGGGCTCGACGTCTTCCTGCGGGCCGGAGATCCGGCGTACGAGCTCGTCGCGGTCACCGACCGAGCCGGGAGTGACTCCGATGCGACGATCCTGCCGTTCATGGCGGCCGACCGACTCGGCGAGCTCCTCCATGCGGTCGATGCGTTCGTGCTTCCCTCGGAAGGCGAAGGATTCCCACTCACGCTCCAGGAGGCGTTCGCGACCGGCCTGCCCGTCGTGACGACGATGCAGGCGGGCTACGAGCACTACCTAGCTCCAGCCGACGTGCTCGTCGTGGAGCGCGAGCCGGGCTCGGTCCGGGAAGCGCTCCTGCAGCTGACCTCCCAGCCGTCTCTGCGCGAGACGCTCGCCGCGCGCTCGCGCACTGTCGCCGAGGCCCACTTCGGGCTCGACCGTTTCGTCTCGGCCTACGAGGAGCTCTACGCAGAGGCGATCAGCCGGCCTGCGTGACGGCCTCGATCCAGTCCAGACTCCGGCCGCAGAGCGAGGCCGCATCGGCGGGAGCGACGGTCACCAGCTTGGCTTGCGCCGCAGGGGAACCGAGCTCGAGCGGTCCGATGCCGAAGGGATAGCTGCCGCCGCCGGGCCGCAGCCGGTTGCGGGAGTAGGCGATCGCAAAGACGTGCGAGCCCTTCGAGAGCTTGACCGATCCGAACGGCGCCGACTGGCCGTTCTCGGAGAGCTGGGCGGTGCGCGAGCCCACGGCAGCCGTGTCGGCCGAGATCGAGACCGTGTCGCGGAAGGAGCCTCCGAGCCATACGCCGTAGCGGCCCGTCGCCGGCACCTCGACCCGAACGAACAGCACCCCCGAGCCGTGCGGGACGACGGTGCCGTCGGCATCGAGCGTCCAGTTCGGGGGGCGGGAGGCGCTCGACAGAGGCACGACCACGGCGTCCGGCCGCTCCGAGGCGATCAGCGTCCCTTGAGCCGTCGCAGCGATCTGGCCGAGACTCTTCACGTCGCTGCACGCCGGGATCCCGTTCGGTTCGAGAGGAGTGCCGAGCGAAAGGTGCCGAAGGATGGTCTGCCCTGCCTCGGGGCGCTGCCAGACCTCGTAGTACGGACCCTCCCTGACCGGTTGGTACACCGAGGGAGGACGGCTCGAAAGGGGTGAGCTGCGGAGCACGAGCGTCCGGTACACGAGCACGGAGCCGAGAGCGAAGGCATCGATATCGGCCGAAGCGCCCTTCGTGAGCTCCTCGCCGTTCTGCAGCAAAACCGGTCGTGAACGCCGCTCGGAGGCGCCTTCCGGATCGAGCCCTCTGAGGAAGTGACGAACTCCGTAAGGCTGGTACTCCGTCATGAGGGTCGGCCCGTCGCCCGCGTACACGTGCCCGATCGTCTCGAGCTCCGAGAGCTGCGACCTCGGTGCGAGCCACACGTTCGCGTAGGCGAGAGCGTTCGACCAGAGCACGCCGGACGCGATCGCCACGCCGGCGAGGCCGCCAACGATGCGCCACGAAGCCCGCCTCTCCAGGAGGACCGCGGCGCCGGCGATGCCACCCGTCACGAACGCCGGGGAGGCCGTGGCGAGCGCCTTGCCGTCCAGCCACGGTGAGCCGTGCCCGATCTCGCCGAGCACGACGACCGCAAGCGCGCCACCGCCGGCCGCGACCACATAGATCGCAAGCCCGAAGGCCCGCCGCCGCACGGAGGCAACAAGGCCGGCGGCGACGGCAAGCACCGTCGCGGCCAGCAGAACGTAGGTGATCGGCATCGACTGCGGGCGCGTCCGGAAGTCGCCTGTCGGCCAGATGCCGAGCACCTGGAGATCGCTCAGCGGATGGAGCAGATTGCCGAGGCCGGCGGCTCCGCTGCTGGTGATGTCGCCGCTGTCGGCCACGTGCAGGAACGCGTGGGCCTGAAGAAGAGCAGGGAGCGCCAGGACCGCCATTGCGCCCGCCAGGACGCCGATCACGGCAGCCGCCTTTCGCCGGTGACGCGAGACGACGAGCGCCGCCCCGATCGCCGCGAAGCCGCCGAACCAGACAACTCCGACGATCGCGAGGACGTCCAGCATCGCCGCGCCCGCAAAGGCGAGCGGGATCGCGTCGCGGAAGCGCGCGTCCTCGCCCGGGAGGGCCGCCACGAGTGCCGCGAGCAACGCCACGAGCAGCGCCGCCGTCACCTCCTTGATCCCGCTCCAGAACGCATAGCCGAACAGAAGCGCGGCCTGGGCGCCGAGAAACGCGGCCGCTGCCCGAAGCGGCCGGCTCCGAACGAGCGGCTCGGCGAGCGAGTAGAGCGCGAGCGACAGCATCGAGGCAAGGAAGGCGATCTGCGGCTGGAACAGCCAGGCCGAGTCGGTTCGGGTCAGCTGGTGGCCGATCCCCAGGGGCAGAAACGCGCCGAGCGGGTAGCCGGCGCTCATGTAGTCGTGGAGAACGACCTGGTAGCTCGACGGAGCGAGCTGCGAGAGGTCACGCCCGTGCGTCATCGCGTTGTCGGAGAGTGCGAGCCACGTGGCCGTGTCGTCGAGCGTGATGTAACCGGCGAACGTCGCCGTCCCCGAGAGCGCGATCGGCGCGGCGAACACCGCGAAGACTCCGAGCGCGGCGACCGCAGGCCAGAGCCGCGGGCGCCGTGGGTCCCGGAGGGAGAGGCCGACCCCGGCGACGGCGAGCGCAACGACGAGGGGCGTCGTCAGCTGAGCGGTCGCCGAACTGGACGTCGTCAGCGAGGACACGACGACGACAGCCGCGAAACCGGCGGGCGCGACGAGCAAACCCGGGAGCCTGCGGCCCGTGCCCAACTCGAGGAGAAGCCCACAGCCGAGGGACAACGCCAGGGCGACAACCGGGTAGGCGACCCAGGCGACGAGCAGCATGTACTGAAGGGTTCTAGCTGACGGCGCGGATCAGATGCCTTGCAACCGTGCTGTGGGCGACCTCTGCCGAGGGATCGAAGACCTCGATCTGCTCGTCGACGCCGGGGAAGGCGATGTAGACGCTCATCGGACGGCTGCGATCGTAGAACGCGACGCCGCCCGCGATCGGGACGTCCACGGCATCGGGCTTGGCGGCCGCGGACTTCGTCGTCGCGTAGGCGTCGGCGAGCGGGTAGGTGCCGATCGTGAGATAGAGATGCGGCGTCCCGACCTTCGCGCTTGCCGGCAGGTACCGGACGTAGACGCGCCCGTCGGGGGTCTGCGTCAACTCGTAGGTCGCGCCGACCTCCGAGCCCGCCCAGTAGAGATTCCGGCCGAGCCTCGTCTGGAGCTTCGCCAGGTCGGCGGCGGAGACGGCGACCGCCGCCGTCTTCGGGACGGTGATGCCCTGTGACTGCTCGTGCACCTGGGCGATCGCGCCGCTCTTCACGAGCTGGAGCGCTTCGGCCGGCGAGGGATCGAACACCTCGATCTGATAGCCCGATCCCGGGTAGGCGAGGTAGATGTTCGTCGGGAGCCTCGTCCGGTAGAACGCGATTCCGCCGTGACCCACGGAGACCTTCACGACACCCGCCTGGGTCGCGACGCGTCGTGTCGCCGCGAACGCGTTGCCGACGGGGTACGTGGCGACGGTCAGGTAGATCCCGCTCGAACCGACCGGCGTACCCGACGGGAGGTACCGAACGAAGGCGCGGCCCCCGGGTGCCTGGGTCAGCTCGTAGGTCTCGTGCGCACGCGGGCCTGCCCAGTAGATCGGCCGGCCGAGCGACGCGAGAGTCTCGAGGCCGCCCTGGGAGATCGCGATTGCATTGCCCTGAGTGCTCGTGGGCTCGGTTGCCTTCGTCGGCCCCCGAACGAGCAGCCACCAGACGGCAAAGCCGCTTGCGACGGCGAATGCGAGCACGGCGACCAGGCCAAGGGTCACCCAATGGGTTTCGTTCGCCGCAGATTTTCTCATGATCGCCGCCACCAGTTGGCGCTCCCTAACCTAGTTGCCCGTCCGGACGTATTCGGCAACGATGTTGAATAATCGAGCCCTGTCCGACAAAAGTACGACGTCGAAGCCGCCACTCCTAGCCGACCGCGCCGACCGAGGTCGGCGACCCTTCGCGCAAACGGCAGAACGCCTCGACGACGTCCGGGTCGAACTGTGAGCCGGCGCAGCGACGAAGCTCGGCGACAGCGGCCTCGGAGCTCACCGACCGGCGGTACGGGCGGTCGGAGGTCATCGCTGCGTAGGCGTCGCAGACGGCGATGATCCGTGCTGCCAGCGGGATCGAGGTTTGCGAGAGACCGTCGCCGTACCCCGAGCCGTCCCAGCGCTCGTGTGTCGCACGCACGATCCCCGCGACCTCGCGCATTCCCGGCGCTCCGGCAAGGATCCGCTGGCCGATCAGCGTGTGCTGACGCACGAAGCGCCACTCCTGATCCGTGAGGGCGCCCGGCTTCTTCAGCACGGCGTCCGGGATCGCGACCTTCCCGATGTCGTGCAGCTCGGCCGCGAGGCGGAGCTGCTCGAGCGTGTGCCCCGAGAGCCCGAGCTCCTCACCGAGGGCAAGAGAGAGCTGCGACACGTCGAGCAGATGCTCGCGCATGCCGGGCTCGCGCTCGGTCAGGGCCCGGAGCAGGATCTCGTGGGAGGGCTCCTCGGCCTTGTAGAGCCGGTGCTTGTGGGCATAGAGCCGCTCGTCGGCGAGCCGCAGCGCGGTCGTCGGGTCGGCCGCGTCGTCAGGCAGCGCAACCGCGCCGTACTCCGCCCCGACGTGGAAGCCGTCGCCGTCCTCGCTGAGCGCCTGGATCCCGAGCCCGACGATCTGCTTGAGAGCCTCACCTCCGGTCGGGACGAGGACGCAGAACTCGTCGCCGCCCATCCGGAAGGCCTGACCGTTGCGGCCGACCACCTCGCTCAGTCGCGCAGCGAACCGCACGAGCAGCGCATCGCCGCTCGGATGGCCGAAGGTGTCGTTGTAGCTCTTGAACCCGTTCAGGTCGAAGATCGCGAACACGGTCGTCACTCCGTCGGGAGCGCGGCAGCTGCGCTCGAGCGCGGTCATCAGGCTCCGCCGGTTGCCGAGCCCGGTCAAGGGATCGGTCAGCGACAGCGCCCGCGTCTTCTCGAGGAGACGGGCGTTGTCGAGGAAGCTGACTCCGGTGCGAAGGAAGACGACGAGGATGGCGGCGACCGCAAGAGCGTCGGCGATCAGGTTGTGCGGGTGGAACCGGGCGGCGATGAGCACGGCCAGCGCAACCAAGCCGCAGAGAAGCGGCGTGGCCGCAAGGAAGCGCCCCTCGAGCTCGACGGAGTGCTCTCGCTCGACCGGCTGCCAGGCGGCGACCGCCAGGAGCAGCATCGCCGCCGGCCAGAGCGCATCGAGCAGGGAGCCCTCGGAGTACCCGCCGGTTGCGTTCAGGTACAGGAAGAGGCTGTCTGCGAGCGTGATCACGCCGAATGCGAGGCCGGCGGTCGCCCACGCCCGGCCCGGACGGCGGCCGGTCAGAGCGAACACGAGGATCACGATGGCGAGAAGGACCAGATCGGCGACCGGATAGGCGAGGTTCACGAACATCGTCAGCCGCTTCCCGTGCGTGTGGTTGAGCACGACCTGCAGCACGACGGAGGCGCTGAGAGCAGAGACCGCAAGTGCCGCGATCACGCCGTCCAGCCAGACGCTCCGGTCGAACGAGGAGACGCGGGAGCGCACGAGCAGGGCGAGCGCCGCGTAGCAGGCCGGGTAGAAGGCGAGGTAGAAGACGTCGCAGATCGAGACTCCGGGCGGGTTCCCGCCGTAGACGAAGTCGAAGCAGATATCTCCGAGGGTGAACGAGAGGATCCCGAGCCCGAGCACGAGCCAGGCGGCGCGCTCGTCTCGGGTCGTCGCGGCCCGCAGCAGGCAGCCGGCCGCCGCGAGCAGCTCGAGCCCGTCGTAGACCCAGCGCTCGGTGAACGCGTCCAGGCCGGGACCGCCGAGACCAAAGGCGAGATGCGCCACGAGGAACGCGAATCCGGCGCAGGCGACTATCCGCCAGAGGCGCATCACCGGCGCGCTCGACCAGGTGAGGGCAGGGCGTGGCAGGGCCTCGGCCATCCAGGAGGTACATCGGCCCGAACAGCTCCACCCTTTAGAGGGATTGAAATCCGGATAGGCCGTTCGGCCTACTACTGCATCGGATGAGCGGCCGTCGGTAGGATCCCGGGCGTGAGCGAGGCAACGATCACGACGAACCGCGGGCCGATCGGCGTCGAGCTCTTCGACGAGGACGCTCCGAAGACCGTCGCGAACTTCGTGAAGCTCGCCGGCGACGGCTTCTACGACGGCGTCATCTTCCACCGGATCATCCCGAACTTCATGATCCAGGGCGGCGACCCGACCGGCACCGGCATGGGCGGCCCCGGCTACAAGTTCGAGGACGAGCCGAACGAGCACCGCGTCGTGAAGGGCGCGCTCGCGATGGCCAACTCCGGACCGAACACGAACGGCTCCCAGTTCTTCATCGTCACCGCGGACTCGTGCCCGTGGCTCGACGGCCTCCACACCGTCTTCGGCCAGGTCACCTCGGGCATGGAGCTCGTGGACGAGCTCGGCAGCACCGCCACCGACTCCAACGACCGGCCGCTCGACGAGGTCCGGATCGAGTCGGTCGAGCTCGGCGACCAACCCGCCGGCTAGCAGCCGACTCACGATCCGCCGGGCTCCGAAGCGAGCTCGCAGAAGAGCTAGAGGCACGGGTAGCTTTCGGCGTGTGACCGAAGAGCACGTCGAGACTTCGAGACCCGGGATCGTTCTCGCAGTGCTCGCGCTCGCGGGCGCCGCGTACGCGCTGCTGCAGTCGCTCGTCGTGCCGGCGCTGCCTGTGCTCCAGCACGACCTGCACACCTCGACCTCCGGGGTCGCGTGGGTCTTCACCGCCTACCTGCTCGCAGCATCGGTCGCGACGCCGATCGCGGGCCGGCTCGGCGACCTCTACGGGAAGAAGCGCGTGCTCGTGATCGTGCTCGCGGGGCTCGCGCTCGGGAGCCTGCTCGCCGCCCTCGTCAACACGCTCGCGCTGATGATCGTGGCCCGCACGATCCAGGGGCTCGGCGGCGCCATCTTCCCCCTCGCGTTCGGAATCGTTCGGGACGAGTTCCCACGCGAGCGCGTGGCGGGAGCGATCGCGCTCATCTCGGGAATCCTCGGAATCGGAGGCGGCCTCGGGATCGTGCTCGCCGGCCCGATCCTCGAGAACCTCAACTACCACTGGCTGTTCTGGATCCCGCTCGTCGTGACGCTGATCTCGATGGTCGCGACGCTCTTCCTGATCCCGGAATCGAGCATCCGGGCACCCGGCGACGTCCACTGGATCGGAGCGATCCTGCTCTCCGGGTGGCTGGTCGCGCTGCTCGTTGCCGTGAGCGAGGCACCGACGTGGGGCTGGGGCTCCCCGAAGACCCTTGGCCTGCTCGCACTCGCCGCGGTGATCGCGGTGGTGTGGGTCTACGCGGAGCTTCGCTCCAGGCACCCACTCGTCGACATGAACATGATGCGGCTGCGAGGTGTCTGGACGACGAACCTCTCGGGCTTCCTGATCGGCTTCGGGATGTACAGCGCGTTCATCCTGATCCCGCAGTACGTGCAGGCACCGAAATCGACCGGCTACGGCTTCGGCTCGACCGTCACAGAGGCCGGGCTGTTCCTGATCCCGACCACGGTCGCGCTCCTGATCTTCAGCCCGGTCGGCGGCCGGATCTCGGGAGCCGTCGGCTCGAAGGTACCGCTTGTCCTGGGGACGTGCGTGACCGTCGTCTCGTTCGTGATCCTCGCCGCCGGCGGCTCACCGGCAAGCATCTACTTCGCGGCCGGCCTGCTCGGCGTCGGGATCGGGTTCGCCTTCGCCGCGCTCGCGAACCTGATCGTCGAGGCCGTGCGCCCCGACCAGACCGGGATCGCCTCGGGGATGAATACCCTCGTCCGCACGATCGGCGGCGCGATCGGCGCCGAGGTCGCCGCGAGCATCCTCGCTGCGAACGTCCTCGCAAGCGGCTACCCGAACAAGCACGGGTACACGCTCACGTTCCTGCTTTGTGCCGCGGTGCTCGCCGTCGCGGTCGTCGCCTCTCTGCTCGTCCCGGGCCGCGCGCGGTCAACCGCCCGTGCCTCAGAGCCCGCCGCAGCGACCGAATGAGGGGGCCGGAGCCAGGCGCGGCACCCGCGCTCCAGCCCCGGCCCGTGCCGCTGTTACTGGACGCAGTCCTTGAGGCCCTGCGCTTCAGGCAGGGACTCGAGCTTCTTCAGCGTGTTGTTCTCGATCTGGCGAATGCGCTCGCGCGTGACGCCGAAGGCCCTGCCGACCTCCTCCAGCGTGCAGGGCTGTGAGCCGTCGAGCCCGTAGCGGAGCTCGATCACGCGGCGTTCGCGGTCCGGGAGCGACGAGAGGGCGTTCTCGATGTCCGACCGCCGGAGGGTGAGCGACGCCGAATCGAACGGCGACTCGGCCTGATCGTCCTCGACGAAGTCACCGAGCTCGGAGTCCTCCTCCTCGCCGATCGGCTTCTCGAGCGAGATCGGGTGCTGCGCCATCCGCAGGATCTCCCGCACCTCGTCCGTCGATATCTCGAGCTCCTCGGCGATCTCCTCCGGCAGCGGCTCGCGTCCGAGGCGCTGTACGAGCTGGCGCTCGATGTGGACGACCTTGTTCAACTTCTCGACCATGTGCACGGGTATCCGGATCGTCCTTGCCTTGTCCGCGATCGCCCGCGTGACTGCCTGGCGGATCCACCACGTCGCATAGGTCGAGAACTTGAACCCCTTGCGATAGTCGAACTTCTCGACCGCACGGATGAGTCCGAGCGACCCCTCCTGGATCAGGTCGAGGAACGAAAGCCCGCGACCGAGGTAGCCCTTGGCAATGGAGACGACGAGCCGCAGGTTCGCCTCGATCATCTGTGCCTTCGCGGTCATGTCGCCCCGCTCGATCTTCTTCGCCAGGTAGACCTCCTGGTCCGCCGTCAACAGCGGTACCCGGCCGATCTCCCGCAGGTACAGCCTCAACGAGTCGAGCGACGGCTCGACTGTGAGATCGAGCTTCGGCGAGTTCTTCTCCTCGGCGGCCAGCGGCTCTTCATGCGGGAGCGCCTTGTTCTGCTCCCCCTCGACGAGCTCGACCCCGTGGTCGATCAGATAGGTCGTAAAGTCCTCGAACTGCTCCTTCGTGAGCTCGATCTCCTCGATCCCGGAGATGATCTCGTCGTACGTGAGAAAGCCCTTCTCCTTCCCGGTCTCGACGAGCTTCTGCAGCTCCTCGACTTCGGGAAGTGCAATATCGACCGTGAGCATTGACCCCAACCTCCGGCTTGACTTAGCGATGACTCTGACGAGCCGTCATCCCCTCCGACTCCCGACGCGCGCCGGACTTTACACCACCTTTCCGCAAATTGGGAAACTTCTTTACAGAGATGCACACAGGGCTTGAAGGGACACGCGTTCTCGTCACAGGCGGGTCAGGCGGAATAGGTACCGCCTGCGTCCGCAGGTTCGCGGCCGAGGGGGCGCACGTCGTCGTGCACTACCACCGAAACCGGGCCGGCGCCGAGGCCGCCGGCGGCGCGGCGGTCGTGCAGGCCGACCTCACGAGCGAGCCGGACGTCGAGCGCCTCTTCGCCGAGGCGGGCGAGCTCGACGCATGCGCGGCGGTCGCCGGTGTGTGGCCCGAAGCCGAGGTTCCAGTCTCGGAGCTCACGCTCGAGCGTTGGCGCTCGACGCTGGACGCGAACCTGACGGCGACGTTCCTCACGGCCCGCGGCTTCCTGCAGAATCTCGGCGAGCGTGAGGGCACGCTCGTTCTCGTCGGCTCGACCGCCGGGCTCTTCGGCGAGGCAGGCCACGCCGACTACGCCGCCGCGAAGTCGGCGATTCTCGGCGGCCTGCTCCTCTCGCTGAAGAACGAGGTCGTCCGCTTCAATCCGCGGACGCGCGTCAACGCGGTTGCGCCGGGCTGGACGGTGTCGCCGATGACCGCGCGCGTCCTCGACGAGGCGAAGGTCGCGAGGATCACCCGCACGATGGCGCTTGCGAAGGTCGCGACGGCCGACGACGTCGCCGCTCAGGTCGTCGCGCTGAGCTCACCGCTTCTCTCGGGTCACGTGACCGGACAGGTAATCACGGTCGCCGGGGGGATGGAAGGTCGAGTCGTCCACGACTGACGGTGCGCGGCTTATGATCGGTTCGTGCTGAGGGGGCGGATGCTGATGCTCGGCGCGGCGACCGCGATCGCGGCGGCAGCGTGCGGAGCGGGCGACGGGGACGTTTCGTCCACGGTCTCGAGCCGACCGGCGACGGCCGGCGTGGCGGCAGCCATCAAGGCGAGGCTGCAGAAGGCGGGCTACTCCGTCGTGCCCGAGAACTATCCACCACGCTCGACACCCCACCCGGTGCGGAGCTTCAAGATCCAGGTGGACTTCGCAACCCCGGAGAGCTTCGACTTCGACGTCTTCGTCTTCGACACGCCCGCGCAGGCGGCCCTTGTCGTACGGAGATTCACCGCTGCCGAGAAAGCCTTCCGGAAACAGTCGCGCGTCGTCGCCGACGGTCGCGTCGTCTATGTCGGCTCGACCGGATCGGCCTCGGCCGTGCTTCCCGTCGCCGATTTCAAGAAGACCCTGGCGGAGGCCGAGGGTCGGACGAGGCTCAGCTAGCCGCCACGACTGACGGCGGAAGGCGGAAGAGCTCGCCGAACCGGTCGAGCAGCCTTCGGTCGCCGGTGATTGCGACTCGGCCGCTCTTCAGCGCCTCGTCCGCCGTGACCTCGGCGCTCATGTACCGGCGAAGAGTTGCGTCGCCGGCGAGCACGAGGTCGGCTCCCTCGAGCGGCCCCTCCCCGGTCTCGAGCGCACCGCCGGCCACCCGGGCATGAACGACGGCCTCGCCGATGTGGACCTCGAAGCTGACGGACTTCCCGGCCGCCTCGGGCTGGAAGCTCGCGCGAAGGGCGACGAGCAGAGCGCCCGCCGTCGGCAGCTCGCCGTCGCGCGGATCGCCGAGAGAACGCGCCCCCCAGAGCCCTAGCCTGAGGACGATCTCCTCGAGCTCCTGCCCGTACTCGGTCAGCTCGTAGACGACCGACCCGTCCGGACGGGGAAGCACGCGGCGTCCGACGATCCCGTTCTGCTCGAGCTCCTTGAGGCGCGCCGTGAGCACGTTGCTCGGGATTCCGGGGAGCCCACGGTTCAGGTCGCTGAATCGCTTCGGGCCCATGATCAGGTCGCGGATGATCAGCAGCGCCCAGCGCTCGCCGACGAGATCGAGCGCGTAGGCGAGCCCGCAGTACTGGCCGTAGCTGCGTGAGGTCATTCACCAATCATACTCTACTTGCACAAAGCAAGTAAAGATGCTTATACTCTTCTGCGTTGCTCATCCGAACTAAGAGACGAAGGAGCTGAAGATGCAGGAGACCGTCCCCGACCCACGCCGCTGGCTTGCGCTCGCACTGCTCTGCGGCGCCTTCTTCACGGTCATCCTCGATGCCGCGATCGTGACCGTGGCGCTGCCCTCGATCCAGGACGATCTCGGCTTCTCGTCCGAGAGCCTCCAGTGGGTGGTGAGCGCATACGCGCTGACGTTTGCGGGGCTCCTGCTCCTCGGCGGCCGCGCTGCAGACCTGCTCGGGCGGCGCCGCGTGTTCATGGTCGGGCTCGTGGTGTTCACGGGCGCGTCGCTCCTGTGCGGGCTCAGCTGGTCGCCCGGGGCGCTGATCGGAGCACGCGCGCTGCAGGGTGTCGGCGCGGCGATCATGACCCCGACGGCGCTCTCGATCATCATGACCACGTTCGAGGACGGGCCGGAACGAAACAAGGCACTCGGGATCTGGGGCTCGCTCGGCGGAGTCGGGGCGACCGCGGCGTGGCTGATCGGCGGCCCTCTCGTCGACGGCCCGGGCTGGCAGTGGATCTTCTTCATCAACATCCCGGTCGGCGTGATCGCGCTGGCGCTCTCCCCGATCCTCCTCCGCGAGAGCAAGTCGAACGTCGTGACCCGCAGCTACGACCCGGCCGGTGCGCTGACGATCACCGGGGCGCTCGGACTGCTCGTGTATGCGGTGGTCGAGGCGCCGGCGAAGGGCTGGGGCAGCGCTCAGACGATCGCAATGCTCGCAGGCTCCGCCGTGCTTCTCGTGGCGTTCTTCCTGATCGAGTCGCGACAGCGGGCGCCGCTCGTGCCGCTCGGCTTCCTGCGCTCGCAGACGCTCGTCGGCGCGAACAGCGTGATGCTCTTCTTCGGCGCGGTCGTCTACGGGATGCCATTCATCCTGACGCTGTACACCCAGCAGGTGCTCGGGTACTCGGCGCTCCGGTTCGGCCTGACCTCGATCGTCTTCCCGATCGGCGCCGCCGTGGGCTCGATCTCAGGGCAGGCGATCGTGCTGAAGGTGGGCTTCCGGCCCGTGGCCACCGTCGGAATGCTCCTGATGGCCGGCGGGGCGCTGCTCCTCACGCAGGTCTCCGTGAACGGCACCTACTTCGGCGACATCTTCTTCGGCCTGCTCGTCTTCGGCCCGGGCGTCGGCTTTGCCTTCGTCACTGCCTCGATCGCCGCGCTTCACGGAGTCGCCGACCACGAGGCCGGCCTCGCCTCGGGTCTCTCGAACACGTCCTTCCAGATCGGTGCGGCACTCGGCGTCGCGATCGTCTCGACCGTCTCGGTGACCCGGACGACGGACTTCCTCACCGCGAACGCCCATGCGGATCGCCTCGATGCACTCACGCACGGATTCCAGGCGGCGTTCCTGGCAAGCGGGGTCCTGGCCGGCCTCGGCGCGCTCGCCGCCGTCACCCTCCTCGGCCGCCGCGAGCCGGCTGCGAGCGAGCAACTGGAGCCGGTCGCGGTGGCTGCCGAGTGAGGACGCCTCACCGGACCGAAAGCCGGGGTCAGGTTCTGCCGCGAACCGGGCGCAAGTCCGCACGGTGCAGGCAAAAGGCGGGGTCAGACACCGCAACGAAAGTGTGACGAATCGCCGCCGCAACCGGCCAGTTGCGAGCTGGCTCGAAGAGCAAGTCCGGGTGGCGAGCGCGGGACTCGTTCCGCGCTCGGTTTCTTAAGGACCAACGGCGACTCTCCGAGTCGCCGTCTCTTGCCCCGCCGCAGGAATGATTGCCGTCAGTTCCTAGCCAGGGAGTCCCGTTCTGTTCTTTGAAGCTCTATGTCCAGTCCTGAAGCCTCGTCGAACCGGCCTCGCCACATCAGGCCTTCTCGACTCGCCAATAGTCGTTGGTCGGGGGTTGGTTGATCCATCCCCGTTAAGGTGGTTCACCGCTTCACTTGACTGGCTCAGCCATCTGTTTGTCTAGGTTCCAGGCATGGCAGGCCGCTTCGAGACACGCCTGAACGACGGTCCGCCGATCGTGGCCGACGGCGGAATGGGCTCACTCCTCACCGCGGCGGTGCCGCGTCTTCGCTCGCCGGAGGAGGCGAATCTGCGGGCGCCGGAGGCCGTCGTGTCGCTGCATGTCAGCTTCATCAATGCCGGCGCGGAGCTGATCGAGACGAACACGTTCGGCGCGAACCGCCGGAAGCTCGCGTCCCACTACCTCGACGACGAGCTCGAGCGGATCAACTCGACCGCCGTGAAGCTGGCGCGGGAGGCGCGGGAGCTCACCGGCCGGGACGTCTTCATCGGCGGCGCGATCGGCCCTCTCGGCGAGGCGGCGAGCTCCGAGAAGCGGCTCGAGCTCTTCGCCGAGCAGGCAGCCGTGCTCGAGGACCGAGGCGCCGATCTCTTCATGCTCGAGACGTTCTTCGATCTCGAGGAGCTCGTGGATGCAATTGCCGCCGTGCGCAGCGTCTCGTCGCTCCCGGTCGTCGCGCTCCTGACCTTCGACGAGGACGCGGAGACCCTCGCGGGAGTCGGCGCCCGCGAGGCCGCCGACCGCCTGGCCGCGCTCGACGTGGCGGTGATGGGTGCGAACCACGGTGCCGGGCTGCTGGCCGCACTCACCGCTCTCGAGGAGATGCAGGCGCCCGGCCGGGCGCTCGGGGCGCTCCCGAACATCGGGCTTGCGAGCCTTCTCGCCGGAAAGGTCATCTACCCGCATGCCACTCCGGAGTACTTCGCCGAGTTCGCCGCCCACGCGCGCGACCTCGGCGCCCGGGTGATCGGCGGGTGCTGCGGTACGACGCCGACCGAGATCGCAGCGATCAAGGCGGCGATCGACTCGGACAGGCCCGTACGAGCGCTCCTGCACGCCGACGCCCGCGAGATCGCGGTGGCACTCGGCGAGGAGCAGCGCGAGACGCGCCTCGCGACGGCGCTCCGTGAGGGCGAGTTCGTCGTCTCCGTCCAGCTCGACCCTCCCCTCGGGGGCTCCTCACGCGGGCTGATCGAGGTGGCGCAGGAGCTCGAGGCCTCGGGGCTCGTGAAGTTCGTGGACGTGAACGACAACGCGACCGCGCGCGCCGGGATCAACGCGCTCATCGTCTCGGGTGCGATCGAGCGCGCCACCGGGCTCGAGACGATCGCCCACCTCACGACCCGCGACTCGACGGTGCTCGGGATCGAGTCGCAGCTTCTCGGCGCGCACTCCGAGGGAGTGCGCAACGTGCTCGCGGTCACCGGCGACCCGCCGGAGGTCGGGGACTACCCCGGCTCGCAGGGCGTGTACGAGATCGACTCGATCGGCCTGACACGCCTGATGTCGCGGCTGAACCACGGCGAGGACTTCAACGGCCGCCCGATCGACGCCCCGACCGCGTTCTTTCCGGGCGTCGCCGTGAACCCCACGGCAGACGATCTCGAGCTCGAGGCGGAGCGTTTCCGCGCGAAGCTCGAAGCCGGGGCGAAGTTCGCGATGACGCAGATCGTCTTCGATCTCGACGTGGTCGACCGCTTCGGTGAGCTCCTCGGAGGCTGGCCGATCCCGGTGATCGCCGGGATCTTCCCGCTCACGAGCTACCGCCTCGCCCTGCGTCTCCACAACGAAGTGCCCGGGATCATCGTCCCCGACGAGCTCCAGGCGGAGCTCGACCGCGCCGGCGCCGGCGCCGCCGCCGTCGGGATGGCACACGCAAAGAGGCTGCTCGACGAGGCCCGCGAACGCTGCGGCGGCGTCTACGTCGTGGCGCCGTTCCGCAAGCCGACCTCGGTGCTCGACCTACTGATAGATGGCTGATGCAACGATCTCGCGTGTCCGGATGCGCAATCTGAGCGGCCTGGGGCCGCTCCGGCCTCGCGGAATCCGATAAGTCCGGCTTCCGTGAGGCCTGCGCTTCACCTCCAGACTCGTCAGCTCGCGCCCCGAACGGGCGATCTCGTTGCATCAGCCATCTCCTAGCCTCGCCTGAACCTGCGACTCGAAGCGTACGAGCTGCTTCTGGACGCGGAGAATGTCGTGAGGCGAGGCGACGCCGTCGAGCCTCTGGAGGACTTCCGAATGCCGTACGGCGCGCCTGACCTTCGGCTGGCCCGGCACCTGCAGCGCGACCGCGCCGACGACCCAGCAGAGCGAAAGCCCCCACACCGCACCGATCGCGAGCCCCGCGAGGGAATCGAGCGTCCGCAGGGGCGGCAGGAGCCGAAGGCCGTTTCGGATCACCCCGGCGAGGAGTCCCGCGGCGACCTGCGTGACCGCCACCCCGATCGTCGCTCCGACGAGTCCGACGAGCGCCGTGTAGCGGGAGTGCTCACCGGCCGGCAGGAAATGCGGCGCGATCCGTGCGCCGAGAACGGCCCCGACCACGAGCCCGACGAGCGCGAACGCCGTCCGGATCAATCCTCGCTTGTAGCCGCCGAAGGCGGAGAACGCCACGACGACGACGAGAATCCAGTCGAGCTCGGTCACCGCCTGTAGTTCTGCGTCAGGCGGCTCTGCCCTGCGCTACGTATCGACGTCGCACTTCTCGTGCTTCCCCTCACCTGCGGGAAGCCCATCCGTGCCGATGTCGACGGTCTCGCAGCCGAGATCCTTCGTGCCCGCGAGCGTCAGCTTGATGAAGCAGTGGTGCACTCCGATCTGCCCGGAAACCTGGCAGCAGGCCGAGAGCATCCGGATCGGGTTGCCCTGCTTGATCGCCTTCACGTTGTAGGTGTGCACCCACGTCGGCCCGAAGGTGTCGCACCCCGTGTCGGGCGTACTCGAGGTCGAGGTGGTGACGCTCGTCGACGCAGCGTGCTTGGCACTGCTCCCACACGCAGAGAGCGCGAGCAGCAGCACCACACCGAGCAGCGCGGCGCCAGCAAGCGCCCCGCGGCTATCCGGCACCAATCGCCGGCGGACCGCCTGCCATCCTTCCCTCATCCATCACGATGGTACGGGTCTCATCGACTGACGGCTCCCTGAACAGCGCCCGGCGGCTACACTGCGCTCCGCCTGGGGGCGTAGTTCAGCTGGTTAGAACGCCGGCCTGTCACGCCGGAGGTCGCGGGTTCGAGTCCCGTCGCTCCCGCTCCCAGTGTCCCTGCAACCCGCGACCTTTCCCTTCGGACGGCTCGTGGCAAGCAGGGCGGACCGGGCGGCAACGACTCGACGTGGCAGCTCTCGAGGACGAGAGCGCGGCAGACCGTACGTCATCGAGTGACGAGCTGCCCAACAGGAGCTGATTTCCTGAGAAGCCCGGCGGCGCGACCTCTGCAAGTAGTCGAGCCCCACCCGAAGCGGGGCCCGGGAGGGGCGCCGTTACCATGGCCGAGCGTGGTAGGCATCGCCGAGAGAGCCCAGCACGCCGGTGTCCGCGGCGTTGCCTTTGCCCGCTGGCGGGTGCTGGTCTTGCTCAGCGGCTGCGCGGGCATCGCGCTCCATGTCTGGGTGT